>JBNGCP010000296.1:0-8000 GCA_049974845.1 Anaerolineae bacterium | reverse complement strand
TACAGCGCTGGCTAATGATGGATGTATTGTATGCATTTTCGTGAGGTGCACAACCGTGGGGGGGGTAGAATGGCACAGACATGGCGTCCCGTGAAAACACAGGGCGTGGGTTCCGCGTATGCGGATCATAAGTGATGGGAGATGAGGGCGGGAAAAAGGCTGGGCAGGAGCGGTATGTTCATGTAGCAGCTAGGCGTGCTCGAGACGAACAGCGCTATGACTTTCCGAATCCAGCATTCAGTCATGGATCGCTGTCTGTCGACGTGGAGCAGAGCCAGGGGTACCCGTGGAGATAGGACTCACTCCTGGGGGATTCTGAGATACGTCACCTCAAACGCCTTCACCGCGCGGTGCTCCTGGTGGCGGTTTGCCAGAGCGAAGGCGTCATTCATCTCGTACCGCTGGAAGATGTCGAGCCCCCGGTCCAGCAGGATCTTCCAGCCCGTGTCCGTGACGATGTGCCGCGCGTGGAGCGTGTCGGTCTCGTTATATTCCCAAGTGAAGTCAATGCCGGTGGCGGCGACGGAGTCTCGGATTTGTTGCAGGTACTGATCTTGCCGGCCATCCGGGTACTCATCGCGGCCCGTCACCAGATGGACGGAGATCTCCTCGTCCGGCTCTTTGTGTGCGACCACCACCTCCAGAAACTCCATCAGGTTACGCGCCTGGTAGAAGAGGCGGATGTAGGGATCTGTCACGATGATCTCCTCTGTCCCCTCCAGGTAGGGACCAAAGAGGTCCTCGTAGGTCACGCCGGTCTGGTCCTCCTCGAAGACGAGGTGTTGCTCCTCCGGCTCGGGCCGGCTCTCAGCGACCTCGACTTCGGTCTCCCGCTCTGCCTGAGCGACATCCAACGCCTCGGGGAAGGCATCTACGACCTCCTCGCCCTGCGCGGTGCCATGATAGTGCTGGGGATAGAGCTTCTCCTCGCGCGTCTGCACGTGGGAGATCTGACGGCTCTGGACGTCGACATAGGCGAAGGTCACGTCGGCGTAGGTTGCGTCGATGCGCATCAGCTGGTCCTTGACCCGCTTGCGGCCCTCGATGGCGAAGCGCAGAAGCTCCTCGATCTCTTCGTGGGTGGCCTCCTCGTGAGGATAGAGCAGCTTCATCAGGCCCGAGAGCGTCTTCTGGATGCTGGTCCGGTCCCGGGTCGAGAGATCCGTCATCAACCGGAAGTGATCGGCGTAGTGCTGAGAATAGTCGTAGTCACGCATGTGGCGCAAGATCTCCGCCAGATAGTCCACCACGAAGCCGTAGCCCTCGCTGAGCATCTCACTGCGGATGATGTCGATCTCCCATCCGGGCACGTAGAAGTGGACGCGGTCTAAGAACGCGGAATCGTGGTAAACCTCTGGCAATGGAGCGAAGAGATCGCTGTGCCGGAGCATATAGGCGAGGGTGCGCTGCGTGTTGCCCACAAAGGCCAGCGACGCCTCGGCCCCAAGGGTCTCGATGCCACGGGAGAAGGACTTGTTCGCCATATAGTTCTTGAGGATGTCCACCAGCACGTTGTCCACCCGCTTCTTCTTACCGGCGAACTCATCAAAGGCGACGACGTCCCAGAAACCCACCAGCCCAATGCGACCGGTCGCGTTGTTGACGAAGAGCTTGGCGACGGTCACCTCCCCGCCGGAGATCAGGATACCGTGCGGCGAGAACTCTGTATAGATGTGGGACTTCCCCGTCCCTTTCGGCCCCAACTCGATCAGGTTGTAGTTGCGCTCGCAGTAGGGCACCAAGCGAATCAGCTGCAGGAACTTGGCGCGTCGATCAAAGAGCTCTGGGTCGAAGCCGATGCTCTGCATCAGCAGGTCGATCCACTCGTCCGTTGTGAAGGCACGCCGGGCCTCCAGGTACTGGTCGAAGTCGAACCGCGAGAGCTGGATCGGCTTGAGGGAATTGAGGATCCAGGGCACGGTGCTGCCGTCTTCGTAGAATTGGTATTCCAGATCGGCGATGCACCAGACGCCGCTGACCAGCAGCTTGGGGTGGCGTTTGACGGTGTCGGGATCGACCAATACCTGCTTGATGCCGAGATTGGCGAAGGTGGCCTCATAGACATCGCGCTTCTCGTTGAGATCGACGCTGACCTTGTCGATGACCTTGTGCCGCCCCCGCTCCCGGATCGTCGAGCGGACCAGGCCAGCCTCGCTGCGGTGCACGTAGTGCGTTCGCAGGATCTCCTTCACCGTCTCGACGCCCGACTGGATGCTGGCCTCGTCCGAGGTGGCGCAGTACTGCCCCAGCAGGTACTCCAGCACATAGGAGGGTACGATGGCGTTGCCCTTGACCAACTTCACCAGGTCCTTACGCACGACGAGGCCGGGAAAATGGGCGTTTATCTTGTCATCCAGGTTGGTCATAGCGTTGCTTCTCTTGATCGAGTGGTTAGTGGCTAGTGATCAGTGGCTAGTGTTTTCGCCGTAGAGCGTTGGTTAGGCCGTGGAGTAGGCGGGCAACTTCGGCGCACTGATCCAGCAGGTCAGTCTCTTGCGCTTCGGTCACGTAGTCGAGTCGCGCTGCAAGGATGATCTGCGTCTCGACCTCCTGTAGTGAGCCCTGGGCTAGGCCTAGGAAACGGATGAACTCCTTGGTCGAGTGGCGTCCCTGTCCTTCAGCGATGTTCGACGGTACCGAGACCGCAGCCCGACGCAGTTGTGCCGTCAGGCCGTAGGCTTCCTCCCGAGGGAAGCTCCGCGTGCGCTTGTATACCGCCACCGCCAGATCCATCGCCTTCTGCCAGGCGATCAACTCGCGGTAGTGTGTCACGGCCATTGGCTTATCCTTTTCGACAGTGGCTAGTGGTTAGTGACCAGTGATCAGTGGTTAGAGACCTGCGACCAGCCGTTTCTTTGGCTAACCACTAACCACGAACCACTGACCACTAGCCACTGGCCACTAGAAATCAAAATCGCTCGTAAATGCCCGGCGCAGCGTGTAGCGGACCATCTTGTACTCTCGGTAGTGCGAGGTGCCGGCCACCGGCTCCTCCAGGCGCAGGATCACCTCCTGACCGTTGGCGTCGTCGGCCTTCTTTGTGAGGACGAAGCGCACCGGTAGCTCGCGCTCGCGGGCGTTCTCCGAATCCAGATCGAAGGTCAGGTCATGCCGATCAGAAATCAGGACGCCCTCCTGCGTGTAGATGCCGGCGCGGAGCTGGCGCGGCTGCACCTTATCCGTCACCGGCTCCGTCTGATAGAAGATGACGCTCAACTGGCCCGACGTGATGATCGACGACGCGCCCCGCAGGATATCCACGTCAACCTGCCGCGTGTCACTCTCCCGCTTCTTGTTGATCTTGAGAATCGGAATGACGATCTCCTGCAGTGCGGCACCGCCGTGAACGTAGCGACTGCCCGCGCCGCGAATCCGCAGACGGTTGATGGAGTTGGGGATCAGCATCTCCAAGTCGCCGTCGAGGCCAACCTGAGCCGCCGTGAAGTGCTTGAAGCTGGAGGTCTCAGTCAGGCCCTTCCCCAGGACAAAGCGCCGATTGCGTGTGACGATCTCGGCGCCCACGGGCTCCTGGCTGGCGAAGTCGCTCTCGTCCAAAGCCTGGTTTTGGTAGATGAAGCCGTGGTCGGCCGTGACGAGCATGTTGTTGGCGTTCGCATTGGCCAACTTCTTGACGATCCTGACCAGCTCCTCCAATGCTGCCTCGGTAGCGTCGAAGACGCGCTCCTCGGAATCCCGCTTGTCGCCGGTCGCGTCGATGCGGTTATGGTAGACATAGACGACATCGTGGTCACGGATCAGGGCGCGGCTCTCGTCGCGGTCCATCGCCAGCAGCGCCTCCGCCTGTACCGCTGTGCCACGGCCCTTCAGGGCGCGCTCCAGGATCTTCCGGCGGTTCTCGGTCCCGGTGGAGCTCTCACCATCTACCCATACCGTCGATCCATCATCGGCGAGGGCCAGCCGCTGATGGGGTAACAGGGCCGCCATCCCCAACGCTGTGTTACTCGGGAGCAGGGTCACCGCAGGCTCAAGCTCGGCGTCGTAGCGATCCTCCTGCCGAATCAGGCTCAGGAGCTCCTCGCCGATCTCGTAGCGCATGCCGTCGGAGATGACCACAAAGACCTTGTTGTTGCGCTCCAGAAAGGGCGTCACCAGCCGCTCGAAGAAGGCGCGTTGGTCCAGTTCTATGTCCACATTCCACCGATCACGGCTGTCGACCACTGCTTGCCACTGATCGTTCAGCCGCAGAAGATAAGCGTTGGTGTAGAGGTTCTCGATCTGCTCCAATACGGAGGAGAGGAGCGACATCTGTCCGGACTGCCGGCTGTGGTAGATCACCCGGCGGTAGCGTTGGTCCAGCTCATACCAGACGTTGGCGTACTGCTCAATCGCCGTCGCGAAGCCCCGCGTCCTCAGCTCTACTCTATCGAGCCTCTCCATGAAGGTCGCAGCTTCCTCGATAGCCTCATATTCGTGACGGTAGCGGCCATACCAGTGACTCTGGCGGCGGCGACGGACGACGTTCGCCACCTCGTCAGCCGGAATGGTGCGGGTCGCCACGTCGCGGGCGAGATCGCTCAGGATCTTCCGGTCGATGATCTCGAAGGTGTCCACGTCGAGGAGCGTGCCGTACTCGCGCTCCAGCAGATCCTGCTCGATGTTCAGGATAGCGGCATACTCGTGTGAGAGAGCCTCGAAGGCCTCGTGGTGGCGCACGCTATCCTTCCACCGCTTCAGGAAGACGATGGCGTCCGCCCCCAACAGGGCGACCTTTGCGGTCGCTGTGGGCGGCTCCCCGACCCCCATCGCGTACACTGACTTGAACAGCGAAATCGCGAAGTCGCGCAGGCTGGGGGATTCGGAGGTATACCCGTACGTCCGTTCCAGTTGCTCCCAGAGGAAGCCGTCCAGGCTGGATCGCTGGATCAACCGCATCTTGTCGTCCTGACCCTCGGCAAGCTCCGCCAGCAGGTTCTCCATCACATCGTCGAGGCGCGGCTCGGCCCCGGCGCAGACCGCCAGCATCTTGAGGCGCACCTGACGCGGGGTGTCATCCTTGTCGAGCATCGCCTTCAGGGCCTCGCGCCGTCGGATCGCCTGGAAGAACTCGACGTGTGGCGCCACCACGTCGGCAAACTCCAGCCCCAATCCTACCTCGCTCAGCCAGAGCGAGACCTGATCGGCGCGGAACGACCCTTGGGCAAGCTGCACGTCCAGCAGCCAGTTGTCCAGGTCGTCCGGCGGCGGCCCCTCACGATAGAGGAGGAACTTCCGGGCCGGTTCTTCGCGCAGGATCCGGTACTTCACACCGAACTCATTGTTGTCGATCGTGATCTTCTCGATGTCCGGCAGCGTCACGCCTTCGTACGCCTGGCGCAGCTCCCGCTTCACGTCGTACCAGACAACGATGCGGTGGCGGTCGAAGATGCGGGTCAGAGCTTGCTCTATCTCGTTCATAGTTGATACCAGTGATCAGTGGTTAGTGGCTAGTGGTCAGTGGTCAGGTTTGTCCGTGTGGTAAGGGGCGAATTGCTCTCGGACTTGTCGGGTGCCGACGAGAGAGCTCAATTGACTGTAGTCGCTTGTCTCCCATCGGATACGACCTGCAACAATGGCGGGTGAAACCCGCAGCTTCTCCGCAACCTCCTCGACAGCGCGCTCAGATGGATTGGGCAGCAAAGGTTCGAGTTCTCGCTCCCAAACCTCGGCTGAGATGAGCATCTCCTGAGCGAAGGCGTGAGCCTCACGCTCTCTGGCGTCGTGTGGCTCAGCCTGGATGTGCTGCGTCTCGTCGAAAAACGCCAGCCCGGTATCTTCGAGGTGCAGACGGACGTGCGCCAGCTCGTGGAGTAAGGTGAACCAGAAGTTGTCGAGCCGATCGTAGCGCAAGGTCAGGCCGACCACCGGATTGCCCCATGGCGCGAGAAAGCTGGCGCCGTCCAGGTAGGTCTTGGGGAGGTGCGGAAGGATCACCATATGAATGCCCCATCGGTTGAGCAATTCCCGGGCGTTCTGCGGTCCTGTGCTGAAGTAACTCTGACGTACCAAGGCCCGCAGCGCGCTCTCATCCATCGCCGCAGGATCATAGTCGAGGAGCTCGTCCCCGGCGGCGATCCGCAGGGCCTGGGCTTGCCAGGCGATCAGCGCGTTGACATCGGGCTCCCGATCCGTTCGCTTGCAGTAGACGGGTTCCGGCATCGTGTCCCCAAAGATGGAGAAGAAATCGACGAGCAGGGACTCCGCACGCAGCCGAGCCTCGCGCAGCGAGCCGGGGAAGGGAGCGAAATAACCGCGTCTGAACATCTCCGAGAAGGGGTAATCCTTCGGATCATACCGATGCTCCGGGATCTCCTTACCGGGCTCCTGGAGTAGCACCTCCGCCGGAATCCCCAGCCCTTCATGCAGCGCACGGATCATCGTCAGGCTCAGCGGGCGCTTGCGGTTCAGGATCTCGGAGACCTTGCTCTGGCTTCCCATAAAGGGGACCATGTCTTTCTGCAGGAGCCCCTGCTGTTCCATCCGGAACTTGATCGCTTCGATAGGATCGGGCAAGTCAATGGGATAGTGACGGCGCTCATAATCCTCAACCAGCAAGCCGAAGACCTCCAGCTCCTCTTCCTCCGGAGAGCCAGGTGTAGCGTCCATCAGCGCCTCAATATGCGCCAAGGCAGCCTCGTAGTCCGCTTCTGTCTTCAGTACCTTTGGCCTAATCATATCGTCTCCACATCGATACCATCATACGCCTGATGCGTGCCAATGAACCGTACATAACCAATGCCCGTGTTGTAGTGGAACTTCACCACCAATCGATACTTGTTGCCCCCGATGTTGAAGACCACCCGATTATCGCCGACGATGCTGGCGTTGCCGTACTGCGCCTTGATGTCGGCCGGCGTCCGCCAGGACGCGTTCTTCGCTTCGGCATACCACGCTTTGAGGGGTTGCTCTGCATCGCCACAGTTAGGCTGCTCCCAGAACTCCCGCAGCGTCCTAAGCGCGATGATGCGCACACTCACGCTCCATCTCTAGTATATCCCATTTTGGGAAGTATGCAATAGTCAACCTTCCCGTATTAGGATATCCGTAGTAGCATCGCACATAGCCGAAAATTGCTGACCACCAACCACTAGCCACTGACCACTAACCACTGTCCCCTACGCCCTCCCACTCAACCCCCGCACATGCGCCAACGCCTTCCCAAACTTGTTGTAGTTCACCAACACCCCATCGTCGAGGTCGATCTCGATCCGTTGCGTCGCCAGGGGGTAGAGAGTCTCATCCTCATACTGCCTTAGCTCGTTCAGAACCTTGTCGATCTTCTGGATCTCCTTGATCGCCTGGGTCTTGTCGCGGCGGGTCGCGGCGGGGCTGCGCTCGACCTGCTGCAAGTGGCGCCTGTGGGCCGTGAGCTTGGTGCGGTACTCGCGCAGGTAGTCGTTGAGCACGATGCTCACCGTGTCGGGCTGGTAGCGGTGCATGTAGATCAGAGCGTTGAAGCTGCCCTTGGGGCTGGAGAAGAGCCAGTAGATGGGCCGCTTCTTGTACATGCTGACGTGATCGTCGTAGAAGTTGCGCAGGAAGTACCCTTCGATGTCGCGGTTCAGCGCCAGCTCGATAAAGGCCAGGTTCTCCTCGTAGTGTTCCTCGCCGAAGGTCACCCGCAGGAACGCCTTGAAGCGCTCGCTGACGTCGTCGGCAAACCAATCCCCCCCCACCATCGGGATCACATTATCCGCATCGGGTATGAAGGTGATCTGTTCCTTTGCTGTTTCACTGTCCACCGACCACTGACCACTAACCACTCGGACGTAGTCCTCGAGCGTCTCGCCCTGATTCGCGAGGATCAATCCCGGCTTGTCCAGCGAGTACCGCCCGAACATACAGCCGACGGCGTAGGAGATGAACTCCTTCATCGTGTCCTCGAGCAGCCGCTGCTCCAATCCGAGTCGATCCTCCTCTGGCATCTCCGGGGCTATCTCGGCGGCGATGGCGCCCAGGCGTTCGCACGTGTCGGGGAACCGGTCGCAGAGCGAAGCCCAGTT
>JBNGCP010000295.1:0-1029 GCA_049974845.1 Anaerolineae bacterium | reverse complement strand
GTGCGGGATCTGTGGCCCGAGTCGGCCGTCGCTCTCGGGGAGCTCCAGAATCCTTTTGCCATCCGGGTGGCCACCGTTCTGGAGAAGGCATGCTATCGGCGGGCCCGTCGGGTTGTTGCCGTGACGCGTGGCATCCACGACCGGTTGCTGGAACGGGACATCCCTGCGCGCAAGGTCTCGTGGATTCCCAACGGGGCAAACACGGAGCTTTTCCGGCCTATGCCGACCGTCGGCGCCGAGCGTCGGAAGGAGCTGGGCCTCGGCGGGAAATTCGTGGCGATCTATGCTGGTATCCATGGGATCGCCCAAGCCTTGGAGACGGTGCTGTATGCTGCCGACCGTCTGAAGGGGAACACCGACATCCACTTCCTGTTTATCGGCGATGGTCCCCGTAAGCGAGATCTGGTGCGGCTTGCGGAGGAGTTGCGCCTCCCCAATGTGACGATGTTGGATTCTCAGCCCCGCGAGACGATTCCTGGTTATCTCTCTGCAGCGAACATCGCGCTCGTCCCGCTTCGCGATGAGGAGCTCTTCAAGGGTGCGGTTCCTTCAAAGATCTTCGATGCCTGGGCATGTGCAAGGCCCGTGCTGCTGGGCATCGACGGCGAGGCACGGGAAATCCTGGAGCGCGCGCAGGCGGGACGGTACGTCGAGCCCGAGTCCGTCGAGGCTTTGGTGAGGGCCGTCAGCGAGCTCTCGACCCGTCCGGATCTCTGTCGTGAGTATGGCGCGAATGGGCGCCGCTTCGTGGTTGAGCGTTATTCGCGCCAGGCCCAAGCACGACAGCTCGTGCGGCTTCTTGAGTCTCTCTGAGGCGCTGGGTAGTGATGCTAGCGGGGCAACGACTCCCCTCCAGCTAATATTACCGCACGCCCCAGAAGGAGCGTGCGGTGTCTGATTGGCGAGCCGATCCAGGGAAAGCCTTGCTCAGCCCTCCCACCACGGCATCTGCGGCATCTGTCGCTCACGCATCTCCAGCCGCGAGGCCAGCCGCACCGTGATCGTGCGCTCCCGGCCATTGCGCTGGAC
>JBNGCP010000294.1:0-1038 GCA_049974845.1 Anaerolineae bacterium | reverse complement strand
TCTTATAGCTTGAATCCCACAACCCTAGAAAATTTACCATTGTATCTGTTCGTGAGTATTATTAAAATTTAACCCAACGAGGAAATTCGCTCTCTAATTTCGGATGCAAAAGGATTCTGTAGGACTTCATACCAACTTAGAGCTGTCTCTAAATCAGCCCGAGCGGTATTACGATCTCCAATCGCTTCATAGGCAATTCCGCGATTATAGTATAGATTGGGAAGATATTTAGAACCCAGACGAATAGCCTCGGTATAATCTTGTATGGCAAGCTGGTATTCTCCTGATTGATAATAAGAATAGCCTCTATTATTGTAGGCATTGGCATCGTTGGGGGTCAAGCGAATTACCTGCGTAAAATCTTCAATAGATTGTTGATAATTTTCTAGATTTTGGTAACGGTATCCTCGATAAAAGTAAGCACTAGAATAATCTGGATTCAAGCGAATTGCTTGTGTTAAATCCTCAATTGCGCTATTTGTATCTCCTAATGCATTATAGGATAATCCACGATCTCTATATGTTTCAGCATTATCGGGGCTTAAGCGAATTGCTTGAGTATAATCTTCAATAGACTGCTGATAGTTTCCCAGATAAAAATGTGAAACCCCTCGATTGTGATACCACTGTGAGTCAGGGTTAATACGAATAGCCTGAGTGAAATCTTCAAGGGATTTTTGATGTTCGCCTAAGTTGTAGTACGCAATGCCTCGATTAGCATAAGCTAGATCGTCATTGGAATTAGATTGAATTCTTAAGGTGTTATTATCAACCTCTTGATTATAATTTTGAAATATTTCTTCATTGGTTAAGTCTTGAGATGAAAACGCGCCTCCTGGATTATTTAGGAGTGCTAAAACCTCTCCATCTCGAAAAATAACTGTTGATGAATTATCAGATTGAAACTGTATCTCATTAATGGATATTTCGTTGGGAATTTTAACTTTGTCTATATTCTGCTGAAAATCCGCGATCGTATCCCATCCGTTTTCACCTGAAGCTGCAATCAAAAACTGGTCGGCGCCTTCACCACCAGTT
>JBNGCP010000293.1:0-1063 GCA_049974845.1 Anaerolineae bacterium | reverse complement strand
TCTGGTAACTGAATAGAAAAGAGCTCAAATCTGTGGTAGAGTTGATTGTGTGACAACCAACCCTACAAGGAGATGAGCTCATATGCAAGATTATATCTTAGAAACCTTGATCGCGCTAGTGGAAGATTTGCCTGTCGGAACCAACAAAGCGATGTTGCACTTTATGTGGATGCTAGCCAGCGGAGCGCTGTTAGCCCATCGTGGCGCGCTGCATCCGGCGCTGAAGTCCATCGGATTGGATGACGAGGCTTGTCGCCGGGCGTGGACCGCCTTTGGATACGGCGCCTGGACAATTCAAGAGTTGTTGGGGAAATGGCGGGGGCACGTGACCCAGTTACCCGGTTGGGAGAAGCGGGAGTATGAAGGATACCACCCCCTCACGGTGGACCTGGTGGCCTTCTGGCGTCCATGTCTGAAGAAGTGTCCAAGCAAGCATTACTATGGGCCAGCGGGCAAGGCGCTCCCGGCCGTGGTGATGGGGGTCACGGGGGATACAGGGGAAATCGGCGGGCAACGGTTGGCCTTACCACGAGACTTCTTGCGGGTAGCTGCCGATGATACCAGCGAGGCTAGATTGATGGAAGACTTGCTCCGGCGCGTGAAATGGGGGTTACAAGAAGACGAAATGTGCGTATTGGACGCGGGTTTCAAGATTCGGCAGCTGCAAGCAGCAGGTATCGAGCGCTATCTCATGCGGCTCGCCAAGAATTTCACTGCCCATCGCAATGAAGTTGCACCTTACAAAGGGCAGGGTCGCCATCCTACCTACGGCGAAATCGTGCGCCCTTTGCCGCGCACCTACAAGGATAACCAGATTCCGGGAACGCCGCCCGATGAGACGATGAGTTGGGATGAGGATGGACGACAGATTGTGGCTGAGGTGTGGCGCAATTTGGTGCTCCCGGGCGTGGTGCCTGATCCCCAAGCCGAGACCTTTGACGTCTACGCCATTCACGATCCCAAGTTCGAGTCACCCTGGCTGCTGGCTTGCCCGATCAAACTGAAGCCGCGCTCAATACGCGATATCTACGCCGACCGGTGGCCGGTGGAGCAGATTCCCTTG
>JBNGCP010000292.1:0-1072 GCA_049974845.1 Anaerolineae bacterium | reverse complement strand
TGACGCAACTCATGGCGGCATCGGATGTTCCGCTATGACGAAGTCGCGGAAACCGAAGAGCCGCTCGGCGTAGTGTTGGAGCCAAACCAGCAGGCGGCGAAAACGTAGTCGCTCCAGATGCAGTTCCAGGGAACGACCATGGCTGATCGCCAGACACACCAGATGCAGCCAGACCCACACGTTGCGAAGGATCAGGGCCAGTCCCACGAAGAGCAACCGCAACAGCGGATCGCGCGTGCAGGTGCGGATGCGTGCCTGATTCATCTGCCGGTAGGTCGTTTCGATGGCGAAACGCAAACGGTACGTCTCGCGGACCCACGCGCACGAACGCGGATGAAAGCCCCAATAGGCGTAGACCAGGGTTTGAGGGCGGCGAGATTTCCCGCGCTTCGCGAAGCTCCCATGGACGATGCAAATGCCGACCGTCGCCAAACGTCCCTCCGCGTTGCGCCACTGGTGCTCCGACCAGCCGCTGCGTTTCCAGGCGAAGAACCGCCAGACGCTTTGCGATTTCTCCGGGTCGCGGGGCTTGCGGCCGCGGCGGGCGACCGGCATCAGGAAAGGGTAGCGGGCGGCCTGGAGGTAGCGGACGACCTCGACGTTGTAAAACCCCCGATCCAGCAGCAAATACCGCAGTTTGACGCCGATCCGGCTGAGCTGCCGCAGCAAGCGTTGGAGCACCTCTTTCATCGACTCCCCGTAGAGGACCCGGGTGACGGCCACCGTGAACCGCCGCCCGTGGCGGATGACGTAGGCGGTGGCGTAGGCGTGGAAGTGCGAGGTGCCGCTCTTGGGCTGGCCGCGGTAGATTTCTTCGGGGCTCCGGTACGGCTCGCCATGGTAGGGAACCAGCGTCACGTCGAACGCCACCGGATGACGCCCCTTGCGCAAGGCCTTGGGCAAATCGGCGGCCAACCCCGCATTCAGCCGCCGCTCCAGTTCGTTGATCGGCGGCAAGGTCGCTCGCAAGGCGTCTCGCACGCCCTGATCCGACGGCGCCGCCGCCAGTCGCTGGCAGGCATCGAAGACCGAGGTGATCCGCGAGGCGGCGTAGAAGAGGATCGTGATCAGC
>JBNGCP010000291.1:0-1075 GCA_049974845.1 Anaerolineae bacterium | reverse complement strand
GGTTTAGGTAGCTTTCGAGTTGTCTGAGTAATTGTTCCAGGTCAGCCTTGGTGGCTGACGTCGTCGTAATTGTTTGATCGAGGATCGCCGCACGGAGAATACGGAGCATATGGGCAAGCGACCATTCTGTGTCCCACTCTCCGAAACGCTTGCGTGCGGCCCGGGCTTGCGGCAGTTTGCGGCCTTCGGTCAGATACCAGAGACCGATGATGCTCTGCATCAGCCACACCCACGGCGAAAGCTTCTCGATGCTCTGCCGACACCAGTGCTGCGGGGCTTCGATCTTCATCACTTGCTTGCTGGCTTTGAACGCGACCTCGATACTCCAGCGGCGGGCATACGCCTCGATCACCCCGCTCGCGTCGGCCGTCAGGTCGGTGGTAAACAAGTAGGTGTCCTGGAATTTGCCCTCCGGATCGCGTACCAGCACGACCAGGACCGGCCGCAAGCCCAATACCTTGGGCCACACCGCCTGGAAGCAAACCACCTGCAAGCGGCGCGTCACGCCGTACGCCGTCGCCTCGACCCACTGCCAGCACCAGGGGCCCTCTCCGCTCCGATTGCGGTCGGCCTTTTTCATGGCCTCCTTGGGCGAAGGCAGACGAAGGCCCTTCCGAGGCTTGGGGCCGCGTTTGCTCTTGGGCTGCACAGGCGGCACGGGATCGTAGATCGCTGCGTCGCTGCGCATCACGCCCACGTGGTGAACCCGCGGGTCCAAATCGCCGAGCAGGTTTTTCGCCGAATAGGCCCCGTCGCCGAGCAAAACGAACCTTCGCGTGGGAAACCACTGGAGCACGTCTTGAAGCATCTGTTTGGCCAGGGTCGCTTCGCTGGGCCGGTCCTTGCCGGGCAAGTGGAGCTTGGCGTGGATCGGGAGGCAATAGATCTTCTCGGTTCCGGGAATTCGGATGGCCAGTCCCATCACCACCCAGTGGTTGCCGCTGGCGGTGACCACGCGCTTGGCGGTGGAGGCCACGGCGTCGCGGAACCACCCCAACCCGTACACGTGTTTGCCCCGCTTGTGCAACAGTGTGTCGTCGACGACCAGGTACAACAGCCCGGTCGGATTCAGCGC
>JBNGCP010000290.1:0-1085 GCA_049974845.1 Anaerolineae bacterium | reverse complement strand
TCTCTGAAGTGAAGTCGTCACGTTAACAAAGATGGTGTATCATCTGTCCAATCCTGACCAACTTGAGGAGGACGGATGAAACCCTACAAATATCAGATCCGCTTGAGCGGCAAAGAGAAACAGATTCTGCGCGCCCTGAAACGAGCAGGGAAGACGGAACGTCGCGTGGCTGACCGGGCCCGCATCATCCTGTGGACAGCAGCAGGCTTGACCGTGGGTGAAATCGCTCGCCGACTCGAGATCCACCGGAGCACAGTCATCAACTGGCGTAAGTGGTATCTGGAGCGACGCGCTGCTGGCCTATCCGTGCAAGAAAGTCTGCAAGACAAGCCCCGATCAGGCCGACCACCCAAGTTCACCCCCTTGGAGATCACCCAGATCAAGGCTATTGCCTGTGAGAAGCCAGCCAAGCTGGAACTGCCCTTGAGTCGTTTCTCGTTACAGGAAGTCCACAACTGGGTGCTACAGGCCGGGATTGTGTCTGAGATCAGCGTAAGCACCTTGTGGCGCTTGCTCCATCGGGATGCCATTCGGCCATGGTACTATCGAGCTTGGCTGTTTCCGAGAGATCCACTTTTTGTCGAGAAGGCCGGTCCGGTATTGGACCTTTACCAACGCATCTGGCAAGGCCAGCCGTTAGGGCCTCGCGACTATGTCATCAGTGCCGATGAGAAAAGCGGCATTCAGGTGCTGGCGCGCAAGCATCCATCGCTATCACCTGTTTCTGGCCAACCAGGGCGCTACGAGTTCGAATATGAACGTCGAGGGACAGTCGCTTACCTGGCTGCACTGGATGTATTCAGCGGGCGTGTGCTCGGGCGTGTCGATGACACAGTGGGCATTGTTCCTTTCGGTAAGCTGGTTGACTTGGTTATGAGTCAAGCCCCTTACGCAACCGCTGATCGTGTGTTCTGGATTGTCGATGGCGGCCCTTCCCATCATCCGAACACATCGCCTGAACGCTTGCGGGCTGCTTACGCTAACATTACCGTCGTGCACCTGCCCACTCACGCTAGCTGGCTCAATCAGATTGAGATCTACTTCTCAATCTTGACCCGCAAGGCGCTCACACCCATGGACTTGCC
>JBNGCP010000289.1:0-1090 GCA_049974845.1 Anaerolineae bacterium | reverse complement strand
TGCCTACCGCGATCACGCGTCGGATCCGCTGGAAGTGCTCGAAGGCTGGCGCAAGAGGGCGCTGAACGACTATGGGGATGAGGAGGATCTCCTGATTCTCGCTTGGGCCGACACGCAGGCGACTTATGGCATCCCACGACTCTTCGCGGAGCAGCTCATCGACGGGGTGGCGCGAGACCTTAACCAGACCCGGTACGCCACCTTCGAGGAGCTAACGAGCTATCGCTACGGAGTAGCGTCGACGGCCGGGCTGATGTCAATGCACATCATCGGATTCGCGGGGCCAGACGCCGTTCCCTACGCCGTGAGACTGGGCGTCGCGCTGCAGCTGACGAACATCCTCAGGGATGTCGCCGAAGATTGGGAGGCAGGCCGGCTCTACCTTCCCCAGGAAGAACTTGAGGCGTTTGGCCTCGCCGAGGCCGATATTGATGATGGTCGGGTGGACGATCGCTGGCGCGCTTTCATGCGTTTCCAGATCAACCGCGTGCGACAGCTCTACAGGGCCTCGCTGCCCGGCGTGAAGGTTCTGCATCGAGATGGACGTGTTCAGCCGCCGTGCACACCTGAGCGCAAACGAGAAGCTGCGTCGGCTTCCGGGCATCTGGTGGCGTGCTAATGTGCAGCGGTACCGGAAGGCCCCGAACATCGCCACAACCGGGGATCGCCAGGGGGCCAGACCGTGACGCGGCGGCTCCGCGGTGTTGAGGAGCCCTGTCGGGGTTCACCGGAAACGACTTCCGTCGGCGCCCGCGCCCCCCTGCATCGGCATGCCCCCTCTCATCACTGATCGCGGTCGCGGCGTCCATCAGCTTGACACCATCCTTGTCGGGGGCGGCGCAGCCGGTCTCAGCCTGGCCTATCATCTGGCGTGCGCCAATCCAGAGATCGGTATGCTCATCGTCGATGAGGAGGTGAAGCACCAGAACGACCACACCTCGTGCTTCTGGAGCCGAGAAGCCTCCTACCTCGACGGCCTTGCATACCGCAGTTGGGACCAGGTCATGGTGACAAGCGACGCCTACAACGCCACCTTCGATCTGGCGCCCTACCGTTATCAGATGATCAGAGCCGCCGACTTCTATCGGTT
>JBNGCP010000288.1:0-1090 GCA_049974845.1 Anaerolineae bacterium | reverse complement strand
TGTCTTTTCACCGCTGCTTTTCATCTTTTCCGGTTCTATTTATGGGATTTTTGCGCCTCTACGGCGTTATTTTACTCGCTTTCCCGCTTTTTCTCGAAAGCTCACGCTACCTCAAATCACTCCTTGCCGCTTGAGCGTCCGTAACTGGTACAGGTTGAAACCAAGAGCAGTGAAGATCATTTTCACGTTGGCCCGCTCTACCGTGGTCACCAGCACGTGTCCGGCATTGAATACTCTCTTGATCACAGCATAGTGCCGCTCACCTGGAGCTCTCTTTTTGCTGATTCTGATATTCCGCAATGTGTCCGCAATGCCCACGGGATGATCGCGCGCACCGCGTTTCATCGTCGCGGAATAGCCCCTGCACCCTGCACCCTGATACCCTCTGTCGCGGTACACGACCTCGCCTTCGTTAGAGAGATCTACCTGACTGTCGTGCACTGCTGCGGTGGTCGTTTCGAGCTCGCGAATAAGGCCAAAGTCTGTATCTATTTTGCTGTGGACTTTATAGCCGAAATAGGATTTGGTGCCCTTCAGCATCCACGTCCCGTCGGCGCTCCGCCGCGTCTTCGCCTCCTCGCCGCGTGGCGTATCCGCCTTCGCGTGGCCTGGATCGGCAGTGATGAACGCCGCGTCCTGAACCACACCTTTCCGCACCCTCAGGCCGCGCGCATCGAGCTGCCGCTGGAGTTCCGCCCAGATCACTCGATCTCTACCGGTCTCTGCCAGCCGATCACGAAACCTCCAGACGGTCGTAAAATCCGGGATACGCTGTGGAAAGCCGAGGAATTTCATGAACGAGAGCCGATCCGAGACCTGCTTCTCCAGTTCGGGATCGGAGAGCCCGTGCCACTGCTGGAGCACCAGCAGCTTGATCATAAGCACTTCATCGATATTCGGTCGACCGCCTCGTTCGCTTTTGTTATCGTATAGCTCGCCCACTATCGGACGAAACGCTTCCCAATCAAGCAACGATTCAATCTCCGCAAGTTTATCGCCAAGCCGCGCCACTCGCTTGTATGCTTCATTTAGCCCAAAATCAACAAAGTTTTTCATGATTATGAGTATATATGCTAGTTATATTTAAGAT
>JBNGCP010000287.1:0-1104 GCA_049974845.1 Anaerolineae bacterium | reverse complement strand
GCTCGGATACTCAAGCGCGAGGACTTCTCCTGGCGCAGCAGGTTGAGTGCGAAGTGGCGCAGGACCGCCAGGTTTTCTCCTGCGTTGCCGGTACGCGCGCGGCTATGATCTTCCTGAAAGGCGACATCCAAGACCCAATGCAGCTGATTCTCGATGCCCCAATGACTGCGGGTAGCATCCAGCGCCCGCTCGGCCAGCTGTGACGTGTCGCCCGGCAAGCTACTCAGATAGTATCGGTCGACTTCTGAGACCTCGCTGCCAACTTGACGCTTGCTGTGCACGTGAACCACCGTTCGCAGGTTGACCCATTCTGCGTGATCTGCCAACATAGCCAGGCATTCCGGGTCTGAGAGCGTGGTGCACGTACGCGTCTCGATGCGCCCGTGGTCCTTCCCCACCTTCGTGCACACAGCGTGATCCATTTCCTGGAAGTCAGCGCCTGCAGCCCAGGCGAAGAGATTGCGCACGTCTTCATACATATGCGGGTGGTTATCTTTCAGCGCAAGCAAGTAATCACCCCCTTGTTGCACAATCTGAGCCGCGGTCTTCTTCTGGCAATTCAGCGCGTCCACGCTCACAATGCATCCCTGGATGTCCAAGAGCGCCAATAACTCAGGTACCGCCGTGATCTCGTTGCTCTTCTCATCTACTTTACGTTGGCCCAAAACCATGTGGTCGGCGGTGGCCCAGGCACTGACCATATGAATGGCCTGTTTGCCCAGGTAGGTATCCTGGGTTCCGCGCAGGCATTTGCCATCCACGGCGATCACCTGCCCTTGCGTCAACGTATGGATCGCCTGGACCCAGCTCATGAAGCACTGCTGGAACTCCTGGGCGTCGATTCGCGCAAAGACGCGCCCAAAGGTGTCGTGGGAGGGAATGCCATGGGGCAATTCCAGAAACTTGCGGAGCCATCTTTCCTTGGCGCGCCCAAACTCCTCGATATCCGTCCAGCCATCTGCCCCGCAGATCACGGCTAGAATGGCGATGATGACGATATCGATCAACTTGTGGCGTAGCGTATGATCGGTACGTGGGTCTGTGAGATCGGCGAACTGCGCTTCCAAAGTCGGGGCTCTGTTCATGGCTCTCCCTCCGTAGGGG
>JBNGCP010000286.1:0-1104 GCA_049974845.1 Anaerolineae bacterium | reverse complement strand
CGCAGCGGGTGGCGACGGATCAAGACAAGGAGTTGGTCGGTGCGCGTCAGATGCAAGAATTGCTGGAGGATCCCGATCTGCCGTGGCACGACGACTTGGTGGTTGAGGTCGGGGATACCAGCTACAGCAAACCCGCCTACTTGCACGCCAATCGGAAGCATGATAACCTGGTGACCATCGCGCGGGTGCGGAGCAGTCGGACCTTCTACCGGCAATTTGTCTATCCCGACGGGGAGTGCCCGCGCCATCGTCCGCGCCGGTATGGTGAGCCCTTCAAGCTACCGGATCCGACGACGTGGCATCCCCCGGATCAACAGACCCAGTTTTCTATCACCAGTCGGCGGGGGAAGACCTACACGGTGAAGATCCAGGCCTGGCACAATATGCTAATGCCTGGGAAGAACAAGCCAGAGCGGATCCCGATGTGGAAATATCCGTTCACGCTGGTCAGAGTGATGCTGTACCACGAAGATGGCACCCGGGCGTTTGCGCGACCCTTGTGGATCATCGTGGTCGGCCCGCGCCGCGGAGAACTCACGTTAGAAGACATCTATGCTGCGTATGCCGCGCGGGTGGACATCGAGCACTTCTTCCGGTTCGGCAAACAGAAGCTGCTGCTCACCGCGTCCCAAACGCCCGAAACGGAACGTGAAGAGCGCTGGTGGCACATCGTCCACTTAGCGTACGTCATGTTATGGATGGCGCGCCACCTGGCCCAGCATCTCCCCCGGCCTTGGGAAGCGTACTTGCCCACCGCGAAGCAGCGAGAAATCTCCCCCACGTTAGTCCAACGGGACTTCGCCCGACTTATTCGGCAGTTGGGGACCCCCGCCCAACCGCCCAAACCCCGAGGTAAGTCGCCAGGACGTTCCCAAGGGACAAAACTCCCGCCTCGCCCCCGCCTCAACGTGGTGGTCAAGGGCAAAAAAGCAGCCTCCAGCGCATAATCAGCGCGTTGTTAAGGTTCAATTAGGGCTCCCTCTTCGGTGAGCTCTGGTTCACGTTGTCAAAAGTCCAAAAGATGAAACCTTGAGATTAACTGCACTTGCGCTTGATTTATTAGTCACAAGTGGCTTTGGTTTCTTAACTTATCTCTGGTTAATT
>JBNGCP010000285.1:0-1104 GCA_049974845.1 Anaerolineae bacterium | reverse complement strand
AGGAGGTACCTTGTATAGGTTTCAAGAACCACAGTGCTTGAGGTGATGTATAATGATGTCCTCAAGCACCCAAGAGTGGGTCGACGAAGAGTTCAACACATTGGATCTGGGCGACACGCGCCGCGACAGACGCGCCAGAGCAGCCGTGGAGGCCTTCGCCGACAATCCCGGAGGTTCGATCCCGCAGGTGAGCAGGGGTCCCGCTGAAGCCAAAGCCATCTACCGCTTCCTGTCCAACGACGCGGTGCAGCCCGACGCCCTCCGGGCGGCGCTGCGGGATGCGGCGCTGCAACGGCTCGGCGACGATGACACCATCATCGTGCCCCAGGACACCACCTGCCTGAACTTCACCACCCACCAGGTCACCGAGGGGCTGGGGCCGCTGGGCGCCGGTGACGGCAGCGCCGGCTACGGCATCTTCGTGCACTCGGCGATCGGCGTCAGCGCCGACGGCGTGCCCCTGGGCCTGCTGCATCAGCACAGCTGGGCCCGGTCGAAGACGATCGGCCGCAAACATAAGCGCAAGCAGCGCCCCATCGAGGAGAAAGAGAGCTTCCGCTGGCTGCAGACAGCCCGGGCGGTGGAGGCTGCGGTTCCCGCCGACAAACGCCTGATCCAGGTCGCCGATCGGGAGGGTGACTTCTTCGAACTGCTGGCCGAACAGCGCCGGGACAACTCCTACCTGCTGCTGCGCGTGCATCAGAATCGGCGCCTGAAGGGCGATGAGCGCCTTCTGTGGGACAGAGTGGGGCAGATGCAGGTGGCCCACACGCTCCACATGCTGGTGCATACCAGCCACAGCACGACAGTCCGCAAGGCGCGGCTTGAGCTGCGCTTGGGCCCTGTGACCATCCTCCCGCCCAAGGACGGCGTGCATGACAAGGCGCTGCAGGCAATCACGCTCAACGCAATCGAGGTGCGGGAGGTGGACGCGCCTGAGGGGGCCAAGCCGATCCTGTGGCGGCTGCTCACGGACCTGCCCGTAGAAAGCGTTGAGCACGCCCTGAGCTGTGTGCGCTACTACGAGCTGCGGTGGCTGATCGAGCGCTATCACTACGTGCTCAAGAGCGGCTGCGGGATGGAGGACAGCCAGCTGCGCAGTTT
>JBNGCP010000284.1:0-1149 GCA_049974845.1 Anaerolineae bacterium | reverse complement strand
GCGATGGAAGCCGTCGACAGCAAGAGCCTGGACAAGGTCTCTCCACAGCGCCTGGAGCAAAGTCTAGCCCGCCTGGAAGAGAAAGTGTCCGGTATGCCCCAAGGTCCCCACTGGCAAGAACCTGTGGAGCAGACTATCCAGGAAGTCGCCGCCACAAACCCGCCTCCCCGGGACCGCAAGGGACTGTTGCGGCTGGCCCGCCACTTGTTGGCGTTGCTGCCCCAATCACGTGGCGACTTGGATGCTCGCCTGGGCAAAGCCAACAACTGGGAATTCTGCTTCGGCTACCTGGCCGGCTACGTGGTCGATGGGCTGTTTGGCATCGTCACAGCCGTCGTGCTGGCGACGGCCAATGCCTGGCAAGCAGCGCTCTTCCCTGCGGCCCTGAAACAGCACCAGGCACACGTGCCCGGGCAGGCCGAGAGCATGGCACTCGACAGCGCTTTCGACTTCCCCTGTGTCTACCAGACACTCGACGAGGCAGAACTGAAGGGCTACATCGCTCCCCGTGACCACCGTAGCCCCAAGGGATGCTTCGGCTCCGAGTGCTTCACCTGGAAGGCGGGACAGTTGTTCTGTCCAAACGAAACGCCGATGACCGAAACGAAGCATCATCGTGATGGCAAGGTGACATACGAGGGGACGAACTGCATCACTTGTCCTCTGCGAAAGCAATGCGTGGGGGAAGACGCAGCAGCGATGGCCGCGCACGCCCGTACCATCACTCTGTATCCCACCCAGCACCAGCGCTGGCAGGAGAACCGCGTCGCCAATCGAACTGAGGCGTACAAGCAGGCTCAGAAGCAGCGCATGGCGTGGGAGAACATCTTCGGTCATGGCAATACCTACCATCACGGTGACAAAGCACCTTACCGCAGTAAACCGATGAACTTCATCGCCCAGGTGATGACGGTCGTCGCCATCGACTTGGAGAAGATGGTGCGCTACGGCAATCAGACAGCCGTTGCCCGCCAGACAGCGGCAGCTTGATCCAGATTGTCAATGTGCAAACCATCAGCCTGGATCCAGATAGTTGCGATCCGGACCAACGGGTGTACCCAGGAGGACAGTTTTCGTGACCAATTTGGCCTTGTCGGGACTCACGACTTGGGCTGTTGATAGCCCACTGCATACTCGTGTGGCCTCACT
>JBNGCP010000283.1:0-1158 GCA_049974845.1 Anaerolineae bacterium | reverse complement strand
CGCCTTGATCTCGTCGTTGAGCAGCTTCCGCAGCAGCTCCAGCGCCAGGTTCTTGTGCTCCATCCGCTCGATCTCCGCCAGAAAGCCGTCGGAGAGGATCGAGACGTCGGGCGTCTTGATCCCCGCGGCATCGAAGATGTTGACCACTTCCTCGGAGGCCACGGCTTGAGAGACCAGCTGCTTGATCGCGCTGTCCATCTCGTCTGGGCTCGGGCGGTCCACGGCCGTGTGCTTGGCGAAGCTGGCCCGCACCGTCTGGAAGAAGGCGACGTCATCGCGGATCGCCAGCGCAGCCTCGTCGGGCATCGCCAGGGCGTAGGCCCTCGAGAGCCGTGTCACGGCGTCCATATGCCGCTTCTTGCCGTCCTTCTGTCTCAGTACGTGCTCCATCGCCGCCGGGATCACCGCCACGCGCTCCATCGGCGTGCCGGTGAAGAAGGCGCTGTAGTCAAAGCCGTGGAAGAAGGCCTTGACGCGCTCGTACGCCGTCCTCATCAGCGCCACCGCTTGCTTGTGCTCGTGGGCCGGCAGGTCGCGACCGCCGCTGCGAGTGTAGTTGGCGATGGCCTCCTTCAGATCGGTCGCGATTCCTAAATAGTCGACGATCAGGCCGCCGTCCTTCCCCGGATAGATGCGGTTCACGCGGGCGATGGCCTGCATCAAGCTGTGCCCGCGCATCGGCTTGTCGACGTACATCGTGTGCAAGGGCGGGGCGTCGAAGCCCGTGAGCCACAGATCCCGGACGATGACCAGCTTGAGCGGATCCTCGGGATCCTTGAAGCGCTCGGCGAGCGCCTTGCGCCGCTGCTTGCTGCGAATGTGCGGCTGGTAGTGCGGGGGATCCCCGGCCGAGCCCGTCATCACCACCTTGATGGCGCCCTCCTCATCGCGGTCGCTGTGCCAGCTCGGACGCAGCTTGACGATCTGGGCATAGAGATCCACGGCGATCCGGCGGCTCATCGCAACGATCATGCCCTTGCCCTCCAGGACCTCCTGGCGCTGCTCGAAATGGGTGATGATGTCCCGGGCCACCTGGGCGAGCCGCTCCTCGGCGCCCACCAGCGCCTCGAGCCGCGACCACTTCGTCTTGAGCCGCTCCCGCGCCTCCGTCTCCTCGCTCTCGGTGATCTCCTCAAAGTCCGGATCGAGCCGGGGGCG
>JBNGCP010000282.1:0-1166 GCA_049974845.1 Anaerolineae bacterium | reverse complement strand
CGATCCTGCCGTCCACGGGCACAACAACGTGGTGGGGGCGGTGATCTTCCCGCACAACATCGGCCTGGGGGCGGCGAACAACCCGGAATTGATGGTCGAGATCGGGCGCGTTACCGCGCGCGAGATGGTCGCCACCGGCATCTACTGGAACTATGCCCCGGCGGTGTCTGTGCCTCAGGATATCCGCTGGGGGCGCACCTACGAGGGGTACAGCGAGGATCCTGCGATCGTCTCGACTCTGGCGGCTGCTTATCTGCGCGGACTGCAGGGAGAGGACTTGGCCGCGCCCGATACCGTTCTGGGCACACCCAAGCATTACGTGGGCGACGGCGGCACCGCCTGGGGGAGTTCCACCACCGGCAGCTATAAGCTCGACCAGGGCGTCACCGATGTCGACGAGGCAACGCTACGTGCCGTTCACCTGCCGGCCTACTTGGCGGCTATCGAAGCTGGGGCACAGAGCATCATGATCTCTCACTCCATTTGGGGCGGGGTGAGGATGCATGGCCAGGATTACCTGATCAACGAGATGCTGATTGGGGAACTGGGTTTTGACGGCTTCATCGTGTCCGATTGGGGCGCCATCGATCAAGTCGCGCCGGACTACACCACCGCGGTCGTCAAGGCCGTCAATGCGGGCATAGATATGGCCATGGTGCCTCACAATGCCGGGCGATTCATCGCCACCCTCACCCAGGCAGTCGAGGCCGGTGATGTGCCGCTGGTGCGCATCGACGAGGCCGTCGGTCGCATCTTGAAGGTGAAGTTCGCCTTAGGCCTGTTCGAGCATCCCTATTCCAACTCCGAGCTCCTGCCCCTGGTTGGCTCTGAGGCGCATCGCGCTGTGGCTCGTAAGGCGGTGGCTTAATCGTTGGTCTTGCTGAAGAACGCCGCTGCTATGCTGCCGTTGGCGAAGGACCTGCCCACGCTGTACGTGGCTGGCGTAGCGGCGGATAATATCGGCATTCAATGTGGTGGTTGGACCATTGAGTGGCAGGGCAAGCGAGGCGACATCACGCCCGGCACGACGATCTTGGAGGCGATCCAGAACACCGTTGGGCCGGACACGAACGTGATCTATGATGAGATGGCGCAGTTTGATGCCGTGAGTGATGACACCCCCGTGGTGTGCCTTGGCGTGGTGGGCGAGTGGCCCTATGCCGAGG
>JBNGCP010000281.1:0-1211 GCA_049974845.1 Anaerolineae bacterium | reverse complement strand
CCGGTGGGGCGTCTCCGGCGGGGCGCCGCTATGCCCTCACACCATCCAGGCAGGCTTCTCCGGCAAGGGCAGCGCAAAGCGCTTCTCGAGCCAGGCCTCGACCAGGTTCACCCATTTAGCGACATCCTCATCCACTTGCATCCGCGACCCGGCCGTCGATGGGTCGGCAAGGCTTAGGCCGTGCTGCCCTTCCTCGAAGATGTGGACCTCAAAGGGCACGCCCGCCCGCGCCAGCGCCGTCGCCATGCGGGTGGTGTTTTCCACCGGCACCAGCGCATCGGCCGCTGTGGCCCACAGGAACGTGGGCGGAGTGTTGGGCGTCACGTGCAGCGCCGGGCTGACGGCGTCGAGCTGTTCCTTCGTGGGCGTCTTTGTGCCCAGGAGAGCGATGCTCGCGGCCTCCGAGAGCCGTTGGGCGAAGGGATCGTCCATCTCCCCAAGCATCAGGTGATAGTCGCCGATGCCGTAGCCCAGGATGGCCGCCGCGGGCCTGAACGCGTCCGGTTCCTCGCCAAAGAAATCGCAGATGACGGGATCCTGCCAGTAGACGGCGTACATCGCACAGTTGTGCGCACCCGCCGAAAAACCGCAGATCGCGATCCTCTCCATATCCACGAGCCATGCATCAGCCGAGGCCCGAATCGTGAGAAACGCTCTGCCGATATCGCGCATAGGTGCGGGATGCACGCTCTGCGGATCGACGGGCAAGTCGCGATCGGAGGGCGCCAAGGCCAACTCGCCCTGGCTGTGAGTGGAATAGCGGAGCACGAAGGCGTGGTAGCCCATCGCGGCAAAGCGCAGCGCGACGGGCTCAGCCTCCCGGTCCGAGCAGCCGAGATAGGCCCCGCCCGGGCAGACGAGGACCGCCGGGCGCTTCTTCCCGTTCAGAAGCTCGGGTGAATCGGAAAGGACGTAGGTCGTCAGCGTCACGTCCTGCCGGTCGTCATACAGGTTGATCGTCTTGGTGATCATAAGCAGCCTCCTGTGGCTTCGAAGAAGATCGCACCCTGTCGATGGATCTACCGTCACATTCGCCTATCATAGGGTCTATGACGGCTTAGGCAAGATGGCATCTTCGCGCCCAAACCGAACAAGTTTGACCTCAATTGCGTTATATAGATGAAACGCACAAAGGACAGCTAAACCGTGGCCCACGCTGACGACATACGACAGACGCCGGAGGAGACGCTGATCGCCCGATCGCGGTCGGG
>JBNGCP010000280.1:0-1218 GCA_049974845.1 Anaerolineae bacterium | reverse complement strand
GGTAATGGCAACGAATTGTAAGGACTGCTGTTATGAAAGCAAGGAGGCCTTGTCATGGCATTTGCACCTGCACAACCGTTACCGTTGCGGCCGGGCGACCGGGACGTCCTGGAGGCCATGGTCCGAAAGCGAACGCTGGCTCAGCGGTTGGTATGTCGTGCTCGGATTGTTCTCTGCTGCGCCGAGGGGTTGCCTCACCGAGAAATCAAACGCCGCCTCAGCACATCGGTGGACACGGTCATACGCTGGCGAGCACGCTATGAGCAGCACGGAATCGACGGTTTGCAGGACCGACCTCGGCCCGGACGACCGCCGACTTTTTCCCCCTCAGCAGCAACATGAGATCATGGCCCTGGCCACCCGTCCCCCTCAGCGGGAGGGTCATCCGATGACCCACTGGAGCATCGGGGATTTGACACGAGCGGTTCTGCAGAACAAGATCGTGGATTCCATTGGTGGATCGACGATCTGGCGATTGCTGGATCAGGCCGCGATCAAGCCCCATCGCTGGCATTACTGGCTCCACAGTCCCGATCCGGAGTTCTATCCCAAGATGCACGAGATCGTCGAACTGTATCTGAACGCTTTGAACATGTATGAACGGGGGGAAGTCCTGCTTTCGGTCGATGAGAAGACCTCTCTCCAGGCCTTGGGACGCCGGTATCCCTCGAAACCCATGGTGCCGGGCCGAGGCGAGTTGATCGAGCATGAATATCAGCGTCACGGTACCTGTTGTCTGACGGCCGGGCTGGAGGTGGCGACCGGCCAAGTCATGGGGTGGTTGACCCCCCATCGGCCGGCAGAGGTCTTTGCCGAGTTCCTCGAATGGGTCTGCGGGATGTACACCGAGGCACGCCGCATCCATATTGTTCTGGACAACCTCAACACCCATTATCATGCGTTGACCTGTGAGGTCGTCGCGGACCTGTGCAAACGCCGGTTGGCTCCGATGCCGACAGGATGTGACCGCAAGGCCTTCCTCACCGATCCCTCAAAGCGAATCATCTTCCATTTCACGCCGTCTCATGCCTCATGGCTCAATCAAATTGAGATTTGGTTTTCGACGCTGGCGCGTAAAGTGCTTCACCGCGGCGATTTCAGTTCCGTCGACGATTTAGAGGACAAGATCATCGCGTTTATTGAATACTACAATGCGTACCTGGCCAAACCCTACACGTGGACATACACCGGCAAACCCTTGGCCGTGCAGAAGAATGC
>JBNGCP010000279.1:0-1229 GCA_049974845.1 Anaerolineae bacterium | reverse complement strand
TCCTCCCGGTGCGTCGGGAAGATGCGGCCTTTGCTCGTCTGCCCCACGAGATGCCCCGACCGCCCGACCCGCTGCAACCCCTGCGCCACCGATTTCGGCGACTGCAGCTGCACCACCAGGTCGACGTCCCCGATGTCGATCCCCAGCTCCAGAGAGGCCGTGCCGACCAGCGCCGGGAGCCCGCCGGCCTTGAGCTGCCGCTCCAGCTCGAGCCGGACCTCCTTCGCCACGCTCCCATGATGGACGCGGATTGGGCCGCCGTGCCCACCGGTACCCGCCGCCATCATCCCGGCGCCCTTCACAACGCCGTCCTCGATCAGCCCAGTGGCCTTTCCCGCCTCCTCAGCCGCCAGCTGCTCGTTGAGGCGGTCCGCGGTGCGCTCCGCCAGGCGGCGGTTGTTGGCGAAGATCAGCGTCGTCCGGTGCTGGCGGATCAGGTCAAGGATGCGCCGGATCAGCGAGGGCCAGATCGAGTCGCCCGGCAGGTTGCGGAAGTCGTCGACGGGCGTCACCACCCGGAGGTCGAGCCCTTTCTCGTATGCGGCGTCGACAATCGTCACCGGTCGCGGCACGAGGACGCGGTCATCGCCCTCGCCCTCCCACTGGCTGCCGCCCAAGAAACGCGCCACCTCGTCCAGCGGACGGATCGTCGCCGACAGGCCGATGCGCTGAATCGCGCCCAGATCAGCGTCGACCAGATGCTGGAGCCGCTCCATGCTCAGGGCCAGGTGCACGCCGCGTTTGTTGCCTGCCAGCGTGTGAATCTCATCCAGGATCACCGTCTCGACGGAGCGGAACATCTCGCGCGCCTTGGGGCTGGTCAGCAGCAGGTAGAAGGACTCGGGGGTCGTGATCAAAATGTGGGGCGGCGTCCGGACCATCGCGCGTCGCTCTCGCTGCGGCGTATCGCCCGACCGCACCGCCACGCGGATGGGCGACAGCTCCAGCCCCAGCTCCGTCGCCGTGCGCCGGATCCCGGCCAAGGGACGGCGCAGGTTACGATAGATGTCGTTGTTCAGCGCCTTGAGAGGCGAGATGTACACGACGCGCACGCCGGTGACCGCGTCCTCTTCATCTTCCCCCGCTTCGTCCCGCAACGCCAGCTCATGGAAGAGCCGGTCGATGGCCCAGAGAAACGCCGCCAGCGTCTTGCCGGACCCCGTCGGCGTCAGGATCAGTGTGTGCTCGCCCCGTTGGATCGGCGGCCATCCCTGCACCTGCGGCGGCGT
>JBNGCP010000278.1:0-1273 GCA_049974845.1 Anaerolineae bacterium | reverse complement strand
CACAAAGCTGACGGCAGCTCCTCCGACTAGATTTGGTTGTGACAAAAGCAATCAAATCCAAAGTCGCAAGGAGGCTGCCGCCATGTCCGAGGCTAATCTGTCCGCCCTGTTCTGGGAAGGCTTTCGTGTTGATTCCTACGAGGTGAAGGACTCGGACCAGCTCCATATCCGGCTCGTCCCGGATCCCGAAGCCATTCCCGTTTGCGGTGGTTGCGATCACGGCACGCACCTGGTTCACGACATTCACCGTCGACGGGTTCGGGAACGCAACTTCGGTCACTACCGTGTCTGGCTCGACGTGCCGGTGCGGCGGTTGCGGTGCCCGCACTGTGGGCCTCGGCGGGAACGGATCGACTGGCTGGCCGGGCGACGTCACTTGACCCGGGCCATGGTCGAGTGGGTCGAGGCCCTGTCCAGGATCGCTCCCCTGAAACAGGTCAGTCAGCTGCTCGGCCTGCACTGGCACACGGTCCGGGCGGTCGACTACGACCGACTGCGGCGTGATGTACCGGAGCCGGATCGAAACGGTATCCGACGACTCCTGATGGACGAGTTCGCCCTGCACAAGGGGCATCGCTACGCCACGGTTGTGCTGGATGCCGACAGCCGCCAGGTGCTGTGGGTGTGCGAGGGCAAGACAAGGGCGGCCACTCGGCCTTTCTTCGAATGGCTGGGCCCGGAAGCCTGCCGACGGATCGAGGCGGTGGGCATGGACATGAACACGGCCTTTGACCTCGAAGTGCAGGCTCAGTGTCCCAATGCCCGGGTCGTCTACGACCTGTTCCACGTCGTGGCCAAGTTCGGCCGGGAGGTGGTCGATCGGGTCCGCCTCGATCAGGCGAAGGCAGTTCGGGAGAACCGCCCGGCCTACCGGGCGGTCAAGCGCAGCCGCTGGCTGCTGCTCCGCAATCGAGGCAAGCTCGACGGCAGGCAGCAGGAGCGTCTCGACACGCTGCTCGAAACCAACGCCCCGTTGATGACGGTCTACGTCCTCAAGGAGCAGTTGAAGGAGATCTGGTACGCCCCATCAGAAGCCGAGGCCCGATCCCGTTGGGACGCCTGGAAGACGATGGCCGACCAGAGCGGGATCAAGCCACTCAAGCACTTTGCCAGCGTTCTCGGCCGCTACCTGCACGGCATCGTCGCCAGTGCGACCCACCGCCTGAGCACAAGCGTGCTCGAAGGAGTGAACAACCGCTCACGGCAAAGTGCGATGAACCAAAAAAATGCCTCGGTCCCCCCGTGGTCAAGGTAGATGTCCGCTTGACCTGAT
>JBNGCP010000277.1:0-1302 GCA_049974845.1 Anaerolineae bacterium | reverse complement strand
GTGTGGTGCTAGCACGGCGCCGCGGCATAGCTGGCTGGGTGATTGGTCATCAGGATCCGGAGACCCAGATTCTCCAGGTTGCGGTAGCCATAGCCACTCCGGATGATGACCTTGATCCGGTTGTTCTTCCCCTCCGCAAAGCCATTGGTCACGCGGTAGTCAAAGTAGTTTAGGATCTCCTCTCGCCAGTGCGTTAGGATGTGCCTCAAACCCAGAAACTGGTGAGGTCCACGTGTGCGCACGTCCTGCCACCAGCGATGCAGGGCCATGGCCGCCTCATGTCGGCTACCTGCTCGGTAAAGGCGGCGGAACCTCTGCGCCAGCCGCCAGGCCCTAGCGAGCTCGGGATACTTGCGAAGAAGCTTGGCCAGGTCGCGACGCTGATCCCGATCGAGCGTCTTGGCATCAGCCGTGAACAGAGAACGACGCCGGAACAGCTCCAGCCCTGCCCCTTTGCCCTTCGCCTGCCCTTGGACCTCGGCGCGAACGCGGTCCACCTGGGCGAGAACACGGCGCAACACATGGAACTTGTCCGCTACGATCACCGCGTGGGGGCAACAGACGTGCACCGCCGCGCCATACATGGCGCTCAGTACGGTTCCGTCATATCCATCACCACTGCCTCCACACGTTCCCCCTCGGCCAACTCACTCAACAACACCTCCGCTGCCTTTTGAGTTCGTCCCTGGTATAGACCTGCCACTTGCCGTTTTTCAGGCGCATAGAGCACTGTCAGGTATCCTTGTTGTGGCCCCACTGACACCTCGTCTAGCGCCAGTGTCCTCGGCGCTGTCTGTATCCCATCGACCTTCCTATGCGCCATCTCCCTGAAGGCCCGCCGCACCAACGCCTCACTGACACCCTCCTTCCCGGCCACGGCCTTCACCGTCCGCGTCAGACTTTCCTGCGCCACATATTCACGTAGCGCCTTCGTGCACCGTCTGCGCCAACCACAGACCTCGTCCCTCTCCATAAACACCTTGCCACACCCGGCACAGCGAAACCTACGTTTCCGTAACAACAGCAGTACGCGTTTCCCCCACAACGGTTTGTGCTGCTTGAGCTGATCATGATACTGGTGCACGTGACCCGTCGACCGCCCACACCGCGGACAGCACCGCTCCTCGCACCGAAAGCGTACCTCCACGGTGATCGTCTCCCCCTGCTCCGTCTGCCTCTCCACGATCAGATTGGGCAGCGTCAACCCAACTGTGATATGATTGCCTTGCACCCGTCGGCCCTCCCTTCGCATGCTTGGTCCACAACTCAGCATGCTACGGAAGCCGACGGGTGTGTCTAGTC
>JBNGCP010000276.1:0-1303 GCA_049974845.1 Anaerolineae bacterium | reverse complement strand
ATTTAGAGCTCTTGTTTAAAGAGCTCTTATTTTTGTAGTACTAACCAACAAAAATATAAATTGGCTATGAAAACAAATTTAACACTCTTTGCTCAAATTGTAAAATCACTTTGCAGAAATTCATTTAAATCACTTGTAAATAAGTATGAAACTGACAAATATTCAAAAGGTATTGACAGCTGGACACATCTAATTACTATGTTATTTTGCCAGTTTTCTAAATTAAACTCTCTCAGGGACGTTACAAATGGTTTACGTTCTACTTCAGGCAATTTAAATCATTTAGGACTGCATAAAGCTCCATCAAAATCTTCTTTGAGCTATCAAAATAAAGAACGGGAATGGTATCTTTTCAAGGACTATTATTTTAAACTGTTAAAAAATTTATCAAATATCGCTCAGTTTAAACAAGTACGATTCAAAATAAAAGCAAAAATATTGTTATTAGATTCAACAACGATTTCTCTATGCTTAAATCTTTTTGATTGGGCTAAATATCGGAAGAAAAAAGGAGCTATAAAGCTTCATACACTTTTAGATTATGATGGTTGTTTGCCTACATATATTGATATGACAGATGGGAAAGTCCATGATGCTAATGCGGCAAAAGAACTTGTTCTGCCTGCTGACAGTGTTGTTGTGGCAGACAGGGCTTATGTTGATTTTGAGACTTTGTACCGATGGCATAAAGGAAAAAGTCATTTTGTGGTTCGTTTAAAGAAATCAATTCATTTTAACCGGCTTGAAGAAAAAGAACTTCCGGATAACAGGCATCAACACATTTTAGTTGATGAATATATTGAATTATCGGAAGAAAAGACCAGGGCAAAATATCCAAAAAAGCTTCGTAGGGTCGTAGTTTGGGATGATAAAAATAGCCAAACCATTGAAATCATTACCAATCAATTTACTTGGACAGCAAACACGATTGGAGAACTGTATAAAGCCCGCTGGGAAATTGAAATCTTTTTTAAGGACATTAAACAGCTGTTGAAAATCAAATCTTTTTTAGGCACATCTCCAAACGCTGTTTTAATACAGATTTGGACAGCAATGATTACAATATTAATTTTAAAATATCTTAAGGCTTGTGCTAAATATGGTTGGTGCCTTTCAAATCTTGTGGCATTCCTGCGTATAAACCTGCTAGTTAAATATGATTTACAAAATCTGTTGGATAATCCTTTTCAAACAGATCCACACCCACCAGAATCCAAATATAAACAAGGAATTTTATTTAAATGGGGGGATTAGTTTTTAATAATCGTAAAAATCTGTCCAAAATACCTGTAATTACGTTGGT
>JBNGCP010000275.1:0-1328 GCA_049974845.1 Anaerolineae bacterium | reverse complement strand
GGTAGAATACTGAGCTTGCATCGCGGGCCGTCCCGCGATAGTTCAGTAGAGAAACGGACAAGACCATGGGAAAAGCAAGAGGGCCACAGCCGCAAGCCATCACGGTGACAGACCGCCAGCGCGGGATTCTGGAAGCGACCGCGCGTTGCGCCACTGCCCCTCATCGCCTGGTGACGCGGAGCAAGATCATCCTGAAGGCCGCCAGTGGTAAACGGAACCAGATCATCGCGGACGAGTTGGCTGTGAAAGTGCGGATGCCGCGGCTGTGGCGCAAGCGTTGGGCAGAAGCGCACGCGGAACTGGCCGCGGCGGAAGCGGCGGAAGCCACAGACGTCCAACTGGCCGACCTGATTGCCCATGTGTTGAGTGACGAGCCGCGAAGCGGTGCACCACCGACCTTCACCCCGGAGCAGATCTGCCAGATTGTGGCCATCGCATGTGAGAAGCCCGAGCTGTCGGACCGTCCGGTGACGGAGTGGACGCCGCGCGAACTGGCGGAGGAAGCGATCAAACGGGGGATTGTCGAGACGATTTCGCCGCGCAGTGTGGGTAGGTTTCTGGACGACGCAGACCTGCAGCCCCATCGCAGCCGCTACTGGCTGAACAATAACCGGGCTGCGGATCCCGAGACCTTTGATGCCGAAGTGCGGAACGTCTGTGAGCACTACGCGGAGGCCCCCGCGCGGGCGGCGGTCGGGACTCACACCATCAGCACGGACGAGAAGACCGGCATTCAAGCGCTGGAGCGCGCGCACCCCACGCGGCCCATGCTCCCGGGCAAGGTAGCGCGGCAGGAGTTTGAATATGTTCGGCATGGCACCTTGACCCTGATCGCCAACTTCGACGTGGCCCACGGGCGCATCGTGGCGCCATCGTTGGGACCGACACGCACGGAGGCGGACTTCGCCGCCCACATTGCGCAGACGATTGCCACCGATCCCCAGGGCACGTGGATCTTCATCGTCGACCGCCTCAACACCCATATGTCGGAGTCGTTGGTCCGCTTGGTCGCACAGGAGTGTGATATCACCACCGACTTGGGCGTCAAAGGTGACTCCGGTATTCTCGAGTCGATGGCCACGCGCGCCGCGTTCTTGCGCGAGCCCGGTCACCGGATCCGCTTCGTATATCCGCCGGTGCACACCTCGTGGCTCAATCAAGTGGAGATCTGGTTCAGTATCTTGGTGCGGCGGCTGCTCAAACACGGTAACTTCACCTCTGTTGAAGACCTGCATCAGCGTATCTTGGCCTTCATTGACTACTTCAACGAGACCATGGCTAAGCCGTTCAAGTGGACTTACGCAGGGCGGCCCCTGCAAGCATAACCG
>JBNGCP010000274.1:0-1341 GCA_049974845.1 Anaerolineae bacterium | reverse complement strand
GGTCCGCCGATCCTTGGAGGACAAGACCGAAGGGGAGCAGGACTGGGTTGTCCATCCCCGCTATCACGTGGTCCCGCGGATCCGATCGACGACCCCGAATATGGGATATTTATGCTATTTCGAGCGACTTCTTTTTGCGCCGCGGCCCAACAGGGTATTTGCTGACTCCCGAATTGCGTGAGCACGGAAGGGGGATCGTTTCTAGGTTTGGATGACGCGGGGGTGTACCCCGCAGCTACCCCGCCGCCAACTATCCCGCCCTGTACCCCGCCTCGTTTCAGAAATCTCTGGTACCCCGCCTCGTTCCCTTCGGTCCTCACGGTAGGATAAGCGGAAAAACGAGGACGGAAGACCGTTTGTGATTGGGAGTCGACCGTCCTCGCATCCAAATGGTGATTCTGATGATCGACGCCTTGCTCGAAGAAGTCAAGACCTACAGCCAAGCCGCGCTGCTGGGCAACCTGGCATGCCGGCGCAAGGGCTGCCCATACTGCAACTCCCCCACCCTTTGCCAGACACGGGTGCCGGGACCGGACCTTTCGGGTCCTGGTGGGGGCGGAGGTGCACCTCGTCCCGGGGTATGTGCCACGCTTTAAGTGCCCTGCTTGCGGACGGACGTTTACCGATTACCCGCCCTTCGCCGTACCCCACAAGCGCTATACCACCCCGTCGATCCTCGATCGCGTCAGGCGATTCTTCCAAGGCTGCGGCGTTGCCTATCGCCGGGCCGTATGGGTAAGCCGACAGCGGATTGTCTACGCGCCCCACCAGGGCCAGGAGGACTTGCGGCAACTGAGCCATACCACGCTCTGGCGGTGGGTGGGCTGGCTGGGAGGCATGACGGGGGTGCTGGCCGCGGCCTCCAAGCTGATTCGGGACAAGGATCCGAGCGTCGATCTGTTCCGCCGGCTCTATCCCCTCGATCCGCGACGCTATCGGTCCGAGCAGCGTCGTCAGATCCTGCAAAATGCGGCCCGGCTGCTCGACGCCGCCGAGTGCTTCGGGCGGCTATTTGGCGCCCGAGTTTTTCCCGACTTCGCAACGGGTAGCGGCTTCACGTGAGGTATGCTCCCCTTCGACTCATGAAGACGGAGGGGAGCATGAACGCTCACGACGAGACTTGGGCGGTGTTTTGGTGCTCGCTTTTGGCGCCGGTCCTGTTTGGGGAGGTCCCCGCCAAGGAAACCGGCCGGTTCCTGCGGAGCCTGGCGGAGAAGGAATGCACCTTCCCGGACGGACGACGTAACAAGCCATCGCTCTCCACCCTGCGACGCAAGCTGAAGCTCTATCGCCAGAGCGGCTTCGAGGCGTTGGCCAAGCGGCCACGCGGCGACCGGGGCC
>JBNGCP010000273.1:0-1357 GCA_049974845.1 Anaerolineae bacterium | reverse complement strand
AAGGGATAACACCTGGTATAGTAAGGTCGCCTAACCACCAACCAGGAGTTATCCCTACCGATGAATATAGCAGAGATTGCCGAAAACGTAATGCGACTGCTGGGCGAGGACGCCCGGGAGTTGGGACGGAGCACTGGATTCATCCAGCGCCAGCGCAAGTTCGATGGCGCCACCTATGCACAGATGTTGATCTGCGGGGTTCTGAGTCAGCCGGAGTTGCGGTACACCGATTTGACACAGCAGGCTCACGTAGCGGGGGTGCAGGTGAGTGCCCAAGGGATCGCCGCCCGGTTCACACCCGCGGCAGCGCAGTTCATGGCGGCGTTGCTTGAGCGTGCCGTGAATCGCGTGGTCGAAGCACGGATGAGTACCACGATACCGGTGCTGGAGAAGTTCACCGGCGTGTACATTCGGGATAGCAGCGTGATCGGACTGCCCGCGAGTCTCGCGGAGCTGTGGCCGGGGGTAGGCGGGACGGCGGGTCAGACAGCCGCGCTGAAGCTGCAGGTACGCCTGAACTACAGCACCGGTGTCCTCGATGGCCCGATGGTGCAACCGGGACGGACGGCCGATCGCGCCACCCCCTACGAGCTGGAAGACGAGCCTGCGGGCAGCCTGAGTCTGGCGGATCTGGCCTACTTCAACCTGAACGAACTCCAAGCGCGCGATCGCCGGGGCCAGTATGTGGTTGTCCGCTACAAGCAAGGCATCACCCTGTATCGGGAGGACGGCAGCCGTGTGGATCTTCTCGCGTGGCTGCGGACGTTGCCCGAGGAACGGGCTGAGATGTGGGTCCTGGTGGGTGCCAAGCAGCGCTTGCGGATGCGGTTGCTAGCCGAGAAGGTCCCGTCCGAGGTAGTCGCACAGCGCCAGCACAAGCTCAACGAGTATGCGCGCAAGAAACAAGTGACCCCCAAGCCAGAGACCTATGCTCTGGCAGAATGGATCCTCATCCTGACCAATGTGCCCGAGACAGTCCTCACCTTTGATATGGTCAAGACACTCCTCTACCTCCGTTGGCAGGTGGAGTTGCTCTTCAAGCTATGGAAAAGCCATTTCCGCGTTGACGAGTGGCGCAGCATGAACCCCTGGCGGATTCTCTGTGAGCTCTATGCCAAGCTGATCGCGGCCGTCATTCATCAGTGGATCTCCCTCCTGGACTGGTGGCATCATCCTGACCGCAGCTGGGTCAAAGCGGCGCAGGCCGTCCAGAAGTTCGCGACGCCCCTGGCCCTGGCACTGCGCCGCCGCGAGGACCTAGCCGAGACGCTACACCTCATCACTGAGTGCATCCGCGCCACCGCGCACACCAACCGACGCCGCCACAGGCCTGCCACCTTTCAGACACTGTTGGCTT
>JBNGCP010000272.1:0-1385 GCA_049974845.1 Anaerolineae bacterium | reverse complement strand
TAGAAGAACAGATAGGATAGAAGAGTAGAGAGGGGGTAAGTATGAAAGGGAAGAAGCAGAGGAGTTTTAGTTCTGAGTTTAAGATTGAAGTAGTTAAAGAATACCTAGAGACAGACAGGAGTTACAGAGAGTTAGGAAGGAAATATGATCTTAGTTCTTCAGCTATATGTAATTGGGTAAAGGAATACAGGGAAAACAAAGAGAGAGCATTTAAAGCTACTCCAGGCAGAAAGAGTTCCTTTATTTCAGATGAGAGTAAGATCCCTGTTTTCCTTAAGGAAGAGCTTGGTTTGGACAAACTGAAAGAGAAAGCAGAGGATCTGGATGAAGCGCAGGCGGAAATTGAAAGATTGAAGCTTGAACTTGCAGAGAGCAGATTGCGAATAAGACTGCTTGAGGAGATGTCAAAAAAAAAGAAGTAAGGCAAAAGGGCACAACCGACATAACGCTTCTTCTGATTGTTGAGAGATACAGATCCTGGGGCTTCTCGATCACGTATTTGCTAAAGGTACTTGGAATACCCTCAAGCAGTTACTATCGCACCAGGAATCCAGGCTTCATTATTGCAGGAGAAATATACAAGAGAAAGAACAGAGGTTATTCATTCAACATTTTCGGAGGAACCACAGACGACGAAGAGTTAGAGAAGCTTTTGATCTATATCTCAAATGCAGATTCGCAACTTGAAGAGATTTACTATTTGAAGTTCCTTGGTTCAAAGAAGCTGTCTAGATACATTCTCACTTATTACGGGATAAGAGTAAACCACAAGAAGCTACATAGAATCAGGAAGAAGCTTGGCCTTGTAGGAAAATACAAGAAGCGAGATAAACACCCTGTAAGAAGAAGCAGTTCAATGAAGGTAACCGAGAAGAATCAACTGTGGGAAGCGGATATAACCTTTGTAAAGACCAGAGAAGAGCTTGTAGCCATACTAACTGTCCTGGATGTGTACGACAGGAACGTAGTCGGAACTTATGTGGGAACCTCATGCAAAAAAGAGGACTTCATTGAGCTAATTAAACTCTTGATTGAGCGCAGGGGAAGACCTCAGTTCATTAGAACAGATAATGGAAGTCAGTTCAGAGCAATCAACACGGGCATATTCATGGATGAAGAAGAGATTGCACACGAATTCGGAATGAAGAGAAATCCTAATTCACAGGCCTATATTGAATCTTTCTTCTCGTCTTTGAAAAGGGAATTCGCAGAAAACAATGAGTTTCTAAATCTAGACGATCTATGCAGGAAACTCAACATTTATCTTGGCTTCTACAATAACCTGAGACCTCATGGATCTCTGAATTACAATTCACCGATTGATTTCTCTCAAATTCAAAGCAATTACGAGGAACTGTTAGTTAAACCCTAGTGTCCTTATATTA
>JBNGCP010000271.1:0-1390 GCA_049974845.1 Anaerolineae bacterium | reverse complement strand
GTGTCACTCGCCACTCATCCCAAGTAAAAGGGAGCGCAAGTTGAAAATGATCCAGATTGACCAAAGGTCCCAACTCGCCTACAAGATCGGTAGCGCTGATCCCTTTCAAGGGCAGCCGCGCTTCTCGTTCTCCGTCCGCCGAGCAGAAAACCAAGATCTCGTCTCGCCGGTCGAAAGTAATCTCAACTTGTTCTCGCTTCCACGTCACGCCGAGGCCATACGTCTGCTGTCCTCCCAAGGAAATCGTGCCGACCGAACTCGCTTGTCGAAACCACTGCCCTTTGGCAAGGTATGCGTAGATTCGCGACAGATCAAGCAATTCCATTTCCCATTCCGGCCGGTACAAGCGCCGAGGCCGAAGGGCTTCCGGGCAAGCCACCAACGGAGGCAATTCCCCCAATGTGCTGCACGGCAACCGATGATTCATAAAATGACGACGTTGTTCCAGGTAATCGTGCAACCGGTCCCACTCAGAGAAGACTTGTCCTTCCAACGCTTGCCAAGCCCACGTTTGATGACTACGTCCCACTATGGCCTGATCCGTTGGTTGTCCATGTCGTCCAAAGACCAAATCAACTCCCAAAGCCAGCAGCCAAAGGTGAAAACGGGTAGGAAAAGGGGATTTGGTGGTGTTGTCGTAGAAGACGCTGTCGTGATCGACGCCAATTTGGTCAGGCAACCCCCATTCCGTGAAAGACAGCCGCAGCACCAGTTGATAATCTTCGGTGCGCGGTCGACGCGTGGCTCGTTTTTTACCCACTACACACGGATAGCTCCTGATCTTGGCCGTGCTGAAGTTGTCACTCAAGTTAACCAAGGCCACGACACCTATGTCGGGGACATACTCTTGACCTCGACTATCCATCTCCCATTTCTCGTGGGAAGCTTGGGTCACCTTCCGCGCAGGTTGAGGCAATTCGCTGTAGCGCTCGTAGGGCCTCGTCACCTCCAACTCTTTCAAGAATGCCGCCATGCCCGACAGAGAGGGCAAACGCTGTCCTTTGAATCGCTCGACTGCTTCCAACTCGGCTCGCAAGGTTTTCGGCCCCCATCCAGGGTGATCTTCACGCCAAGTGCGGAGTGTTTCGCGAAGTTGAATGGGGTAGGAACTCAGCGCGCCAGTAGGTGGACGTCCCATCTTCGACGACAAACCCCTGCGTCCATCCTGTTGCGCTCGACGTCGCCACTTCCGCACAGTGCGAACTTTCCAGCCTGTTTCGGCAGCAATCTGCGCGTCTGTATATCCCAGTTGCGCCAACTGAGCAATGGTAACACGGTCCTACAGGCTCGTCATCCTGGCCATGTCTCTCCTCCTTTCTTCTTAAGTAAGGAGAGATTGCCCTGTCAGCGCTGTTTTGTCAAGGCTTGGGGTGACACGACTTTATTGGAC
>JBNGCP010000270.1:0-1400 GCA_049974845.1 Anaerolineae bacterium | reverse complement strand
GCTCTTTAACAATCGAGTTTCGAGCTGATTCTGGGCGAGTTCTAGCCCTTCTTGACCACCGGATGCCGCTTGCGGCGGGTCCGGGGCCGGCCCTTAGGCCACCCCTGGGACTTTCCGCGAGTTTGAGGTGGCGCTGCCGGGGTGCCAATCTCTCGGAAAGTCGCTCCCAGACTCTGGAGCGTTCGCTCTGGCGTCAGTCGCTCCTGAGGGGGCTGCCAAGGCAAAGGCTCGTCCTGGACCACATCCCGCGCCAGGAACAGTTCCCACTGTGCAACGTCGACCAAGCTCGTCCATCGGTCAGATTTCTCTGGCTCTTGGAACCGGGGCGTGGTCCAGTAGAGATACTGTTTGCGGAAGCGGATGCCGGGCTCCACTGGCCATCGCCAGTCGTACCAGTGCCACAAGTCGACCAAGTCTTGACCTCCTGGCTCCTGGTGAGGCGGTGGCTGGTAAGCCAGCCAGAAAGGATCGGATGGCTTATCGCGCTCCAAATGAGTCTCCACCAGGATGATGCTCAACACGGTCTTTGCGTCTTGATAGGCGTGCTTGTTGTCCCATCGTTGTAGCCGTACCTTGCCCCAGCGCTCATCTTCCAGTTCCACTTCCCCGTCTGGCTCGCCCCACGTCTCCGGCTCTTTGAAGGCAAAGCGATCACCGTGGACCCTCGGTCGGCCTGCCCCCTGGTAGGGACCGGGTTCTCCATACAGCACACGGTCACGGCGCATGCGAACCAGCACCCCGCATGGCTCATCCTTCAAAGGACCCAGGAAACGGTGGTTGCCGTACTTACAGTCGCCTACGATCAGGTACAGCCATTGAAGCATCTCTTCACGTCGCAGCCGACAAAGTCGTTTCACTTGCTCTACCCCCACCTCGGTGTCGGTCTGCTCACTGAGGACCCGACGTGTCGACACCGGCGGTGCCCAGCTGGTGTCAGGCTCAGGCACCCAGGCCAGTATGGAGTAAGGATGCCCAATCACGATCTCGCCACCGCTGTAGACATATTGGCGATCAAGCAGTGTCCTCGCCTCCGGATGGGGCCAAGCCGTGCCATCCAGAGAGAAAACCTGGATGCCTTCCGTCGGAATCTGTCCGACGCAGAGCTTCTCCAACCACTCTCGGTCTTGTTCCCCATCCTCAATGGCGGCATAGGCGCTGGGCCACTTGCGCCGGAAGACCGGAGAGAGGCTCAGCTCGGGGAAGGAGCGGATATGCGAGCCCAGAAGAAGCGCATCCACAAGCTCGAATTGAGCATCTTGGGCCTTCGTAAACCCGTGCTCATAGATGGCTTGACGAAACTCGATCAAGTTGTTAAACTGCCTCATGGTAGAAACCTCCTGGGTTGTTGGTTGCACCCCATAGGTTTCTACCATCGGGGCGGTCTCGCGCAAGTCGCGAGC
>JBNGCP010000269.1:0-1438 GCA_049974845.1 Anaerolineae bacterium | reverse complement strand
GCTCTGGCCCGAGGAGGATCCCGGCGTCGCCCGCCCGCGCCTCTATGTGCGTCTCTCCCAGCTCCGTCGGATGCTCGACCCAGAGGATCCGCAGGCTCATATCCAATCGGTGGACGGCGGCGGCTACCGCCTCGAGACCCAACCCCAGTGGTGGGTCGATGTGGACGCCTTCGAAGCTGCAGCCGAGCAGGGCCGCGACGCGCAGGAGGCGGGCGCTATCGCTGATGCCATCGCGGCGTATGAGGAGGCCCGGCGCCTCTATCGTGGCGACTTCCTGGAGGAAGAGCGCTACGTCGACTGGGCTCTCGGTGAGCGCGAGCGCCTCTTGGAGCGCTATTTGACGTTGCTGACGGAGCTGGCGGAGGCGTATGCCCAGCAGGGGCGCTACCGGCGGGCGATCGCCCTCTACCAGCGCGTCCTCGATCGCGATCCTTATCGCGAGGCCGTCTTCACACGGCTGATGCTTACCTATGCGCACGCCGGGGAGCAGACCCAGGCCCTACGCGCCTTCGAGCGCTGTCGGCGCCTGCTGATAGAGGAGATGGGCGTTGAGCCGCTCCCTGCGACCCAGGCCCTCGCCGAGAGGATCCGCACCGGTGCCCTCTGGGCCGACGATGACGGCTTGCGTTACCCGCCGCCCGCCTATGATGGCCGCCTCTTCGATATTCCCTACTCCTTGGCGCACACGCCGTTTGTGGGTCGCGAGCGCGAGTATGCCTGGTTGGTTTCGCGGTGGCAGCAGGCGCGACCCGGTCTTGTGTTGGTGGAGGGCGAGGCCGGTGTCGGCAAGACGCGCCTGGTGGAGGAGATGCTGGGCTTTGTCGAGCGGCAGGGCGCGCGTGTCCTGCGCACACCACCGCTGCCGGAGGGCACCGCGCTTCCGTACGCGCCGTTGATCGAGGGGCTGCGTCCCCTCTGGCATCCCGGGGCCGCGTCAGGCCTTCCCGGCCTTCACCGCCGGACGTTGGACACGTTCTTCGCGTCTGAGAGCGAGGGTGCGCTGCACCCTTCCTTCTTCCTGTCTGAGCGATCGGTAGGCCGGGAAGGTGCGCCGGCGACCTCGTCGATCGAGCACGCTATCAGCGGTTGGCTGCAAGCTCAGGTGCCCCCGGAGACCTTGCTTTTCATCGACGATGGGCCCCGTCTGGACACGGACTCACTCGCCCTGATTGAGGCGCTGGCGCGGGGGCTCACTGTGATCGTCACGGCACGCACCGACGAGCTCCCGCGCGATCACCCCTTGCGTGTGGCTTTTCACATTCTGGCACAAGCCCAGCAGGCCGATCATCTGCGGGTGGGCCGCCTGTCCGAGGCGAGTGTGTCCGCGTTGGTCCAGCAGTTGGCCGGAGGCGACGCGACCGATCTGATTGCGCAGGTGGCATCGCGCACCGGCGGCAACCCGCTCTTCACGGTTGCGAAGCTACAGACATTCTTTGAG
>JBNGCP010000268.1:0-1449 GCA_049974845.1 Anaerolineae bacterium | reverse complement strand
TTCATTTTCTCCGGTGTCAAGCATTCTTCCTGCCTCGGCCTCACCCAATTCGGGCCGAGGGAGGAAGAAGGCGGTTTATAGTGTCCAGCGCGGCCCGCGATCCCGGACTCGGGTGGTTCCAGTTATCTATTCAACCTTGTTGGCTCTGGGCCTCAGGTTACCTTGGTTATTCGGACGCGGGCGGATAATTAGGGGCACGACCTTCTTTCAGGTCACGGGGCTATCATCCTACCCGCGCCGGTTGTCTCGTATAATCCGCGACGAGCGGTTCGTGGAACGCCTGACGCTTGCGAAGCATCGTCCAAGCGTCTTCGATCATCTGACGCGCTACCGCCGCCTTGCCGGCGTTGCAGCGCTTCTGCGAGCGGAACTTCTCATACAACGGCCGATATCGAACCGACTGTCTGACCGCATGAAGACTAACTTCTATCAGAATCGTGCGCAATGCAGCAGGCCCGCGACGCGTTATACGTCCGTACCGCACAGTCTCGTTCGACCGCTTGCTCTTGGGCGTCAGTCCCGCGAAGCTCGCCACTTGGCTGCGCCGGCGGAACCTGTGATAGTCACCCAACTCAGCCAGGATCGTCAACGCCGTCAGCTTGCCGACGCCCGGCATGGTCATCAGCAGCTCCACGTCGTCCTTCCATCGGTCGCTCTTGGACAAACGACCGTAAAGTATCCCTTCTACCTTCTGAATCTGCGACTCGATGTGTTCCAGAGTTTGCAGCCAGATGTCAACCTGATAACGCATGTATCCGGGCAGTTCGACCTCTCTGAGCCATGCAAGCCCGCGAACGCCGTACATATCATCGTACGGACGCCGAAGGCCGCAACGCGTCAGTATGCCGCTGATAGAGTTCTTGGTCTGCGTCCGGCGGCGAACCAAGGCCGCGCGGTGACGAGTCAGCTCGCGGAGCTCCTCTACGGCTGCGTCAGGCACCCATGAGCGAGGTAGCGCGTTGAGCGTGCTGAGGAAAGCCAGCGTCTCGGCGTCCACGCGATCACTCTTGGAGACAGTCTCGGCGATGATCCGTATCTTCTGCGGGACGACGACCACCGGTTCGACGTTGTCCATGGACCTCAAGAGCCTGTACATCCACCGTGAATTCCCGGTGGCCTCCAGCACGACACGGATGGGCTCAGAATCGAACTGAGCGAGGTATTGCCAAAGGTCTTCCGACTTGGCATTATCGATCCGGCGACGCGGGAACTGCTCGCCTGTCTTGTCACAGATCGCGACGACCATGCTATTATTGCGATGCAAGTCCATTCCAACGTGAATCATGGCTGTTCTCCTTCGGTAAAGGGTTCTCTGCCTCGAAAACCAATTTACCCGGAGGACAGCCTCTGTCATGCCAATTAGGGGCGACAGTACCGCCGGATATCGAAGACCGCTGTCGCCCCTTCGGGGCTACCGCTTTGGGACGCACCTTCACCGGGGGCTTAGTA
>JBNGCP010000267.1:0-1473 GCA_049974845.1 Anaerolineae bacterium | reverse complement strand
CGATACGCCTATGACCAACGATACCGACATCATCACCCTGCGTCAGCCGGAATCTGTGGATGACCCGCTGACCGAGATCGCCCGGGACGGGGCCCGCCGGATGCTGGCCGCTGCACTTCGGGCAGAGGCTGACGCCTTCGTGGCGCAGCATGCCGAGGAGACCCTGCCGGATGGACGGCAACGCGTTGTGCGGCATGGGCACGGGCCAGAGCGATCCATCCAGACCGGGATCGGGTCGCTCGACGTCCAACGTCCGAAGGTGCGCGACCGCGCCACCGATGTGCCGACGGAACAGAAGATCCGGTTCACCTCGGCGATTCTGCCGAAATGGGCGCGGCGATCGCGCCGCCTCGATGCCCTGCTTCCGGTCCTCTACCTGCGCGGCATTTCCACCGGCGACTTCCAGGAGGCGCTCTCTGCGATCCTGGGGGCGGATGCGCCGAACCTGTCGCCGGGCGTGATCTCGCGCCTGACCGGGCAATGGCAGCAAGAATATGACCGTTGGCAGCGCCGTGATCTGTCGGCGCGGCGCTACGTCTACATCTGGGCGGACGGCGTCTACCTCCAGGCCCGGATGGAGCCGCAGGCCGAGTGTATCCTGATCATTCTCGGGGCCACGCCTGAAGGAAAGAAGGAGGTCGTCGGCTTTCAGGTCGGTGTGCGTGAGAGCGCGCAGAGCTGGCGCGAGCTGCTCATCGACATCAAGGCCCGCGGCCTTGCCGTCCCGCCGGAAGTCGCGGTCGGCGACGGCGCGATGGGGTTCTGGAAGGCGCTCGACGAGGTCTTCCCGGGGACCCGCCATCAGAGGTGCTGGGTTCACAAGATCGCCAATGCCCTGAACAAGTTCCCGAAGTCCATGCAGCCGACAGTAAAGGCCGATCTGCGCGAGATCTGGCAGGCCGACACCCGCGCCGCGGCGCAGACCGCCATGGACACCTTCTCCGAGAAATACGGGGCCAAATACGAGAAGGCGGTCACCTGTCTGACGAAGGACAAGGAAGCGTTGCTCACCTTCTACGACTTTCCGGGGGATCATTGGGACCACCTGCGCACGGGCAACCCCATCGAAAGCGTCTTCGCCACCGTTCGGCACCGGACCGTGCGAACCAAGGGCGCGCTGTCGCAGAAGACGGCGAAGCTGATGGTCTTCAAGCTTGTTCAGGCCGCCGCAAAGACATGGCGGCGCCTGAAGGGCGCGAACCAGTTGCCTTTGGTCATCGAAGGCGTCACATTCACCGACGGTGTCGCCGCAAACGACACTGCAAACCGCGCCGCTTGATCAGGCCGCGTCACCCAAAATCACGCATAGCTCATCGTCCAGTCAGTCATGCCGCATCTCCTCCTGTCGCTTGCCGTAGAGTTTCTCGCCGAGCTGACGGATGAGCTCTCGCTCGGGCCAGGTCAGCCGATTGTCATCGACCGCCACTGCCAGCACGCCGTGTTCCTGCCAGCCATCGCGCTTGACCTCATCGG
>JBNGCP010000266.1:0-1477 GCA_049974845.1 Anaerolineae bacterium | reverse complement strand
TTGGGCGGCCCGCTTCAGCGGCAGGCGCACGGTGAAGGTCGTCCCCCGGTCGCTCCCGGTGTCGACGGCGATGGTGCCCGCGTGCTCATCCACGATCTGCTTCGTGATATAGAGCCCGAGCCCCATCCCCGTGGCCTTCGTCGTGTGGAAGGGCGTGAAGAGCTTCTCCCGCTGCTCTGGCGGGATGCCCGGCCCGGTATCCCGCACCGAGATGCACACCTGCTCGTCCTGCCGCGCGCAGCGCACCTCCAACCGTCCGCCCCCATCCATCGCCTCCACCGCGTTGAGGATCAGGTTCAGAAAGACCTGTCGCATCCGGTCCGGCGCGACCGACAGCTTCGGCAGTTCCGGATCGGGCTCCCAGACGAGGTCGATATCATGCGTGCGAACGTGCTTCCCCGCCAGGGTCAGGACCTCTTCGATCAGCGCGTTGAGGTCGGTGGGCGCAAGATCCCCGGGCTCCGAGCCGCGCGTCACGTTGCGCAGGCGATCGACGATGTCACCGGCACGCAGCAGCTCCTCGCGGCCCAACTTGAGGAGGTCCATAGCGCGGTCGCCGTCACCGTCCTGAAGCGCCTCCTCCGACAGCCCGATGCAGCCGACCACCGTCTGTAGCGGGTTGCCGATCTCGTGGGCCAGCGAGCTGGCCAGACGGCCGATCAGCGCCTGCCGCTCCGCCTGAACCAGCGCCTCTTGAGCCGCCTTCTGATCCCTGAGGTCACAGATTGACCACCAGACCCCCTGCACGGCGCCATCGCCATCCAGGTCCGCCGCCACGGTGATGACGACCGGCACCTCATCGCCGCCCGGCAGCGCCAGACAGCTCTCCCACGTATCCCCGGCCTCGCCCCCGCTCTCCAGCAGCGCGTCGAGACGGCGAACGCAGGACGGGCGCTCGCCCTCGGCGAGATGCTCCAGCAGCGGCTTGCCCACCAGAGCGGCAGCGGGCCGCCTGATCAGCGCGGCATAGGCGCGGTTGACCTGCCGCACGACACCGTCGGGGTCGGTGACCACGTACCCGGCGGGTGCAAAGTCGAGGAAGGCCTCGTGGCGGCGTCGCACAGCGTCGAGCTCCGCCTCCAGTCGGTGCAGTGCCTGATCCGTCGTCGACAGAACGGCGAGGATCTCAGCAAGCAGCGCCCGCCGTGCTGCCGTCGCCCCGCCCTCCCGGGCGAGGGCCGCTCGAAGCTCACGGCACATGGATCGGAGACGATGGTGAAGCTGCTGATGATCGTCGGGGACCGGTTCTCCCATCATAACGCCACCTCTTGGTATGGTCAGGCACAGAGCGCCTGGGCGACGGATGGACCTGCTGCAGTGGGACAAAAGGCGGTGCCGGCGGTCCGGTTGGGTGACGCACGACGGCGCACCGCGCTGAAGTCAGTATACCCTATTTCGGGAAACGCGATAGCGGGAGGCACGGGCGCGCCTAGGCTTCACGATGGGTGGTGCTTCTGCCGTCGGGCGGTGATCGACC
>JBNGCP010000265.1:0-1500 GCA_049974845.1 Anaerolineae bacterium | reverse complement strand
TGGCTCTCGATGAACGTATACGTGCGCTCGGCGACCTCCTCCCACTGACGGTCAACGGTGAGCGCATGGCCGCAGTTCTCCAGGGCCACGATCTCCTTCTCCTCGGTGCCGGCCTTGCGATAGGTGAACTGCGCGCTGTCGGGGTGGATCGCCTCATCATCGGTGCTGTAGATGATGAGCAGAGGGCAGTCGATGCGCCGGAGCTGGCGCTTGGTACGGCTAGCCAGTTTGAGCACCTCGTGGGCGGCTTTGGTGGGGTAGACGTCGTAGTACCAGAGCCGCTCGTCGGCGCTCGCGTCGCTGAGAAAGAGGTGCGGCTTGGGAACCTGGTCGATCAGGTGCTTGACGATCGGCAGCAGAAAGCTGCGTTTGTCGGCGGTCATCACCGCGGGGGAGTAGGCGACGGCGCCGGAGAGGGCCGCGTGCTCGGCGGCGAGGCGGAGCGTCAGCACGGCGCCAAGGGACAGGCCGCCGATGAAGACGGGATCGCACGCTGCGCTGAGCTCGCCGAAGGCCTCCTCAACGCAGCGGTACCAATCCTGCCAGCGCTGTCGGTTGAGGTCCTCAGGGGTCGTGCCGTGGCCCGGCAGCAGCGGCGCCGAGACGGTGAGGCCGCGCTCGTGTAGATACTCCCCGATGAGTCGCATCTCGGCGGGCGAGCCGGTAAAGCCGTGGATCAGCAACACGCCCGCGTGGTTTCCTTCCAGGTGGAAGGGCGTCGGATCAGCCAGTCTGCCTTTGTTCATCTGTGGGCTCCTTTGCCGTGGTCACGTCTCGATGCCGGGTTGACGTTGCGGGCGCCCCGGCTTGTCCTTTCACCACCAGATCGAAGGTGCGTGGAGGTCGCACGTGTGTGAAGTAGTGGGCCTCGACATCGTCCCAGCGCGCGTGCCACGCCGCGAGGAAGTCCGGATCCTCTCGGTCTTCCAGACGCGCGTAGCGCACCGCCAGGGGGACATCGACCAGGATCGTCAGATCCACTAGGTCGGCGAGCGCAGGGCCTGCGGCATAGGCGCCCTCCAGGAGGATCACGTCCGCGGGCGCGCGCTCCTTCGCGGTCTCCTCCATGCCATAGGTGCCGTCGGGGCGCAGGCCCGCCGCGAAGTCGAAGGCGTGCCAGCGCGCGGGCCGCCCTTCGAGGAGCGGCTCGAGGGCCTCCCGGCGCACCCTGTCCCAGTCGAAGGCGCGCGCGAGCTTCTCCTCAGTCGTGAAGGTGTCCCAGCGCGCGTCGGGGATGCCGGCGGCGAAGAAGTCGTCGAGGGGGATCAGCGCGGTATCGAACGCCGCCGCGATCGCAGCGGCGAGGGTCGACTTGCCAGCGCCGCTGCCGCCGTCAAGCGCCACGACCACCGGGGCTTCTCGCTGCGACAGCAGCGTCTCAATCGCGTTGATCACCGCGGCGACGCTCACCTGGCGGCCTGTATCTGCTGGGCGGTCGCCGCTCCCGTCCTCCCGCCGAGCTTCGCCCATTCAGCGCTGGACGAGGTCGATGGCGCCGAC
>JBNGCP010000264.1:0-1520 GCA_049974845.1 Anaerolineae bacterium | reverse complement strand
TAGGTGCAACGCACCTTAACTCGACAGTCCATGGCGCTTCTGGCGTCGGGCCACGGTTGGCAAAAGCTTAGGTGCGTTGCACCTCGGGCCTTGGCCAATGGGGCGCGGGGGCGGATTGACCGGGCATGCGTTGAGGGCTAGTGCACTTTGGCATAAATACAGTTCAGGATTGACGGGGCGGGCGAATCGGGTAAAGTGGCCCAAAAACTGAAGAGAGGTGCCAACATGCCCGGACCCAAACCCACGGAAGTGAAGCTCAGCACAGAGGACAGCCAAGATCTCGCCCAGCTGATACGGCGCCATAGTACGCCGCAGCAGATCGCGCTGCGTGCGCGGATTGTGGTAGCCGCTGCGGCGGGACTGCGCAATGCCCAGATCGCCCGCCAAGAAGGTGTGTGCGTCGTCATGGTGCGACGGTGGCGTGATCGGTGGGCGACGTTGGCGCCTATTCCACGAGAAGAGTTGAGGGCTGAGGAGCGACTGGCAGACTTGCCGCGTCCCGGTGCGCCAGCGCGGATTACAGCAGACCAAGTCTGTCGCATCGTGGCCTTAGCCTGCGAAGACCCAGAAGACACAGGTCGTCCAATCAGCCAATGGACGAGCCGCGAAATCGCGGACGAAGTCAAGAAACGTGACATCGTGAAAGACATCTCGCCCCGGCACGCGGCGAGGCTTTTAAAAAGAAGGGGATCTCAAGCCGCATCTGATCCGCTACTGGCTGACGCCTTCTCATGATGAACACTTTGACGAGAAGGTAGCAGATATCAACGCGCTGTATCAGCAGGCTCCCGAATTGGCTGAACAAGGAGAACGCGTGCTCAGCACGGATGAACTGAGCGGCGTGCAAGCCTTGGAGCGCGCTCATCCGAAGTTGCCCGTGCATCCGGGTAGTGTGGAGCACCAGGAGTTCGAGTATATCCGGCACGGCACGCAAACGTTCATCGTGAAATTCGATGTCGCCAGCGGGGAGGTGGCAGAGCCTTCGTATGGCAGCACGCGCAACGAAGAAGACTTTCTGCAACACATTCAACGCACGGTTGCGTCTGATCCGCGGGTCGTACGGTGGCATTTTGTGGTTGATAACCTGAATACGCATATGTCTGAATCCTTGGCCCGGTATGTGGCGAGCGAATCGGACTTCGCCGACGACTTGGGAGTCAAGGGGAAGCGCGGGATACTGAAGTCCATGGAGACCCGAGCTGCCTTCCTCAGTGACCCTACCCATCGGATCGTCTTTCACTATACACCGGTCCACGCGTCTTGGATGAATCAGGTAGAAATCTGGTTCAGCATCATCGTGCGCAAGATGCTCAAACGCGGCAACTTTACGTCGGTCGCCGACTTGGTTGCCAAGGTGCTCAAGTTCGCCCAGTACTACAATGAAACGATGGCCAAGCCGTTCAAGTGGACTTACAAAGGTAGGCCCCTGAGTGTGTAACCGGAATCTTATTTATGCTATAGTGCACTAGTGACACGCTCTCCACTGACGTCGATGAAGCTGCGCTCCGAGGCGGGAGATC
>JBNGCP010000263.1:0-1521 GCA_049974845.1 Anaerolineae bacterium | reverse complement strand
GACTCGGTTCTAAACTCTGTTGGTGCGGATCGCGGGGCGGCGTTTGACAGAGGCGGACGTTACGTGCATGGTTAGGGTGGCAGCTGAACCCATGGGAGCGTAACGCAAGATGAACATCGTAGAGCGAGGCTGTGCATTTCTGGCCGGGTTGGTGGAGTTGGCGGAACGCACGGTGTGGGATTGGAAACGCTGCCCTAACTGTGGGAGTACCTGGACGATTAAGTACGGACACTATGAACGCCATCCGTGGTTTCTGGGCGGACGGCGGACGATCCAGGTGCAGCGCCATCAGTGTCGCGCGTGCGAGCGGACGTACTCGGAGCAGTCACCGTTGTTGAAACGCCGGAGTTGGTATGCGCGCGAGGTGCATCGGGCGGCGATCGATCATTGGCAGCATCTGGGTACCTCGCTGCGGCGCACGGCGGAAGTGCTGCGGTCGTGGATGGGGCGCCAAGAGCGGTGGCGGCTGTGGCGGCCGCTGGACCCGGAACCCGCGGAGCGCAGTACCTTGGCGGCTAGTACTGTGCATCGGTGGCTGGATCAGGCCGGGGAGCAGGCTGAGGAGAGCGTGCCGGAGCAATTGGCGGATGTGGATGCCGGCCAGGTGGTGGGCACGGATGGCCTGTGGACGAAGCTGGTCGGCGGGACGGAGCGCGTGGTGCTGATGATCGTGGACAGTGTGAGTGGCTTGATCTACCCGCCGGTGGTCGTGTCGGGGGAAGAGCAGGCCTCCGCCTGGGAGCAGCTGTTCCAGCAGGCCCAGCGCGCGGGGCTAGACCTGGATCGGCTGCGCGCGGTGACGTCGGACGGGGCCAAAGGGCTGCTGAGCTATCTGCGGTCGGGTTTGGCCTGGGTGCAGCAGCAACGGTGTGTGTGGCATCTCTGGCGGAATGTCCGTCGCCATGTGATGAAGGCCGCGCGCCGCGCGGCAGAGCAGGCCGGCGACGCCGCGGACGAGATCCGGGACACGGTCGCTACGGAGTTGCTGCAGCTGGTGCGTCGCGTGATTGATGCCGTGGATGATACGGCGGCGGAAGCGGCGTTGCAGGAGCTCCTGGACCATCCGCATGGGGCGCCCGTGGGCAAGTGGCTAAGCCGCTTCATGGACACGCTCCTGGTCTACCAGATCCCCTACTGTGAGGGCACCCAACGCGTATCGCCGGAGTGGTGCTGGCGGGACTTTCGTTTACGGCTCAGTCACGGTCGCAATCATCGCTCAGAGGAGCGCGTGGCGCGGGCGGCGTTGGTCTGGGCGATATACCACAACTTCCAGCCCGCGCAGCGGCGATCCGAGCAGCAACGACAGTATCGATATCCGGGCCAGAGTGCCCTCCAAGTGGCCGGGGCCGCCCCCGGCGAGGTCAGTTACTTGGACGCTTTGGGTGTCTAGATGCCCAAAGCCCCGCAGCCCCTGGCTCGGCATCGATCAGCAGCGTCGCGGGCTCATCTGACAATCGCTGCCCCACTAGGGCAGCCACCAACACGCCCTTTGAATTCACCAACACCATCCGGAACCGAATC
>JBNGCP010000262.1:0-1536 GCA_049974845.1 Anaerolineae bacterium | reverse complement strand
CAATAGACATAATGGATTGACCTGCCCCGATCTCAAGGTCGTGGGTTACCTTTTAGGCCGGTCTTTTTGATCAGCCGCGGGCAGAGCCACATTGAGAAGGAGCAGGTCATGGCAGATTGTACAGCATATGTGGGACTGGACGTACACCAGGATACGATTTTCGTTGCGGTGGCCAGGGACATGGAAGAGGTAGTCTCGCACGGGCCGATTGAGAACAGCGAGGGAGCGATCCGGCGTGTGGTGCGACGATTGGCGGCTCGTCACGACCGGGTGTGTTTGACGTACGAGGCCGGCCCGTGCGGCTACGGTATTTACAGGTTGGTTAAGCGGATGGGGCATTCATGCCTGGTGGCGGCGCCCTCGATGATACCTCGACGTCCCGGCGACCGGATCAAGACCGACAGGCGTGACGCGATGACGCTGGCGCGTCTTCTGCGAAGCGGAGACCTGACGGGGGTGTGGGTTCCCGATCCTCATCACGAGGCGGTACGGGAGCTGGTGCGTTGCCGTGACGATTTCAAGCAGGCCGAGAGACGATGCCGGCAGCGGTTGTGCTCATTGGTTCTTCGTCACGGGCGACGGTATGGCCGCAAGCACTGGACCAGGGAACACTGGCGATGGTTGCGCAAGCAAAGGTTCGACATCCATGAATTACAGGTCGCCTTTGATGAGGCGGTATGGGCGGTTCAGGAAGCCCAGGAGCGGGTCGGGCAGATGGAGGCCCGGATGGTTGAGGCGTTGGAGGACTGGTCGCTGGAGCCGCTGGTCCGGGCGTTAATGGCGATGCGCGGCGTCGGGGAGGTTACGGCGATGACACTGGTCGCGGAACTGGGCGATTTAAGTCGCTTTCGTTCGCCCCGTGAGTTGATGGCATTCGTGGGCATGGTCCCCAGAGAGCATTCCAGCGGACAGATGCGTCGTCAGGGCGGGATCACCAAAAACGGTAATCGGCATGTTCGGCGGGTACTGACGGAATCGGCCTGGGCGTACCGCCACAAGCCGGCCTGGACGCGATCGCTGCGTAAGCGTGCCGCCGAGGTCAGCGAGGCGGTCGGAGTGATTGCGTGGAAGGCCCAGAAGCGCCTCCACAGTCGCTACCGGCGTCTGATGGCGCGAGGCAAGCGTTCACAGGTGGTTATAACGGCCGTGGCGCGGGAAGAACTGGGTTTTATCTGGGCGATCGGACAACAGGTGATGCAAGAGCAGAGGGAGCAATATCCCTCTAAGGTATGAAAGAAATGGGTCCGGACGGGCGGCAAGCCGACAGGAGAACCCTCGACGTGGCCACATTGGCATCCGACGTTGGGATGATCCACGAAAATAGACAGAGGCAGCTCCGCGAAGAAGGTAAGTCTTGTGGTACCCAACCCACGAATATCAGCATGATCAACCGTCGCGAAAACTGCCGCCCGACCCGGCCCCGGTAGAAACCACAACAGCAACAGCAGTGCTCAACGAAAAACAAAAAAACAAAGAAATCGCTCTGCGCGGGGTTGAATTGTCAATCCATATCAGGCCACGGCTTCAGCCGTGGTA
>JBNGCP010000261.1:0-1553 GCA_049974845.1 Anaerolineae bacterium | reverse complement strand
GGATATTACCCCCAAAATCTGTACCAGTAGGCAATGTGTGAATTTGACCTCCTCTGGCAAGTGTGGGATCATATCATGGACAGAGGAGGCAAACATGGGAAAGCGGTATTCGGCGAAGCTCAAGTTCCAGGTGGTTATGGAATTGCTGACCGGCGACAAGTCGGCAGCGCAAGTGGCCAAGGTGTACGGGATCCATCCCAACACGGTCAACACCTGGAAGAAGACATTCCAAGAGAAAGGGCCCGATATCTTCGCCGAGGACAACATCGTGGCCCAGTACGAGCGCCAGATCGCAGATCTGGAACAGCTGATCGGCAAGAAGGAAGTGGAGATCGCACTTTTAAAAGGATTCTTGAGCTCCAGGCGATGACGCCGGAGCAGAAGGTGACCCTGGTGCAAGCGGTGAAGGACACGCACGGACTTAACTGCGCGCTGGCGGCCGTGGATCTGCCAAAGTCGACGTGGTACTATCACCAGAACGACAAGGTGGACTACGAGGAAAAGTACGTTCACCTGAAGCCTATCCTGGAGACCATCGCGCGGGAGTATCCCGAATACGGATTGCCTCGGATCATGACCGAGTTGCGCGATGTCCATCACTGCCACGTCAACCACAAGGTGGTGGAGCGGCTGCTGAGGCTGTGGGACTTGCGCATCCTGCGTGGCACGCGTCGGCGCAAGCCCAGTGGCGTCTACCAGGCGATCCTGGAGGCCGGTGAGCTGGCCAATCTGGTGGCCCAAATGACGGAAATCGGCCTGTTTGAGGTGGTTTACACCGATTTTACGGAGATTTTGTACGCAGATGGAGACAAAAAGGCCTTCCTGATGCCCATTATCGGCCACGCCAGCAAAGCGGCTTTCGGTTGGGCTGTCGGCGAGAGTAATGATACGACCCTGGCGTTGCGAGCCTGGGAACGGGCCAAGAAGACTTTCCAGGAGCTGGGCATCTCTTGTGCGGGAATGATCATGCACCATGACCGAGACCCGGTCTACACCGGTTATGGATGGACATCGCAGTTGCTCTTGAAGGACAAGATGCGTCTTTCCTATGCGCTGGGAGGAGCCAAGGACAACCCGGAGATGGAATCCTTCAACGGGCGGTTCAAGACCGAGGGGCGCTCGCTGTTCCTGGGAGCAGCGGACATCGACGAACTGATCGTGGTTGTGGATGAAAGATTTCAACACTATAATACCAAGCGGCGACACTCGTCTATTGGTAACCTGCCGCCATTGACGTACATCGAGCGCGTGCGTTCGGACTTTGACATGTGAATCCAGGTCAGCGACGCTCCGTATCCCCTTGGCTGGCTCCAGCACCTGCTCCACTTTAGCCAGGTGCTCGTCCGCGTCAAGGGATCGCTGCGCTGCGCTTGCTCGCCCTGCGGGCGCCCTTGACCCGGCCTGCGCGCCTGGCTGTCGTTCCGGCAGGTGCTGGGCCAGCCGAAAGAGGTCGGCAAGGCGACCTGGTTTTCGATCAACAGGATCTGACGAACGTTGCCAGAGGATCACAATAAACACGGCTCCAAGTGGTACATATTTTGGGGGAAACTCCC
>JBNGCP010000260.1:0-1561 GCA_049974845.1 Anaerolineae bacterium | reverse complement strand
GTTTTCCATTTGTCATTTCAACTACTCTAATTTTCTTCATTTCATTTAACAATTCTTTTACAGAATATTTTTTAAATAATTCCTGTTCTTTCATTTTATTACTTATTGCTGAATATAGTATTAATGATATAAATTTCAAGTATAATCTTCCTTCTATTGTTTCTTTTGAATGTCCTCTTAATCTTTTACCATCAAGTTCATTTTTTAAACTGTCAAATAGTTTTTCCAGATGATCTCTCCTTCTGTAATAAAGCAATGCATCATCTTTTGTTATGGTATGGTTGTTTGATAATAAAATCATATATCCCATTTTATTTATTTTTCTTGATATAGCTTTTACTTTCCTGGTTAAATATGCTTTCCCTTCTTTTAGGGTAATATCAAATAATTTATCAGAACCTCTGAAGTTTTGTGATAAATATTCATGGACATTACCGAGATAATAAAATGTTCTCTTTTTTATTTTATCTTCTATATCCAATAATCTATTCATAAAATGATTTTGCTCATAATATTCTCTGGTCTTGCTAAAATAAATATGTGCGGTTAAATTAATATCATCTAAGACGATGTTGTCTTTTATGTAGTATATAACTTCTTTTTTGAACTTGAATGCGCTCAGGGGACTTTGCAATATTGATTTATGTTTTGAAATAAGCGTAATTGCTTGTTTGACTTTAAATGGAAATGGAATGAGAAAATCTATTGACTCTTCCTCCATTTCTCTGATATTTGATGCGCTGTAAAATCCTCGATCCAAGATAAATATGATCTGTTTTAATTTATTGGCTACAAGATGTTTTAGTATGTTTTTTAATGTTTTAACATCGGTTATACTCCCTGGATATATTCTGTAAAACAAGGGAATATTTCCTTCCTGATCAAATACCACTCCAATATTAATTTGTGGTAATTTTTCTAAATCCCGGTTATATCCCCATTCAAGCAACTTTATCAGCTCTGAATATCCTGAAAGTGAAGTGATATCAAATACTACAGCATTTACTGGTTTCCTCTTATCTAGCCATTTATTAAAAAATCTTTCTCTCTCCTCTTCCATTGATGACATTTGCTTGGTAAATGAAGTTATTTGTTTGGGGGTTAATGCTTTTGTCTCTGGTAAATATGTCATCTCAATCCAGCTCTTGAATAAATATAAAGCCTTACTCTCACTGATATCATAATAAGCAAATGCCAATATTTCCTTGTAATCATCAGGAAATATCTTTTTTAAGATATCTGTCAACCCTATGGATTGCGCTATATGTTTTAATAAATAAACATTGCCAAAATCTTTTGAAAGACGGGGAAGATTACTTTTTCTTGGCGTTATTATATTTCCAGTTTTAGGATCTTTTTTGCCTATGTATTTTCTCTTCTGCCTTGCCTGCTGTTTTGATTTATCCCAGTAGCTCTGTACTTCGTAAACATAAATATTATTTCCTATTGGTTGTTCTATTTTATATGACATCGTTATTAATAATAACTATTAATTTTATAATTGTCAAGCACTTTCTCGTTACTTATAATGCATCGTTATTATGGTAAGAAAAATTTAGGT
>JBNGCP010000259.1:0-1602 GCA_049974845.1 Anaerolineae bacterium | reverse complement strand
GAGCTACGCACCACCAACTAACATAATCCCGAAGTGCGTCGATGGTAGGCATGGTCCCGGGGCCTCTTCGCCAAGGGCTTAGAGCTCGGCCAGCTTCTGCGCCCGGCGGCCTTCCTGATCGGCCTGTACCTCGGGGGGACCCTCGTCGTGGTCCTGAGTTTTCGCAAGCGCCTGATGTAGGGAACCCCGACCGGCGATTTCGCTATCCGCGGCGGCGCAATCGGGGAAGCTGCGACATCGTCTTGCGAATGTCCGAGAGCAGCTGGCGCGAGTTTGCGCGCCGCGCCGCCACCAGGGCCCGGTTCAGATAGGACTTTGCCTTACCGCGATTGCCATGCTGAGCGTAAAGAATGGCGAGATTGCGCAAGGTCTTAGCCTCACCCTCGCCATCACCGGCTGATTGCCGCAGCGCCAGCGCCTGGTCGTAGACCTCGATAGCCTTCTGCCAATCGCCCTTGCCATCGTGCGCCGCAGCGATGTTATTCAGGACAACCGCCTCTCCGACCGCGTCGTCGATCTCCAGATAGAGCTCACGTGCCTGGGTCGCATAGGTCATCGCCTCATCGTAATCCATCAACGCCAGGTAGACGCTGGCGATATTGTTCAGGGCCTCCGCCTTCCCGCCGCGGTCCCCCGCCTCCTCCATAAGATGGATGACCTGGCGGTAAGCGTCAACGGCTGGCTCCCACTCGCCTTTCGCCAGGTGTGAACGGGCCGTCGCATTCAGCGCCGCGGCCTCCGCAACGTGATCGTCTTGTCCGGCCGCACCCTCATCCATCAAGTCACCGTCTTGGCTGACAACGTCTCTTTCAGTAGCCACTCAGCATCTCCTAGTTCGACCTAGATCCGGCTTGACCTCGGCTTCGGTTGCTCATCCTCTGTTGCCTGCGACCCGGCGTCGTTGCGCGCGATAAAGATCGCAGCGATCAACAGCCCCCAGGCGGTTGCGCGTATGAGGGAAACCAGCAACGAAATGCCACCCATCACGAATCCCAGACGGCTAGCCCTCAAGCCGCCGCGCATGAGCGTCACCTGCAGCCACGGCGTCAGCAGGCTGCTCAGCAGCGTCTGCACGAAAAGGACCGACACACCGATGACACAGAACAGAGAGACCCGCGGATGTCGAGACCATCGAGAGACCGCCACCACAATCGCCACAATCCATATGACGTACAGCGGCACCTGCGTCACTATACTCCACAGACCGAAACCAACGCGACTCATAGCTTACCTCCTAACACAATGGAGCAACACCGAGACTAGGCTCGCTTCTGGCGGCGACGACGCCGTCGTCGCTCCTCCAAGCGCTTCAGGACGAAAACGACAACCAGAGTCAAGGCCATGATTGTTGCGATGACTTGCACAATGGGGTGCTGGAAGTTCGGACCGATCAGCAGCGCGTGCACCGTCCCGAGGAGAAACACCACGTAGTTGAGCCAATGGATCGTCCTCCAGCTCTTCTCGAACATCGCTCGAAGAAGGCACGCACCGAGCTGACGTCGGGCACGAACGTCGCCGGTGTCCCGGCTCGCCAGGCGACAGCAATCGCGTGGACACTCAGTGCACTCATCGCCGTGATGGAGATCATGTGGTGAACCTTAG
>JBNGCP010000258.1:0-1603 GCA_049974845.1 Anaerolineae bacterium | reverse complement strand
CATGCGTTGAGATCCTAACAACGGAAGATACGTTGGCTTCGCGCTTCTGATAAGTGGGCTCTACAATTGCGAGAATCTCAAATCCGATTTCAATTTGCTATCTTCATCCACTATCCATCTTAGAAACTCGGTGAGTGCAGGGGTCGTACGTCCATTACCCAAAGTGTCATTACCTACAAGACCAGTAAGAAGTTCGGTAACCGTTTAGTTTTATGAGCACGGCTGCGAGAGCAGCCCATGTGCGGTGGAGAAGAAGTCGTGACCTTGCTGCTCCCAAGTACGAATCAAGGACAACAGACGCGCAAAGTCCAAGGCGCCTTTCTTCGAGTGACTCCCGAAGGACGTCTTGCGCGTGATGACAGCCGGGCGCAACGCCCGCTCGGCAGCGTTGTTGGTGGCCTCGACAGCAGGATCGCGCAGCCACAACAGCAAGTCATCCAAGTGCTTCTTGATCCGTCGTGCCAAGCGGCAACAGTCAGCCTCGCTCCACGAACGTTGGGCGAAGGCTTGCAAGCGTTCACGCATCTCTTGGTACAGGGCCTCACGAGCCGCTTCGTCAAGCGCGACTTGTTCCAAGGCCAGCCCCATCTCCAAGAACAGGTGGTGCAGATCTTCCTTGAACTCAAGCCGTTCAGGATCGGGCGGCGGTTTGCCTTCGATCAGCTGGTGAGCATCGCGCAACAGGTGTGCCCAACACTTGCCCTTGGTGTATTCCAAGGGGGAGTACGCGGAGTAGAAGTCACTGATGACGCTGCCGTCGAATTCAGAACCCAGCAGCGCTTTGGGAACCAGACTCCCCCGACTGTGGCTGAGGATGTAGAGCGTAACCACGTCGCTGATGAATACCCACAACCAGTGATTGTCGCCGTTGACGCGCCATCCCGTTTCATCGACGTGAACCGCAGCTTGTTGGCGCAACACCTCAATCAGTCGCGCATAGGCCGGACCAAAGAAGTCAGCGACTTCAGCAACGATGTTGCTCAACTGTCCTTTGCTGACCTGCAATCCGAAGTAGGTGGCCAACTCCTGCCGGATCTTGCCGTAGCTCAAGCCCAAAGCAACCTTCTGGTAAACGACGAACAGCATGACATTCAGCCCCAAGCGGTGGCGGGGCAAGGCGTCGGCAACGGGCGCTTCCTTGTAAGTGCGACAGCAGGGGCACCAGCGACGTTCGATCTCATAGCACGTGACCTGAGTGGGCCGCACTGGCTCGATGTCTTCAATGACCCGTTCGCGCTTCAAGCCCTCGCCGGTCAAGTGTTCACCGCAATCGGGACACTGGTCCCCGACTGCGATATACTCCGTGCGATCAATGCGGGTCGGACGCGACCGTCCACTTCCCGCATGACCTGCTTTGCGACCTTGCTGTTGACGCTTCGTGGGATCTTTGCGTTGGGACTTGCGACGGCGACGAGGCTTGAAGGGCGCCTGCTTGAGGGCTTTCAACTCCTCACGCAAACGCTGGTTCTCGTCACGCAGGCGGGCGTTTTCCGCCCGAAGTTCCTGGACTTCGGCCTGCAAGGCGGCTAACTGCGCTTGGAGCGCCTGAAACGCTTCGATCGTGACGGTTTCCGGACTGTTCATACGCATGTTGTTATACCTG
>JBNGCP010000257.1:0-1610 GCA_049974845.1 Anaerolineae bacterium | reverse complement strand
CAGCAGTTCCAATTATGGGTTTAGTCCATCCCGTTTGTAAACAGAGCGGGGGTGTTGAAGAGGGAGATCTGCTAGGTTGACAAGGTGGCCAGCAAGGTACGCTGTATGAAAGTGACGTGGTGGACTTTGCCGAAGCCGCTGACGGCCCTGGATGACAGGGGAACACACCGCCTTCAGTAGTTCCTGAGGCGGTAGTGTGCGTGAGGTCCCTGAGCTTCGCCCTTGAGGTCATCAAAGAGGACCGGGCAGGAGCTCACGTCCCACGGCCATGAAGTGCAGCAACGCGCTCCAACTATCAAACCGCAGATAGCGCAACAAGGCGCGGAGGTCTTGGAAGAAGGTGTCCCGCCGGCCTGCGTCTTCTCGCAGGCGACGATAGATCTTGTTAGAGAGATGGGTGACAGTATGGAGCAGAAACGCGAGGAGCAGCAACGTGAGCAGGGTCAGAGCGAGATATTGATCGCCATGGCCAAAGTTATGATCGAACTGATAGCCGTGGTTTTTCAACACGTTGTTGTTTTCGTTTTCGATTTTCCAATGCGCTCGCCCACAGCGCACCAATTCGGCCAGATTATCTTCGGTGACGGTGAGGTCCGTAATCCAAGTGTGGTGATAGCGGGTCTCGCCCGTATCCCGGCGGGTGATGTGGAGTTCGAACCAATTGACCTGCAGAGCGTCCTCTCCCGCGCGCAACGGGACGTCATTGCAAAAACGATAGGTCCATAGTTCTCCATGTTGCCCGTCCCATTTGCGCACCGTGTGCGTCGTGATCTCGGTTTCCGGCTTAGCGAGCGTCTGGTAGAGCGTCACGTGGGAATCTGGCTTACAACCGAACAGAAAGTGGCCGTTTTGGTCCCGAATCTGGGCGCACACAGGCTGATGGGCATACAAATCGTCGCCCATCACAATCGGATCCCACGGCGCATAGGCGTCCAGATGGTGGCTGAGCCAGCGTTTGCTGGCTTCCTGCTCGCAGTCCTGCTTCGTGTGGCCATCCTGGGGCATGATGAACTCCGGCGGCCCGGCCAGCACGTGCGGGTTATCAGGGGCCACCACGGCCGAGACTAGGGCCGTGTGGAAGTGTTGGACGTCCCCATTGCGGCGTTTAGCGTGCGAGCAGTTATCACATTCCAGCGCATACGAACTGAAATACTGGGACCCATCCACACTGAGCAGGATATGCTGACCGCCTAGCACTTGATAGGCCTCCAGGTACCCTGCCGCTACCACGTCGCGCCACAAGGTGTGGAACTCGGGATAGAAATGCTGCGGCGCTATCGGATCCAACATATCCCGGATGTGTTGATCGCACGGGATGCCCTCGATCTGGAATAAGGTCTCCGCATTACTGCGACCAGACCGCTTCTTCATATCCTGCTGCCACGACAAAAACGAGGGCCATTGCAAAAAGAAGACGGAGAAAGCCCCTAGAACGATGTCACTCATCGCATACTTGGTATTTTTTCCGGTGCGAGGATCTGGCAACGTCGCGGCGCGCGCTTTCAGCCGCCTTATGAAGCCCGCGAAGACACTATTTTTTGTGAGTTCTGAAATCTGTTTTTTGGTTTTCATACGTTTACTATACCATCATCTGGAGTTAGTTAAAGCTG
>JBNGCP010000256.1:0-1621 GCA_049974845.1 Anaerolineae bacterium | reverse complement strand
GCCCAGGCGCACTCAACGCGGGCGTCTGATGCCATCCAGACGGCAATCGGATCGGCGTGGGCTCTCAGATAGTCCACGTGCCACCGCACTTTGGGACTGCCCCGGAGGTGCCGGCTGAGTCGTGCCCTGAGCCCGCCGGGCCCCCATGCGCTCCCTACGTAGAGATATGTGCCTTCAGGGAAGCGCCAGGTGCCGAGGGCGCCAACGGTGATTTGGCGGCTCGATCGTAAGCTCAAGCCGAGGCCGTAGGTGCCCTTTGCGGAAGGAAGTGTCTCCCCGCTTGGGAACGTCGTGATCAAGCGAGAAGCTGGCGGTTCCAGAGCTTGCTTCCGATCCACGTCAGAGCAAGCCCCAGGGCAAGGGCAAAGGCGCCGGCGGCATCCATCAAGTTGAGGGCATGACGGCCGTTCAACTCCCACAGCAGGTCGCCCTCTAGCGAGGTGGGAAGCGCGAGGGAGAGAAGGCCTAGGAAGATGAAGAACAAGCCTGCCGCACTGAGAGCCACGACCGGCCAATTGTGCTCAGCAAACGACATCAGTCTTCCTCAGGAGGTGGAACGGGCAGATCCTCGACCGGCGTGTCCATCCATTTCTCGCCGGTCTCGATCAGCATCACCGGGATGTCGTCTCGAATGGGATACTTGCGACCGCAGTCCTGGCACACGAGCCAACTTTCGTCGCGCACGAGGTCCAGAACTCCCGGATCCTCTTTATCGGTGCGTCGGGTCTCCCCGCTCACACAATACGGGCATCGCAGAATCTCCAGCAGCTCGGCATCAACCATGGTCCCTCCCAAGATCACCGCAATAGGACACAAAACCGCCAACAGTATACCATCCCGCCCTGAATCGGCAAACCCATTTTGAGCGGTAGCATGCTCATCTCTTTGGACACGCCCTCGCTGGCGTCGGCTTGCTAAGTCAGGGACAACAGCAACCATGCGGTTCTCTATACTGTCTGTTGGGGGACACGTCACAGACTCTGTCACTCATCCACGTGATTTCCACCGCGGATCGTCGAAGCATTGGATCTCGATGAGATAGCCGTTGGGGTCGCGTAGGAAGCAATGGTAGATGCCGTACCGCTGGTTGTGCGCTGGAGGATTCTCAAACGACACGCCGTGGTCGCTGAGGCGACGATACCACGCGTCGACCTCCTCGGTGACGAGCGTGAGGATAATCCCCTCCGGTCTTTCGGTCGGCGTCTCCCGACGACAGAACCCGAGGTATCCGTCCGAGCTCACTTGGTAAATCCTGCAATCTCCCTGATCGAGCGTTTGGGGAAGCCCGAGGATCTTCCGATAGAAATGGTCGGTTTTCTCAAGGTCGCGCGTGTGGAAAAACGTAATCATCTGATCAATCGATGGTCGCGCCATGGCGGCCTCCTGAAACGAAGCTGTCGTCGCCTTGCTCACTCATACTCCACTCCAGAATCGAGCCGGTAATAAAGCTCAGGGGGTATCGCAAGGGGGGGGCGTTGATGCTCGCATTCACTCACCCTCTGAAAGGAACTAAAAGCCAACGCTCCAGATCAGCGGAGCATTGGCTAGTAGGGGCGCAGTATACTGCGCCCCTACTAGCCAATGCTCCGCTGATCTGGAGCGTTGGCTTTTAGTTCCTTTC
>JBNGCP010000255.1:0-1640 GCA_049974845.1 Anaerolineae bacterium | reverse complement strand
GCTAACACGCGTTCGGTTTTATGATGCCAGACCGGCCGGATGTTCAGGTCGCTCTTATGAATCCGGAAGGCGGCCTCGGCCTCCGTCAGTTGGATATAGGCCTGCCACAGTTCCTGTCCGCTCCAGTCTGGGATATTGGTCCGCAGCATATAACAGCCTTCCGTCAGGCTCGCCCAGTTTCGCCACCCCTCGACTTTGTGCCACACCAGTTTGGCCCGTCCATCGGCGTCGCTGACGACATCCGTTTGGAACAATCCGGCCGCACGGCTGTTTTGCCCCGACAAGCGCCCTACCCGTTTGGCGACGGTAACCGGATCCAGTTTCCGATGGCCACAACTGGCCTCGATCGTCCGGAGTCCCTCTTCCATCCGTTTCTCGAAGCGGTTATGCATCGCCTGCTCTTTCTTGCGTCTGTCCTCGCTGCGGCACAGGATAAACGTCTCCCGGCCGTCCGGACTGGGACAACATTGGACCTCAAGGCCTGCATGCACGGTGTCCCAGTTCTGAGACAGCAATTGTGCCTCGAACCGTTTGAGCCTCGATTTGGGCGTGCCGATGATATACCGCCGCCCGTCCTGCTTGAGCAATTCGATATTGTCCTGCGAGATCATTCCCCGGTCCATGACCCAGATGCGGTCGGCCTTGCCGTACCGCCGCTCCATCGTCTCGACGATCTCTTCGACGGTTGTGGAATCATGGCGGTTGCCGGCGAAGACCTCATAGCCCAGGGGCATCCCGCATCGGGACACCACCAGCCCGATACAGACCTGCTTGCAGTCCGGACGATGATCCCGGCTGTAGCCGCGTCTGGCAAGGCTGTTGCCCAACGCCTGACCTTCAAAATACGTGCTGGTCACATCGTACAGCAGCAGATCATAATTGAGGTCGAACAACTCGCCCAGGCGTCCCTGAAGGTGGCATTCCAGTGCCTCCTTGTGGGGCAACAGACGATCCAGGGTGCGGTAGAGCCGGTCGTCATGGATCGGCGCCTGCCCAATCCCCAGCAGATCGCAGAGGGCACTGTCTTTGTAGAAGTGTTCGGCGATGTGCAGTTCGCTGGATGCGTCGCACCACTGCGCGATTACCAGCACCATCGCCATCAGCGGCCACGGCACCGCCTCACGTCCGGCCGGGATCAACCGCTCAAAGAGATCGGTCAAGCCCAGGCGTTTGAGCAACGCAAGCCCCAGCCAAGGCCCGCCGAATTCCAAACACCGCTCGACGCGGATGCCTCGGGCATCCACCTCCACCCAGGCCGGCTCGGTATCGTCAAACAGCATGCGTTGATACGGCCTGCCTGAGGCCTGCTGTCGCACCCCGCAACGCACCGAGGCCTCCGCCTGGCCGAGATACGCAACCACCCGCTGACGCGGCCCGCGCGGCGTACGGTACGACTCCACCAATGCCCAGTACCCGTGCCGCTTGCCGTTCTTGTGTACCGTGATCGGACGAATGTACATGCCCCGATTGTAGGCGTGCTATTCGCCGGGGCAATCCCGTAGGTTTTCACTACATCGCCGTTTCGTCGCATCGCCATCCTCACGAAAAAGCAAAACCGCGTTTGGGGGCCAGGGGCCAGGGAGTGCTCACTGAAAAAAATCTCAAAAATCACAATTGTGCGCCAAACTGCGGAACTTGGG
>JBNGCP010000254.1:0-1646 GCA_049974845.1 Anaerolineae bacterium | reverse complement strand
CTAGGAGAACGAATATGAAATCCGGAATTGCAGAACGGCTTCATCATAAGACGTCCCTGCACGCTATTCAAGTTGAATTGCAGTCAGGCTACGATCTCTCGCCGATCGAAGCTCAGGTGCTCGCCCGCCGTGTGCAGCAGCTGGTGGATGAGCAGGCTGGTTTCGCCCGTCAGCCGGGTCAGATCACCTATCAGGCTATCGCTATCGATGAGCCCCCAGGTAAACCCCTGGAGACCTGCCAAAAGGTGGCCGTGCATCTGACGGTTATGGCCGACGAGGACGCTCAGGTATGGGCCAACCAGGGCTCGCTGGCCCTGCGTCGTCTCCGCGTCCACCGCGTGGTTTATGAGGCCACGATGCAGGGCGGCGCTCTGAGTCAGGAGGACGTGGCCTGCATCCTGGGCATCAGCCACAAGAGCGTCAAACGGGTCTTCGCGTACTTCCGCGAGCAAGGCGAATCCCTCCCCTCCCGGGGCCAGATCCAGGATATGGGCCGAGGCGTCTCCCACAAGATCCCTATCATCCGCCGCTACGTTGAGGACCTGAGTTTCTCTCACATCTCGCGGGAACTGGGCAATCACGGCATCATCAGCATGGCGCGCTATCTGCATCACTTCGCCCTGGTGATGATCCTGGAGGACCGGGGGCTCACCCCCCAGCAGATGCAGAGTGTCATCGGCATCTCCGAGAACCTGATTGGGCAATATCGAGAGCTCTATGTCGACTTGGACAAACCTGAGCATCAACGCACCCTGGAGCGGCTTAAACGGACGATTCTGCACCCCTCTCCAAGGGCAGAGACACCCGATGAAGCTCCACCCGCCCTCGACGAGGGCGAAAAAGGGGGGCTCCGATGAGCACCAAGGGAACTCACCGGTCTCGAAACTTCTCGCCGCTGCGAGAGAAGTCCCTGACGAACGTGTTGCGCCACCTGTTCGTCACCGAGTTCGGCTATGACAACAAGGTCATCTTCGCCGAGGCGATGATCGAGCGCATTCTGGAGACCATCGAGGCTTTCGTCAAACCGGCCTCCCTGCTGAAGCCAGGGCAGATGCTCTGGATGGCCGTCCCTGACGATGGCAGAAAACACGCCTTCAAGCCGATGAAAGAGATCCCTCAGGTCCCTGTCATCCTGGACCTACTGACCGATGGGGACCTCCAAGCTCTGGCCGATGGCGAGGCGTTCAGCACCGTTCGCCGCCGACGCCACGCTCGGCTTCTGGACCAGGCCTACGAGCAAGGCGGTGCGCTAGCCTACACCGAGCTCAGCGCCATGACGCTCACCGCTGAGTGGACTGTCGGCGACGATATCACCGAGGTTCAACAGGCGGAAGACCGGCTCCTGCCCCATCGAGGGACCGTCCACGACGTGGGCCCAACCCTCAGCCACAAGACGGAAGTCGCTCGCTTGCTGGAAGAGGGGTACCTGGAGCCCGAGATTGGCCGCAAGCTATCGCCGGTGCACAACCTGCGCTCGGTGGAGCGCTACGCCCAGGTCTACAAGCACGTCATCAAGCTCCTGGAGCGGGGCTTCGCACCAAGTGAGATCTCAGGTATACTCGGCATCAGCCAGCGGCTGGTCGAGAGCTATACTGCAATTGTTAATGAGCACCATCCGGGGATCATCGCTGCAAATCCCCATCTAC
>JBNGCP010000253.1:0-1655 GCA_049974845.1 Anaerolineae bacterium | reverse complement strand
TGTTCATCTACTCAAACCGAAATGGAGGCACGATATGGCGAAATTGACCGAGGTAGAAGGCATTGGCGAGGTCTATGCGCAGAAGCTGATGGATGCTGGGGTGATGACGACCGGGGCGCTGCTGGAGAAGGGGTCGACGTCGGCTGGACGCAAGGCTCTGGCCGAGACGACCGGCATCAGTGGTAAGCTGATCCTCGAGTTCGTCAACCACGTCGATCTCTTCCGGATCAAGGGCGTCGGCGAGGAGTACGCGGACCTTCTGGAGGAGGCCGGGGTGGACACCGTGCCGGAGCTGGCACAGCGAAATCCCGCCAATCTGCACCAGAAGATCGTGGAAGTCAACGCGGAGAAGAAGCTCGTGCGTCGGGTGCCGGCCCTCTCGCAGGTCGAGAGCTGGGTCGCGCAGGCCAAGGAGCTCCCTCGGGTCGTGACCTACTGAGATTGGCGGAGGCTGCGTGCCCAGGACGCACGCCTGGAGGCGCGCACGTTAGCGAAACCCTCTCGCGGAAGCGAGGGGGTGCCTTGCTTGCGAAAGGTCTAGTCGACTTCCGCTTCCGGCGGCGCTTTTGCCTCGCCTTTCTCTTCTTCTGCGCCGCCGATCCGTTCGACCACAATCGTCGCCCGTCCCACCAGGGCCGCGATGGCGCCCACCGCCGCAAGCTGCGGCGCCAGCGCCGTCCCGACCACGCCTCATGTCAGGGGGATGTCGATTAACGGTCGCCCGTCGGCGCTCTTGATCACGATGCGGCGCACGTTGCCTTTGCGGATGATCTCCCGAACTTTCTCCAGCAGTCTGTCACCGTCGATTCGGAACTCCTCAGTGCGGACCTCTTCCTCACTCATCTCGACCTCCTTTGATACGCACTTCAGCTTCAGCAATTGCGGTTTTGGCCCACGACGGGCCAGAACTGCCCCGGCGGCCTCTCCGCGTAAGGTGCTTACGGCACTCGCGTACCGCCACTGTACACCAACTTGCCTGTCTTCGGGATATCGCTCGCCTGTCACATTGGTGTCATAGAAGCCGGTTATCCTGCCAGACACGATCCTATCCATAGAAGGTGCTCTATGAAAGCTGTCTGTGCAGTGACGTTGCTCTGCACCCTGCTCCTGAGTGCGTGCCGAGGTGTTCCCGTGACGGAGGCCCGGTCGCCGGAGCGTCAGGGAGGGACGCGTGAGCCGTCGGAGGGTCCCGAGATGACGGCATCCACGGCCCCACAGCCCCTCGCAACGCCCGACTTGGCCATCTACCTGACTGCTGAGGGGGTGACGCCAGCCGATCTCTTGCCCGAGGATGCAGGCCCGGAGGGCGCCACACGATCTCTCGAGGAGATCCCGCTCCAGGCAGGACCGCTTCTCACGCTGGTCGACATCGTCTCTTACGACGCGGTGACGCACGCCTTCACGCTGACCGCCGAGGCGACCGAGCGCCTTGCTCAACTCGCTATCCCGGTGGCCGGTCCCCCCTTCGTTCTGACCGTCGATGACCAGCCTATCTATGGGGGCGCGTTCTGGACGCCGCTCTCGTCGCTCTCCTATGACGGCGTCGTCATCATGCTCATGCCTACGGGCGAGCCGGCCTTCGAGACTTACCGGATTGAGCTGGGCTATCCGGGTCCTGACTTCTTTCGCGGCGAGGACCCCCGCGGCGATCCCCG
>JBNGCP010000252.1:0-1655 GCA_049974845.1 Anaerolineae bacterium | reverse complement strand
GTTAGCGCGCACAAGCGTTGGGTCAAGTCGCCCTCCTCATAACTGGCAAACTGTGGTATGCTACTGGCCAAACGGCGTAGCCAGAGAATCGAGGAGGATAAAATGAGTCACCTACGAGTATTGATTTGCCGTGTCGACGACGATGAGCATCCCGATCAGATGACAGAGTTACACAGCTTCGATGTGCCGGATATCGATCCAGAGCAACTGAAGCCCGAGACGGCACTCGATGAGATGGAAACGGGGGTGCTGACCATTGGCCAGGAAGTGATGAGGCACTTGCTGAAGTCGCAGTGGGAAGAGGTAGACAAGCTGCTGGTAGAGCAATACCGGCAGCGTTTTTCCCCCTCAGGCGGTGACAGGTGACGGGCACGAAGCGTTGAAGGTGGCGTGCCGACTGGGAATTGTGTACTTGCCGCGACAAGTATGCTACAACGAAGAATTGGGAGCACACGAGATGCCGGGAAACGCGGTGTTGCCTGACCACAAGGGGATGCTCATCACGCGCAACTTGCAGGAGTGGGCCTGTATGTTTCCGCTGGACTTGCCCTTTGTGACTGTGGAACGTTTGCTGGGGTGGCAAACGCAATGTGAAGAGATGATATGCGCGACAGAGGTGCGGCGTTTGGTGCGCAGGCACGGTGAAGTGATTCGTCAAGCCGAGGCTGCGGAAGTGAAGAAACTGCTCAAGCGTGAGGACTTGAGTGGATTGAAAGCGCAATTGGTTCCATCTGGTGATGTACGGAGACCGGCTGCTTGGCCAGAGGAATTGACTGAAGCAGTCGAGATAGCACTGGAAGCGGAGAGCCCTAAACCGCCGGATGGAGTCAGCGCCTGTGACTGGGAACGGATTCTGACGGCTCGGCGGGAGGAAGTCGACGATATTGCGCAACTGCGCCGCTTGGGGCCAGAGGTCAAGCCAGGCCAGATCATAGCGGCGACGGACGATGTGGAGGTCCGACGCCCTGAGCGAAGAAGCAAACTCTACATCCGCACGGCTCGGATAGCGACTCGAGAAGGGTTTCGCTATTTGAGTGGACGCGGCAGTGATGTTCTGAATCAACTCTATTTGCTCCTGTTGCTTTGCGGTGGACCGGATAGCTGGGTCACCTTATTGGGCGATGGGGCTCGTTGGATTCGTAACTTCTTCGCTGAACGCTTGACGGCCTTCGTTAACAAGGAACTGATACTAGACTGGTACCATTTGATCAAGAAATGCTACGAGATGACAAGTATGATCTGCTATGGCCGCAAGGCCAAGGCTGCCTTGATGGGGCCGTTGATCTCGTGTCTATGGCTCGGCCAAGTGGACGATGCCATTGCCCGGTTAGAGACCTACCGCCCCCAGTGTCGAAACGAGCAGAAACTGGATGAACTGGTCAATTACCTCGCCGCGAGAAAACCTTACATCGTCAACTACAAGGAACGCCGTGCCAAGCGCATCTACATCGGCAGCGGTCACGCCGAGAAAGCTTGTGATCTGATCGTGTCTCGACGCCAGAAGCATAAAGGTATGCATTGGAGTGAAGCGACTGCTGACGGCCTCGCGGCACTCAAAACATTGGTGCTCAATGGCGGTTGGGATCTGTATTGGCAAGAGCGCAAAGTCTTGCCTTTGGCCATCCCAACCTAACCCAGGACTTGTGCGCGCTAAC
>JBNGCP010000251.1:0-1658 GCA_049974845.1 Anaerolineae bacterium | reverse complement strand
GGCCCCAGGAGGGGGGAAAGGTTCTCCTCCTCCCCTTGGGGGGAGGAGGGGAGATCCGCGGGCGGCACTTTGTGCTGTGGTCGTGGACGACGCTCTACGTCGCCTCCTACGCGACGCGCTGGGTGAAGGCGATGCGCTACTTCCTGCCGGTCTATCCCTTCCTCATCCTTTTCGCGGCTTTCGCGCTCGGGCACGCCCTCACGCGCTGGCGCGGACGTCTCTGGCGGCGTGTCGCCGTCGGGCTGACGCTCGTCGTCACCCTGGGCGCCGCAGCGTGGGGCATCGGGATGACGGGCATCTATCTTCGCCCTCACACCCGCATTGTGGCCTCCCGCTGGATCTACGCCAACGTCCCGCCGGGCAGCACCGTCGCTAACGAGCACTGGGACTGGGGGCTACCGCTGCGGATCGAGGGGCGCGACGGGCTGCGCAGCACCTACACGGGGATCGAGATGGCGCTCTATAACGAGGACACGCCACAGAAACTCCGACAGCTGCTCACCTGGCTCGATCAGGCGGACTACCTCTTTCTCGCCTCCAACCGGCTCTATGGCTCGATCCCGCGGCTCCCCGAGCGCTACCCGCTGACCACCGAGTATTACCGGGCGCTCTTCGCCGGCGAGCTGGGGTTCGAGCTCGCGGCGGAGTTCACCTCCTATCTGACGCTCTGGCCCCTCACCTTTCCGGACCAGGAGATCCCCTATCCGCTGATGACGCCGCGCACGGCGACCCAGCGCAGCCTCGTGCCCGTCCCGCTGCCGCCTGCCGAGGAGTCCTTCAGCGTCTATGACCACCCGAATTGCCTGATCTTCCGCAAGACCTCGGCCTACGATCCCCAGCGCGTCGCGGTCCTGCTGGGCGCCGTCGACCTCAGCACTGCGCGGGTCGGGCTGAGCCCTCAGGCGGCGACGCCGGACCTCGTGCTCGCGGCCCACGACGTCACCTTCGTCGCCGGGATCGCGCTGGCGCTGCTGGTTGCGGGCCTGGCTGCCCTTCGCGCCCTGCGCGCGCCGCCGTCCTAGACCGATGCGGCGGCGCACTTGTAAGCGCTATGTTGACCTGTTCGTAACCGGCTTTCTCTATCCTTAAAGTGGGGTGTATTGGCTCCTCAAACACTTGTGCCGAATTCCCGAATCCAACCATACTATGACCTGCGTTAGTCGTGAGAGGAGCTGGTGACGCGATGAGCCCGCCGCAGCGCCAGGGAGATTGCGATGCCTGAGTATCCCGAGGTCGTCATCTATGTCGAGCGGCTGCGCGACTTCGTTCAGGGTCAGCGGCTGGAGCAGGTCCGTATCGGTCATCCCTTTGTGCTGCGGACCGCTGAACCGCCGATCACCACCATTGAGGGCATGGTGCTGCAGGGTGTCGCGCGGCTGGGCAAGCGCATCATTTTTGAGTTCGAGGACGCGATCTATCTGGTGCTCCACCTGATGATCGCTGGGCGTCTCACCTGGCATCCGCGCGGCAAGGCGCTTCCCAAGCGGCGCGGGCTGGCGGCGTTGGACTTCGAAAACGGCACGCTGTTTCTCACCGAGTCGTCGACCCAGAAGCGCGCGTCCCTACATCTGGTGCGGGGAGCGGAGGCGCTGGACGCCTTCGACCGCGGCGGCCTGGAGGTGATGGAGGCCTCGCTGGAGGCGTTCGCCGCGGCCGGG
>JBNGCP010000250.1:0-1663 GCA_049974845.1 Anaerolineae bacterium | reverse complement strand
CCTGAATCCGTGAGATAATTGGCGTTGGCCGTCGGCCGACTTTTTTGCGGCTGCGCTGCGGGATTTTCAGCCTGCATGAAACTCCGGTTTCCGAAGAATCGGAGCCGTGGCGGGGGATGCGCCGTGGAAAGCTAATCAAAAACACGTTGTTACTGGTTTTGGGGCACAATCGTCCCGCCCGTGCTCCACGGGACCGTTTTTCAGGCTGTGCAGCGACCGGGTCGCTAAGCCGGACGCAACCGCGACCGCGCGATGTCCTCGATGACATCGAACCACGGACAGGTCTTGCCGAAGTGCAGCTTGATCGACCTACCGTGGCGGATCACGTGCACGGCGCAGTAGACGATGTTGCGCAAAACCGTTTTCAGTCGCCAGCGACTGACCTTGATCTTCACGGGAGCCAGATGGCTGCGGGCGATGACTTCCTGCCCGAGCGTGCGCAAGAGGTTGAAGGCGAGCATGCCGCACAGCAGCACGATCCTGTTCACGCAGAGCTTGCCGGAGGGCAGTTGCTCGATGTCCAAGTCACTCTTCAGTTCGCTGTGGAACTGCTCGCTGGTGCCATGATCATGGTAAAGGGTGATCACTTCAGTCGCCTCGCAGGGCAGGTTCGTCCAGTAAGTGTTCACTTCGATGGCGGGGATGAGCAACCGGTTGCCGTCCGCATCGCTCAGCCGCTCGATGACTTCGAAGGCCACCGGAACAGGGGACATTGCGGACTTCGCGCCGCCGGGACAGAGATGATTCACGAAACCGGTATAAACGTTCTTGCCGTCGCGGCTCTCTTGCAGCTCCCCGACCCGGCGGGCCGTGGCCAGCCACTGCTCGGGGCATTCACGGCGCAGGTTGCGCTTGACGATGAAAAACTCTTCGCCGAAGTGCGCGAAGTTCTCCTCCGCGTCGTTGCCGCTGTCCAGACGGATCAGGCAACGCCCGCCCAGCCCCAACGCGTTCAGCCTGGCCACGCACCCGCCGATGAACTGCGGCGTGCCTTCCTGGCAGTGCTGACTGCCCGGGCGCAGTTCGTGGTCGAGCATGTAGCCCTCGGCGCCGACGTAGGCGAAAATCGGCGCGTAGCCGTCGTGCTTTTTGTAGGTGAACGACACGCCCTGCTTGTGCGAGCCGGAGTTGTCCAGAGGGCTCACGTCGATGTCCACCGCAACCAAATCCAGATGCCCCGCACGCACCGTGCCGAAAGTGCGCCCGCTCAAAAGCGATTGGTTCAGCCTCCGCAACGCCGACTGGCTGCGCTGCGCGGGCAGCTCGTCCAGGCGCTGGCGCAGCGTCGGCTCCGAAGGCAGCTCGACGATCCCGAAAGAATGCGCGAACACCGTGTCGCCCTCATACAGGCCCACGTCCGTGAAGTCCGTGCGGGAGTTGCACAGCATCCCCGTCATCGTCAGCACAATGTCGCGGTCGCTGATCGCGTCGCTGCGGCGCCTCTGGAAGTTGGCCGGCAGGTGCTCCCGCGCGGCTTCGCGTAAAAACTGGCCGCACAAATGATTGCCGCCCGTGCTGTTCAGTTCTTCCTTGCCTCTCCCCAGTTTTAGTTGCTTCATTCTGTCACCTGTTGGGTGTTTCGGTTTTTTTGTTCAAGGCTACTTTAGCCGCTGAACCCCAACAGGTTCTATCTTTTTCTTTCGTTTTATTTCACGGATTCAGG
>JBNGCP010000249.1:0-1682 GCA_049974845.1 Anaerolineae bacterium | reverse complement strand
TGGGGCTCACCATCTTCGCCGGCATGGCCACCGGCATTGGCAGCATCCTGGCCTTCTTCGTCAAACGCACGAACTACCGCTTCCTCTCCATCTCAACCGGCTTTTCCGCCGGCGTGATGCTCTACGTCTCCTTTGTTGAGATCTTCTTCAAGGGCGAGGCCGGGCTTGTCGAGGCCTATGGGGACCCCTTAGGACACTGGGTTAACGTCCTCTCCTTCTTCGGCGGCATCGCCTTGATCGGCGTGATCGACAACCTGATCCCGGCTGCCGAGAACCCTCACGAAACCCATTCGCAGGATGTCGCGGCGCTGTTCCAAGAAAACTGTATTCCACTTCCCCAGTATCGTGCTGCCGCCGCCACAGCCGAACGCACCCCTGACGAGCAACCGCAAGAAGGCGAGGAGAGTGAGCTCATGCGTATGGGGCTCTTCACAGCGTTGGCTATTGCCATCCACAACTTTCCGGAGGGATTGGCCACCTTCCTTGCCGCCTTACAGGATCCCGGTCTCGGGACAGCCATTGCCATTGCCATCGCCCTGCACAACATCCCGGAGGGGATCAGCGTCTCGGTTCCCATCTACTACGCCACCGGCAATCGCCAGAAGGCCTTCACCTACTCGTTACTCAGCGGCCTCTCGGAGCCGGTGGGCGCCATCATCGCCTACATCGTGCTCCGCTTGCTCGTTGGCGGGGCCTCCGGCGCCATCCCGCCGCAGGTGATGGGCGTGCTCTTCGGCGGCGTTGCCGGCGTGATGGTCTACATCAGCCTGGACGAGCTCCTCCCGACCAGCCGCGCCTACGGCAAGGGCCACGACAGCCTCTTCGGCCTCATCGCCGGCATGATCGTCATGGCCGTCAGCCTCCTCCTCATGCGCTAGGCGCCACATCCGCGATTCACGCCGACACAACACGCAATGGCATCATCCCGATCAGCGCCATCGCGCGCGGTTCTGACCACCACGATACGCTATGCTGTCATCCTGAGCGGGTCCAGCAGTTCTCCTTGCTAATAGAGCGCCATAGCGAAGGATCTCGCGTCCCAAACACCATTCCCCCAACGCGGCACAAACAGACCTTGACAAATCCCCCCCTTTTATTACAATAACGACGCCTAGCCGAGATAGCTCAGTCTGGTAGAGCAGTGGACTGAAAATCCATGTGTCCCCAGTTCGATTCTGGGTCTCGGCACTGAGGCACCACGCACCGCCAAGAGGGATCATCCGGCTTACCAAGCGGGGGTGATCCCTCGATGTGTTTCTGAGAGAAGTCCTCGTCTGCACCACCGCGTCAGGAGAACGGCTTTGGAAGGCCTCAAGCCTCATCCCTGCTTCAAATCCTGAAGAGGATTCAGGACCCAGACCCGATATCGGATCACAGATCACCGAGTGGTGATTCTCACCCGCCCGCCGGAGCGCCTCGTGCCCTGTTGCCTAATCATCGATCGCCGATTTGGCGCAGGGCCTCCTCGTAAGTGAGGTCTCTTAGCTTGCTCGCGGCCTCGTGCATCCACACGTCTTGCAGAAAAGAGTAGCGCTTCACCACCCGCCAAGCTTCCTTATAGCTCACGTGCCAAGACCGTGACAGGTGCCTCACCTGCTCCTCCAAGGTGGGAGCCTTCTGCCCGGAGCTCAAGATATTTCGAAACCAGGCCACCAGCTTCCTGAGCATCCCGTGGTTCCTCC
>JBNGCP010000248.1:0-1691 GCA_049974845.1 Anaerolineae bacterium | reverse complement strand
GCGCGGATGCTTGCGGCGATAGTCGCGATAATCACTGACCTCCAGGAAGAAAGGGCGCTGGTGACGCCACATATCGTAGAGCACGTTGGTGACGAAGTCACGGGCGACAGCGACGAGAGCAATGAAGTGGCCCTTCCGCGGCGGTTTGCGGGCCTTGATGCGCTGATACATCGCCTGGTAGCGGGGCACCCGGTGGCTCAAGTGTTGAGCCAGGTTGACGGCGGCATAGCGGCCATTGGGTGAACCCTGTTTGGTGATCCGTTTGGCACGGAGCAAGGTGGTGCCGGAGATGTGCTTGCTGGTGGTTAACCCCAGGAAGCTGGCCAGGTGTTGACCGCTGGGAAAGCGCTGGACGTCCCCGATCTCGGTGACCAGAGCGAGAGTGTTGCTGACCCCGGCGCCCTTGACGGGACGAAGCAACTTCGTCTCCTGGCGGTTCTTGATCAAAGAGTAGCCGGTCTTGAGGTAGTAGGCCTTGCGTTGCTGGAAGGTGGCGATGTCTTGGGTGTGAGCGTGGACCAGGTCGCGGATGACGTGGCGTCCGATGGGGCGCAGGACGGACTGGCGGGACATCTCGACCAATAGGCGAGCCTCATCGAAGCCGAAGGCGGTCTCGCAGTGAGCGGTGAGGGTCGTGGCGAGGGCCTGGGGCCCGGCCTGGGCGAACTCGTCGGGGAAGAGATGCTCCTGAAGCAAGGCGTAGACGGCCGGATGGTGCAGTTTGCCGCCGGGAAAGACGCGACACAGGGGAGCGGAATAGGCTCGCAGGAGAGCGCGCAGCTGGTTTTTCTTGCGGTTGATCTGTTGGGCCAGGTCTCGGGCTCCGCGGGAGTAGTAGCGGGCGGTCAGGAGATCGGTGTCGTCTTGGAGGAGCACCTCAGGGGTGCTGCCCAGGCGGAGCTGCTCGGCGAGCAGGAGAGCGTCCACGAGCTCGTTGCGGACTTTCTTGGAGAGGACCTCGCCCATATGCTTGGTAGTGCGAGGGTTGTAGAGCACCCGGGCGACGTCGGGCTGTTCGCCCAGGAAGTCCCACAAAGCCCAATAGTAAATGCCGGTGGTCTCGGCGGCGACGGCGATGATGCGCAGGCCGTGCTGGTCGCGCAGGGTCCGAGCCCAGGCGACGAAGCGCCGAAAGCCATTAGGCTGATTGGAGCATCCTTCCAGGGAGTCAAGGATATCTCCGCTGGCGTTCAGGGCCAGTGCGGTGAAGGTCTGATCCGCCACGTCGATGCCGATGTACAGTGTCAGCCGGTCCAGATAGGTTTCAAGCAGTTTGTCCGGATCTACACCCGCCGTGGCGGGGAAGAGGGCGGCCTTCAGTTCTTGGCTGAGGGCCTCACGGAAGGGTTGCAGCTCGCGATACATGTCGTACCTCCTTAACAGAGTGAGATTGGATGGGCCTGGAGCCAGGGGACAGTCGATGACGGACTCCGAGGAGCCGTCCCCTCGCAACTGTCGGCGACGCAGCCTAGTGGCAGATACGGTGCCCAGAGCATCGTCCTTTATGCGGGTCCGACCGAGCAGGGCGAGGCCTCAGTCTTTCCGACGTGGCGGATCCACGGGAGGTGACTCGAGGCTACCCTGGCTCCTTGCGACTGGGATCACGGGGCTATGGCCCCTTTGTGATCGGCGCTGTGGCCCATCGCAACTGTATCGCGAGCTGCTTCTGTCCACAAGTTCATTATACTAGG
>JBNGCP010000247.1:0-1695 GCA_049974845.1 Anaerolineae bacterium | reverse complement strand
GATTATATCTGTTAGGCCACCGGTCTTTGTACATAGAAGAGGGGCTTGGAGTAGGGAGACAGGTTGGTTGGCCGGGGATGATCTGCGCGGATTGATTCAGTATCATGCCCGGCGGCCGGCACCCCGGCCGGGTGGGATTCGCAGGCGCCGTGCTAGCCTGCGCAAAGGCCGGGGTGGGAGGGGGCCACGGGCCCCGCGAAAGGCAGCGCCCGCTTCTGCGGAAAGCCCAGTTCCGCCCGCCTCTCAGACGCCCGGCCACGTAGCGCAAGAGGATGCGGAGGCCGATGTCTATCTGCCGCACCGCTGGGGACTGACGCCCCCACTCAGTCGGGAATTGCCCGCACGGCTGTACCGCTTTTGGGAAAGCTATTACGATTGTTTTCGGACCACCACGCATAACACGGGCATCTATGCTTATCATTATCTGAGTGCGTTGTTGCGACTGGACACAAACCGTAACTATACCCGCATTGGAGAAGTCACCGGGCAAGCGAGCGAACACATCCACCACTTTATGTCGAATTCTCCCTGGGGGGCGCGCCGCGTGTGGGAACAAGTGCAAGCGGAGCTCCAGACGACGCCCGGCTTGGAGCGGGGCGGGGTCTTGATCTTGGATGAAAGCGCCGATGAGAAGGCCGGTCCTGAGAGCGCCGGCGCGGGCCGCCAGTACAATGGGCGGTTGGGCAAAGTGGATTTGAGCATTGTGGGGGTCTTCTTGGCATATGCGAACCTGACCCGGCAAGCGTGTCCGATATGGACTTGGGTGAGTGGGGAGTTGTTCTTGCCAAAGGCGTGGTTCACGCCCGAGCTGGCGGAACGCCGCCAGAAAGTAGGGGTGCCCGAAGAACGGAAATTTGCGACCAAGGTGGAGTTGGGCTGGCAAATGATCCAACGCGCGCAAGCCGCCGGGTTGCCCTTTGAGGCTCTGCTGTGCGATGATCTGTACGGGCGCAGTCACTGGTTCCGCGACGCCCTGGCTGAAGCCCAGATTATCTATATGGCGGACGTTCCGCATACGACCCGTGTTTATCTGAAAAAACCGGAATTGGGCGTGCCGGAGCGTCAGGGGCAGCGCGGTCGGCATCCCACCCGGCTGCGCGTGCTCAATGGCGTCAAAGCGTCTCCCGTCCATGCAGTCGCGCGACGCGCGGACACTTCGTGGCAGCGGGTTCAGATACGGGCGATTGAACGCGGGAAGTTGAACGATCCGTTTGCAGCGCAGCGGGTCTGGACGCTGCGCGAAGACCAAGCGGAGCCCGTGGAAGAGTGGCTGGTGATCCGCCAAGAGGCGAATCATCGCTACAACTATTCCTTGAGCAATGCCCCCGCTGATACGCCGTTGGCTGATTTGGCCTGGCTCAAATGCCAACGCTACTTCGTCGAGCGTGCCAATCAAGACGCTAAGTCGGAAGCCGGTTGGGATGAGTTGCAAGCGCGGAAATACCGGGGCCGGGAACATCATCTCGCGTTAGTCATCCTAGCTACCTGGTTCGTGGCCTGTGTGAAATGGGATTGGAGCCATGCATACCCGCGCGATGCGGCCCTGGCTGCGCAATTTGAAGTGGAGGTGTTACCGGCGCTATCCATGGCCAACATACGCCTGTTGTTGCGCGCTGCTATGCCCTTGCCGCAACCTTCGCCCGAGGAGACCGTCGCCCACGTAGTCAAGATTCTCGTCAACCGCACACGCTCTCG
>JBNGCP010000246.1:0-1697 GCA_049974845.1 Anaerolineae bacterium | reverse complement strand
AGTTACGTGTATATTACGGGGCAATTGGTACCCGGAAAGTGATCAATCGGTGCCAAAAACCATGCACGTGGATGGCGCAATGTATCGACACAATGAGAAACAACTTTCATTCGATGAATTCTTTCTGCCCTTCGGCGGTCATCTCCGAAGAGACAACCGGTGGGTACGATTATCCGAGGAGATACCCTGGGACCTGGTGGAAGAACTGTACGTCTCGAAACTGCGAAGCGACTTCGGCGCTCCGGCCCATTCGGCCCGCACGGCCTTCGGATCATTGCTGATCAAAGAGCGGCTGGGGCTGAGCGATGAAGAGACGGTGGCTCAGATCACGGAGAACCCCTATCTACAGTACTTCATCGGATTGCAGGAGTTTCAGAAAGAAGCGCCCTTCGACTCATCCCAGTTGGTCTATTTTCGCAAGCGCTTTTCCACCGAAGCGATCGACCGGATCAACGAAGCCGTCGCCGTCGCCGCCGTTCGAGAAAAGCTCACGGAAATCGATGTTCCTCGGAAACCCGATCCGCCCCCTGCCACCGGCGAACCGCCCCGGGAAGTAACCAGTTCCCGTCAGCAGAGTGAACCGGCACAGCCGGAAGCAACGCCCGCAAATCAAGGCAAGCTGATCGTGGATGCCACCTGCACACCGGCGGATGTCTCCTACCCCACCGACCTGAACCTGCTCGACAGAGCGAGGGAGAAAGCGGAGAAGATCATCGATATCCTCCACGGCGCCCGCCAGGACGGCGCCCCCAAGCCGCGGACCTACCGGAAGAAAGCCCGTAAACTCTATCTGGCCGTGGCCCGGAAAAAGCAACCCGGACGCAGAAAGATACGGAAAGCGATCGGTCAGCAGCTGCGGTTTCTCCGTCGGGACCTGGGACATATTGACACCCTGGCCGGACAGGTACCCCTGTCGGTTCTTCCCTCTCGACTGTACCGGGACCTGCTGGTTATCAGCGAACTCTACCGTCAGCAGAGGGTCATGTACGAACGTCGGGTCCACCGCATCGATGATCGTATTGTCAGTATCTCCCAGCCCCATATACGTCCCATCAAGCGGGGCAAAGTGGTTGCCGACACCGAATTCGGCGCCAAGGTATCCATCAGCCTGGTTCATGGGTTTACCTTCACCGAACGGATCAGCTGGGACAACTTCAACGAAGGCACTGATCTTATTGATAACATTAAGAAATATAAGAAACGCTTTGGCGTATACCCCGCATCGGTGCATGCCGATAAGATTTACCGAAACCGCGACAATCTGCGGTACTGCCGCACGCACGGCATACGGCTCGCCGGACCGCCCCTGGGTCGCCCTCGAAAGGCGACACCGGAGAATCAGGCGGACCTGAAAGCGGCACAACGACTGGCCCGTCAGGACGAACTGGATCGCATCCCCGTGGAAGGGAAGTTCGGCCAGGGCAAACGCCGGTTCGGTCTCGGTCGGATCATGGCGAAGCTGGCGGGCACCAGCGCCACCGTGATAGCACTGAACATCCTGGTCATGAATCTGGAGAAGCTGCTGAAGACAGCTTTGTCTTCGCTTCTTTTTGTGCTGTGGCGCTGTTGTATTGAACCCCTGTACGACAAAATACGGCGATTTTCAGCGTGGGGAAGCCCTCTTCTCATCATCCGGGAGCTTTTCCTTCAGATCAGCGGCATGAGTCCCTGGAGTGTGATACAAGCTCTACCACGAG
>JBNGCP010000245.1:0-1715 GCA_049974845.1 Anaerolineae bacterium | reverse complement strand
GGAGGGTCACGATGAGCCTGAAGCCGCGAGACTACAGTCAGATTCCACCGAGTACCGCGAGGCTGGTACGGCGGGCACCGCATCTGAAACGGCACCGGTATATTGTGCTGCGCGATGCGCTGGGGCCCCTGTTTGCGGACCAGGATTTCGCCCCACTCTACACGAGTGAGCGCGGGCGCCCGGCTGAAGCCCCCGCGATCCTGGCTATGGTGCTGATCTTGCAGTTCATCGAAGATCTGGATGACCGCGGCGCAGCATGGGCGGTCGAAACGCGGGTAGACTGGAAGTACCTGCTCGGACTAGCCTGGGAAGATGCAGGCTTCGATCCATCGGTCCTAAGTGAGTTTCGGGCGCGACTCGTCGAGAATGATCTGTTGCAGCTGTTCCTGACCCGGGTACTGGAGTTAGCGGATGCCGCGGGATTGTTAGCGAAGCGCGGTGCACAGCGTACCGATGCCACCCATGTCATCGGGCATGTGCGGCAGCTGAACCGGCTGGAATGTGTGGTGCGGACGCTGCAGGCGGCGCTCAACAGCCTGGCGGTGGTGGCCCCTCGCTGGCTGCAGAGTTGGGTGCCCGAGGCATGGCATGCGCGCTACGACGAGCTGTGGGACCATTACGACATCCCGCAGGATGGCGCGGAGCGTCAAGCCCTGGCGGATACGGTAGGCATCGACGGAATGGAGCTTCTCACCCGGTGCTATGCGCTTGACGCGCCCTCGTATCTGCGCGAAGTCGAGGCCGTTGAGATTCTGCGCCAGGTGTGGCTACAGCAATACTATGTCGAGGACACGCCGCGCGGTAAGGGCTTACGGTGGCGGCAGCCAGAGGAGCTCCCGCCGCAAGCGCAGTTGATCTGTTCGCCCTATGAGGTCGAAGCACGTTACAGCACGAAGCGCGAGACGCACTGGTTAGGTTACAAGGTGCATGTCACCGAGACCTGTGACCCCGACACACCCCGGTTGATTACGCACGTGGCGACTACGCCCAGTACCATCAACGACGATGCTGCGCTGCCCGCGATCCATCAGGCGCTGGCCGACCAGGAGCGCTTGCCGGGCGAGCACTTCGTGGATGCGGGGTACGTGACCGCGCGCACGTTAGTTGAGAGCGCCCGCGACTATGGGGTGCGTTTGACGGGCCCTGCCCCGCCTGACAGTACTTGGCAGGCGCAGCTCGAGGGCGGCTACACCCTGGCCGCCTTCGCCATCGACTGGGAGGCCCAGGTCGTCACCTGTCCCCAGGGTCAGCTGAGCACCTGTTGGTCGGAGACGACGCAACCGGGTTCCAAGCCCCCGCTGATCCACATCCGCTTCTCACGGGCTTCCTGTCACGCGTGCCCAGAGCGAGCGCGCTGCACGCGCGCCAAGCGCGACGGTCGCACGTTGACCTTCCCTGCTCGCGTGTACCACGACGCGATGCAGACGCGACGGCAGGCTCAGCAGACCCCACAGTTCTGGGACCATCTCAAACCCCGTGGAGGCATCGAAGGAACCCTGTCTCAGGGGGTGCGCGCCTTTGGCCTGCGTCGCACCCGCTACCGAGGGCTAGCCAAAACCCATCTCCAGCACGTGCTCACCGCCACAGCCATGAACTTAATGCGGATGGTCGCCTGGTTTGCGGGCCAAACACCGCGCGGCACGCGCACCACGCGCTTCGCACGCTTGGGTGCCATTTCGCCAGTAGCTGCGGTCTAGTTTTCCTACATCTCTCGT
>JBNGCP010000244.1:0-1719 GCA_049974845.1 Anaerolineae bacterium | reverse complement strand
CCCTGAACGTCCGCGATGCCATCGGCGTCTGCGCCGCTACCGGCGTCTGCGCCGCCCACACCTGCACCTCATAAGTCCCGGGCTCCGTCGCCACGTACCGCCCCTTGAGAGACTCTCCGGCGATGTAGGGTGACTGCTGATAGACGCGGCTGTCCTCAATCGCGACGGTCAGACCAGTCGGCCCCCTCCCCCCACTGACCGTGACCTCGAAGGGCTCGCCCGCCCGAATTCGCTCGGGGCTCAGTGCGATGTCGACGGAGGCCCTCTCCTCCCTCAGAGCGGTGAGACGCATATCGTCGAGATAGACATCGCAGTGCTTGAACGGCCAAAGAACCGTGCTCCGCACGAAGAAGGTCACCCTGTCGGCCTCTGCTTCCACCTCCACCGATGGGATCTGAGCATAGGCGTTGTAGATGTGTGCACCCTCTCCCCATACCACTCGCTCACTCCATGGATCGTTCCCTCCTGTGGGATCGATCCCAAGCGCAAGGGTGACGTTTCTCACCGCCTCATCCATCGCCCCCGCCTGGTAGTCCGAGGACCGGATCGAAAAGGCTTGACGTCCCACCCCCTCGCTCGTGCGTGGATCATCCTTCGTGCTCGACCAGGCGTGACCCCAACCCGTGCCGCGAAGGCACGTGCCCGGCTCGACCCCGGTCACTTGCTGATAGACGCCAGCATCGTGGATGCGGTAGAACGTGAAGAACTTCAGCGCCCGCTCCCCGCTACGCACTCTGATCGGATCGAGAAATGGCGCCTCGCGGTTGATGACGTGCATCTCCGGACGTCCGTACCCGCTCTGATTATGGGGATCGTGGGGCACGGGACCGCCCTCGCGCCAATACGCGACCCAGCGCAGCGGAACGAAGAGCTCACCAAACTCCTGCCCGGTATGGGTCTTACGCCACCAGCTGCCCTCAAATCCCGGATTCTCCAGCAGATTGGTCATCCCAGGCTCCCTTCAGGCCTCGCGGCGCGCAAACATCTAGTCGTCTCGGTGATCCGTCGACTCGAGCTTGGCAAAAATCTCCAGGCGGCGCGCCACCCTTCCGTGCACCGAAGCGGGCGGGAACCGCCCCGTCTCATCGCGGACTCCCACCGTCTCGCCGGTAAGCAGCGCAAGGCCCTCATCGACCGAGGCAACCGGATAGATGTGAAAGCGACCGGCACGCACCGCCTCGATCACGTCCTCCTCCAACATCAGGTTCCTGACATTGGCTTGGGGGATGATCACGCCCTGTTTCCCCGTCAAGCCGCGTGCCTGGCAGACGGCGAAGAAGCCCTCGATCTTCTCATTGACGCCACCGATCGCCATCACGTGTCCATATTGATCGACGGCGCCGGTGACGGCGAGGTCCTGACGCAGCGGGACATCGGCGACCGCGGAGATCAGCGCGTAGAGCTCGGCACACGAGGCGCTATCGCCCTCGATATCCTCGTAGACCTGCTCGAAGCTCAGGCTGGCCTCCATGGAGAGCGCCCGCGACGTCCCATACTGCCCGCCAAAGTAGCCCGTCAGCGTCAGCACCCCTTTCGTGTGAATGGGACCGCCGAGGTCAATCTCCCGGTGGATATCGATGACGCTGCCCCGACCCACGTAGGCCCGGGCGGTCACACGGCTTGGTATCCCGTAGCTATAGCCTCCATAGGTCACCACCGTGAGGGCGTTGACCTGGCCCGCGACTGCCCCCTCCGTTGCGACGATCAGCCGATCCTCGA
>JBNGCP010000243.1:0-1745 GCA_049974845.1 Anaerolineae bacterium | reverse complement strand
GTCTTAATACCCCTCAGGGCATTGTCTGTTTTCTGACTGTCGAATGTCACTCAAGATGAGTGCTGACTGTCAGATTTCACGCTCGAAATCGGGCGTTTTGGACCGCTCTTGACCCCGTTGCCGTGCTTTGGGGCTTTATTTATGACACAAAACGTCATCAATGACTGCGACAGACCCCCAAAAATGACCCCAAAACCATCTCTTTTTTGCACCCCTGTCGCACTCATCAGTCCACGTGTAATCCTACTCCAGCCTCACACAATGTGCAAATCGGGCGCTTCTGTTGGCGTGCCCTCGCCGAGCACCTCCCGACCCGCCTGACAGATGGCACATAGACGATAGATACGGATGCTACCCGCCTCATCAACGTGAGGCGCCAGCTTCTCCATCAAGTCTGCCATCTCCTCCTGTGTGACCCACACCTCGAAGACGCTGTACTGTACCCGCTCGCCCCAGCCCTCGAGCAGGTGCGCGACCTTCAAGCGCCGCTTGTCGTCGGCGATATCGTAGCTCACCAGGTAAAAGTCGCGATCCACAGCTCACCTTATCGAAAGCGCAGCGCCGGATAGGCGTCCGGCGTGCCCGCGCGGATGCAGCGCGCAACCTCGCGGGCCTGCAGCTCCAGGAAGCGCCAGCGCGCCATCCGTTCTCCCGTGCGGGGATGAATGCGGGCCTCCCGCATCCGTGCCTCGTAGGCGCTGATAAAGCGCTTCACCGCGGGTCGGTCCATCACCACCGGGAGCTCGCCCTCCTCACCGGGCCGGAAGTCATCCGGCGTCACCGTTCCTGCGCGCACGATCCCGCACACCAGATCCTCGATCACCACCCGCATCGCCTCCACCAGGTCGAGGGCCAGCGAGGGGCGGTTATAGGCGTCGCTGTGCAGGAACCCCACGTAGGGGTCGAGGCCGACCGCCTGCACGGCGCTCTCGGCGGCCCGCGTCAGGAGCGTGTAGCCGAGCGAGAGCATCGCGTTGATGGGGTCGCGCGGCGGGCGGCGATTGCGGTTGGTGAAGCGCCAACGGTCCTCGAAGAGCGCGCGATAGCCGCCGAAGTAACGGGCCGTGGCGCTGCCCTCGACGCCCCGCAGCGCGTTAAGCGTCTGCGTGCGGCCCACCCGGGCCTCCGCCGCCGTCAGGTCATCGATGATCTCGCCCAAACCCCCGACGCCCTTGCGCCGTCGCCGCTGCAACAGCACCTTCTGGTTGTGGATCTTGGCGGCGACGATGCGCTGAGCCAACGCCAGTGCAAAGGCGGCGTCGCCCTGGGCCACGTACTGGGCGCGCCGCAGCGCGACGTGAGGCGTGGTCTCGCCGCTCAGGCGTCCGTAGTAGCGCCCACCCAGACTCATAAAGACCAGGTCAACGCCCCGCGTCATCAGGCGACGCAGGGCCGGGGTGGTGATCCCCACGTTGCCGAGGATCACCACGCGGTCGACGTGGCCCATCGGGAACTCGGCGACGACCTCGCCGTCCTTGCGGACCTCAAGGCGGTGGTGGTCGATCCCGAGTCGGGCGCCCTGTTCGGTTACGTAGATGGCAGGCATGGTCGGGTTGGGTTGGGATGGTGGGACGTTGGAAGGTTGGAACGTTTGCGCGTTGGAACGTTCCAACGGTCTGGCGTCCCGGTTGTGTGCGGATACCCCTGAGGGCATTGTCTGTTTTCTGACCATTAGGACCGGCGTGGACGCTGTTTGTCCACGCTGGTCCGGCGTCTTAATACCCCTGAGGGCATTGTCTGTTTTC
>JBNGCP010000242.1:0-1746 GCA_049974845.1 Anaerolineae bacterium | reverse complement strand
CCATGCGGCGGATCGTTCGATTGGTCTTGCCGACGAGCCTGCTTTGGTCTAACTTAGCCGTTGACGAGACCTTCCTTGGGCTGTTGAAGGCCAGCCCTGTTAGACCAAGGAAGGTCTCATGTCATTTTATCAAGGAAGAAGATTTCTGCCACGTCGATTTCGGCTCGTTCTTGCTTCCGTCCTGCAAGCGTCGGGCTTGCCCTTCTCGAACATCCTTACGGAAGAAGAGATCACCGAAGCTTTCCACCAGGAAGATTGTCGGTTTGGCCAGGAAGAGGGCGACGTCTTCACGCCTCCCCTGACCTTGTGGGCGTTTCTGTCCCAAGTCTTGTACAAGGGCGAACAGCGATCCTGTCTGGCGGCGGTCTCGCGGGTCATCGTGTTGTTGGTGGCGTTGGGTCGGGAGCCGTGTGCCAACAACAGCGGCGGGTATTGCAAGGCCCGCGCCAAGCTGCCCGAGACGATCCTCGAGCGATTGGCCACGCGCGTGGCCGACGGTTGCGAAAAGGCGGTTCCCAGGGCTTGGCTCTGGAAGGGGCGTCATGTCAAGCTGGCCGACGGCACCACGGTGAGCATGCCAGACACCGAGAAGAACCAAGCGGAATACCCACAACAAGCATCGCAGAAACCAGGGCTCGGGTTTCCCGTTGCCCGGATGGTGGTGCTCTTGTCGCTGGCCACCGCCATGCTCGCCGGGATGGCGATCGGGCCTTACTCCGGCAAGGAAACCGGCGAGTTGGCATTGATGCGTCAGTTGCTTGCCCAACTTGATGCGGACGACATCTTGCTGACCGACCGTTACTTCTGTTCCTATTTCATGATCGCCTTGCTTCGGACGCAGAATATTGACTTCGTGGCCCGACTGCATCACGCCCGCAAGGAAGACGCTTATCGCGTCCGGCGTTTGGGCAAAAAAGACTGGCTCATCCAGTGGCGGCGACCGCAGAGGCCCGACTGGATGGACCGAGAAACCTACGACCGTATCCCCGAATCGCTCACCTTGCGGCAGATCGAAGTCAAGGTTACCGAGCCGGGCTTTCGCGTCGAATCGCTGATCGTGGTGACGACGCTGACCGATGCCCAAACGTATGCCCGAGACGACATCGCCGAACTCTATCACCAAAGGTGGCTGGTAGAGTTGGACATCCGCGCCATCAAGGGCAGCCTGGGCATGGACGTGCTGCGATGCAAGACACCGGAAATGGTCCGCAAGGAAATCTGGACCTGTTTGTTGGCGTACAACTTGATTCGCAAGACGATGCTTCAAGCGGCCATGGGTTGCGGCCTGTCGCCACGGCAGTTGAGCTTTGCCAATGCCATGCAAACCATGGCCGCCAGTTGGGGCGTGCTTCCCGTGCTCGATCCTTCGAGGACCGCTTTGATGATCGCCTCGCAACTGGCCAGCCTGACCAGCCCCGTCGTGGGCAACCGCCCCAACCGAATCGAGCCCCGGGCAGTCAAACGCCGCCCCAAACCGATGCGTCTGCTGACCATGCCCCGAGACGCCGCGCGAGAACAACTCCTCCACGGCGTCGATCCGTATGAAAGAAGGAGATAACAAACAAGCTACCCAAAGCAGCCCGGCCACCCCAGCCCAACACCATGAGTTCGCAAGCCGCTACCGCTGCGCGCCTGGGTGCGTTGGCCGAATCTTCAAATAGCCACGCCCGTGCCCGCCCACGCCCGCAGCCATCACCACCCGTCGCTCGGTCGTAAGTCGTTACGTGAACTACGGAAGTGCCATTC
>JBNGCP010000241.1:0-1754 GCA_049974845.1 Anaerolineae bacterium | reverse complement strand
GAAACGCTCCGCACGTGCCGTCTCCGGCTAACCCCACCCCTCCGGCAAACCCGGTCGCCGCCTCAAAGACGGCGTCGGCAGCGCATGTGTCGAACTCCCCTAGCGTGTCCAGGATCGCGGCCAGGGTGCACTGCCCGCAGCCGTGATAGGTTTGCTCGTATCGGAAGGCCAGCGCCCCAGCCTCCTGTACTCTCTCGGCCCAGGCAGCATCCCATCGCAGCCGTGTGTAAGCTCCCTCGACGGCGGCGACGATGTCAGCTTCGTCGTCGGTCAGGCCGCACAGCCGGCGTACGGCGTCGGGCAGCCCATACGCCTCAATCTCTGCCTGTACCGCTGTTGCGCCTTCATCGTTAGGGTCTGCATAAAGTAGCGCCGCCGCCAGCGCGCGCGTCAGGTGCGGCGTGGCGATGCCGTGCTGTCGCGCCAGCAGTAGCGGGCCGACCAGGCGATCGCTGCGCCTCAGCTTGCGTCGCGGATCTGCCCCGAAGCGGGCGACGGTATCGCCCAGCGTGGGGTTGTTCGTATGCGCCAGCACACCCGCGACCCATGTGGACATCTCATCGTCGCCCCAACCGTGTGCCGCTTGAAGCGCCCGGCGTGACTCATCGAGCGCGCCCTTAGCGTTAGCGAGCACGACGGGATTGGCAAAACAGTCCATAACGCTCTCGCATCCATGCAGCGCGCCGAAGTAAGCCAGTGCGGCATGGAAGGTGTTATAGGTATAGAGCTTGCGCATCTCCTCGGCGCGCACGTCATCCATCGGGCGGAGACCGGGGACAGGAGGAAGGCTGCCCTTGAAGGCGTGCTGATCCACAGGAAACTGGCCGTAATCGTTGGCCCAGACGAGTAAGGGGTCCCGTGCTAGCACTTCAGGCGGCGGCGTGGTGACGATGCGGATGACCAGGCTTTCGACGACACCGATGTGCGTCTCCGCCCAGCGGCCCACGTCGGGTGGCAGAGCCGCCCATAGCAGTTCGCAGAAGACAGGACCGGCGTGGGCCAAGTTGGTACAGAGGATGATATCGAGCGTCGCCTCCGCTCGCTGGCTCTGTCGTAGGCACAGGCCCGACGCCAGTTGCTGTGCGACAGCCTGGAAGTCTTTGGGGAATACGGCAACGGCGACCAGGTCGGTAGCGGAGACGGCGGCCGCTACCTCAGCCTCCTGCGACGTAGCGAGCGCTTCGTAACCGCTGACGATCCGGTCGTGGCGCTCGCGGCCGTCTGTCCGTACGATGGTGTACGCGCCGGCCTCGCGCAGATTGGCCACCAGCGCCTCGATGCAGTCTATAAGGACAATGCGGTATCCGGCGTTGGTGAACAGATCAGCCACAAAGCCGCGGCCGATTCGCCCTGCACCCCAAATCACGATCGTGTTGCTCACTGTCGATCCTCCTCTGACTGACTCACTCGGACGCGCCGTGCGTCGTGACGCTCGCACGCACCTTCGTCTGCGCTCCGTCTGCATACCCTCCGCGTACCGGAGCTTTAGCGCCGTTTTTCTTTCCACGGACGTGTGTGCGGAACGGCGGCTTCCTGGCGAGAGGCACGGATACGAGGGGGCGGACATCGTCGGTAACCCCAGAATAACCGGCGCGCAGCGTGACCAGGATACCCGTGCTTGAGCGCGTGTCAATAGGCCTGGTGCTTTGCCTGGGGCAGTATCGCTGGCACCCAAACGCCACCTTCCCGTCATCCGCTGATGCTGAACCGCCCTGATCACCGCCATCGCGCGCCTCGGGGTGTTGTAGAGACGG
>JBNGCP010000240.1:0-1770 GCA_049974845.1 Anaerolineae bacterium | reverse complement strand
GGCGCGACCATGGCCTTCGGGATGCTCTATCCTCGACGCCGCGAGGCCTTCGACGGCGACCGGGAGAATAAGTATCGTACCTATGCGATGGTGCAGCAACTGCGAAAGCGATACCTGGATGCCTACGGCGGCCTCACCTGCCACGATGTTCACCGCACCGTACTAGGTCGCCCGTTCGACCTGCGCGACCCCGACCAGCGCGAGGCCTTCGAAGCGGCGGGCGCGCATGCGGACAAATGCACAGGCGTGGTGAAACAAGCGGCGGAATGGGCGATGGAGATCATTGGCGAGGAACGGCGCCGCTCCCGCGATCAAGCCCAAGATCTCCATCAAGGACACCTGCGGCCACCACCGGGAAACCCACCGCCCGAGGGTGCGCCACCGGTCACCATACTTGAGATCGTAAACCTACTCTGACCTGAGTGCCGGGCGTATACGCTCCGTCAGCATAGAGGCCATCGGTCAACGTGCCGGTGGAGCTGCCCCCGGTGTAGACAGTATAGGTGGCGCCATCTTCCAGATCGGGGGAGCTGAACACCACCGACTGGCAGGCCTTCGTCGGCACAAACGTGAAGACCCCCTCCCCTCCTCTGTCTCAACGTGAACCAGCGTACCGGCGCGCTGCATCGTGGGGAGCGTCATCCTCACCGAGTATTGCGTCGATGTAGCACTGAGCACCTGGGCCATCCCAGCACTGCCGACGGCGACCAGGAAGCCACCGGTGATCTCGAAGCTGCCGAAGTAATCCACGGCACCGTTGAAGTTCGCAGTCGGGCCGTTCACCAGCACGACACCGCCGGTCATCCGGATGGGCCCATTGATGTCAAGGCCATCGCCCCTTGCATCGACCGCGACATAACCACCGTTGACGTCAAGAGTAGCGTCGGCGTGGACGCCATCATCGCCAGAGACCAGCACGATGGTGCCCCCATCGAGGGTTATGCCGCCGTTGGAATGCAGCGCATCGTCGGCCGAGTTGATTGCGATCGTACCGCCTGAATGCCGTCGAGGCCGGCGGTGATTCTCAGCGTACCGTTCTGAATCGTGATCGTGCCCTGTTCGGAGTCCTCATCGTTGTTGGCCTGGAGACCATCGCCGCCCGCGTTGATGGTGAGCGCGCCATTCTCGATCTCAATGGCGTCGCGGCCCTTGAGCCCGTCATTGACAGCATTCACGGTGAGCGTACCGTCGGTGATCACGAGATCATCTTTGCTGAAGATGGCGTGGTTGTAGTTGGCGTTGACGGTCAGCGCCCCGCTGCCGTCGGACGTAATCGCGTCGCCCGCCAGCGTGATGTGCACAACATCCTCGTCTTCCGTCTCCTCAGCAAGATCGTGGTCCTTATCTTCAGTTGAGGCCTCAAGCTCAGGCTGAGCCGTGGGGCAGCCGCGGCGGCGGTGGCTGACGGCGGTGCGGGGACCGTCACCGTCGGCACAACGGGCTCACCGGCACAGGCAACCAGGACAACGATGGCGATAGCGCCAGCACCAACCCGAGACGCACAAGCGTCTGCATGTCCTTTCAACCCTTCAAGATTACGACCGAGCGCGAACCACACACCAATGGCGGACCCGATGCGCTCGATTGTCGCCGGGGGTCCTGAGGATAGGCTTAGTCAGAGCTGAGAGTCCGCTGAGAGGTCAATCCCACATCCAGGACCTGACGAAGGTGCCGTGGGCTGGGCAGGCATTGGCACAAATGATCGGATACTACCGCGGCTACGCCCGGACGATCTCCTTGATCCGGTCGATGATAATCTGCTCCTGACCC
>JBNGCP010000239.1:0-1792 GCA_049974845.1 Anaerolineae bacterium | reverse complement strand
ACGGTGAACATGCAGGTTGAGCAAGGAAAGGCAGCAGGCTCGTTCAACTTCCACCCCGGAGGTAGCTGTTGGCCTATGAGTCCTTGATCAGTCTTAGCTAGCGCTTTGCTGAGCAAGATCCGGCGTCGGTTCCAGACTTCCTCATTAATCACCACCGTGCGTATGTCATTGCGGAATAACCACGTCTGAAAGGATGGCCAGTTCGGGCGCGTGTACGGTATATGCATCAGACGGCGGTCAAATGCAAGCCAATACGGAAGATCGTGCGTGGGGCCGATCGCAACACTCTCGCCAGCATCGGTCTGCTTGAGAAGCTCCGCCATAAAGGCAATACCTTCTGCCTCAGCACGTCGATCATGGGACGACATATTTCGAAGGAGATTGAGCGGGAGCGGTCGATGCCAGAGCGTGATTATGATCACCAGAGCGGCAAGAGCGCCAGCGCCCCGACTTAGCCAGGTCCGTACCTTGGGCGGGATCAGAGTGCGAAGGCTCCAGAGGGGAACAAGATAGACTACTGGGACCCAAGGCAGAACGAATCTTGGAGCGTCATCGATCGGATGATACCAGGCGAATAGCAGCGCAAACCCCAAGATCCCAGTCAGCGTTAAGAGGAACCATGTGCGTGAAGTTTTCCACGACGTAACGCCAGCCGCGGCTAGGCTGACCGCAGCGAGAACCGCCACCACCCAGGCAGTCCCGGTGATGCCCTGTGGCATGCCATAGATATGAAGCGCTCCATACCATTGCTGAGGCACAGTCTCCAGACCCTTTATCAGCCGTTCCCACATGTCGGTGACGGTGTGTGTCTGTAAATAGGTCAAGGCGGTGGGCAGTTCCTCGGATGCGTGGACGTAGTTGTCCTCCCAACTGTCATTCCACATATAGTGCGTAGTGTTGACATTGTAGTATGGTGAGCCGTAGGTGACCCAATTGTAGAGCCAGAGCGGAGATGCGACCACGATAAAGGTGAGCATGAAGATAAGGATCTCGCGGCGCTTCAGATACCTAGAACCGGCCAAGACAACTAGAGTGGCTATAAAGAGGGGAATCAGAAGAAGGCCTGTGCCCTTTGCAAGATAGCTCAGACCGCTCCACACGCCCGCCAATACGGCGGAGCTAGTTAGTCCCTTCTCCCCAGAGTCGAGGGCCGCGAGAACTCTGCAGGAGCTGTGCCATGCCAGGTAGAACAGCGGTGTAAGCAAGACCTCAACATCAACATGGGAAGCTGCCTGCTGATACTGGATGTTATGAGCAAGCATCAAAGTCACGAGCAAGGCGCCAACCGGGCCCACATAGTAACGTGAGACAAAGTAGACGACAACGAGGCCTGCAATACCGAGGCCAAGAGAGAGCCACTTGGCGTGGGTGAAGTAGCCAATATCCCGCTCTGCGATGGGCGCAAGGAGAAGCGGGTAAAGGGGATTACGGTTGCCGTCAGTGAGCGCGGTGCCCCGTGCGATCCGGAGCCCGACCATCAGATAACTTGCCTGATCCCAGTCGGCGGAACGCGTGTTATTGAAGGCGAGGGGGATAACGCTCGACGCAAATGCGACCAGAGCGAGTACAAGGAGCAGGCCCAGAAGGGACTCAGCTAGACCAGGATGGGCAGGTCTCTTCATAAAATCCGACTGTCTGTGCGAGATAGGCAATGAGCTACGATTTGCGTTTATGAGGTCGATGGTAGAGCACTATTTTATGGAATTGACTCTAGAAGTCAAATGAATCCAAAAACGGGGCAGGAGCACACGTTTTAGGTATTGCCCTCAGTGATACGGAGTGCCATAAGAAG
>JBNGCP010000238.1:0-1793 GCA_049974845.1 Anaerolineae bacterium | reverse complement strand
CCCCCTAGCACTTTAAAAATTGAGGGCAGGTTTGTGTCTCACTGATACGTGCGTTACCCGAGCCCGCGCGTCGCCTGTATGTGGGGCGCGGGCCCAGGCACAGATTTAGGTATCGGGTCCCTCCTCCAGGCTGGCGAGCCGACCTTTGTGTAGCAGGGCAAAGATCAAGCGCACCGCCTTGCGGGCCGTTAAGATGATGGCGCGTTTATGCGGATGCACATGCGCCTCGTGATACTTTTTCCAGTAGTAACGGCGATAGTCCGGTTGGTAACGTTGCAGGGTGTAAGCGGCTTGCACAAACCAGTAGCGCAGGTAGGTATTGCGTTCGCGGGCGAGATGTGGGCGCCGTCCCTGCACCCGCCCGGAGTCCCGGCGGGGCCACCAGAGGCCGGCGAGTTTGGCGACAGCAGCTTGGCCATCGCGGTAGGTGCGGGGGCGATACTGGTTCTGGCGGCGGTCGAACTTGGTGCCAGTGACGAAACGCCGGGTGTCGCCGATCTCACTGAGACAGCCGGCCACCAGCACGGGGCCCAGGCCGCGGAAGGCCAAGGCCGGGGTGGCTTCCGGCAACGTCGCCAACTCTTGCTCGAGCAGGTCCCGATACGCTTGCTGGTTGTCCTGCAACAAGCGAATGTGGGCTAAGGTATAGCCGAGCACTTGATGGAGCGGTTCAATCAAGTAGGGGGGCAGGGGATAGGACTCTTGGATCACCTTCAGGAGCTGGCGCGCCGTGCGCTCGGGGTGTTTGAAGGTGTTGCCCGACCGTTCCTGCAGGAGGGCGGCCACCTCGTCCAAGGAGAGCGCGGCCAGGGCTTGGATATCGGTGTACTCCGTGAGCAGATACTGACTGGTGGCGCCCAAGAGATTGGAAAAAGGTTTGTTAGGCCCGGTGCGGTAGGCACTGCTCCAGAGATAGAGCACGGAGAGCAGATACGCTTTCTCGGCGGCCAAGGTGTGGGTCACGCGGGCATAGGCCCGGCTGAGGGTGCGTAAGCGCAGGTAGCGTTCCTGAAACTGATAGAAATGCTTGACACCGACCTGGCGGTAGTAGCGCTCGAGCAAGCGCGCGTCGGAGGGATCGTCTTTATCCGCTTCCGGCAACGCTCGCCGATAGTGCTTGACATGGGCCGGGTTGAGTAATGCCAGTTGGGGGTGGTAGGGTTGCAAGTCGGGATCGTGGCTGAAGTGATAGAACACATGCCACCAATAGGCCGCGGTGGATTCGCCCACGATGGTCACCTGGGCGGGGGCACACGCCCGTAGTGCTAGCAGCAGATCGTGTTTCAACTGCTGCCAGCCCGGCCAGTCGTTGGCATAGGTCGTGGGGGGCCAGAGCCAGTTGCGGTGCGCGTCGTGCAGCACGACCTCCAACTGGTCCTGACTGAAATCAATGGCTAAGACGACTTCAGGAGACTCGGATGTCATCTAGTACCTCCTATCCATACAGTGAGGTCGGTCGCACAGGGGTACACCCCACCTCACCCGCCAGCCTCAGCCTCGTGCTGATCAGAGCTTGCCAGCCTGGGCGGGGACAACCACCGACTTCGGCGGGGCCGAACTGCTACGATCGGTACCGCTCAGGTGGTGCACACGATCCGTGTCAGAAGCGCACGGCGGGGCAGGGGTTAACACACTTCGATAGAAGTCACCGGCTCACGCCGGGCAACGAGGAGTTAAAGAACACCCTGGCCACCGACAATTATCGTCATAATTGTACCCGATAATGGGGTGTACCCCTCTACGACCGTTGGTTTGTTCAGATAGTAAGGTTCATTTAAGAGTATCTTATACGA
>JBNGCP010000237.1:0-1805 GCA_049974845.1 Anaerolineae bacterium | reverse complement strand
CTCGAATAGGAAGTGCCGACGGCAGCGCCCAAATAGGCCGCAGGGCACCCTCCCCGTCACAGCGGGGCTTTGAAGGTTTTCCGATCTGTGTTAAGCTAACCTGCGTAGGGGAAGGCGTGCCAGAGTGAGGTGACCGCAGGTCAGCCTCTTACCTAACTGGCGCGCTTTCTCCTTTGAGCATAGGCGCGTTCGGCGCGACGCTGCCTACGGGCGTGACGCACGCGTTTGTTGTTCCGGCGCCGCACGTCGTCAGGAACCACATACCGTTCTATAACGATCCTCCGTGCTTCCGGGCCAGTCACCGGGGTGCCATCTACGTCGCGCAGTTCATAGGGACGATCCGCGAGCAAGATGGCGCGGACCCGGTCGAGGAGATGGGTCGCGCAGACACACACGGCTTGGGTGTGATGCTTGCCCTTGTTGACCATCTGATCATAGTAGATGGCCGCGATCTGGGGATCCCAGTGCCGGGCGACATCGGCATTGACATATCCAAACTTCTTGACGGGATTGGGGCCCGCTTGGGTAATGGCGAGGCCTTTGCTGTCCTGCTCCCCACTTTGTGCACTCCGCGGGATCAGGCCGTGCCAGCCGCGAAACGCCTGGTTGTTGGGGAAGCGGTCGGGTCGGCCGATGAAGCCGACATACACCGCGGCGCCGTTTTCACCCACACCCTTGAGGGACTCCAGGTTGCGGCTCGGATGCAGCTTACGGTACAACGGACGGGTGACGTGGCGCCGGACGGCGTGCGCGTCCGCCTCCAGTTCCCGTAAGCGGCGTTGTTCGCGGCGCACCGCGGCGGCGAGGGCCTCGTAGTCCACAAAGGCATCCGCATCGCCGTAGAGCCACGTCAGCTCCTGCGCTAAAGTGACCAGCGGCGCGATCCAGTCCTCGTCACCGGTGTAGCTCGGCGCAGCGCGCCACGCCTGCTGGAGGCCGGCGCGCCCGGCCGTTACCACGCGGCGCGGCACATAGTAGTGGTCCCGGAACCAGCGCGCTGCAGGGCTAGCGGGCGTGGAGAAGACCCGCCTGTGTAGATCGGGCCATCCCAAGTGATCGGTGGACTGTAAGCGGTTCTTACTGGCACTGATGCGCCCCGTTAGCCGCTCCAGCTCGCGACAGCCGCGCTGCAGCGCCATGTAGTCCGCGCCGGAGAAGACCCACGGATACAGCTTTTCCGGGATGACCTGGGGCAGGCGGGCCAGCGTCTCGGCCGCTAAGCGGTCACTGCGCGCGTGGCGATGGTAAAAGCGCCCGAGATCCGCGGCCAAGCGGGGATGGACCACGTACACCGTAGCCCCCCGCTGTTCAAAGAACACGGCGATCGGATACCAGACGATATCTGTGGCCTCCATCACCACCCTCACCGGCGCGGCAGGCGGCATGCCCTGCCGCAGTCGCGCGTCCAGCCGCTCCAAGTCGGCCCGCCGGGTGCGAAACTTGAGCACGGGACTGATGAACTGACCCCGCTCATTAGCGATGATCGCCCGGTGTGCTGCGCGAGTTGCCAAGTCGATGCCTAGCGTACGCATACTTACCTCCCTATGACCTAACCAACACCCCGTCGTCCATGGAGAGCTAGGCGTCTTCTGTACCCAGGGCCAAGATAGTATGGTGCCCAAACTTGTCCTTGATCAGGGGCAGGGCCATGACCGGCACTCCCCAATGTTCCTAATAGGGTCTCCTGGGTAGGGAAGGCGAGCTATCTACGAAAAGAGGCAGCCTGTGGCTCCTCAGTAGGCTGTGTGAGCTCACACCTGAGCCCTCCCAGGAGAACCATACCGCTCTTCGCACCTGTCAGCAAG
>JBNGCP010000236.1:0-1808 GCA_049974845.1 Anaerolineae bacterium | reverse complement strand
ATTTAAATTACGGTATAAGATTTTGCGCTATTAGACTTATAGAGAACATTAACATTCGAATCACAGGGCGCTAATTTATGGTATAACAGAGGCATCCCACGTAACTATAAGGAGGGACCTATGCCCAGACTAACACAAACGGCGGCCGACGTCCGGCGAAATCTAGCTGAAAACCTGGATTGGCACTTTGCAGAGCGGGATGACGAGGAAGTGGCCCAGGCCCTGCATCGCGGCGAGCCCATTGATGCGGTGCATACGCTGGATGAAGCCGGACTCCTAGATGGCTTCTTCAAATTCTTGGAAGCCCACGACATCTTGTCCCACTGGGAAACGTTCACGATTGGCGGGGTGTACCGGGTCTTTGTGCCCGCCATCTATTTCCTGTTGCTGTACGGGACACGGATTCTGTTCGGGATCGCGTCCACCAATGCCCTGCCGGAACTCCTGTTTAGCAACGTAGCCGTTATGACCTTGTTGGGCTTCAATGCCCATCTGGTCGAAAACGGGATGACGCGGCGCGGGGCCCAGCAGCGCACCGGGGAGCGGCCCTATGTGTTGATGGATCCCCAGACGCTGGCCGATACGATCTGTAAAACCGAGCGCCGCGAGTTGGAACGGCTGTTCAACGGCACGATCCAGCGGTTAGCCGCTGCTGGGGTCTTCGCCGCGCGGGTGATGGCCGTGGTGGATGGGACGCGGGTGGAAACCACCCCCAAGTATCAGGGATGTGGGCGGCAAAGTGTGACGCACCGCCATCGCAATCGCCAGGGGGTGTGGGTCGAGACCGTCGAACTTGTCTACGGTTGGCGGTTGATCGTCCTGCTCGATCTGGTGACCATGATCCCGTTAGCCATCAAGATTGTCCAAATTCAGGAGCACGAAGCGCCGCATCTGTTAGATCTGCTGCGCCAGGCGCAAGAGAACTTGGCCCCTCACAGCCGCATTGTCACCTTAGTGGTGGATCGGGCCTACGTGGATGGCCCCACGCTGTATAAAATTGAGCAGTTGGGCATCACGTGGTATCTGACGGCCAAATCCAACATGCGAGCGCGGCGGACGGCCCTGGCCCTGAGCGCCGAGGGGGAGATGCTGGAGCGCGTAACGCGGGTCACGCGCGGGCATGGTCGGGATGCCACGGTGGAGAAGGTGCGCACCAGCATCGTCGCCGTGGAAGGAATTCGCACCTGGGATAACTACCGTCCACCGCAAGAGGAAACAGGCCGCTTACCCTTCGCCCAACGCCCGGCCCTGAACGCCGTCGTCATCAAAGAATGGCGTAATAAGACGCCCTCATCCGACGCTGGCCCTCGAGTGATCCTCACCAATGGCCCCGTGGATGACCCGTGGACACTGGTGGATGCTTACGACGACCGCAGTTGGATCGAAAATGGCCTGTTTCGGAACAGCAAGCAATTTTGGACGCTGACGCGCTGGTTCCCCCAGAAAAACGAAGCCGGGGTGCGCGCCCATTTGACGTTTGTCATGCTTATCGTCGCGACCGCAACTGCCTATCGCTTGTGGGACAAAGCACAGAGTCAGCCCTCCCCCGCGCCGCCCTCCCATCTGGCCCGCTCCCAGCCTCCGGCTGACGATACAGATGAAGAGACACACCCCGATCCGCTCCAACTTGCGCATAGCCTCTTGGAAGGGCAAGGCCCCCAACGCTGGCGGCGGGAGTTGCAGCGTGAAAATCGCGATAAACTCATCGTCTTTATCGATGACCACTATGGGATCTTTGAAACGTATGAGTTTTTAGTGTTGAGCGGCGTGCCAGTGCGTCAACTCCCCCCTCATCTGGGGACACCCGA
>JBNGCP010000235.1:0-1818 GCA_049974845.1 Anaerolineae bacterium | reverse complement strand
GGGTCTGCGTCAAAAAAGTGGGGTTTTCTCAGGCTGAGAGACGCGATTCCCAATAGTCCTCCATGCGTCGGGAACGGATGATGCAGCGTAGAGCCAGGATCGCATTGGCTCCCCGGAGAGACCATTTCATGCCCGATTGTTTGAGTCGTTGTCCCACGAGCGACTTACAACCTGCTTCCACCACCCCGGAGCCTACAAAGAGGCCGCTGGCGCGAAAGCGGGCATAGCGCATGCGTTGCTGGTTCTTCTGCAAATATCCAATCTCCTTTTGGACTTTTTCCCGGGCGTTATCGGGCGCGGCGCTCCCGTGCAAGAGCGCTTCCTGAATGATCGTTTCCACGCCATCCTCATCCAAGAGTTTCCACCAGCGGCTGCGTTCTTGTTGCACTCTTTCCAAGTCCTGCGGCCAGAGCAACTTACACAGTTCGGAAACATGCTCACGCGCATGATAGACATCGATAATCTGCAACGCACCGGGGAAGTGCATTTCGACGAGATTGCGAATCCATTCGGCTCCGTCTCCCAGCACGACGACTCGCCGGGCCCCGAGGAGTCCCCGACGCAACGCCTCCGCATAGAGTCGCCAACCAAACTCTTCCGCGGCCTCAATGGCGGCGACAAAGGTGGTCGACTGCGGGTCTCGCACCGGCAAAGCGTCTTTGTCGGTCGTGGTCTGGGTGAACACACAACCGACTTTGACCTCCCGGGTTTTGGCAGAACCCTCCGCCTGCTTGCCGCGCCGTCCTTGGAGTTCACGGGGAATCATGGGAATCCCGGTCCCGTCCAGTTCGATATAGAGGGTGGGGATGCATTGCTGCCCCATCGACTTTGGCGGCTGGACCAGAAGCGTTTCCTGCTCTTGTTTTCTCCAGCGTTCCATGCTCTCCCCCATCGTCTCTGCCACCCGCTCGAGGTCCTTGGTACTGACCTGCAATCCCGCATAGATTCGCAAATCCTCCCGGCCCTGCTGGAAACTGGACTGAGCGCCCGCCCGAGCCATCATGCGCCGCAGTCCCGGGGAGCGGCGGGTGCCGACCAGATCCAAGACTTCATCGCCCGGATACCGCGTCTTCCCACAGGCGGGACATTGGAACAGGGTCCGCCGATAGCTCACGGGGCCGAGAATGCTGAGGAAGTCTTTGCGCTTCAGGCCTCGACTCTCCATGCGCTCTCCGCAGGAACAGCGCGCGGCTTCGGCCTGTCGTCCCGAGCCCACTTCCTCCAAGAGGGCCGATAAGCAATCCGCCCCCGCGCTCAACACGGCCACTCGCACGGCGTTCTCCCAAGCCTCCAAGTCCACTCTCCCGCTGGCGTATTCGCGCGCCGCACAGCGCAGAATCCGCTCTACCTCCTGGTTTTGTTCGACGGCGAGCTGCGCCGTTTTTTTTTCCGCTCGGGATCCTGCTGCCCCTGCTGCAACTCTCCCAGCCGCTCCGTCAGTTCCTCAAACTGCTTGCACAGGGCGACGAAGCGCTGATGGGCGGCCACGTCTTCCCGCGCCTGCTGCACTTCCTGCGCCGAGCGCAGTCGCCGGCTGACCGTGCGCTTGCCCTCTCTGCGGGAGAACACGTAATACGGTCCTCGCCGGCGCCCCGTCGGTTTCCCCTGGCGAAGGACCGCAACAAACTGCTCATTGATGGTTCCCCGCTTCATCGAACTAATCCCTCGCATTTGCTCCAGCACTTGCTCTCTCTGTCTTTCCAACTCCTGAATCGTAGGCATGAGCATTACCCCCCAATATAGTGTAGATATAAATCTACACTATACGGGCAAAAAAGTCAACCCCATCTACAAAACCCCCTTCCATGACGCACACCC
>JBNGCP010000234.1:0-1819 GCA_049974845.1 Anaerolineae bacterium | reverse complement strand
CCCAATCAGGATGGGGATTAACAGGGATTCTCATGTCGCTCCTGACCGAAAAGGAACAGCAAGAGGTCATCCGATACATCGAAGCTGGTGAGCCCCTTCCAGACAAGTACCGCTTCCTTCTCTTCAAGGACAAGAGGGAGGTAGAGTTAGTCTGGAACGGCAAGACGAACGAAGTCTGCAACATCGTTCTGCCTTTTCAGGTGATCGAGCAGGTCGACGAGCCGCGGGCCGAAAAGGACACCAGCTTTCAAAAGACGCTCTTCGACGTGGACCCCCGAGGCCGTCAGCTCAAGGGCTGGACTAACAAGCTGATCTGGGGCGACAACAAGCTGATCCTCTCCAGCCTCAAGAACGGCCCGCTCCGCGAGGAGATCGAGGCGCAGGGCGGCATCAAACTGATCTACATCGACCCACCCTTCGACGTCGGCGCGGACTTCTCGATGGACATCGAGATCGGCGGCGATACCTTCACTAAGAGGCCCAACATCCTGGAGGAGATCGCCTACCGGGACACCTGGGGCAAGGGCGCAGACTCCTTCATCGCCATGATCTACGAGCGACTTGTTCTGATGCGGGATCTGCTCGCCGAGGACGGGAGTATCTATGTGCACTGTGATTGGCGGGTGAATGCTTTCTTGCGACTAATCTTGGACGAAATCTTTGGCCAACAAAGCTACCGTAATGAGATCATCTGGGTTCGGACAAGTTCGCATAACATGAAGACAAAGGGATATGTTAGGTCAAACGATACTATCCACTATTTTGCAAAAAGCGATGATTCTATTTTCAACGACCAGTTCAGACCTTATGGGGATGCACAATTGAGCCGTTACAAAAAAGATGAAAGCGGACGCCTCTACAAAGCTGAGAATTTAACGTTTTCATCACGTAACCCAAGCCGCCAGTTTGAATGGAGGGGAACAAAGCCGCCAGATAATAGATCTTGGGGTGCCTCGCTTGAGCAGTTGGAGAAATGGTGGGCAGAGGGACGTATTCTGACGAAAAAGGACGGCTCACCGCGAATGGATGGACTCAAATTTTATCTCGATGACATGAAGGGAAATCCCGTAACAACGACATGGGACGATATTGGACGAGTTGGCAATACGTCTGATGAGCGCCTTGATTACCCCACACAAAAATCCGAAGCCCTCCTCGAACGGATCATCAAAGCCTCGTCCAACGAAGGCGACCTCGTCGCCGACTTCTTCTGTGGCTCAGGCACCACCGCCGCCGTCGCCGAAAAGCTGGGGAGAAAGTGGATCGTCGCAGACCTTGGCAAGTTCGGCATCCACACCACCCGCAAGCGCATGATCGGTGTCCAGCGGCAGCTCAAAGCCGAGGGCAAAGACTACCGCGCCTTCGAGATCCTCAACCTGGGCAAGTACGAGCGCCAGCACTACATCGGAATACAACCGCTAATAAACGCTAATGGACACGAATCCGATGAGGAGATTGGCGTTCATTCGCGTTCATTCGCGGTTGATAGAATGAGCCGGGCAGAGATACAGCGCCATCAGATCGAAGTGAGGGAAAAGGCGTTCGTGGACCTGATCCTGCGAGCCTACCGGGCTGAAAAGACCACGGGCTTTGCCACCTTCCACGGCAAGCGAGCTGGGCGGCTCGTTGCGGTGGGACCGGTCAACATGCCAGTGACGCGCCTCTTCGTCGAAGAGATCATCCTCGAATGCCGCAAGAAGCACATCACCCGCGTGGACATCCTCGGCTTTGAGTTTGAGATGGGTCTCTTCCCAAATATCCTGGACGAGGCGAGGGCGAAAGGGATCGACATTGCTCCCAAGTACATCCCCGCTGATGT
>JBNGCP010000233.1:0-1843 GCA_049974845.1 Anaerolineae bacterium | reverse complement strand
GCAGTTTTGTTAAAGTCACCCCGTTGACGTGGCAGCGAGAGCCAGCCAGCGGCGGCGAAGTTGCTCAAACTGAGCATTAGTCCGGGTAGAAGATCGCGAGTGAAAACGAAAGCGTTCCAAATGCCTATGCAGGCGCTCGCGTTCTTGCTTTAACTCTGACGAGGAGACGCGCCGTAACGCCGCTAGGCGTTCAGGTTCATTGGGAGGCCGGGGCAACAACTCCCACGCGCCTGTGCGTTCCAAGGTGCGACGCACCAGCCCTTTTTGCCCGGTCGTGCGGAGCAACTGCCGTTTGGTGTCTCGGAAATGGCTTTCCATCTCGTTGTTCGTACGCGGGATTTCCTCCGCACCATAGCAGTGGAACAAGCCCGACCAGTAGCTAACACTGACTGTATCCAGATGGTGGCGAAAGCTGTCCAGGCACGGGGAAAGGTCTTGCAGCGCCAATAACTTGTCGAGATAGGTTCTGAGTTGGTGCGCTACTGTTTGGCTCGTGGAGGAACCATCGTCAGCAGGCTCCAAAATGGCCTCAATCTCACTCAGCCACTCGGCGCCTTGCTGTAACTCTTGATAGGTGTCGGCAGATGGGGCCAGGGCGTTCTGAAGGCCGATCGATAACTGGTCCAGAACAGCATGCTGGCGATGAGCCAGTAAATCGGATGTAAATTCTTGCAACTCCTGCAACTGCTGGTAGGTTTCGATGCCGGCGAGGCGAAGGGGCGGACGCCCCTTAAGCGTCAGCAGATAGCGCGCCCGCCGAAGCAGATGCGTCACAATCTCATCGGCTGCTCCCTCTTCTGAGGCCCCAGGAGAGGTCGCGGCCGCATCTTCAGCGGCAGGAAGCACCTCATCGGACTTGATTTTCTCATCATTGGGAAGCTCACTGGGTAGGAGTCCCGTCACCGTCAGCACATTGTGCTCGGCTTGGGGCTGTTCGTGGGGCTGTTCCGCACGGATCAAATCGCCTACCTGCTGGCGGACGTCCTGGCGCAAGGTTACTTTAAAAGAGGCATCCGCTGTGGCCAGGGGGGCTGCCATATTCCGTAGGTAGTGGCTCTGGCAGAATTGGTGAGCTGCGGTGGAGAACAGCGCCGCCACTGCGGGCACCAAGCCCTTCTGCTTATCACTCACGACAGCCGAAATCGGCAACCCCAGGTCGGCCAAGGGCTGGAGGAAAGCTTCGAAGGTAGGTTGGTCTTGCCGACTCAACCAGCCGCTGCGTAAGGTCAGGCCCGTCACCAACTCGCGGATGAACCACAGTTGTGGCTCCCCACCGACAGGCGCTAACCCATCCAGGCCAATCACTAAGCCGGATTGTTGAGCGGTGTGCTCCAGTTGGTCTTTATAGTCTCGCTCCTGACACGCGAGCAGGGGCAAGTAGACACTCTGATAGAGATAGCGTATGTGGGAGGGAGAAATCTGTAAATGAGCAGGAAGCGCGGCATGGATGTCAGCATAGATATCGTGCCGCTCTTGGCGCAACCAGCCGATACGCGTCACGACATCGTAGCCATACCCGAAACCCTGGGGAGCGATTTGCTGCCCTTCCGCCGACCGCAAGTGCATATTGTGCCCTGCACAAGCAGGATCAGCACAGTGGCTCGGACGACTGGCGACAGAAATGACCGCCGTCAATGTCTGGACGGTTTTATCCCAAGTCAGATAATCATAGGGCATCAAAGCCCCGCCGCAAACTGGACAAGCGGACAATTCTGTGTGGTAAATGATACGCTTTTCAGGATGAAGTTCTCTCTGTGTTCTCATAGGTTCTCCTCACTTGTGATGGTAGCTGATTATAAATCATCTACCAGCGAAGAAAACGGGGTTACTTTTGCGCTATTGC
>JBNGCP010000232.1:0-1843 GCA_049974845.1 Anaerolineae bacterium | reverse complement strand
GGGTGGTAGACTCGGTGGATGAATCCAGAATCAGAACCGAGAGAGGCTGGGCGCGGAGAGCGTCGTCGCCGGTACACGGGCAAAATCGAACAGGCCGGGCATGTGGTGTCATGGGAGCGCAGCGGGCTCAGCGGAGCCGAGTATGCGCGCGCCCATGGACTGAAGGCGCGGGACTTGTACCGGTGGGTCAAGCGGCAGGCCGGGGCAAAGGAGCATGGGAGCGGGCCGGATAGCGGCGGGCGTTTCGTGACGATAGATGTGGACGGGCGCGCTTTTGGAGGACCCGGGAAAGGAGGATTGCGTGTGGTGCTGCGGCGCGGGCCGCTGGAGGTGGAGGTCAGCGGTGGCGGATCCGCGGACGCGTTGGCGCGGCTTGCCGGCGCGCTGAGGCGGGAGGTGTTGGATGCTTAACTTCGCCGCCTCCTTGAGGATCCATCTGCACGTTGCCCCGGTGGACATGCGCAAGTCGTTCCAGGGGCTCACGGCGATCGCCAAGCATGAGATGAAGCGCAATCCGGCCGATGGAAGCGTGTTCGTGTTCTGCAACCGTTCGCGCACGCTGGTGAAGCTGTTGTATTTTGACGGGACAGGCCTGTGGGTCCTGGCGAAGCGGCTCGAGCGCGGGACGTACTGGTGGCCGTCGCCGGAGCAGGCGGAGGGCAAGGAGCTGCAGCTGCGCCACGAGGCCTTGTCGATGCTGCTGGGTGGAATCGACCTGAAGGCGGGCACGCTTCGACCGTGGTTTAGCCGGTGACTTTTTTTGCTTTTATGTATTGACAATATAACTACATAAGTATGGATATTGAATCATGCCACCGGTTCCCGCAAACCTGCTCGAAGAAAACCAGTCCCTCAAGGGGAAGGTGATCGATCTGGAGACGGAAATCCGCCTGTTGCGGATGGAGAACCAGGCGCTGAAGATGGCCCAGGCGCGCCCGGTCAAAGAGGACGACCCCAATCAGTTGCCGCTGGAGATCCAGGGCACCGAATCGGTGCGCGTTGAAGAGGAGCGGGAGCAGGGGGATGAAGAGCCGCCGCCCCTGCGGCTGCCTTCAAGCACAACGCGACGCGGGGGAAAGAAGCGCATTCGCGGTGCGGAAAAGTTCGCCAATTTACCGATCAGCAAGACGACAGTTCTGGTCCCGCACGAGGTGCAAGAGCGTCCCGACCAGTGGCAGGAGATCGGCGAGGAAACGACCTACGAGGTCATCGTGGAGCCGGCCAAGCTGTCCCGCCACGCGATCGTGCGCAAGAAGTACCGCCACGCCGTTGACCGCCAGGCCAGTCCCATCATCGCGGCGGCCACGCCACGCTTCTGCAGCGACTACGCCTCCATCAGCCTGGCCGTGCACATCGCCATCGGCAAGTACCTCGACCACGGCAGCCTCAACCGGCTGCAAAAGCAGTTTGCCCGAATGGGGGCCGACATTACCCGGCAGACCCAGAGCGACATCGTCGAGCGCCTATCAATATGGATACGGCCCCTTTACGAACTGCTCGACAAGCATGTCCTGCAAAGCGACTACCTGCAGATCGACGAAACCTTCATCAAATACATCAACGGCAAACTCGGCGGAAGCGGCCAAGGCTACTTCTGGGCCAAGAACGTGCCCGCACTGGCGATGGTGTTCAAATGGATACCCAATCGACGTCATGAGAATGTCGCTACACTGGTGGATGGCTTCAGCGGCGTGCTGCAAAGCGACGGTTACGCCGCCTACGGCAACTACGCCAAGGGCCGCGACGACATCCGCCTGGCCGCCTGCTGGGCCCACGTGTTCCGCAAGTTCCGCGACGCCCTCAGCGAGGAGCCGGTCCTGGCCAAGCAGGCCATGGCGGCGAT
>JBNGCP010000231.1:0-1850 GCA_049974845.1 Anaerolineae bacterium | reverse complement strand
TCCGTGTTGTTCCGTGTTCGTCTGCGTCCTGGTAACAATCGACAGTCGTCGTCAGTGGGGATAATGTGCTTGATGATGATGGTATCCTTCTCCACGACGATGTGATCAATTAACAACCGAATAACTTCCTGTTTCACTTCGGGCGTCGGGTCAGCGAGCGATGCTTCAATCTTTTGGCAGAACGCTGCAAAGTCTTCCAGCATTTGCGATTTGGCTTGGTGGCGGCGATCACGACGACGCAACTGATCCAGCCGCTGTACCAACGTCTCTCGCTCCGTGTCCAAGCGTGTTTTACGGTGAGCCAACTCCTCTTTTTCGATCAGTTCGTCTTGGAAAGCATCGAGGAGGCGAATGTGCTGCCGCTCCAAGACACGCAGACGTTTCTGAAGCCGGTCAGTTTCGTCGGGGTCGGCATCGTCAGGTTCGCATTGCGTCTGCCAGGCGTCGGCCAGCAAGGTAGGGTTGCGTAGCAACTCGCATACAGCCTCCCAGACCAGTGGCTCGACGATCCGCCCGGCAATGGAGCAAGTGTGGGGCACCACATCGGGGTCGCGATGCTTGCCCTGGTTGGTACAATAGTAATACACCTGCTCGCCATTGCCACTGGCACGTCCAGCTAAGGTCCGACCGCAAACACCACAGACCAGCAGGCTACGCAGCAGGTAGAAGTGACGTTTGTTGTTGCGGGAGGCGAACTTCTTGTTTATCTTCAGACGCTCCTGGGCTCGTTGCCAGACGTCTTCTGGCAACAGAGGAGGGACATCGATCTCGATCCACTCCTCGCGTGGCCGGGGCTCGTGGTCAGGCCGACGTAGAAAGCCACGCCCGTACTTCTTGGGCCGCCCGACTGCTTCGTGGCACGTGCGCGTGCGGTTGTAGTAGGCGCGACCGGTGTAGGCCGGCTGCTTGAGGATCGTCTGAACGGTGCTGTAACGCCAACGCTTACCACGAGGAGGCATCTGGCTTCCGGCGTCGTTCAAGCGATCCACGACCTGTGTGATGGTGAGATCATCTTCAGTATACCATCGGTAGATGGAACGGACAATCTCGGCCTCGGTCGAGTTCACTACCCAGCGCCCACCGTCGGGATCGCTCACCGGGATGTAGCGGTATCCATAAGGCGGGTTAGGGCTGACCAGTTTCCCTCGACGCATCAGGTACAGTTTGCCTCGCCGTAGCCGTTCGGTGATCTGGGTACGTTCGTACTCGGCAAAGAGGCCCTGAATGCCGAGGAATAATTGGCCTTGCGGCCCTTCGGGCGCTGCTGGCTGGTTGACGAAAATCACTTCGACGCCTACGCGCCGCAGTTCATCCAGTAGCACCCACTGGTGGGCATAGTGGCGGGCCAAGCGGTCGGGACTGTAGCACAGCACCACGCCGAACAGTCTTTCCGCTGCCAGGTCACGTAGACGATCGAGCGCAGGGCGATCCAGTCGACCGCCACTGACGGCCTGATCCAGAAAGTACAGGTCAGGGTCTAGCTGGTAGCCTTCCTGGGACGCATGAGTCTCCAGCGCGGCGATTTGGCTCTCGATCGTAGCTTCCTGTTCTTGTTGGGGCGTCGAAACACGTGCATACAACGCTGCCTGTCGGGTCATTTTCGCACCTCCTGAGCGAAATAGGTGGCCTTTTGGGCCTTCTTACTGGATTTGGTCGAGACTGGTGCCATCTTGGACATTTGCCACAACAATCCATAGGCTTTTCGGAGCCGCCGCACTGCGTCTCGATGCGGCTGGCGCTCGACTCGAACGAACCATTGCTGATCGCTTTCCATAGAGCTGACCTCCTCGAAAAAGTAGGGTTTATAGTGCCCTTACTTTACTCGATGAGCCAGCTCGATCAACTACTAG
>JBNGCP010000230.1:0-1861 GCA_049974845.1 Anaerolineae bacterium | reverse complement strand
CGAAAGGTGACCAATACCTGTAGAATTCTGGTAGCAAACCCAATCAACAGGAGGTCACCTTCCAATGGAATTGTACACGCAAACGACGAGTTTGGCGAATGAGTTGTGGGTAGAGTCGGCGGAAACGCCGTGGCCGTGGCAGACGACCGGCCCCAGTGTGCCGGGTTCGAAGGTTCCGCATTTGAGCGTGGCAGATGAGTTGTTTATCGCGGCGGTGGCCAACACACCCCGCCCCCTCCGGCCCTGGGGCACCATCACGCAACTGTCGGGAATGTTTCAGGTCTCGCGCCCAACCATCTATGCTCTGGGCAAACGGGCTGCGGAGGGGCTGAAGCGCTCGGTGGGCGGCCGACCGGCCAAGGAACAGCCCCCGGCGACAGCCGCCGAGAAGCGCTTGCTCTCTGACACCATTGTGGTGACTCCGAAGCGGATAGCGCGTACCGCGTTGACGATGAGCTTTCCGGGCAAGATGGCCCTGCGCCCGATGCGGCAGTGTCTGCAAGAGGCTTTTGATCAGACGCGCGGCCAGGGCACGCTGAGTGAGTTGTTGACCCAGGCGGGCCAGCGCGCCGGGCGCGTCCTGACAGAGATCGATTACCGTCCGTTGGGCCCGGTGATTGCGCTGCGGGACGAGACGTACTTCCAAGATGGGCCGATTCTGCTGGTCATCGAGCCGCTGACCTCGACGATCTTGTTGGGCGTGGTGAGCGAAGATGCGCAAGCGGAAACCTGGGGGGCCAGCTTGCTGGTCAGTCAGGACACCGGAGCCTCTCTCAAGGGCCTGGTGGAAGATATGGCCCGGATGTATCCCAAGTCTCAGGCTCTGGCCGAAATGGAGGTGCCGACCCAGAAAGATGTCTGGCACGTTGAAAACTGGGGCAGCCAAGTCCGCCGCACCCTGGAAAAACAAGCGCTGGCCGCACTGCGCCAGGTAGCCAAGATCGAGAAGCAGCTGCTCAAAGCGTGGGACGACGCGGTCTTCCTGGAGCAGTACATCCCTGCGGACGAGAAGGCGGAGCGGTTGATGGTGCGCCACGATACATTCGCCTGCTGGCTGGGCCATCTCTGTGATGCGCTGGAACTGGTCGATCTGCGGAGTGGGGAGATTCGCGAGCGGGCGATCAACGGCTGGCTGTTGGAAGAGACTCTGCAAGCTATGGAAACCATCGATCATCCGAAGGTCCAGAAATTTGTCCGGTCCCTGCGACGCCACCAGGATCAGTTGCTCACCTACCTGGATTGGGCCACCGAAATGTTGCAGCCGTTCTCTGAGATGTTGGCGGCGCACATCCCGGACCCGGCGCAGCGGCACGACTTTATGCGTGCCATCGCCCGGAGCTGGCGCTTGCGGCAGGCTCTGATCAATGGTCAACGGTGGCGAAAACGGCAAGCGGATGAGGCCGAAGCCTGGTTGCAGCTCTGGTTGGATGAAAACGCTGCCTTCCCGGCCCTGGCCACCTATCTGATGAACATCCTGGATGCTTCTGGACATGCCAGCAGTCTCATCGAGTGCCTCAACGGCTTGCTCAAGATGTTCCTGCACAACCGTCGCGCTTTTCGGAATCGAGATACAGCGCAGGCCTACCTGAATCTGTTCGTGCTGTGGCACAATATGCGCGTCTACGAGCGTGGCAAACGCGCGGGCAAGAGTCCCTACCAGTGGGCGGGCATTGATCCCGGAACGGATGACTGGTTGACGTTGCTGGGTTTTCCAGCCACCGACTAACCCGGCCTGAACGCTATCTCTTTTTGAACCGATGGGTTTGCCCCTCGGTTGGTTCACTACGGTTGTCATAGCTTTAGCTCTGTACGAATTTGTAAAGGAGTTTTCAGCCCAAAGGGCAGGTTACTGAACCATGCC
>JBNGCP010000229.1:0-1867 GCA_049974845.1 Anaerolineae bacterium | reverse complement strand
TAGGTTAAGATTACCCCAAGGAGGTTGCCTTGATGTTACTACCCTACCAGCAAACAGCAGTACCAGAGGTCCTGTGGCCTGAACCAATGGAATTGGTCTGGCAAATGCAGCCCGGCGGATACGAGGTGGATACCAATTGGAAGCGCCCCGACATCACCTTGTCGGATCGTTTATTCATTGGCGCTGTCGTCAACATCCCTGATGAGCAGCGACTGTGGGGCAGCATCACATGGCTGTCCAACGTCTACCAAACTAGCCGCCAGACGATATACACGATTGGGAAACGGACGCGGGAAGGACTCCTGTCACCAGGGATAGAGTCCTCAGGCTTAGCAGATTCCGTGGCCCAAGCGATGGAATCGGATGCAGACGATGTGCCCACGATAACCGTCACCGTCAATCGGCTGAAGCGGACGGCGCTGACAGCCCTCTTGCCTGGGGGCTCGGCTCTGCGGCCAATGCAGGATCTGCTCGACGTCGCTTTTGATCAGAGTCGCTCGGTGGGCTTCTTGTCAGAGTTGATCAACGAGGCAGGCTCTCGTGCCGGATTGGTCTTAGATCAAATCGACTTCTCGCCCTTGGGCGACGTCATTTTGAATCGCGATGAGACCTACTTTTGCGACTGGCCTTTTCTGCTCTCGGTCGAGCCCAATTCGTATACCATCGTCAGCGGCTACGTGGAAGATGTTTGTGACGGTGAAACTTGGGGCGTGAGCTTGGCCATAGACGAGGAAACGCGCGGGTTACACATCGTAGGACTCGCTGAAGACGGCGCCCGCTGTTACCCAAAATCCGTGAGAGAGGCAGCAAAACTATTAGACGTCGAGTTCTCTGTGCCCATCCAGAAGGATGTGTGGCACATTATGGACAAAGCTTGTCAAAAGGTTATCGACATGGAACGCATTGGTCTCAACAAAGTGAGCAAGGCTGACAAGATATACAAAGAACTGGCCGACAAGCCCTGGGATGAGGAAGGCTTTGAAAAGTGGGCAGACACTGACGAGGCCGCCGAGGAGCTACTGGAGATAAGCGACCAACTTCGCTTCTGGTACGGTTGTCTGTGTGATGCCCTAGAGGTCGTCGATTGGCGATCAGGAGAGATTCGTGATCGTGAAATCAACCAGTGGCTCCTTGATGAGACGCTCAAGGGGTTACGACAGCTGGATCATCCTCGTGTGAAAAAGCTGGTGACTAGCCTGGAGAACCAGTACGACGAAATGTTGACTTTTCTGGATTGGCTTGAGGTGCAACTCGTCCCCTGGCAACACCGCCTGGCCCGCGCCTTCTCCGACACAGCAGACCGGGAGTTCTTTCAGGCCACAGCCGCCCGAGCTTGGCGTCTCAAACGCGCCCTGGTCAACGGGCACAAGCAATTCAGCGACGAGGCTGCGTATGCTCAAGCATTGCTAGCCGAACTCGTCGCCGACGACGATGAGGCCCGCGAGTTAGCCGAGGAATTACTCACCATCCTGGAGGGGACGATTCGTACCAGTTGCGCAGCCGAAGGAGTCAACAGCATCCTCAAGCCCTACTTGCGGATTAAGCGCAGTTTCCAGAGTAAGAAGACGGCGCAGAATTTCCTGAATCTGTTCATCTTGTGGTTCAATATGCACGTCTTCAAGCGAGGAAAACGGGCGGGCAAGAGTCCCTTCCAGTGGGCGGGCATAAAGGTTTACACGCCGGATGGGCACGAGACCGATGATTGGCTGGAAGTGCTTGGCTATCCTGCTGAGGCCTAGCGAATTTCTCAGGAGTCAACTTAATAGCCATAGAACAAATGTTCTCCACCCTTGCCTCACAACCGGAGGTTTGTGTTAAATTGTCAAGGTGCTTTTAGTTAAAAAATCACGTCCCGTGAACCATGCCC
>JBNGCP010000228.1:0-1870 GCA_049974845.1 Anaerolineae bacterium | reverse complement strand
CCCAACTTCAACCCAATAAAGACGTATCTTATGTAATATCATAATATAAGATTTATTTTATAGTATACTTAATTTTTTATAATCTAAAAATTCTTTTTCACCTATATCAAAATATCTCAATAATTCCTTATGTTCATTTTTTACATCACAAATAATAAACTCATCTGTATTTTCTATTGTAAATTCTCCCATAGTAATCTGCGATAAAATATCAATAAAAGTTTTAAATGAGTTTTCTTTCTTTTCATATATCCATTTAACCTGTTTCAATTTTCTTCTGCATTGATTAACTACAGTCTGGGCAAGTATACAAAGATAAACATGAGTTGTAACTCTACGGTCTTTCCAGTGATAGATAGGGCGGATGTTTATGAGATTTTTTAATTCATAAAAAGCATTTTCTACTAATTGAAGGTCTTTGTAACTTATCTCAACTTCTTCTGCCGGCATATCAAGTTCCGTTGTCTTTAAAATATAATATCCGCAAAGTTTCCTGGCTCTCTCTGTTTTTTCTTTCAGTTTAATTATTCTAAATTCTCCGTTTTCATAATGAAAATCATAATATTTATCTGCTCCTGACTGAGTTAATTTCTTCTGTGCCCGTTTAATTATTTTTTCTTCATCTTTTATTCTTCCGGCTTCTATCATTTTCTGTACTGACAGCAGAGCTTCTTCTCCTTTCTTAATCAGTTTCTCAAATAACATAAGATCATGGTCCCTGCGATATTCTGATCCGCATAAAATATATTTCTCTTTCTTAATGTTGTCGGTTATTATTTCTACTGGTATCTGACTGTCAAAGATCTCTAAATCCCGAACGCTGATATCATTTATTATTTCTCTGGCCTGACGATGAGTTAGAGCAACAATATATCCCAAACCAATTTCCTTTAATTTACATAAATTATTCTCTGTTATCATTCCTCTATCACCCACAAATACATACTCTCCAACTGAATATTTTTTCTTTACCTCTTCCATTACTTCTATCACTGTAGCTTTATCCTGTACATTCCCGGGAAATATTCGAAAATAACAGGGAAAACCTTGCTTGTTCAAACATAATCCCAACAATATCTGAGGCCTGTCTTCTCTATTATCCCTGCTGTATCCGTTCCTAGCTATATCAGGTCCCTCTCCTTCAAAATATATTGAGGTAATATCATATAAAATAAACCTTGTTCCTTCTTTACCTGATTGGTTAAATCTTTTCATTACTTTATCGATATTTTGATAAAAGATATCCATTGCTTTGTATATGCTGTTGACATCAAGTTTATTCTCATCTATACCGAATAATCCTGGTATTGCCGTCTTAATAATCCAGCTTAATGACCCTAATTTTGATTTCGGTTCTAATATCCTGTTTAAAATGATCATTAAAATATAAATACGGCTTTTCATTGGGATAGGTTTTAATGCCTGTAATACTCCCAGGTTTTTCATAAATAGAATAAAAAATGCAATTGGTCCGTAATTAAATGATGATTTGAAAAAAGAATATTTATCTGATATTACTTTTGCATTTTTATGTTTTAATAATATTGCAATTTGATTTATCATCTCCTCAGGCAGATGAGATAAATTTGCTACAGTCTTGTGTTTTGGTTTGCCATCTTTGTCTCGGTAGGCTTTTGCAATATGATAGTACATATACTTGATACCTTTGATAGTTCTCCATGATTTTTTTACGAACATATTTTCTCCTTTATATAGACTACTATTGCATATTTGCTATATAATATATAACAATTATTACGGCATGTCAAGTGTTAATTATTATAGTCTACAAATAATTTAATAAAATATTGCAACTAACGAACTTGTGTATATTATGAATTATTTGCTTGGTAAAAGGTATGAAGTTGGG
>JBNGCP010000227.1:0-1888 GCA_049974845.1 Anaerolineae bacterium | reverse complement strand
CTCCTTGTATAAAATACCTTCGGTATCTACCTGCACTTTAACAACTACATAGCGTACTTGCGGCAATCGGGTGCCCCAGCGACAATAGTTCCCAGTTCGGCGTGGGCCGAACCGCGGGCTGACCGGGCAAGGCTGTATCTCCTTGCCGGACCGGTACTGACCAGGTACAGGTCACGTCTCTATGAGTTTGCCTCCCGGTCTCGCTGGGGATCAACGTCTGACATCGCACGATGCCCCTACCTCTATCGAGCTGCAGGGTAGCAGCCTGCAGGATCCCTCGACTGAGCATGAGGGCTGATTTGCAGCAAGGATGCCGCTCCAGGGAGCACCGGGGCACCCGATTGACCCGCTAGACGTACGCCTTATCTTTGTAAGGAGCATTCCTATGACAAATCGTTTGCAAGTGGGTATCGACTTCAGTCAGAAAAAAGCGGACTTCTGTCTGCTCTTCCCTAACGGTCGACCGCTCGAACCCCACGCCTCTTTCTCCAATTCCTGTTCGGGCTATTTGTCGGCCAAACACCTCTTGCTCGATGCCCTCGACACGTATGCCTTTGACGGTGTCGACATCTCCGGCGAGGCCACCGGCTTCTTGTGGTTGCCCTTTTTCCTCCAACTCGCGGCCGATCCCGACTTGTCTCTCCGCGATATGGACTTGTTCCTGCTCAACCCCCGGTGGGTCAAATGGTTCAAGAAATGCTTCGCCGAGGACCACAAGTGCGACGAGAAAGACGCCTTCTACATCGCCGAACGCACCCGATCTCATCGCCCGGACGTGACGTGGTCACCACCCGATTGTCTGCCATTGCGCTTCTACACCCGTCTGCGCTTTCACATCGTCCAGAACCTGGCTCGCGAGAAATGCTACTTCTCCGCTTTCCTCTTCCTCAAGGCCAGTTCCTACCGCTGTCTCAAGCCCTTCTCCGACATCTTTGGCGTCACCAGCCGCTTGGTGCTGACCCAACAACCCACTCTGGACGAGTTGGCTGAACTGCCCGTCGAGGACTTGGCCGCCCATCTGTACGAGCTCAGTGGACATCACTTGCCAAATCCACTCGACAATGCGCGCAAGCTCCGGCGGGTAGCCCAGGAGAGCTTCCCACTCCAGGAATCCCTCGTCCTACCTGTTCAACGCATCCTCGACCTCTCTCTCGATCACATCCGCTTCCTCGAGGCTCAGATCAAGCAGGCCGACCGCTGGATCGCCGCTGAACTTGAAGCCTATCCCGTCATCTCCCAGCTGGCTACTATCCCCGGCGTCGGCCCCGTCTTCTCCAGCGGCATCGGCGCCGAGATCGGGGGGGTCCAACGGTTCCTCCAAGGACAGAAGTGGGACAAGAAGCGCAAGCGCTATCGCCGTCGAAACCTCCGCGATGCCGAGGATGCCGTGGCCAAGATCGCTGGCCTGTGGTGGCCTCGCGCTGACTCAGGTGATTTCGCCGCTCAAGATCGCCACTTGGCCAAATCCGGCAATCACTACTTGCGCTACTATCTCATACAGGCCGCTGACAAGATGCGTAAGTATTGCGCTGAGTATGCCGAGTTCTACGCACGCAAGTACAAGGAATCTTCCAAGCACCATCACAAGCGGGCTCTGGTCATGACTGCCCGCAAGAGCGTTGGGCTTGTCGTCGGGCTGCTACACCGCGACGAACCTTACCGCTCCAGGGAGGAACGAGCGAACCAAACGTGACAATCCAGGCCACTCATCTGCTGTCCTGGGTAGACTAGGTCACCCGGCGCTGATCGCCCTTGGCCGTCATAGCCCTATACGAGCCCCCATTTTCGGAAAAATCGACATGGGCAGGCATAGTTAAATGCGCCTTCAATTCAGTTGCTAATGTCCTTTTTCCACATTAAATGTGGACTTGACTTTTACCGCACTCTT
>JBNGCP010000226.1:0-1896 GCA_049974845.1 Anaerolineae bacterium | reverse complement strand
ATTGACATAGGTAGGCCCTTGCGGGCTGTCCCTGTCACACCACCGTGCGTACGGGTCCGTACACGGCGGTTCGATCAGATTGAGGCTGCGTTTCTAACGCGCAGTTGTGGCAGGCCAAGCTCGGCGAAGTAAGCGTTCGGGAGGGCCATGTTCAGAGCCGGTGTCCTGCTGACACGCCACAGAGCGTGGGCGCTGCCGGCGGTTTTCGCCGCCTCCGGCGCGCTCACGCCTCTGCGTATCAGCTCCCGGAAGCGCGTCCGTCCGCGCTTCCACTGCTTCCATACCAGGCATCGCAGCCGCCGATGTATCCAGCTGTGCAGCTCCGCCAGCACACTCGGCGTCTGGCAGAAGCCGAAGTAGCCCAGCCAGCCGCGCAGATAGCGCGACAGTCGAGCCACCACCGACTGCAGGCTCTGCCCGGTGTTCCGCCGCGTCAACGACCGAACCCTCTGCTTGAAGCGCACCACCGACTGCGGCGCTATGCGCCGCTTAGGCTGTCGGTGGTGCGTGAAACTGAAACCCAGAAACTTCCGCCTCCAGGGACGGTCAACCGCGCTCTTCTCGCGGTTGACGCGCAACTTCAGCTTCTTCTCAAGCCACCGGGTCACGCTAGCCATCACCCGCTCGCCCGCCCTCCGACTGCGCACGTAGATGTTGCAGTCATCGGCGTAGCGAACGAAGCTCAGGCCGCGTTTCTCCAGCTCACGGTCCAGATCGTCCAGCAGCAGGTTCGACAGCAGCGGCGACAGGGGGCCGCCCTGCGGCGTCCCCTCGTCGCTCGGGTGCACCAGCCCGTCCTCCATCACCCCGGCGTTCAGAAACGCCCGGACGACGCGTAGTACCCTCCTGTCCGACACTCGCTTCGCCAATCGGCCCATCAGCATGTCGTGGTTGACCCGGTCAAAGAACTTCTCCAGGTCAATGTCCACTACCCACCGGCAGCCCTCCGCAATGTACTCCTGCGCTTGAGCCACCGCCTGATGCGCCGACCGCCCCGGACGAAAGCCATAGCTGCAGTCGGAAAACTGCGGGTCTAGCCGCCGCTGCAACACCTGCAGCAGCATCTGCTGCACGAAGCGGTCGACCACGGTCGGGATGCCCAGCTTGCGCATCCCGCCGGAGGGCTTGGGTATCTCCACCCGAACCACCGGCTGTGGTCGGTAGCTGCCGTCCAGCAGGCTCTTCCCCAGCGCGCGCCAGTTCATCCGCAGCCAGTCCGGAAGCTCGTCAACGGTCATCCCGTCCACTCCCGGCGCACCGCGGTTGGACATGACCCGCTCCAACGCAGCCTGAGCGTTCGCGGGGCTCACTACTTGCTCCATCAACTGCTCGTCCTCAGCCGGGCTTTCGGTCTCGCGTGCCGCCACAGGCGGTTCGGTCCCCTGATCCGCGGCCATCGGGGCTTCACCCCTACTCTCCGCGAACAGGGCCAGCTGATACTGGCTTTTCCGCCGCCGTCCGCCCATGAGTAAACGCGCTCCTACTCGCCTTCTGATCGTTCGGGCCTTCCCTCGTCCGGTGCGTACTGTGGGCCGAGGTACTATGCCCTCTGCTGACTTCTGTGCCGCGGTCAGGGCGCCTCGCGGCGTCCTCAGTCCAGATACACCTCAGCGGACACGACACAGACCTCCCGGGGTAAGTTCGACCGCCTTCGCCGCACACCCGCCGGATCTACAGCACCGGCCCTTGATGGATTGAGGACTTCGCGATCATTCGCTCGCTCGTCCGACCGGCACTGCCTTCTATCCGGTTTCTGTTCGTCGAGTCGCGGCTGTCGCTCTGCGCTTCCTTCAGACGACACCTCACGATGCCGCCCTTGCGCTTCGCTCACCCTTCGCCTCCATCTGGCTGGGTAGAGGACTTGCACCTCCTGGATGTCGAACATGCCCGGCACAC
>JBNGCP010000225.1:0-1918 GCA_049974845.1 Anaerolineae bacterium | reverse complement strand
AGTCAAGCGCGGCAGTACTCCTTACTCCCTTACTTCCTACTCCCATATCTCATTGAATAACGATGGCTGACGGCTGATAGCTATCAGCTGACAGCTATCCGCTACCTCACGCCCAGCAACAGCTCCACCACGAGCTGATCCAGCTTCTCGTAGCCCAGGCCGCGGGCGCCGAGGGCCTTGTAGTCGAACTCATAGGCGCGGAGTGCAGCGGCCTTATCGGGCGTGTAGGCGCCCTTGAACTGATCCATCGAGCCGTCATCGGCGTTAATCTCGGCGAGAAGTGCCTGAATCTCAGGATCTTCGTTGAACTGCCGCGCCTTCTCCTTCAGGATCAGGTAGGTGCGCATGCAGCCACGGGCGAAGTCCTTGACGCCCTCGTAGTCCTCGGTCCGATAGGCGTGGGCGTCGTAGTGGCGCGGGCCCTCGTAGCCGACGTCCTCCAGGAACTTCACCAGGAAGAAGGCCTGCTTGATGTTCTGCGCGCCGAAGCGCCAATCCTGGTCGAAGCGGGCATAATTCTGGTCGTTCAGGTCGATGTGGAAGAGCTTGCCGGCCTCCCAGGCCTGCGCGACGGCGTGCAGGAAATTGAGGCCCGCCATATGCTCGTGCGCGACCTCGGGGTTGACGCCCACCATCTCGGGATGATCGAGGGTCTCGATGAAGCCCAGGTAAGCGCCGGTGGTGGGGAAGTAGAGGTCGCCCCGCGGCTCGTTGGGCTTGGCCTCAAGCGCAAACCGGAGATGGTAGCCGCGGTCGAGCACGTATTCGCTCAGGAAGTTGACGGCCTCCCGGAAGCGCTTGGCCGCCTCCACGGGATCCTTTGCCGCGTCGGACTCAACGCCCTCGCGACCGCCCCAGAAGACGTAGGTCTCGGCGCCGAGCTCCGCCCCGAGATCGATGGCGTTCATCGTCTTCTGAAGCGCGTACGCGCGCACCTTGGGATCATTCGACGTGAAGGCCCCATCCTTGAAGACGGGATTGGCGAAGAGGTTCGTCGTCGCCATAGGGACGACCAACCCGGTATCCGCCAGCGCCTTCTTGAACGACTTCAGGATGGCGTCGCGCTCGGCGGGGGTGGCGTCGATGGGGATCAGATCGTTGTCGTGGAAGTTGACGCCATAGGCCCCCACCTCGCCCAGCAGATAGACGAGGTCCGCGGGGGAAAGCTGGGGGCGCACGTCCTCGCCAAAGGCGTCGCCGCCGGTGTTGCCTACGGTCCAGAGGCCGAAAGTGAACTTGTGCTCGGGTTTGGGTGTGTACTTGTCAGACATCGTAGCTCCTTTCAGTAGGTAGGTTCGTGATCGCCACAATGGTGAAGCGTTCAAGCGTTTGAACGTTCTGACGTCTTGATACTCAGCCTCTCTCGCGCTGTCTGGCCAGGTTCCGCTCGCTATCGGCGACGGCATAGAAGGACCTGCGGTCAACATCCTCGACGTGGTTCATGAGCAGGGTCTTGCCTCCAGCTTGAGGCCCGGCGTTGAAGACGCCGTTAAGGCCCATGCGCTCCATAAGGCAGGGGCTGTCGAACGCAGATTTGTCTATGCCGGTCACTCCTAGTAACGGTAGCGCGACCGCGCTTCAGCGTACACCGAAGCGACGTCGACGACCCTGACAGGCATGATTGACTATACCATGATTCGCCAAGGATGCAGATTCTGAGGCAATGTATCTCTGTCTCAGGAAGGCGCTGGACTGTAATCCAGCGCGAGCAAATCCTGAGCTGAGAATACGGTACACGTCAATTGCGATGCATTTCATCTCTGGGGCAAGAGCGGGCAGTTTTGGCCCAACGCATCTAATATCTGCCGCCTCAAAGCGGGCCAAAACTGCAAAGGCGTGTTTCGCGTTGGGCAAAGTCAAGCCCACCCTGGCTTGTACTGGGCCTGATCGACAAGCCGCCCCCAACGCGAAACACGCC
>JBNGCP010000224.1:0-1929 GCA_049974845.1 Anaerolineae bacterium | reverse complement strand
GAGGGTTGGAGCAGTCAAATGACTGCTTACGCCGAAACGTAATCACAGCGTAAGGAGTCAGCACGGCGACCCTGGGAAAGCGTAAGCAGTCAAAGCACTCCTTACGCTTTTCGCCATGCCGGACCGCTCCACCGCTCCTCTGCGCGGACTGCTTGTAACCCCCTCAGGCACTGCTTACGCTGCACCATCGCACCGGTCATGCGGCCACTTTGGGCTAAAATGGGGGCGTCGAGCCCACTCTTAGCTGAAAGGAGCACTTGCCATGACCGGTATACCGATTGTCCACTCGTGTCTCTCCTGGTGGAAGCGCCGACCGTGGCGCGATCGCCTCCCGCCCCAGCGCGATTTGCATACCCACTGGCGCGACCCGGCCCGGGTTTCGCGCTGGGCGGCCACGTCGCCAACCGCGTTTCGTCTCTTGGACCTGCTCGGCCCGCTGCATTGGGCCCAGTTTCCCGAGCGGGACCTGGTACGCAACTGGGGTCAACCCACGCTTCCGTATGCCGCGCTCGCTGCAGCCTGGCTGATCCAGCTCAACGAAGGCCTGGTTTCAATGTCCTTGTTGCGCCGTTACCTGGTGGAACATCCGCTCTTGATCTGGCTCTTGGGCTTCCCCCTGGCCGGTGCACCTGAACCCCCCTGGGGCTTTGACCCGCAAGCCAGCCTCCCCACGGCGCGCCATTTGACCCACTTGCTGCGCACCCTCCCCAATGCCGCCTTGCAGTTCCTTCTGGCCGACAGTGTGAGCTTGATCTGTGCCGAACTGCGCGCCTGTGGGGTGCCCCACGTCGGCGAGTGCGTCTCGCTCGACACCAAACACATCCTCGCCTGGGTCAAGGAGAACAACCCCAAGGATTATGTCTCCGATCGCTTCGACAAGACCCACCAGCCCTCCGGCGACCCCGATTGTCGCCTGGGCTGCAAACGCCGCCGCAACCAGTCCACTGCACCCCGCCCCACCCCGCCCACCCCTACCACGAATCCCCTTCCCGCCAGCACGGTCAAAGCTGGCGAGTTCTACTGGGGCTACGGCACCGGGCTGGTGGTCACCAAGGTTCCAGGCTGGGGCGAGTTCGTCTTGGCTGAATGGACCCAGCCTTTCGACTGCGGCGACGTCACCTACTTCTTCCCCCTGATGGCTCAGACAGAGCAACGACTGGGCTTCCGCCCCCGCTGGGCCACCTTCGATGCCGCCTTCGACGCCTTCTACGTCTACGAATACTTCTACCGCCCCGACGACCCCGCCGCCTTTGCCGCGGTCCCTTTCTCTGAGCGGGGGGGCTACAAGGCCGGGGGGCGACAGTTCACGCCAGAGGGTCTCCCCTTGTGCCAGGCCGGGCTGCCCATGCCGCTCAAGTTCACCTACACGGATCGTACTTCCGCCATCATCGAGCACGAACGCGCCAAATACACCTGCCCGTTACGCGCTCCAGACGCGCCCGCCGCTGCAGTCTGTCCCATCAACCACAAGAACTGGGCCAAGCAGGGCTGCACCGCCATGATGCCCACCAGTATCGGCGCACGCATCCGCTATCAGCTCGACCGTGAAGCACCGGCGTACAAGGCCATCTACAAGCAGCGCACCGCCACCGAGCGCATCAACTCCCAGGCCGTCGCGCTGGGCATCGAACGCCCGCACCTCCGTAACCAGCAGGCCATCGCCAACCGGAACACGCTGATCTACATCCTCATCAACCTGCGCTTCCTGCACCGCATGCGCCAGCGTGTGCCGGAGTCACCGTGATTTGTTAATGTGCAGTCTGGTCCCCCAAGCGTAAGCAGTCACGTGACTGCTTACGCTTTTTGCTGCACCGGCGTAAGCAGTCCGCTCGCGCCGTGTTTTCACATCGCCGCAACCGTAAGCAGTGATTTGACTGCTTACGCCAAAACGTAATCTCAGCGTAAGCAGTCGGGACTCCTCCAACCCTC
>JBNGCP010000223.1:0-1950 GCA_049974845.1 Anaerolineae bacterium | reverse complement strand
TCGCAGAAAGCGCCGGTAAAAGCCGGCGAGGAAGCAGGAGGTGAAAGTCCTCCACATGGCAAAGGCTAGCGACCAGCCATGGCCCCGAGTCATGCGTCGGCCCTCCGCGAGGAGGGCGGCGAAGCGTTGACAGGGGGTGTGCAGGCCGGGCTATAGAGCTCCGAAATCAATCGCCACCGGATTGCCGACCCTGTTGCGACCTGGGGAAGGCCGCACGAGGCGCCGCGAAAACGCGAGTGGCGTATCGGATCCGCGGAGTCTGAGAACCAGGGCATGTACACAAGCACCTTGCACGGAAACCGGGAGATCCCAGAAGCGACCGCGCGTATCCCACGCACGGTCCGGTCGGAAAAGGCTTGATGCCACCATCCCGGCATGCACGCGACTGGGAAGTCGGACACGGGAGTAGTATCGATGAAACGGACGAACAAAGGTGCACAACCAAAGCATATCGGCCAACCACCGGCGGAGTCCGTAGAGAAAAGGACCGTGGCCGAGGGGAACCCTGAACAGGCGACCGCGAGCGGAACACAGGGGCCGCCAGCAGCGTCGAGCGCCCTGGACAGGGTACGAGAGGCAGCCCGACGGGATGCCAAGCAACAGTTCACCAACCTGCTGAACCACCTCAAGGTCGACCTGCTACGGCAAGCCTGCGGCGCGCTCAAACATGACGCCGCCGCCGGAGTCGATGAGGTGACATGGAAGGAGTACGGAGAGAGGCTCGAAGAGCGCCTCCTCGACCTCCAAGATCGCATACAGGGAGGCCGTTACCGGGCCAAGCCGAGCAAACGGGACTGGATACCCAAGCCCGATGGCAAACAGCGGCCGATCGGCATCACCTCCCTGGAAGACAAGATCGTCCAGAAAGCCCTGGTGCTGGTCCTCCAACAGATCTACGAAGAGGACTTTCTCGACTTCAGCTACGGCTTTCGGCCCAAGCGAAGCCAGCACAACGCCCTGGACGCCCTCTATGTCGCGATCACGCAGCGCAAAGTGAGCTGGGTGCTCGATGCCGATATCCGCGGCTTCTTCGACACACTTGATCATAAGTGGCTGATGAAGTTCGTCGAACATCGCATCGCCGATCCCCGGGTCCTCCGGCTCATACGCAAATTTCTGCGGGCCGGAGTTTCCGAGGACGGGCAGTGGTCCAAGACGGAGGTTGGGACACCTCAGGGTGCGGTGATCTCGCCGTTACTGGCGAACATCTACCTGCACTACGTCCTGGACCTGTGGGTGCACTGGTGGCGCCGCCACCACGCAAAAGGCGAAGTCTACATCGTCAGATATGCCGACGACTTTGTCCTGGGATTTCAGCATCGATCGGATGCACAGCGGTTCCAGAACGAACTTATCCAGAGACTGGCAAAGTTTGGCCTGGAACTGCACCCGGAGAAGACCCGACTCATCGAGTTCGGACGCTTCGCCGCGGCCAATCGCAAAAAGCGGGGAGAAGGGAAGCCGGAAACCTTCGACTTCCTCGGGTTCACCCACTACTGCGCCAAACGCAGGAGCAATGGAAGCTTCACGTTGCGTCGCAAGACCATCGCCAAGAGACAACGGTCCAAGCTCAAGGAGGTCCGACAAAAGCTCGGGCGAAGAAGCCATTTGCCAATCAGCATGCAAGGCCGATGGCTGGGGTCTGTTATCCGGGGACACGTCAAATACTACGCCGTCCCCGGCAACTTCGATGCGGTGAACGCCTTCTGCAGAGAGGTCGTCAAGGCTTGGCTGAAAGCTCTGCGCCGACGTAGCCAGAAAGGGCGAAGCCTAACATGGCCCCGTTTTGAGCGGTGGGTCGAAAAATGGATTCCCAAAGTGCGAATTGTCCACCCGTACCCGAACCAGCGCTTCTGCGTCTGACTCGAGGCAGGAGCCCGGTGCGGTAATTCCGCACGCCGGGATCTGTGCGGGGGGTGCCGGGTGACCGGCATTCCTACCGCGACAAAA
>JBNGCP010000222.1:0-2012 GCA_049974845.1 Anaerolineae bacterium | reverse complement strand
CTAGAAGGCGTCCTAGAAGGCCCAGAAGTACATCAACACGATGTGCGTGATGAGCAGGGCGATCGCGACGGGGATCTGGCTGAAGATCACGCGGTTCTCGCTCTTCGTCTCCAGCAGCGCCGCGGGCACGATGTTGAAGTTCGCCGCCATCGGCGTCATCAGCGTGCCACAGTACCCGGCCGTGAGCGCCAGGGCGCCCGCCACCCAGGGGTTCGCGCCCTGGGAGTAGACGAAGGGGATGCCGATCCCCGCGGTGATCACCGCGAAGGCCGCGAAAGCATTGCCCATGATCATCGTGAAGAGCGCCATACCCACGCAGTAGGCGATGACCCCAGCCAGGATGTTGCCCTGCGGGATGACCGTCGAGATACCCTGCGCGATGACCTCCCCCACCCCCGCCGCGGCGAAGAGCCCGCCGAGCGCGGCCAGGAGCTGCGGCAGGATGCTGGCGGAGCCAACTTGCTGCAGCAAGCGGCTGCCGTCGTAGGGGAGGAACTTCGCCTCGACCTTCGTCATCACCAAGGCGATGATCGTCGCGAGGATGGCGCCGAAGCCCATGCCCACGAGCCCGCCCAGATCGGTGAACTGGCCGACGATGAACGCGACCACCGCGATGGTCAGCGCCGGGATGAACAGCTTGCTGCCAAACTTCTCGGCCTGCGCCTCACGGAAGGCATCGGGCGCGTTCACCAGCGACCCGACTTTGACCTGCCCGAAGGCCGTCAGCACGCCCATGATCACCACCCCGATGCCGACGGCCATCGGCGGCACGTACTTGCCGATGATGAAGGTGAGCGCCAGCAGCGTCCAAAAAAGCGCGGTCCCGTACCGCGTCTTGAGTTCCTTATCCGTCAACGCCATGTAGGCCGTGGCCAGCGAGACCAGGCCTGCGAGCACGTAAAGTCCTTCCAAAAGTGTGTCTGCCATGATCTGTGGTCTCCTGGGTTAGTCCTCGGCCTGGGGCTGCCGGGGCTCCAGCCGCCGGTCAAGCTTGCGGTCGAAGAAATAGTACTGAATCAGCGCGTAGACGAAGGCGAAGATGGCGATGGGGATGGACGCGGCCGAAACCTGCGCCGGCGTCACCTCAATGCCAAGCTCGCCCAAGGTGCCGACGATCAACAGCACCCCGCCCGCGGCGATGAAGACGTTCTGGCCGAAGAAGTTGCCGTAGTTCTCCGCTGCCGCGGAGCGACCCTTGATCTCTTCGATCGTCTCCTCGTCCAGCTCGTCGTACTTCATCTCGGCGGCCCCCAGGGCCATCGGATAGACCAGCGGGCGGATGAATTGGACGTGGCCGCCCAGGCGCAGCGAGAACGCCGCAGCCAGCTCGCGCACGACCATGTAGATGGTCATAACCCGGCCGCTGGTTGCCGCCTTGATGCTGCGGATCAGCCGCGCCGCCTGCTCGCGCAGGCCATAGCGCTCCAGGATCCCAATCACAGGCAACGTGACCAGGAACAAGGACATGTAACGGTTGGTGATGAACGCGCGGCCCAGCGTCGAGAGGGTCTCCCCGACGCCAAGCCCACCGACCAGCCCCGTCACGATGCCCGCGACCAACACGACGGCAATCGTGTCAAGCCGCAAGACAAACCCGACGAGGATAATGAGGACTCCGATCAGCTTAATCATAAACAGCCTCCATAGTGTAAATGAAACAATGAATGGTAGAGCGCACCCAGATTACAGGTGACGCTATCATTTATCATAGGTCCATCTCTCATAGATGTAAAACCGCACCGCGGAGGAGCGTGTTGGGCCAAAACTGCCCGCACTTGCCCCAGAGAGAGAAGGATCTACTGTGCGGACGACTACGCGACCGCCGAGTTCGAGATGCTCGTGCTCTCCTTCTACCAGAAGCTTAACTACGAGCGCCGGGAGATCCTGAAGGCGTTTAGAAAGACCGGGAGGGCCTATCCAGTATGAACAGTTGAGCGACTAGCGCGGCTCTGCAAACGAAGACCTTGTATAAGATAGGCATGGAGTTGCGGCAACGGGTGTTCCGGAGAGAC
>JBNGCP010000221.1:0-2086 GCA_049974845.1 Anaerolineae bacterium | reverse complement strand
GTGGCTGCAACTGCTATAAATCGCCGCTTTGAGGACGTTGGCCTGTTCGCGTTGTACAAGGATGTACGACGATGGCACCGGTCGTTGCGGAGAAGTTTGGCAAGCTGCGGTCCATGATGAATGAAAAACTGAAACGTCGCTGGGCGGGTTGTGAAGCCATGGCGCTCGGTCGTGGCGGCATCTCGCTCGTATCCCGGGCTACCGGAATGTCTCGTGCGACCATCCGCAAGGGCCTTCGGGAAGTTGAGGAAGATTACCCGGACTTGGCCGACCAGATTACGGGCCAACGGATTCGTCGGCCAGGTGGTGGTCGTCGACGGTTGGCGGAGCACGACCCGGGACTGGAATCGGACCTGCGGAAGTTGGTGGAACCGGCTACGCGAGGAGAGCCGACATCCCCGTTGCTTTGGACGTCGAAGAGCACGCGCAAACTCGCGAAGGAATTGCAGGAACTGGGTCATGAGATAAGTTACCGCACGGTCGCCCGCATGCTTCGGGAACTCGGCTTTAGTCTCCAGGCGAACCGAAAGACCCGTGAGGGGAAGCAGCATCCTGATCGCGACGCCCAGTTTCAGTATATTGCCAAGAAGGTGCGCAGCTTCCAACGTCGGGGCGAGCCGGTTGTCTCGGTCGACGCAAAAAAGCGGGAACTGGTGGGAGATTTCAAGAACGGCGGGCGTGAATGGCGGCCCAAGGGACAGCCAGAGAACGTGCGGACGCACGACTTCCGGGACAAGGAACTGGGCGTTGCGATACCGTACGGCGTCTACGACCAAACCCAAAACAACGGTTGGGTAAGCGTCGGAATTGATCGTAACACGGCCGAGTTCGCGACGGAAAGCATCCGCCGCTGGTGGCGTCGCATGGGATCGAGGACCTACCCGCAAGCCACGGAACTGCTGATTACCGCCGACGCGGGAGGAAGCAACGGAGCCCGTTGTCGATTGTGGAAGGTCGGCCTTCAAGAGCTTGCCGACGAGCTTGGCATCCGAATCACCGTGTGTCATTTTCCGCCGGGCACGAGCAAGTGGAACAAGATCGAACATCGAATGTTCTGTCACATCACGGAGAACTGGCGCGGTCAACCGCTCATTAGCCAAGCCGTGATCGTCAATTTGATTGGCAACACCACGACGAAGGCTGGACTGACCATCAAGGCGCAATTGGACACGAACAGCTACGAAACCGGGGTCAAGGTTTCCGACCAAACCATGGCACGACTCAATATCACGAAACACAAGTTTCACGGCGACTGGAATTACACAATCGCTCCGTCCCTCTGAATTGGATATGTTATTCTGTCACAGTTCCTTACCTGATCGGCGAAGGAAGAGGGGATCTGGCGCGAATCATTGAGTGCCGCGAGTCGTTGCGTTTCCGCGCCGTGCATTGGGCTTATCAGCATCATTCGGCGGTTTTTTTTCTCGGGCTCGGTTTCTTCTCCGCCGTATTGATATCTCTGCTCGTCCTGCTTGGCCTGCACGGACAAGCCCCCGGGATTCAGCTCTTGATAGCCCTTTTATTGCTCATCCCCGCGAGCCAGTTATCGCTCGAGGTCATGAATTACCTGGTGACGCGGTTTCTTCCCCCGCGCGCCCTGCCGAAGATGGATTTCAAGGTTTCAGGAATTCCGGAAGCCTATCGAACGCTGGTCGTCGTGCCGACGATGCTGGCGGATCTGGAGACGATTCAGGCCGAGGCGGAAAATCTCGAGATCCGCTATCTCGCCAACAAAGAGGCCAATCTGCTCTTTGGCCTCTTCACGGATTACAGGGATTCGTCGCAGGCCCATTGCGAAGCGGACGAGTCCCTGCTCCAAGCCGCGAAGCGGTGCATCGAAACCCTCAATCAGCGGTATGGCGGCGAGCGCTTCTTCCTTTTCCATCGGCAGCGAAAATGGAGTGACTCCGAGCAGAAGTTTATCGGTTGGGAGCGCAAACGCGGAAAGCTGGAAGAACTCAATGGCCTGATCGACGGCACGCGGCCGCACGAGGCCGAGCGCCTGGTCTACGTCGGCGACCGGGATCAACTGTCCAATGTGAGGTTTGTCATTACGCTGGACAGCGACACCCAACTGCCTCATCAC
>JBNGCP010000220.1:0-2122 GCA_049974845.1 Anaerolineae bacterium | reverse complement strand
ATGATCAGAGCCGCCGACTTCTATCGGTTCATGCGAGCCCAACTGACCGCGCTACCCAACGTCGACGTGCGGCTAGCCAGGGTTGAGAGCATCGCTGACGGCGAGGACTGGGCGGAGGTCTTGATCAATGAGGTGCCCTTCCGGGCGAAGTGGGTCTTTGACAGCCGCTACCGACCGTCGGAATATCGCCCCTTGACCCAACGGTATCGTTACCTCACGCAGCACTTTCTTGGATGGGAGATAGAGACAGTCAAGCCGATCTTTACACCTGCGGTCCCACGACTCTTCGACTTTCGCGCGCCGCAGCGCAATGTAATGGCCTGCTTCTACGTGCTCCCCCTCACCGAAAGACGTGGGCTTGTGGAATACACGCTATTCTCGGACCATCTTCTGCCGTTGGAAACCTACCAGGAAGCCCTAAGGGGGTATATCGAGACCGTGCTCAAGGCGCACAGCTACCGCATTCTAGAGGAGGAGAAGGACCTCATTCCGATGACCGACCATCCGTTTCCCCGCCGTGCCGGGCAGCGGATCCTAAACATCGGCACCCGCGGCGGGCGTGTGAAACCGTCAAGCGGTTACGCCTTCCATCGGATACAGCAGGATGCCAAAGCCATCGTGCGGCCCCTGGAGGCACGTGGTCATCCATTTGACCTGCCGGAGCCCCCGCGCCGTTACCGGATGTTCGACGCGATGCTGCTGCAAATCCTCCATCGCCAAGGCCATCTGGGCAAAGCCATCTTTCTGCGTCTCTTCCAACGCAACCCGATCCAGCGAATCTTCCGGTTTCTGGATAAGGAGGATAACCTTTGGGAGAATCTCAAAGTGATGGCCTCCGTACCACCATTGCCCTTCGCCAGAGCCTGGCTGCATATCGTCCTGCTGGGACGAGCATAGGGCACGTGCAGATATCGTCATGGCAACGCATAGGAGGGCAACCATGACTGAACCAAAGACCGATATTCTCCAGTTTCAAGCGCAGCTCAGCGGAAGGCTGGTCAAGTGGAGTGGATTCAGCATCGCGTCCGGCCTGATCCTCGCGCTGTGCGGCGACTGCACTTGGCGTGGGCTCGGATCGCAATTCGCGGGATGGGGCCTGGTCGACCTGGCCATCGCCTGGTTTGGACTGCAAGGTGCGCGCAAGAAGGCCGCGACGCCTGAAGCTCACGAGCCAGAGGCGCAGGCGAAGCAACAAGACAATCTCAGGCGCGTGCTGTGGATCAACACGGGTCTCGAAGTCGCCTATGTCACCGGAGGCATGCTCCTGGCGAAGAACAAGGGGAAGACCGATTCCTTCTGGCGCGGTGCGGGCTGGGGCATCGTCATCCAGGGTGGGTTCCTCCTCCTCTTTGACCTAATCCACGCGCTGCTGCTGGAGAAAGAGGTCAGGAAAGAATTCCCACTGCACTTGCCGGTGGATCGGTAGTGGCGCGATGCTGAGCGAAACAGTGCGTCGCAGGTTACATCCCGAAGGCTATCAAGGTGCCGCCCGGCGGGCGCCATACTTCGATGGCTGGTACTTCAAGGTCGTGGACGCTGCGGAGCAGGCACGATATGCCATCATTCCGGGCATCTCATTGGCCAAAGAAGATGGCGGGCCCCACAGCTTCGTCCAGGTCCTGGATGGCGTTACCGGCGACACCCTCTATCAGCGCTACACGGTCGAGGCCTTTGCTGCCGCCGCAGACACCCTCGACGTTATGGTGGGCCCCAATCGCTTCACATGGAGGGGGATGGCGCTCGATCTTGGCAGTAGCCGTCTTCCACTCAGGGGAACCATCGCGTTCCGTGGCGTGCAGCCCTGGCCGGTCACCCTGTTGTCACCGGGCATTATGGGTTGGTACGCGTGGGCGCCCTTTATGGAATGCTACCACGGTGTGCTTAGCCTCGATCACGGACTAACAGGGACGCTCGAGACGGGCGCCGGTGCCGTCAGCTTTGACGGCGGTCGAGGATACATCGAAAAAGACTGGGGACAGGCCTTTCCCTCCGCATGGATCTGGTTGCAGACCAATCATTTCGCGACACCCGGGACGTGCCTCACCGGTTCTGTTGCTCGGATCCCATGGATTGGCACGGCGTTTTCGGGCTTCATCGTGGGGCTGCTCTGGAACGGACAACT
>JBNGCP010000219.1:0-2132 GCA_049974845.1 Anaerolineae bacterium | reverse complement strand
GACGTGTCGAAGGCCCGGGGAGGCAAAGGCTGTAAATACGGACGCTCCCTTTCGAACCGGGCCGTCACCACTTCATGGGTTGTCCCGTGAACCCGTTCGTCTTTGAGCTGAAGCCATTGGAAAAGATCACGGTTCGCCGTTTCGCGGCAGATAAAGCCATAGCCACGCCAAAACCCCTCCCGGATAAAGTGATAGGGTCGCTCAATTTTACCCTTCACCCAGGCGGCATAGGCTGGCGCCACCAGCGGCTTGAACCCATAGTGGAATGCAAATCCCATCAGGGTGTCGTTGAACTTGTCCTTGCCGGCGATCTTCCTGATATAAACGTTCTTCATCCGGTCATAGAGAATCTCTTCTGTTACACCACCAAAATAGTCGAAAGCCCGGATATGACAGTCCAGAAAAGTCGGCAAATCACACTTCTCAACGAACTCCGAGTAAATCCGCCGGGAATAACCGAGGATCATCGAAAAGAGATAAAGCTTCGAGACCGTACCGTCGCTGTTCTCTATCTGAAACTCACCAAAATCCACCTGGGACTGAACGCCCGGCTCCGTCTCAAAACGCATATAGGCGATCCGTTGCCGCTCCTTCTTGATTCTCTGAACCGCCCGCTTCACAATCTCGTAGCTCCCGGAAAAACCCATCGACCGCAGTCGATCGTATATCCAGGTGGCCTTGTACCCCTCGTCCTCCACAAGCCAGGCAGCAATGTTGCCTTTGAACGGATCCAGCTTGCTCTTCCTGATTGTCTTTACCCGAGCAGGCTCGGGATACCCCTCATTCTCAAGATATCTTTTCACCGTATTGCGGCTGATACCTAACCTCTCCGCAATCTTCCGCTGGCTGAAACCCTGAACCGCCCCGGGATTGTCGGAGACTTCATTCTGTGAGAGGATGGGGTCATGAAACAGCAAAACAGATTTTCACCGGAGGTACGTGAGCGGGCGGTTCGGATGGTATTCGACCACGAGGGGGAGTACGATTCCCAGTGGTCGGCCATCGTCTCGATTTCGTCCAAGATTGGCTGCACTGCGGAGACGCTTCGCCGGTGGGTTCGCCGGACGGAGATCGATCTGGGCCGGCGAGGAGGCCGGACGAGCGAAGATCGGTCCCGGATCAAGGAGCTTGAGCGAGAGAACCGTGAGCTTCGACGGGTGAACGAGATTCTCCGCAAGGCGTCAGCTTTTTTCGCCCAGTCGGAGCTCGACCGTCAACGGAATTGATGGTGTCGTTCATTAATGATCATGGGAGGTCTTACGGGGTCGAGCCGATCTGCCGGGTGTTGCCGATCGCCCCGTCGACTTATTATGAGCATAAGGCATGCCTGGCTGATCCGGCGCGGTTGTCTGAGCGAGCCCGTCGAGACGCTGTCCTGTGCCGGGAGATCCGGCGGGTCTGGAAGGCCAACCGTGAGGTTTACGGTGCGCGCAAGGTTTGGCGTCAGCTTCGTCGCGAGGGCGTCACGGTTGCCCGCTGCACCGTTGAGCGTTTGATGCGCAAGATGGGGCTTCAGGGTGTTGTCCGCGGCCGCAAGCCCCGGACGACGATTCCCGACAAGGCGGCGGAGCGGCCGAGGGATTTGGTTGACCGCAAGTTCACCGCCGACGGGCCGAACCGGCTTTGGGTGGCGGATTTGACCTATGTGTCGACCTGGGCCGGCTTCGTATACGTGGCCTTCATCATCGACGTTTTCTCCCGTTGGATCGTGGGGTGGCGGGTGTCCCGTTCGTTGCGCAGCGACCTGGCTCTGGATGCCCTGGAGCAGGCCCTGTACTCCCGTCGCCATGAAGGGCAGCTGATCCATCACAGTGACCGGGGCGTTCAGTATGTCTCGATCAGCTATACCGAACGCCTGGCGGAAGCCGGCATCGAGCCCTCGGTGGGCAGCGTCGGCGATTCCTATGACAACGCCCTTGCCGAGTCGGTGATCGGATTGTATAAGGCTGAGGTAATCTATCGTCTCGGGCCGTGGCGCAATTGCGAACACGTTGAGTTCGAAACCCTTAGCTGGGTGGACTGGTTCAACAACCGGCGGCTGCTTGAGCCCATCGGCAATATCCCGCCCGCCGAGTTCGAAGATTTCTACTATCAAAACCAGGAAGCACCGGCCATGCTGGCCGGACTCAAAT
>JBNGCP010000218.1:0-2143 GCA_049974845.1 Anaerolineae bacterium | reverse complement strand
ATGGGGTAGGAGTTGGACAGGACGATGAGTAGCGTGGACATAGGGACACTGATTGTGCGCACCCCTGAGATACGCCGGGGACGGCCCCGGATTGCGGGGACCGGCGTGACGGTACAGCGGATCGAGGGCTGGTACAAATTGGGCCTCACGCCCGAGGAGATCGCAGCAGAGTTCGGGCATTTGACGTTGGCACAAGTTCGCGCCGCTCTGGCCTACGCTTACAATCACGCGAACCGAGACGAGATCGAGTCGTCCATCGCTGCCGACGAGGCTGAAGCCAACAGCTTGAGTTCTTAAGCGCATAGACATGATGATCAACGACCTTATGATCTTGCCTGTCATCTCTTACTCTCTACTCCGGGCCTTCTCGACCTTTGCGTCTTGGCGCCTTTGCGTGAGGTAGGTTGGAGAGGGAGCACGGTGTGAAGATCTACCTTGATACCAGCGTCTACAAGCGGCCTTTCGACGACCAAGCGCAGCCGCGGATCTGGCTTGAGACTCTGGCCTTCTCTGTGATTCTACAGGCCATTGAGGCAAGCGAAGTGGATTTGGTGACATCGTCAGTTGTAGCCTACGAGAACAGCCAGGATCCTCAGCATCTACGACGCCAATGGGCGACCAAGTGTATGTCGTTGGCAACTGAGCATCAGGTAGTGGCTCCTGCGATCCGAGAGCGGGCGGAGGCTTTGGCGACATTGGGCCTGACGTCGCTGGACGCTCTGCATCTGGCCTCGGCAGAGGCGGCGGCATGCGACTACCTGCTGACCTGCGACGATCGCTTACTCAAACGCTCGGCATCGCTCTCCGAGGTCGCAGTGTGCAATCCGGTGGACTTTGTTGTTGACATGATGGGAGATATGGAATGACCATAACGGTGCATCAAGAGCCAGAGTTGATGGAAGAAGCGTTTGAGATCCTCCTTGAGCGGCTTAGCCCGTCCAAGGTAGCACGTCTCTGGGCTTCGCTGCAAGTGGGCAAAGGCGACTACCTTGCATTCCGCGAGGCGCACTTCGCAGATCAGGACGTGGCGTCGCTCTACGCGAAGATCGAGGCTTTTGAGGAGCAGGGCGAGCGACAGACGACGGACGATGGACGATAGACGATCGACGATGGACGATGGACAGCCTGTCGTCCGCCGTCTGCCGTCCGCCGTCCATCGTCCAACATCGCGTGAGGTAACCTAACCTATGACATCATTGCTTGACAAGATCGAAGATCGCACCGCCGTCGTCGGCATCGTCGGCCTCGGCTACGTCGGCCTGCCGTTGGCGGTGGCCTTTGCCGAGGCGGGGTTCCGTGTGGTGGGCGTCGACATCGACGCGGAGAAGGTCGCGGCCCTCAACCGGCAGGAATCCTACATTGAGGACGTCGACTCAGCTTCCCTGCGGTCGCTGGAGCGGCCCATCGAGGCCACGACGGACTTCGCGGCGCTGGGCGAGTGCGACGCCGTCTCCATCTGCGTCCCCACCCCGCTGAGCAAGACCGGCGACCCGGACATGTCCTACATCATCGCCGCCGCCGACGAGGTCGCCGACCATCTGCACCGCGACATGCTCGTGGTGCTGGAGTCGACGACCTACCCCGGCACGACGACGGAAATCGTCTTGCCCCGTCTGCGGGGCCGCAAATTGGCGGGCAACGGGGACGGGCTGACGGTGGGCGAGGACTTCTACCTCTGCTTCTCGCCGGAGCGGGTGGACCCGGGGCGCGAGGACTGGACGACGCGCAACACGCCGAAGGTGATCGGCGGCACGACGCCGGCCTGCCTGGAGATGGGCCTGGCCTTATACGGTGCGGCGTTGGAGACGCTGGTCCCGGTCTCGTCGACCGAGGCGGCGGAGATGGTCAAGATCTTTGAGAACACCTTCCGGGCCGTCAACATCGGGCTGGCCAACGAGCTGCTCCTGATGTGCGAGAAGCTGGACCTGGACGTCTGGGAGGTCCTCGACGCGGCGGCGACCAAGCCCTTCGGCTTTATGAAGTTCACGCCGGGGCCGGGCATCGGCGGCCACTGCATCCCCATCGACCCGCTCTACCTCTCGTGGAAGCTCAAGTCGCTCAAATACACGGCGCGCTTCATCGACCTGGCGGACGAGATCAACACCAGCATGCCGGCCTACTGGGTGCGCAAGGTGCAGGACGC
>JBNGCP010000217.1:0-2145 GCA_049974845.1 Anaerolineae bacterium | reverse complement strand
CTATACACGTCAACAGCGACCTCGTCACCCATTTCCACGAGGTCGAACGTCAGATAGACGCCTTCCTCATCGGCATGACTGCGGTCGAGCTGCGCACATGGGATGCCTTGCGCCTCATCGACTTCCTCGAGACACGGCCTCTAGCCGACTCGGACCGAATCAGTGTCGCCAATCTCTCCGCCGACGGCACCGTGGTGCTGTTCTGGACGACCCTTGAGCCCGCGAGTCGGCCTCGCAATCGTCAGCGGCTACGATACCACGTTCAGGGACCCCATCTACGCGATGCGCCCCAGCATGCCCCGTTGCTGCGGAAACAGCTTTCGCCTCCGCTTGGCGTCGAGTATAATCGGCCCTGTTGGCGGAAGCTCGTTATCTACGTAGACACGAGGCGGTAACCATGAGACATCTGACGCATAACGTCGATCTCTGCGTCGTCGGCGGAGGCCTTTCCGGCATGTGCGCGGCGATCGCCGCAGCCAGGCACGGCGCCAGGGTTGCGCTGATGCAGGACCGCCCAGTCCTGGGCGGCAATGCCTCCTCTGAGGTCCGCATGCACGTCTGCGGCGCCCACGGGGCCAACAACCGCGAGACGGGCATCATCGAAGAGATCGCCCTCGAGAACCGCTACCGCAATCCCCTCCGCAACTATTCCATCTGGGACAGCGTGCTCTACGAGAAGGTGCGCTTTGAGCCCAACATCACGCTGCTGCTCAACTGCTCATGCAACGGCCTGACCATGGACGGGGATCGCATCGCCTCGGTCAAAGGGTGGCAGCTGACCACCGAATCCTGGCACACGGTCGAAGCCGAGCTCTTCGCGGACTGCTCCGGCGACAGCATCCTCGCGCCCCTCAGCGGCGCCCCCTTCCGCGTCGGACGGGAGGCGAGGTCAGAGTTCGATGAGGATATCGAGCCCGAGGAGGGCGACCGGAAGACGATGGGGATGAGCTGCCTGATCCAGGCGCGCGAGACGGGCCGTCCGCAGCCCTTCACACCGCCCGCGTGGGCCAACGTCTACGAGACCTGCGACGACCTGCCCAACCGGGCTCACGACATCCTCGACACCAACTTCTGGTGGATCGAGCTTGGCGGTGAGCAGGATTCGATCCACGACACGGAGGAGATCCGCGACGAGCTGCTCAAGATCGCCTTCGGCGTCTGGGACCACATCAAGAACCGGGGCGACCACGGCGCCGAGAACTGGGTCCTCGACTGGGTCGGCTTTCTGCCGGGCAAGCGCGAGAGCCGCCGTTACGAGGGCGACGTCATCGTGACCCAGAACGACGTACGGGCCGAGGGCAAGTTTGACGACCTCGTCGCCTATGGCGGTTGGACGATGGACGACCACCATCCCGGGGGGATGAGTTGGTCGGGCGAGCCGACGATCTTCCATCCGGCCCCCTCTCCCTTCGGCATCCCCTACCGCGCGCTCTACTCCCGCAGCATCGAGAACCTCTTCTGCGCCGGGCGCAACATCAGCGTCACCCACGCCGCCTTAAGCGCGACGCGCGTGATGGCTACCTGCGCGGTGCTGGGCCAGGCCGCGGGCACCGCAGCCGCCATCGCCCTCCGCGAGGGGACGACGCCACGCGGCGTCTACGAGGGGCATATCGATGAGCTCAAGCAGACGCTGATGGACGATGACTGCTACTTGCCGTGGAACAAGCGCGAGGTACCACAGCTCACGCGCTCCGCAACCCTGCAAGCCTCGTCCGGCGATCCGGAGCCCCTTCGTAACGGCGCCGACCGCCCGGTTGGCGACGACGACAACGGGTGGCACGGCAGTGTGGGCGACTGGGTCACGTACCGCTTTGACGCACCGTATGCGGTGCGCCGACTGCGCTTCGTCTTCGACAGCGACCTGGACCGTCGCGAGAAGAATCAGCCCTCCTACTACGCTCGGGACGTGCAGCCCGTGGGCGTGCCTGAGACGATCGTACGGGCCTTCCGGGTCGAGGCGCTGAACGCGGATGACCAATGGGTCCCGTTGACGCGCATCGACAACAACTATCAGCGGTTGGTACGCCTAAACGTCGACGTGACCACGTCGGCGATCCGGTTTGTCCCGGAGCGCACCTGGGGTGCCGAATCGGTGCACGTCTTCGCCTGGGACGTCGACGGAGGCTAGGCCATTGCAGTCGCTTG
>JBNGCP010000216.1:0-2149 GCA_049974845.1 Anaerolineae bacterium | reverse complement strand
TCACGATTTCAGTTCCCACTTCCGAAGGGTATGGGGCCAGCGTGTACGAAGCGTTAGCCTGCGGGTGTCCCACGGTGATTAGCGATTTGCCGATCTTCCGAGAAGATCTTGAAGATTGCCTGCACGTGCTGAAGGTACCAGTAGGTTGTCCGGGTGCGGTTGCAGAAGCAATCCAGACTTTGCATTCTCAGCCAGATCTATATACAAGTCTGGTGTCCAAGGGCCTGAAGTACGCCCAGGGTTTGGGGGAAGCCAACCGGATCAGCCAGAGTAAGAGATTGTACGAGGAATTGCTCAACTGCTAAGGGCAAGAGCGTGGATGGTACAAGTACGGAGGCTCTGCTTCAATGCGTTCAGGCCGGATTCACCTGAAGCCTGTGAGCTCGAAGTAGCTGCTGTGGGGTGCGGGTGGGCTGCTCTGATACAAGGAGAAAACCGTTGCGAATCTGTGTCCTGACCTCCGTCCACGATCCCTTCGACCCTCGCATCTTCTACCGCGAGGCGCGGGCCTTGGCTGGAGCTGGCCACGACGTGATCCTCATCGCGCCGGGCGACTTCTCAGAGCAGGTTCGCGACGGAGTGCGGATCCTTGGCGCGGCGCGTCCGACTTCGCGATGGGGTAGGCCAAGGACGTGGCTCAGCTTGCTGCGTCATGCCATACGCTTGGATCCCGACGTGATCCATGTTCACGATCCGGAATTGCTGTTGCTTGTCCCGCTCTTGAGAGTGCGATTGGGGAAACGGGTACGACTCATCTATGATGTGCATGAATACTTCATCGACTCCATCGCGCACAAGGTCTGGATCCCGCCTGTCTTGCGCAAGCCCGCAGCGCAGGTTGTCCGGGTTCTCGAACGCGCGCTCGGAAGGGGTGTCGATGGTCTGGTCTTTGCGGTCGACGAGCAAGCGCCGCTCTACGACAAGTGGCGTGCTCGCAAGCAAGCAATCCACAACTATCCCGAGGTTAGGATCTTTGCCGACCCCAGGCCCTTGACCAAGCCGATGGATGAGCGGTATCGTCTTGCGCATTTCGGTTCTCTCTACGAGAGACGTGGCATCATGGAGATGCTTGAGGCGTTGCCCCGTGTGATTAAGGAAGTTCCAGACACCTTGCTCATTCTCGGAGGAAAGTTTGAGAGCGCCGCCTTTGAGAAGCGGGTACAAGCCTTCCTTCGTGATCGCGGTTTGAGCCAGCATGTCAAGCTTGTGGGGTGGGTCGATCATACGCGGGTGAGGGATTACCTGGCAAGCGCGGATGTCGCCTGGTTGCCCGGACTCAAAGTCCAGCAGTACCAGAACTGGGCCCTAAGCACAAAGTTGTTAGAATGTATGTTGATGGGCTTGCCCATTGTGAGCGCCGATCTTCCCTATCATCGTACCTTCATCGAGAAAGCGGACTGTGGCCTTATGGTTCCTGGCGATGATCCCGCTGCCCACGCAGAGGCTTTGATCTGGCTCTATCACCATCCCGAGGAGCGCCGAGCGATGGGCGCCAGGGGAAGGCGGTTGGTGTTAGAGAACTATACTTGGGAGCGGGAATCTGAGAAGTTGATCGCATTCTATGAGGCACTCTCTTATGATGGGCGGTGACTTGTTGAGAACCGGGTATGTGGGCATAGAACTATGAACATCCTCTCCATCGTAGGCGCCCGCCCGCAATTCATCAAAGCCGCGCCTGTGAGCCGTGCGCTCCGTCGTGTCGCCACGGAGATCCTCGTCCACACCGGGCAGCACTACGACCACGAGATGTCTCAGCAGTTCTTCGACGAGCTCGACATCCCGGAGCCCGACTACAATCTGGGCGTCGGCTCTGGCCTCCACGGCTGGCAGACGGGCCAGATGCTGATCCGGATCGAGGAGGTGTTGGCGCAAGAGGCGCCGGATATGGTGCTGGTCTACGGCGACACCAACTCCACCCTCGCTGGAGCCCTCGCGGCGATCAAGCTGCACATCCCGGTGGCTCATGTCGAGGCCGGGCTCCGCAGCTTCAATAGGCGGATGCCCGAGGAGCACAATCGCGTGCTCACCGATCACGCCGCCGACCTGCTCTTCTGCCCGACCCCGACGGCGGTGGAAAACCTGGCGCGGGAGGGTGTCACGCGAGGCGTCTACCTGACCGGCGACGTGATGGTCGATGCGGTGCGCTACA
>JBNGCP010000215.1:0-2154 GCA_049974845.1 Anaerolineae bacterium | reverse complement strand
CAGGGAATGTTCAGGGCCGTGAAGCCCTTCCAAAAACCATTTCCGGATTTGCCTCTGTGAGTTGCTTTTTCGCTGTAATCTGTTAAAGAATCTCCATACAGACAGCAGGCCAGAAGGAGGTTCAAATGCAGGTTGCATTTCCGGAACGCACTTTAACAACTGAACACCGAGCGGTTGTCGAGTTAGTCAACCGGTTGCTGGCTGCCGCCCCCGATCAGGACAGTGATGAGGAGCGGCGATTGGCGGCCTATTTGCTGGAGATGGCTGACGTTGCCCCTCAGTCAGAGATTGCCGCGGCCCTGGGGTATGAGAGCGCCAGGACCATCCGCCACATCCGAGATCAGGTAAAGCAAGTGGGCCTGGGGGCTTTGCTCTCCCAGGTTACCGGCCGACCGGCAGTGACGACGCAGCCCGAGGTCGTAGCAGCCACCCTCGAAGAGATTCTCGACGCCGTCATTAACGAGCACGACCTGCCCGAAGATGAGGAGCTGGCCGTACGCATCAACCAGCGCCTGGAGCAGACGGACTACGCTGGTGAACCGGTCACGGCCCGCATGGTACAAACCATCCGGCTGCAAAGGGATATTGAGCGGGTCGCCACCCAACAAGCCCTCGCTTCGCTATCCGAGCACGACAGGCCAGAAGCAAGGGCGGAAGAGGCCAGCGAGAGGTTCGCGCTAGGTCACACCCGGTGGGGTGGTGCTTTCGTGCTGTTGGCCCTCTTGATTCGGGAAGCGTGGTTGGAGGCGGCGCACTGCTTGACCATCGCGTCCAAGTATGCCGTCACGCCGGAACAATTGCTCCTGACGGCGATATTCGCCGTCATCTGTGGCATTCGCCGCGCCTTCCACTTGGATGATGTCCGGGATGTGGGCTTTTCTTTGCTGACCGGTCGCTCGCGTCCGCTGACCCATGGCCCCTTCCAGCACCTGATGCACGCCCTCTCATTACGTGATGTTGTCTGCTTCTATCGGGCCACCTCACGGCAGCAGGTGGAGCGAGCCACGGAGGAAGACCTGCGGGTCAGTATGGATGGTCACACCATGCCCCGGTTCACCAAGCTCGTCGATCTTCCCAAGGGCCGGATGGGAAGCACCAAGCGGATCGAAAAGGTGGACAACGTGATCACATCTTTCGCGCTCGACCGGCGCGCATTCCTCGCCTTGCGCATCCGGCGGGGGGCGAAACAGCTACACCGCGCAGTGCTCCCCATGACTCGCGAAATCCTGCGCCAGTGGGAGAGCGAAACGGGAACCTTGCGGCTCTTCTTGGACCGGGGCGCTTTCCACGGGCTGCTGCTCCAGGCGTTGCAAGCGTTGCCGCGGGTGCATTTCTATCTCCCGGCCGTCCGCTACCCCAACTACGTGGCGGCGTGGGAGGCATTGCCCGCCAGCGCCTTCGCAGAAGACCCTTTCGTGTTCGAGCGGGATCAAGACTTGCCTGCGGATGAGCAGGTCAGTTATCGGTTAGCGGACGCGACCCAAGACGTCAACCTCTGGAAAGACAGAGATCTGCTAGGCACTGTGACTCTACGGGCCATCATCCTGTTTAATCCGGAGGGCGAAACAACTTCTGAGCGCTGGTTCGTGCTGTTGACCGACGACGAGGACACGCCAGCGCGCGAACTCGCTAACGAGTACGGGGATCACTGGGAACACGAGATGGCTCACCGGGATGGCAAGCATGATCTGTGCTACGACATCCTCCCGCCCAGCTACACCATCGAGACATGTCGTAACGAGGATGACGAGCTGGTCCGGGAAACGAACCTCAATATCAAGAGTTGCTTTTTAATGTCCTGGCTGCGTTGTTTGACCTTCAACCTGATGACCCACTTTGGCGCCGCGCTGGGTGGAAAGTACGCCAAAGTGCGGGTCGGTACGCTGTTGCGAAAGTTCATCCATCGCCCGGCTCAGCTCTTTGTGGTTGGAAACGAATTGCATATTCTATTCGATCCGTTCAAGGACCAAGAGGATCTCCGGCCCCTCCTTGACGAGTTGAATGCAGAACGAATCGCGGTACCTTGGCTTAATGGACTTGTGCTGCAATTTTTCATTGATGAAGAGCAAGACTTGCATCCGCTGACCGGTCCGGAAAAGCGGAAATGGTTTTTGAACAGAGAAAAGCCCAAATGTACTCTCTGAACATTCCCTG
>JBNGCP010000214.1:0-2167 GCA_049974845.1 Anaerolineae bacterium | reverse complement strand
CCCCCACCTAACCTCCCCCCACCGGCACACAACGCCGGCGGGGGGAGGAACTCCACCACGCTGCGAGCTTCAACACGAAGCGTAGCGCCAAATTGAACGGATTGGATGCCATCGTGCCCTCCTATCGCGATCCACACGCTCGAATTCCTACTATTCTATACGGGAACCGGCATCGATACTACTGACGGGCCTGCCTCGGGCGAGGTGCGCCCGCACCGCCATTCCCTTGACGGCCACACCCCGCGACCTATAATCGTCAGGCGAGGAAAGCCCTTCGACCGTCGAGAGGCCGGTTGTGGCCTCGCGTGGATCGTGCGGAGGGCTTGGGAGCCGGTGTGATGAAGGCTCAACGAGAAGCGGTCGATGAGGTAATCGTCCGCATTGCCGATCTTGCCGACGCAGCGGAGCTTGCGCGGCTCAACGCGGCCTTCAACGAGGTCTACGAGCCGCCGGAGGCGGTCGCCGCAAGGCTGTCCAACCCGGGTCGGGTCGAGATGCCGCTGATCGCCACAGATGGCGTGCGCACCGTGGGCTTTGCGGCCCTGCGAATCGTGCCGTGCGTCTTCTACGCGACGCCGCACGCGGAGCTGACGGAGCTCTATGTCGAGCCAGCCTATCGCCGCCGCGGGATCGCGCGCCGTCTAGTAGCCCTTGCGGAGCGGCTGGCTGTCGACAGGGGCGCCGACCGATTGGTGATCCTGACGAGCGTCGACAACCGTGCCGCGCGTGCCCTCTACGCGTCGATGGGGTACGTGCCGGAGGATCTCGCGATGGTGAAGGGGCTTGCCGCGAGCGAGGCGGACACATAGGCAGTGCGGCGCCTGGAGAATACCACACGAGGAGCGTCCATGACACCCGACGAGGCACGCATCCGACCCCACAAAGGCAACCGTTTCTACTGGCAGTACAAGGGGGCGCCGGTGCTCCTCCTTGGCGGCAGCCGGGAGGACAATCTCTTCCAGATCGACGACCTCGAAGCGCACCTCGACCTGCTGGTCTCGGTGGGCGGCAACTACGTCCGCTGCACGATGTCGAGCCGTGACGAGGGCGACGTCTGGCCCTTCGAGCGCGATCCTGAGACGGGGCTCTACGACCTGGAGAAGCCGGGCGAGGCCTATTGGGCGCGGTTTGCGCGCTTTATGGCGCTCACCGCCGAGCGTGACATCATCGCGCAGATCGAGGTCTGGGACCGCTTCGACTTCGCCCGCGAGCCCTGGCAGCACAACCCCTACAACCCGAAGAACAACGTCAACTACACCGCCGAGGCGTCGGGGCTCAAGCCCGAGATCACCACCCATCCGGGACGCCGCGAGAATGCCTTCTTCCGCACGCCGCCGGCGCTGGAGAACAACGAGGTGGTGCTTCCGTACCAGCGGAGCCAGGTCGCGAAGATGCTCTCGATCTCGCTCCAGTACGGGCACGTCCTCTATTGCATGGACAACGAGACCAACTCGCCGCCGGAATGGGGCCGCTATTGGGCGACCTTCATCCAGGAGAAGGCGGCGGAAGCCGGGGTAGGCGTCGAGACCACCGAGATGTGGGACGACCACGATCTCCTCGGACCGCAGCATGCCCACACCATCGATCATCCCGAGATCTACCAGTTCGTCGACGTCTCGCAGAACAATCACCAGGTGGGTTACGCGCACTGGGCGAAGCCTCAGGAGATTCGCGAGCGCATTCTTGACTCCGGCGTGATCCGGCCGATGAACAGCGTCAAGATCTACGGCGCCAACAGCGGCCGCTATGGCACGACCCGCGATGCCCAGGAGCGCTTCTGGCGCAACATCCTGGGGGGACTGGCGTCGTCGCGCTTCCACCGGCCTCCCTCGGGTCTCGGGCTCAACGCGATCGCGCAGGCGCACCTGCGGTCGGCGCGGATGGTGGAAGAGCAGGTCGATCTCTTCGCCTGCGAGCCACACACCGATCTGCTCTCAAATCGGAGCCCCAACGAGGCCTATTGCGCGGCGGAGCCGGGCAGGACGTACGTGGTCTTCTTTCCGGATGGCGGCAACGTCCTCCTGGACGTGTCGGCGGCGGAGGGGAAGGGGCTGCGCGTGCGCTGGCTCGACATCCGCGGCAGCCGCTGGACCGCGGCGCCGGCCCCGCTGGCGGTCGAGGACGGTCAAGCGCGCCTGGTGACGCCGACGGAGGAGGGCTACTGGGC
>JBNGCP010000213.1:0-2171 GCA_049974845.1 Anaerolineae bacterium | reverse complement strand
CGCCGCCGCTCAGCGTCGTGGCGCTTTGGCCCAGCTTCAGATAGTCGAGGCCTACGTCGTGCAGCGTCTGGAGCCTCCGCGCGATCTTGGGGTGGCTCTCAAAAAGAAATCCAGCGCTTCCTGCGCGTCCATGTTCAGAATGTCGGCGATCGACTTTCCCCGGTAGCGGACTTGCAGGGTCTCCCGGTTGTAGCGGGCGCCCTCACATTCCGTGCAGGTGACCCAAACGTCGGGGAGGAAGTGCATCTGCACGCGCTTCCTCCCGTGACCCTTGCAGGCCTCACATCGCCCGCCCTTCACGTTGAAGCTGACCTGCCGGCGGCGTACCCGCGCATCTTGGCCTCCGGCGTTGCCGCGAGGACCTTCCGGATCTCACCGAAGAGGCCGATGCAAGTGGCGGGGTTGGACCGCGGCGTCCGACCGATGGGATCCTGGGTGATCATAACCGCCGATCTCCCGCTGCTCACCGCTCAGGGCGGCTCCCAGCGTCTGTGCCCAGTTATGCGCTTCCTCTATGGTCATTGACCCCACATCGTTGATGGTCTTGTCACCCACTCGCACGCCCAGCGCTTCTGGACGCAGCCGCGCCCCGCCGCAGGCAACGCACGGCCGCTCGCTCATAAAGCTCTGATACCAGCGCCGCGTGCTCTCAGACTTGGTCTGGTGGAAGAGGCGGTTGATATGGTAGACGGCACCCTGGACCGGCCGGTAGCTCTTGCCACTCCAGGAGCTGTCCTCGCCCTCGGCGTGGTACTCGAAGTGTATGCGCTCGTCACCGGATCCGTAGATGAGCACGTCGCGGAACACTTCGGGCAGCTCTTCCCACGGTTGCTCGATATCCACGCCGTAGTGGTCGGCGATGGCCGTCAGATGACGCAGGCGCTAGGTGCTCTTTTTCTTCCGTAGGTTGCCGTACCAGCGGAGCGCGCCGTCCAGCACCGAGGGCTTCGGGTCGTGCACGATGAGGGTGGGATCCACCTCCAACCTTGTCCTTAGCCCGTTGCACTCCGGACACATGCCCACAGGCGAGTTGAAGCTAAAGAGCTGCGGGGACAGGTCCCGAAAGCTGATGCCGCAGTAAGGGCAGGACTGCTGTTCGCTGTAGAGGATCTCGCCGCCGCCTTGGACATCGACGAGCAGATTGCCCTCGCCGGCTCCCAGCGCGGTCTCCACCGAGTCCATCAGCCGCGTCGTGAAGTCGAGGTCCGATGCCTCCGGCAGGACCAGGCGATCGACGACCAGCTCGATAGTGTGCTGCTTGTTCTTGCCCAGCCGGATGCCGCTCGACAGCTCGGCGGGGAGCCGTCGATGCGGACCCGCAGATATCCCTCCCGCCGCAGCCGGCCCAGCAGGTTGCGATGCGTCCCCTTCCGCTGCTTCACCAGCGGGGCCAGGATCTGTAGCCGGGTCCCAACCGGAAGCTGGGCGATCTGGTTGGCGATCTGCTGCGCGCTTTGTGCCTGAACACGTCGCCCGCAGGTGGGACAGTGAATCTCGCCGATGCGGGCAAAGAGAACGCGCAGGTAGTCCAGCACCTCCGTTACCGTTCCAACCGTCGACCGCGGGTTCCGGCTGACGGCCTTCTGCTCGATGGCGATGGCGGGACTGAGCCCGCCGATGTAGTCGACCTTCGGTTTCTCTGTCTGTCGCAGAAACTGCCGGACGTAAGAGGAGAGGCTTTCGACGTAGCGTCGCTGCCCCTCGGCGTAGAGCGTATCGAAGGCGAGGGACGACTTGCCGCTGCCGCTGACGCCGGTCAGCACCACGAATCGGTTCCGCGGGATCACGACGTCGATGTGTTTCAGGTTGTGCTGCTGGGCCCCACGAATGATGATCTCTTTAGGCTCCATTTTGCTCTGGTTCCCTCACGCTCTCGTGATCTAGTTCCATCCGACCGTTGTAGCACCGATTCGAGACTATGGCGCAGTCATATACAGCTTACTGGAGAGTCGCGCGCTGGGCCGTTATGGAACAAAGTTTCCATCTCTGCCCATCATAGAGGGGAAATATGTCAGGGTATGACAGATTTCCGGCGGTCAGGCCATTTTTCCGCGGTGCAGTTTGTGACTGTGCTGCTTGTAGCTACAATCATACACAAGCGGTATCCTGCAGTTGCCTAGTGAGGTGCACATGAATGATATCCCGGATAGCTACGATGTCCTTGAGGCCGC
>JBNGCP010000212.1:0-2204 GCA_049974845.1 Anaerolineae bacterium | reverse complement strand
GGGTTGCCCCGCATGCTACTTGAGCGCTGCGCCTTCTCGATAATCTCCGGGAAGTCGTCGGCGGTGACGCCGTACGCGCTCAACCCCGGGACGTCCAACACGTCGCGAAGCTCCTCCATCCACCGAATGCCTTCGGCGACCGTCGCCTCAGGATCAGCGGTGAAGATTGCCGCGATCTCTCGATAGCGCGCCAGCGCCGGGTTATCCGGCTCGCGGCTCTCCAACGCACGGATGTTTACGACGGTGACATAAGGCAGCAAGCGCCCACAGATCGCGCCGTGAGGTGCATCATACATGCCGCCCAGCACCCCGGCGAAGCCGTGCACGGCGCCGAGCTTGGCGTTTGCCAACGCCAGACCGCCGAAGAGACTGGCCAAGGCCATGTCTTGACGGGCTTGGGCGTCATCGCCCTCCTCATATGCCCGACGTAGGGAGCGCGCCGCCCGCAGCATCCCCTCGCGGCAGATGGTGTCGGTCAACGGATTGGCCAGGTGCGAGACGTAGGGCTCCACAACCTGCGTTAGCGCGTCGAGGCCCGTGCTCGCGGTAACCTCGGGGGGCATAGAGTGAGTCAACAGCGGGTCGACGATTGCCACCGTGGGGAGAATCAGCGGACTGCGCAGACTCACCTTCACCTTGCGCTCTGGCACGAGCAGCACCGCATTGCGCGTGACCTCGGCCCCAGTCCCAGCCGTCGTGGGCACGGCGATGGACGGCGCCGCGGGCCGCGTGATGGGCTGGCCTCGTCCAACAACCTCCAGGTAATCCAGCGGCACGCCACCGTTGGTCAGCAAAGCCGAGATCGCCTTTCCAGCATCAATCACGCTACCGCCGCCGATGGCAACCAGGAAATCGCATCCGGCCTCACGAGCAGCTTCCGTCCCGTCACGGACCAACTCCGTCGTGGGTTCGCGGGGAACGGAGAAAGTCATCGCCTCTACCCCCGCCTTTTCCAGGGCCTCCAGGACCGGCTCGGCCCGCTCCTCATGCTCGCCTGTCACGACCAGTGCACGCTGCCCCATAGAAGTGGCCAAGGGGCCTACCTCGTGCACGGTCCCAGGGCCGAATATGATACGATCAGCCGTCGAGAACTCAAAACGCATATGCCACCACCTTTGTCGGATCATCCCATCGCATAGGATTATGATAGCCTCAATGCTCACGCTGGACAACCGTTGACCGGAGAGACACACACGCCGACATCGAGGTGGTAGGCAGACCTCCGAAGCCGGCTTCACGGATCAGACTCGTTGTCTACAAAGGCGTGTATACTGTTGTGTAGACACACATAACCGCTATGGGTTGACGTATAGCAAAGGCAGCAGAAAGGAACTAGACGATGAAGCAGTTCTGCATAACCACCGCCATGGGCAAGCGTTTGATCGGAAAGGGCATTGCGCAGCTGTCGTCGATTCAGGCCGTGCTGGAGCGGGGCACGCTGGCGATCATCGCCGGCACGACGAACGGCTACGTCGCCGAGGTAATCCTCACCAAGCTGGGCCAGGCCGAGGGATTCACGCGGATGGGCTTCCGCCGGGGCCTCACCGTCGCGCCGAGCAGCAAGGCGCCAGACGTGGACTTTCCGGGGGACGTGATCATCGTGGACGGAACCTGGCAAAGGGGCAAGACGATCTACGACGTCGTCGAGGACCTGAAAGCCGGCGACATCGTGCTGAAGGGAGCCAATGCCTTCGACCCCTACGGTCACGCTGCGGTACAGATTGGGCATCCGCAGGGTGGCACCATCCACGCGACGCTGAGCGCCGTCTACGGTCGCCGGGTGCAGATCCTCGTGCCCGTGGGTGTGGAGAAGCGCGTCTTCGAGGACGTCGTCGACCTAGCGGCTCACGTCAACGCGCTTGACGCCTCAGGGCCCCGCCTCTACCCCATCCCTGGTGCTATCTTCACCGAACTGGACGCCATCGAGTTGCTCACCGGTGCCGAGGCCCGTTTGATCGCAGCCGGCGGCATCTATGGGGCGGAGGGTGCGGCCTGGGTGAGCGTGAGTGGCTCAGACGAGGAGGAGAGCGCCGCGATAGATCTGATCCGCTCCGTGCGCGACGAGCCACCCTGCGAGGCGTGAAAAGGGCAGATAGCGTCCCATCACGCTTCCGATCGTTGGGTGCTACTTCCCGTTCTCGGGGCGAGGGCAAGAAGTAGCGCCGTCTTTGCGATCTGGTATAGTACGGGTAGCCCGGTGACTG
>JBNGCP010000211.1:0-2208 GCA_049974845.1 Anaerolineae bacterium | reverse complement strand
CCTCGCAGGAAGTCTGCCAGATACTGAGTCACGGCCTCTTCCGTGATGCTATCCAGCGAGGAGGTAGGCTCATCCATTACCACGATCTTGGGTTGCTGCACTAAGAGACGGGCGAAGGCTAGGCGCTGTTGCTCGCCGCGGGAGAGCTTGACACCACGCTCGCCGACGAGAGTCTCGAGTCCCTCAGGAAGGCGGGCGATGAGCGGGGCCAGCCCCGTCTTCTCCAACGCGTCCTGGACGACACTCTCGGCGACTTTCGCGTCGAAGACCAGGTTTTCCCGGACCGTGCCATCGAAGATCGGAGGATCCTGGGGGATGTAGGCGACCTGTCGGTAGTAGGCGTCAAGGGATACGTCCGCCAAGTCTGTTCCGTTAACCAGGACCCGACCCCGGTCGGGCTTCACCAGATGGAGAAGGAGTCGCACCAGTGTGGATTGCCCGGCTCCGCTGGTGCCAACAAGCGCCGTGGTCTTGCCTCCTTCCAGAGTGAGGCTCAGGTTCTCTACGATCGATCATTGACCGTAAGCAAAGCTGACGTTCTGTAGCTGGAGGGTGCCATCTGTGAGCCTGAGATCGGCGCCGCCTCTAAGACCTGGGTCGTCCGGCAGATTGAGGAACTCCGCAAAGCGGCTGAAGGCAACTCGATCCTGTTTATAGGTTGTGAAGGCAACGTATGGCATAGAGGCCGATGAACAGCTGTGAGACACCGATGACCAAGAAGGCGACGAGCGCCAACTAATACCGTTTGCAGATGTGGATCACGCTTGCGAACAGAATCCTGTCCACGCAGTTTCTCCGTTGCCTGAGCATATCGAGGTTCTCTCGGTGAGGGCTACCGGAGGGCCGGCGGGCACTACGGGTCTGCCTACCCCTTTTGCCCGATACGCTGGCCTACCAGTTCGTCACCGACCCGTCCAGTCGCCTCAGGTGCGGCAGCTCCGTCATCCGCATCGGATGCTCCCTCGCGGCGTCGCGGTCGAATTCGACGCCCAGGCCCGGGCGGTCGGGTGCCAGGAGGTAGCCATCCTCCCATGTGGGCTGCACGGGCACGACGTCGGTGAGCACAGTGCCGGTCTTCTGCGGCTGTTCCTGTACGCCGACCAGCGGCGCGGCGAGGTTCAGCTGCAGGCACGCGGCGGAGGAGATCGGCCCCAGCGGATTGTGCACCGCCAGCTTGATATAGTGCGTCTCAGCCCAGCCAGCGATCTTCTTCGCTTCGGTGATCCCTCCGGCGATGCAGAGGTCAACGCGCGCGTAGTCGATCCACTCCTCCTCGATCAATTGCCGGAACTCCCACTTGGAGCTGAACTGCTCTCCGGCGGCGAGGGGCACTGTTGTCCGCCCGCGGAGGGTCTTGAAGGAATCGGGGTTCTCCGAGCGTAGCGGATCCTCCATAAAGAAGGGCCGCACGGCCTCCGCCTCCTGGCAGAGCCAGACGGCGTCGGGCAGGTCCAGCCGCGTGTGGACGTCGAAGCAGATCTCGATGTCATCGCCCACGGCCTCGCGCACCGCCTGTAACTGCCTGATGGCGGTCAATACGGCCTGCCGGGGCTCCAGGATCTCCCCATTTTGCGGCAGCCCAAAGCGCACGAACTTCCAGCCTGCTTCCTTGGTCTCCAGGCAGGACTCGATCAGCGGCTCGATCTCCCTCGCGTGGCCCCGGTTGTGCGGGTAGCAGACGACCTTGTCGCGCGCCAGACCGCCCAAGAGCTCGTAGACTGGTACGCCCAGCGCCTTGCCCTTGATGTCCCAAAGGGCCATATCGATCGCCGCCATCGCCGAGGTCAGGATGCGCTGCGCTGGGAAGAACCCACCTCGGTATAGCATCTGCCAGATGTACTCGATGCGGAAGGGGTCCATGCCAATCAGCAGCGGCTTGAAGTGCTCGATACCGCCGATGACGGCGAGCTCCCGACCGGTCAGCCCGGCCTCGCCGACGCCGTAGAGACCCTCGTCGGTGTCGACGACGACGAAGAGGAAGTTCCGGTGTCCGCCCCAAACGGGGAAAGTCTCGATGTCCGTGATCTTCATGGGGGTTCCTTTCTCTAGGTGGCGGCTCCAATGCACGGTTCCGGTTGTCAGTTTCCCGTTTTCTGTTCGTCCTCTGACTGAGGGGGACGCCGATGTAGAGAGCAGCGGGAAACCGAGAACGGGAAGCACCTTATCTTCGCGGATTGTATACTCAACCACGCAAGGCACAAAGCCCTA
>JBNGCP010000210.1:0-2210 GCA_049974845.1 Anaerolineae bacterium | reverse complement strand
ATGGCGGATGTCGTAGGGGCGCAGCATGGTGCGCCCGTACCCGCAACGCGGCGGGCGTAAGGGTGGCGCTGCAGGCGTGGCGGATGTCGTAGGGGCGCAGCATGGTGCGCCCGTACCCGCAACGCGGCGGGCGTAAGGGTGGCGCTGCAGGCGTGGCGGATGTCGTAGGGGCGCAGCATGGTGCGCCCGTACGGATTGAGCGGCTGTTCTGGAGATGAGAGGATACCTATGCGATCGATCCCTGACGGCGTGTGGCCGACGATGGTGACGCCCTTTACGGAGGGGGACGCCATCGACTGGGACGCGTTGGCCGAGATGGTGGCGTGGTACATCGACCGCGGGGTGGACGGGCTCTTCGCCGTCTGCCAGTCGAGCGAGATGTTCTATCTGACGCTGGACGAGCGGGTGGCGCTGGCGCGGGCGGTGGTCGAGCGGGTCGACGGGCGGGTGGGCGTCATCGCCTCGGGGCATATCTCCGATGACTTGGGCGATCAGGTCGAGGAGATCCGGCGCATCGCGGAGACCGGCGTCGACGCCGTGGTGCTGGTGACCAACCGCCTGGCGCTTGCGGGGGAGCCTGACGACGTCTGGAAGCGAAACCTGACGCTGCTGCTGGAGGGGATACCCGACGCCCTCCCGCTGGGCTTCTATGAGTGCCCGTACCCCTACAAGCGGCTGCTGACGCCGGCGCTGATGGCGTGGTGCGACGCCACCGGGCGCTTCATCTTTCTGAAGGATACGAGCTGCGACCTGGGGCAGATTGAGGCGAAGCTCGCGGCGGCGGGAGGGATCCGGCTCTACAACGCCAACGCGGCGACGCTGTTGGACTCGCTGCGACTGGGCGCCGCTGGCTACAGCGGCGTGATGGGGAATGTCCACCCGCAGCTCTACGCCTGGCTCTGCCGCCATTGGCGTGACGCGCCTGAACGCGCCGAGCGGCTGCAGGCGTTTCTCGGCGTGAGCTCCGCGATCGAGGCGCGGGCCTATCCCGTATGCGCCAAGTATCATTTGCAGCTTGAGGGGGTGCCGATCTCGCTGCACACGCGGACGCGACCAGCGTCGGACCTGATCGACGCCTACCGCCGCGAGGTGACGCAGCTTCGGGCGCTGACGGCAGAGTATGAGGCCGACTTCGCGATCTAGGAGGGGTCTATGAAGTTCTACGACCACGACCCGCGGGGCTTCATGCCACGGGTGAAGTATCAGGTCTGGCGGACGGACGTGGCGCTGTGAGCCGATGCTTACCACGACGAGGTCGCCTATGCTGAGTGGACAGTCGGTCATCGATCTGATCGAGCGGCGCTACTCCTGCCGGAGCTATGCGGAGACGCCGATTGCGGCGGAGACGCAGGCGCGGCTGAGCGCGTTTATGGCCGAGCACGCGGTGGGGCCGCTGGGGACGCGCGTGCGGTTGAGGCTGATTGCGGCAGAGGAGGGGGACGCGGCGGCGCTCAAGGGGCTCGGGACCTACGGCTTTATCCGCGGCGCGATGGGGTTCGTCGCCGGGGTCGTGCCCGAGGAGGGCGACTTTGTCCTCGAGGACTTTGGCTTCGTGATGGAGCGCGTCGTGCTCTTTGCCACAGGCCTGGGCCTGGGGACCGTCTGGCTGGGCGGGACCTTCACCAAGAGCCGCTTTGCGGAGAAGCTGGGGGTGGACGAGGGCGAGTCGGTGCCGGCGGTGGTCGCCACGGGCACTCCTGCCGACGAGCCGCGGGGCCTCGACCGCTGGATCCGACGCGGCGCCAAGTCCGACCAGCGCCGGCCGTGGAGCGAGCTCTTCTTCGAGGGTGGATTTGACGCCCCGCTGAGCCGCGAGGCCGCCGGGCCTTACGACACGGTGTTGGAGATGGTGCGTCAGGCGCCCTCCGCTTCGAACAAGCAGCCTTGGCGCCTGGTCAGAGACGGCGAGCGCTGGCACCTCTTTTTGCGGCGGACGCGGGGCTACGCGGCCCGCAACGCGTTGATCGGCATCGCCGACATGCAGCGGATCGACATGGGCATCGCCATGTGCCACTTCGCGCTCACGGCGGAGGAGGTGGGGCTGTCGGGCCGGTGGGTGCGGGAGATGCCGGAGATCGCGACGCCCGACGACCGTACGTTGTACGTGGTGACGTGGGTGTCGCGGGCCGTAGACGAAGACCTTTGAGCTCTCAAAAAGAGCTCAAAGAGTGCGGTAAAAGTCAAGAGTCAATTTGGAGCGTAAAAAGGGC
>JBNGCP010000209.1:0-2273 GCA_049974845.1 Anaerolineae bacterium | reverse complement strand
CTGGAGGACGCTGGCGGGGCGAAGATGCGGGTTCATTGGAAGGGCATCGAGGCGCCCGACCTCGCCGCATTGAGCCGGAGCTTTTGGCAGAACGAGCCATGATCCAGATCATGCCGCAGGTGCGTGTGGTGGTGGCCGTCGAGCCGGCCGACTTTCGCCGTGGGATCGACGGTTTGGCCCGGCTCTGCCAAGAGGTCCTGGGGCACGACCCGTTTTGCGGTTGGGTCTTCGTGTTTCGCAACCGGCGTGCCACGGCCGTGAAGGTGCTCGCGTACGACGGGCAGGGGTTTTGGCTGTGCCACAAGCGGCTTTCCAGCGGCCGGTTCCGTTGGTGGCCGACCAGTCGAACTGCGGCGGCCAAGACGCTAGCGGCGCACGAGTTGCAGGTTCTTCTTTCGGCCGGCAATCCCGAAGCGACCCAGGCGGCGCCTGCCTGGCGTCCGGTCGGCCCGATGGATTGACGCGAAGGCCGTCGCCAGAGAATCGATCTTGCGCTTTCGCGAAGCTTGTGCTATGTTTTTCCGATTCCAGGCCATGGGCCCGACCGCCCCACCCAGGAGGTCCCCGGCAGGTGGCGGCCCAGGGGTTTTCGGGGATTGCCGTCGCCGGGATCACGATGGGCACGAAGCCAACGATTCTCGAGTTGACGATGGACGAGCTGGAAGACATCCTGCGCCGTGTCGAGGCGAAGCAGCTCAAGGACGAGGACTGCGATACGATTCGGGCGGTATTGCTGTCGTACGTCCATTTGACGGAGTTGCTGAAGGACAAGAAGGCGAGCATCGCCCGGTTGCGGAAGCTGCTCTTCGGCGCAAGCACCGAGAAGACCGAGGCCGTGGTTGGCAGCGGGACGGATTCGGAGACCCCGACGTCGGGCGAGGAAGGCGAGGGGACCGAATCGGCCGGCGTGAGTCCCTCGGAGATGGCCCCGGAAACCGATCCGCCGGCGTCGGCGAAGGGTCACGGGCGCAACGGGGCCGACGCCTACCACGGGGCTGAGAAGATTGAGGTGCCCCACCCGACGCTGCGACCGGGCGATCCCTGCCCGGATTGTCAGGAGGGGACGCTCTACGAGATGGCTCGGCACGGGGTGCTGGTGCGAATCACCGGCCGGGCACCAGTGCAGGCGAAGGTCTACCGGCGGCAGAAGCTCCGCTGCCATCTGTGTGGCAAGGTGTTCACGGCCCCGGTGCCGGAGGGCGTGGGCCCGGCGAAGTACGACGCGAGCGTCGGCAGTATCCTCGCCCTGTTGAAGTACGGCAGCGGGATGCCGTTCAATCGCCTGGAGGGCCTGCAAGGGAATCTGGGCATCCCCTTGCCGGCCTCGACGCAGTGGGACATCGTGCATGCCCAGGCCAAACGCCTCGAACCGGCCTACGCCGAACTGCTTCATCAGGGAGGCCAGGGGGACGTCGTGTATAACGATGACACGGCGGTGAAGATCCTGGAGATGATGGGCAAGCGGGCCAGGCAGAAGGCTTTGTCGCAAGCCTGCGTGGAGGGCGTGTTCCCGGAGAAGACCTCGTCGCGGACCGGGTTGTTCACCTCGGGGATCGTGTCGACGGTGGAAGGTCACCGGATCGCGTTGTTCTTTAGCGGTCGGAAGCACGCGGGCGAGAACCTGAAGGACGTGCTCCTGGAACGCGCCGAAGAGCTGGCCCCGCCGATCCAGATGTGCGATGCGCTCAGTCGGAATCTGCCTGGGGAGTTGAAGACGATTCTGGCCAACTGCCTGGCCCACGGCCGGCGGCAGTTCGTCGAGGTGGCGGAGCATTTTCCCGAGGAGTGCCGGCACGTGTTGGAGGCGCTCTCGGTGATCTATCGCAACGACGCGATCGCCCGAAAGCGGAATCTGTCGCCCGCGGCGCGTCTGGCGTTCCACCAAGGCGAGAGCGGGCCGACGATGGAGGAACTCCATGCCTGGCTCACGCGGCAGTTGGACGAGCGGCTGGTCGAGCCCAACTCGGGGCTGGGTGGGGCCATCGCGTACATGCTCAAACGCTGGGACAAGCTGACGCTGTTCCTGCGCGTGCCCGGGGCGCCCCTGGACAACAACCTCTGCGAGCGGGCGTTGAAGAAGGCGATCCTGCACCGCAAGAATGCACTGTTCTACAAGACCGCCAACGGTGCCCGGGTCGGCGACCTGTTCATGAGCCTGATCTACACGTGCGAGTTGTGCGGGGCCAATCCGTTCGACTATCTGACCGAGTTGGATCGGCACGCCGATGAGCTGGCCGCGAACCCCCAGCGGTGGATGCCGTGGAACTATCGGG
>JBNGCP010000208.1:0-2280 GCA_049974845.1 Anaerolineae bacterium | reverse complement strand
AGACGTTGGGTCAGTGAGACGTGATAGTGATGCGGGTTGAGTATCCTGCGGACACCGGGATGCAGGCAGTCCACGTCTGCCTTCCGGCGCTCCCGGATTCCCTCGATCGTGGGGCGATCGTAGACCAGCTTGCCGTCGCGAAGCACATCCACCAGAAGCGGTTCGACCTTCGAGACTTCGTCGGAGGATAACTCGCGACGTACCGAATGATCCGTTGGATGGCGCAGCACTAACGGCGCCATCTTCTCAGGCTCCTCGTCCGAAAGACCGAGTAGATCCGCCGTAGCGCGATCCCGGCTGTCATAGACCCGCCAGACACCTTTGTTGCCCGGGTTTGGGATCTTGGCAGGCGTCTCGGATATCTTGATCGCGGGTTTCCACTTATTCTCATCCTCGATGGCAACCAGCTTGTAAACGCCGTCCAGGGCGGAATCGCCACCCGAGGTGATCAGACGGGTCCCCACGCCGTAGACCAGCCGGTCAATCACCACGTCGGGATCCAGGCCGTACCGCGGCGCCTCCTCCCTTATCTGCGTCAGAATCTGGAGGATCACCAGCTCGTCCAACTGGTTCGACAGCACGATAGAGGTGTCGGGAAAGCCCGCATCGTTGAGCTGCTTGGCCGCCTGGATGCTCAGATAGGCCAAATCCCCCGAGTCGAGGCGGATGCCCACGGGCTCGTGCCCCTTGCGGCGAAGGTTCTCGAAGACCTTGATCGCATTAGGCACGCCGCTCTCCAACGTATCCACCGTATCCACCAGCAGCAGACAGTCATCGGGATAGACATCAGCGTAGGCTTGGAAGGCATCGAGCTCCGTGCCGCCGAGCGCCATAAACGCCTGCACCATGCTATGCGCGTGGGTCCCTTTTGGCGGGTAGCCGAGAACGTGAGAGATACCCACATTGGAGGTGAAGTCGGCCCCGCCGATCAGGGCCGCACGAGCCCCGGCATTGGCTGCGCGCCCTTGTGCGCGACGCAGCCCGAATTCCAAGAGCAGCCGTCCGCGTCCGCTCTGATGGATGCGCGCCGCCTTGGTTGCAATGAGCGTCTGGTAGTTCAGATGGTTGAGCAACGGCGTCTCCAGAATCTGAGCCATCGCAAGGGGACCCTCCACGACGGTGAGCGGCACATTCGGATGCACCACTCGGCCCTCCGGTATCGCACGCAACGTGATACCCTCGAAGGACCCATTCGCGCCCAGCCACTCAAGGAAATCGTCGTCGAGAAGCTGCCCCCCTGTGCTGTCCTTCTGCCCGCGGAGATACGCCAGATCCTCGTCCCGGACGTGCGTCGTGCTCATCCAGTCCAAGAGCCAGTCAAGCCCGGCGTTGATGCAGTAGCCAGCTTGGTGAGAGCCGTAGTCCGGATAGCTCCGGAAGAAGTGGTCGAACTGGGCGCGCCTCTCGTGCAACCCCATCCGATAGTAGAGCTGCGCCATGGTCAGCTGGTATTCGTCGGTGTAGAGAATGCCGTAGGCTGTCGCCTGCTCTGAAGCCTTCATACGTTACCCTCCCTAGAAGGTACATGTCACGTGATGCGACTCCGCAGCTCGCTCAAGATACGCTGTAGGTTGAGGGGCGCCGTGGACAGCAACGTGTCCGCACGGAAGAAGCGCGCAGAGATGAGAACGAAGCCGTAAGTCGTTGCTGCCAGGAGCCCCAGGCTCAGCAGGATCTGCCAGAGCGGAACCGTGGTAGCCGCCAGGCGTGTCACCATTGAGACGGGGGCCGTCAGCGGAAAGATGCTCAGAAACGTCGCCAACGGACCGTTCGGCGCGTCGATGAAGGACGAGCTGAGCCAGAGTGGGATCATCAGCGGCAACAGAAGGGCAAACGTAAACTGGCTTCCCTCACGCATGTTGGGGGCCAGAGTGCCCAACGCCCCGAGCGCTGACGAGAAGGTCAGATAACCCAGAAGGAAGTAGAGGGCGACCCAGATCAAAAAGCCCGTCGGCAAGTCCAGGGACAGCGCGGAGGCCGCCAGTCCCAAGATCGGCAGGCCCTCGCCCAGCACCAACAGCCCACCGCCCATCCATATGGCCATCTGAAGCAGGGCCGCGACGCCCAGTCCCAGGATTTTCCCCAGCATCAACTCTCGAGGCCGCAAGCTAAGAAGAAGAACCTCCACGACCCGGCTTTCCTTCTCCTTCGTGACGCTTCGTAGCATAAAGCTGCTGCTCATCGTCAGGACAAAGAAGAAGATGAAAAGCATTGCCGTGGGCGCAGCCATAGCGGCCACACCTTCGCCTTCGGGATCTCCGGCGCCGCCATCCTCGTCAG
>JBNGCP010000207.1:0-2300 GCA_049974845.1 Anaerolineae bacterium | reverse complement strand
TATCGATGTCAGACATAGCGACCGCCGTCTGTTGATGAGCATGCTCAATCGACACTAGTTGCCTGCTAGCGCAACGCGATAGGACTGCTGGTTGGCCGATGGGGGCTATACAGCAGCTCCTGGTGGAGAGTCCCGACGGATGTCGCTCACCATCTCACCAGGAGCAAATCAAAGACACGGATCAGCTGGGAAGGAACTTGACCCGTTTATTCGGTTTATACAACGCAAGGTAACCCTCTGCGTACTTGAACTCACGCGAGAGACATCCCCGCATCTTGGCCAGAGCCTGGTAAAATCCCTTGTAGTCAAAACCACCTTCGAGGCCCAGTTCGCGCGTGATCTGCAGGAGCTTATCTAGCGCCTTGAGCTTGAGATCCATAACGTCGGTGACATCAACATAGGTGTCTGGTTCGTAGTCCTCCCAATCCTCCCAGTTGTCACTGAAATAGACCTGCTCGACCCTATGCGCGGGGTAATCGCGCTCGTAACCCGGTAACCCGGCCAGGAACACAGCATCCATCACGTTCTTGTAGGTGTTGATGTGATCCTTATGGATGGAGCCCTTCCAGTGGGTGACCACGATGTCTGCCTGGACTTCACGGATGATGTCACAGCAGGTGTTAATCACCTCATCACTGTAGGGCAATTCGCCATCTTTCCACTGTAGGGTTCGAACATCGTTTACGCCTAGGATTTCGCCTGCGCTCTCCCACATGTCGATCTTGCCTTGAAGGTATTGCTCTGCGGTGATCTCAAGTCCCTCGTAGAAGGCGTAGCCCTTCTCGCCGGGAGTGAGGGCCACAAGCGTGACGCGATGCCCTTTCTTGGTATGGTTCGCAATGGTACCCGCTGAAGTGTTGATCATGTCGGCTGCGTGGGCATCGAAGAATACAAGGCTAAGCTTGTCGTTACGCATGGCTGTTCCCCCCTTTCAAGAACGATTTCTCTTACTGCTGGGCTCAGCAACGGGTCGGCTACAACGTTCTGCCCATCACTGCCCAGCGGCGGTATTCACGCATCCCGCCCTTCCGGTACACCTCTGCAGCGACGCCCTCTGGATCCGTCCACATTAACCATATGCTGTGGACGCGTTCCTTGTGCATGAGGTTGAGGCATTTGTGGAAAAGGAGTTTGCCGATGCCCTTGCCTCGCATATCCGGTTGAACCCCATACGGGCCAAAACGCCCCGGCTCGTAACCTCCCCACTGGCAGTATCCCACCACCCGGTCGTCAGCGGTCACAGCGATCAGGAGCTTCCGGCAATCGGGACCATACATCTCTAGAAGATGGCGGGCTTCTCGGACCCAGTCCGGGTTGAAGTGTGCCCGAATCATCAGTAGCAAAGCTTTGGCGTAATCGGGCGTGATGAACTGCACCCGAACGCCGTGTTCCTCCAGAACTTTGCGCTCGAGACCATGCAACGCCACCTCCGACAGCCGATCAAAGTCGCCCAGAAAACCATGCATCGCGATGGCGGTATAGAGTGTCTCGAAGCCCAGCTTCTCCAACAACGCGACCGCGCCCGCATACAAATTCACATCCGGCCCGGGGAAGAAGTAGTTCCGAGGATAACCGCAGACGCTGACCCGCGCTGCCCCTTCGGAGCGAATAAACTCCACTGCCTGTTGAACTAGAGCCGAACCGATGCCTTGCCGTCGATGATCGGGATGGACAAAGAAGACCGTGATATACCCTGTCTCCCGATCAACAGGCTCGATGTCCAACGGGACTTTGCTCACGATAGCCAGGATGAACCCAACCAGCTGATCCTCCACCTCTGCAACCAAGCATCCCCGCGCATCGAAATTCGGATCTAGGAGTACTTTTTGGAGGAATCCCGCCTCATTGATGACATCCTGCGGCATACTTAGAGCCCATAGCTGCAGAAGCTCCGCTGTGTCGCCCGCCGCATAGGGCCTGATACGAACCCAGCCAAGTTCTGTCTCTGTCTCACGCATGTCTACCCCTCGATTCTCTATCTACAACAGAAGCGATATGCGAAGGCGTACTGGACCGGCACAAGTCTTACCAGCAACCAGAGCAAGCGACCGGAGTTAGCTGACTCACCGAAGCTCAGCACGATCGGCCCGAGAAACTCGCCGCCCCGGTGGCTCCTGGCGCAGCGCTTGCTGTGATCCCTTATGATCGTCGTGGTTGAGGAGAGGGCACCGGTGGGTGGCCGTGAATGTTTGCGCGTATATGGACTTGGTGCCGCTATTGTACACGGGTTACCGGGCTCCCCAAGTGACTCGCCTCTGACGCGTGGCGCGCCTACTCCTCGCCCCCGACGATCTCAAAGC
>JBNGCP010000206.1:0-2336 GCA_049974845.1 Anaerolineae bacterium | reverse complement strand
CATTAGGTTTGCCCAGCACCTTAATAATCGCATAATTAGAAACTAATCAGCCGCGGCGACTGAGATGCGCAGCGCTCGCCCATCGCGCCACAGCAGATTCGCGGCATTGAACCGCGCGCAGGTGGCTTCCATCGCCCGCTGCTGGTCGGCGTAGCGGTACGGCTCTAATTCCACTTCGATGCGGTCGTCGTACCACTTCACCCATCCCGCCTTGCGGTAAAGCATCTGCGTTGCTTTCTCCAGACTCAATGCGCGCCACTCGGGAGCGCAGTAGTTTTGGGCCACCCAAGCGTGTAGGTTGGCTAACAGGATCTGGAAGTTCAGCATGATTTGATCTTTCTCCAAGTCGCGTTCGCGGCATAGGGTCTCGGTATCGATGGTGTCGCGGGCGGCGATGCGTTGGGTGAGCCGCTCGCGCAACTGGCGGGATAGGGTCTCGTGCGCGTACAGTCGCCGCAGCAGCCTGCGCTGTCGACGCCGGAAACGCGCTGTGCAGTCCTCCAGTTCGCGCCTCAAGCGGCCGACCCGCCGGCAAGCACGTTTCGTGGCGCGCCCTTCACGGCGGCGGCGGCGCAGCGCCAACCGTTGGTGAGCCAGTTGCTGCTGCACCTCGCGTCGCTCGATTGTGTGAGCATTTTGGAGATCCACCAAGCGCTGGCGCAGGTTACGCACCGCTTCTTGATGGTCGTTCAACTGCCGCTCGGTCGTAGCGACCTTGGCTTGGGCCTCTTCCCACTCCCGCTGGCGGGTACGGTTAGGAACCTCTTCATACGTATAGCCAAAGTTGGCATTGAGGTTAGCCCCACGAATCAAATCACGGATGCGCAATTCGTTGTTGGCCCAACGCAGACGATGGAGCCAGGGCACTTCGCCCGCCGTCAGGTCATCCGCAAACCGCCCGGTGTAGATGCGCGTCGGCTCACTCTCCGCGACGGGCCGCATCAGCACGAACCGCCGGGGGTCCTCGGCGGCGCGCTGGGGATTTGCCCAGCGGGCAAAAGCTGCCTTGTGCTCGGGGTCATCCCTGACCGTTTCCCACGGGCCTTCTAACTCGAAGTCGGTTCGGTCATAAGAGCGCTCTCGGTGCAGGACGCTGATGTAGTGTTGCTCGGCTTCAGCATAACGTTCGCCCACCGGTAGACCGCCTCCTTCGCTATCCGTGATGGTGCAGCCGACCGGACGCCCCAGTGTGCGTCCCAACGCGGTTTCCAGATCTATCAAGATGTGGCTCATGTGGGTGTCGATGGGATGATTCCAACCGCCCAGCAGCCACCCGTTAGGACCATTGAGGATCATCTGCTTGGTGCCGGGCATCACGCGCCCCCACATCGTCACGTGCCCTGCGTGGCTATAGAAGTTGGTCCAGTGCGGCTTGATGTGCCAATCGGCGAAGATGGTCAATGGGTCGTCTCCCGGATAACAAGCCTGGGCGTAAGTGCGGGCCAAGCCCTCGGCCAATGGCGCGCCGATCCGCACCCTGGTCAGTTGACCTAAGAAATGCTCCATGGTCATGTATTTGTAGGTGAAGTCGTAGATGGCTTCTAGCCCATCACCCTGGTAATAGTACAAATCCCGCGGGCGGGTTAGCTCTAAAACGGGAAAATAGATCAGGTGGTCGAGCTTGGGCCACAATGCGCCAACGTCGGCCAACAGATGACGGAGTTGACTGGGGGAATTTTCCTCCAGGTACTCATCACGGGCAGTGAGCACCTCCTCCTCGATCATCTCCACCACTCCCATCTCCACCTTCGCTGCCTCCAGGGAAAAAAACACCCGCGTTGTCCACGGACTCGTTGGGAATCTCTGTAGAAGCCTCTTCATCGGACTCCGCCTTCTTGGCGGGACGCCCCTGTTGGGCCGTCAACTCGTGCTTCCGCAACAGGTAATTGATGTGACCAGCACTCACCTCAATACCAAACTTTTTCTCCACTTCTTCGGCCAGGTGCGGAGCGCGTAGACTGTCGTCTTCCTGCTTGCGTGCGTAGAGATATTCGCGTATCCCGGAGTGGATCTTGTGGGCGTGACCGTGGCGACCATCAATCACGGCCTTCCACGTGCATCCGCCCTTTTCATATTTCGCCTGCTGGCGGGCCAACTCCTCTTCGTCCAGGTCGAAACCCAGTTCCTCGTTGAGTTCCTCCAGTGGCTCGCCGGCGGCGACGCGTAACAGCAGCTGTTCCAGACGCTTTGCTTTTTCCAACACGGCTTCGGGGTAATCCATTGCCTCTCTCCTTGCACAGGTTTCTGACTCGCTTGCACTGGAGGCAATTTTACCCCATCTCCGCGCAAATTCAAGTTCTAATTATGTAGTTTTTAACGTGCACTCAAAGGTCACG
>JBNGCP010000205.1:0-2338 GCA_049974845.1 Anaerolineae bacterium | reverse complement strand
TTTGTTGTCACACCCCCGGCCCGCGGTCACCACGGGCCGTTCTCCTGTCCCTCCACGCATGCCACAGAGCCTTGACGGACATGCCTTCGATGATACACTTTGATCTTGGTCACGGACCTGGGAGATATTGGATTGCTCAAGGAATCAAGGCTATACCTCATCATCGTAATCCTGGTGCTCAGCGCCTGTGGATCACAACTGAGGCGAGAGGTTGAGGCGGGTGCGGCCTCCACGGTGTCGACTCAGCCTCCTGCCACGGCACAGGTTACCGTGACGGAAGCAGCCCATCCGACGCCGACTGTGACCTCTTCACCGGCGACACTTGAGGCGCAGGCCACACCTCTGAACCCCACGGAAACGCCCATCCCTTCCCCCACACCTACGGATATGCCGTTTGTCTGCCCTTACTTACGAGGACGCATTGAGAACGGTTCTCTACAGAGCTCGGCGATGGGGGAGCAAGTGCGGTTCCTCGTTCATCTGCCGCCCTGCTACGACCAGTTCCCCACCAAAGCCTTCCCTGTGCTTTACCTCTTCCACGGTTGGCCTCTTAACGAATGGCACTGGATCAACCTTGGTGTGACGGAGTGGAGTGATGATTGGGTGAGCCGCGGGTTGGTCGGTCCCTTCATTCTCGTCTTCCCGGGGGTCGATCGGGATGGTCGCTATGTCTATTCAAGCGGCGGCAGTGCCTCTTTCGAGGGGTTCATCGTGGACGAGCTGGTGCCGCATATCGATCAGACATTCCGCACCTTGCGTGAGCCGGAGGGGAGAGCGGTTGGTGGTATCTCGCGTGGCGGCGTTTGGGCCTTGGAGATTGCCATGCGCCATCAAGATCTCTTCGCGAGCGCCGGCGGTCACAGCCCCGCGCTTGCTCTCAACAATCCACTGCCGCAGTACGATCCGTTTCTCTTGGCGCGGGAGGATATGTCGGGCCTACGGCTCTACCTCGACGCAGGAGATGGGGATTGGGCGCGGGCGAGCACTATTCGGCTTCGGGATCTGTTGATCGAGCTCGGTGTCGACGTGACATACGAGCTCCACTCCGGAGGGCACGTAGACGGGCTATGGACGGACGGTATCCCTGACTATCTCACGTTCTACACAGCCCCTTGGCCCGCTTCCTATGAGGAGCTTCCTGCCTGGAGCGAACCCGAGCCCTCGGCGACCCCCTAAGCGCGCCATGAGCCTCGGTGCTCAATCCTTGAGCCTCAGCTCATTCCTGTTCCCACAGCCGCATCAACGCCGCTCTGTCATATCCCGGATACCTGCCAGCCTGCACCGCCAGCTTCACGAGTGTGTCAATCGCGTCGCCTACGTTGCGTGCGGCTCCCACTTCGTCCTCCATGATGAGGGTCTGCCAGACGATGGAGAGTACTGCGGCAATTGTGTCGAAGGAGGGGTAGCCAGAGGGGGTCTTGGCCGGTACGACGAGGTTCACATCGGCCTGCCTGGCGGGCAGCAGCGTTGGACTCGCGGTGATGGAGACGGTCTGAATGCCGATGTCAGCGGCGAGGCCCAGGATCGGTCCGATTTCGGTACCCGAGGCAAGGCCCAGGGCGATGGCTACCACCAGATCCTCCGCGCCTAGATCGCGGAGCACGAGAGCCGCTTGGGCCGGGTCGGCGGGTATTGAGATTGCCGGACAGCCGATCAGCCGTAGATGCGCTGCCCATAGCTCCGCCAGACCCAGTCCCGCAACGGCTCCTACGGTCACGATCCGCCTGGCGCCGCGAATGGCGCGGATGATATCGGCGATCCTCTCCGCATCGACCTTCATGTCAAGGAGCCGGTTGCTCAGCTCGTCAAGAAGCTGCACGACCTCTCCCGGGATACCTTCGACATCGGGCTCTTTCCTCCCGTAGCGCAGGGCCAGTTGGTTGTTGATGTAATCCTTGATCTCGCGGGACAACTCGCGATAGCCGGAATACCCGATCTTTTGGGAGAAGCGCACCACCGTTGCCGGATCCACGCTGACGCGGCGCGCCAGCGCGGTTGTGGTCATGAAACCCACGTCGAGGGTGTTCTCGAGGATGAAGTCAGGCAAGGCACGAAATCGTGGCGAAAGCGTCTCATAGTGGCTCTGGATCCGTTCTTGAAACATCCTGGGCCTTCCTTCTGTGGTAATCAAGTTTGCGCATATGCTAGTTGCATTCAATGATACATACCATCTCGAAAGCAGGGCGTCAACGGGAGACGCGAAGGCTCACTATTCTGCGACGTGATCCTGATCGACAGTCGGGGGCGCGACTATACGGCGCGGCGAGTCTAGGATGTTGTGGGGACGCGCCTCACTCGAGGCGACGATGGACGAGCCCAACAAACGTAAGGGGTTGCG
>JBNGCP010000204.1:0-2419 GCA_049974845.1 Anaerolineae bacterium | reverse complement strand
CGGCTCGTTACGGTCGGTGGGGCGGTCGCCCGCCCCACCGCCGATTCAGAACCGGACGTGAGAGTTTCCCCTCATCCGGCTCCTCAGCACGTGGGACCTTGTCAATGGTACAGCCCCGCATGTGTCCGGTCGTGACAGTGGGCGTGGAGCAACACCAGGTTGGCACGCCGTTCATTACTCCGGTCGCTGTCCCGATGGTGTATCTCCAACACGTCCTCCGTCGTTAACGGCAGTCCACAATTCCCGCATCGTCCTTGTTGCTGCTTCAGTAGCCAGGTGACCCGCCCCGGCCTGGTCGGGTCTCGTCCCAGACGCGTCCCCCAGTAGACCCAATCCCCGTCATATGGACTTCTCTCATTCTGCACCTTCACGTGCCGTACTATCGGCACTTCGGCATAGCCGTTCAGTGTGTGCTTCCCGTCACTGAACACCATCCGCAACCCCTGCCGTCGCCAGTAGCGCCGAAAGCGCCAGCGTGCCGTCCGGTTTGGGTGTCGGTGTGTCGCCCAGCCCATCAGTTTCCGGTGCATCAGTCTGTCCATCTTGTTGAAGGTGCGTTTGGCTACACAGGTGCGATAATAGTTCGTCCATCCTCTAACTACCGGATTGAGCGTCGTAATCAGCGCCGTCTGCGGCGCGCCTCGATACCGGTGTACGATGCCTTTTACCTTCCCCGTGTGCTGCTTCACCCCTTCCCCTGCCGGGGTTATCAGGGTCTTGAAGCCGGGTTCGCCCCGGTAGGTGCGTGTCCGATATTTGCCTACCCGGTACTGCCGCACGTGAAAGCCGAGAAAGTCGAAGCCTGCTCGCCCTTCGTACTCATTCAGCGTGTGGGTGATTCGGGTCTTGGCCGTCTTCAGTCGCAGCCCCATCTCCCCCAACCACCTCGCCGCCTCCTCTTTCACCGTCAGCAGTGTCTCCAGATTCTCGCACAACACCACCAAGTCGTCTGCGTACCGGACAACGATGATGCGATGTCGCCTGTTCACCGCCTCCATCGCCCGCTCGAACCCGTGCAGGGCTATGTTAGCCAGTAGCGGTGAGATGACGCCCCCTTGTGGCGTCCCCGCCTCCGGGAATATCGTCTCGCCCTCATCCACTATCCCCGCCTTCAGCCAGCCACCTACCAGCCGCGCAATCGGCTGTATGGCCTTGAGCTTCTTCAACAGAGCCTCGTGGTTGATGCGGTCAAAGCATTTCTCAATGTCGGCCTCCAACACGTATTTGGGTTTCAGGCAAATCGCGTTGAAGATGGCCTCTATCGCGTCATGCACCGACCGCCCTGGGCGAAAACCATACGAGTTCGGCTCGAATTGGGCCTCCCATTCCGGTTCTAAGGCCAGTTTGACCAGCGCCTGACACGCCCGGTCGGCCATCACCGGTATCCCCAACCCGCGCCTCTCCCGCGTCCCCCGCTTGGGGATGTACGTCCGGCGTATCGGCGCGACCCGCCATTGGGCAAGGTTCGCCAGGCCTCGCGCCAACCGCATCCGCTGGCGGGATGTAAGGTTCTTCACTCCATCTACTCCCGCCGTGCGTTTGCCGCGATTCTCCTGGCTCACCCGCCGGACGGCCAGACAGCGCGCCGACCACGAGCGAAGCAGCAGCCGCTGTAACTTGTGGACACGCCTCCAGTCACCCTGCCGTGCTGCTCGGTAGATGCGCTTTTGGAGTCGGTAGACGTTGCGCCGGTATTCCTTCCAGCGTAGCGTCTCCCAATCCTCAGTCCGTTGTCTCTGGATGTTCCGTCTTATCCGTCTGACCACGTCTGCCCAAGACCTCAACTCCTCCAGTACCTCTACCTTCCCACGTGCCGGGCTCACGTCAGCCTATCCCCGGCGTTACCCTGGGCCTTTGCTTCTTGAGCCATCCTACTCCCTCACCGCTTCCGGCCGGTTACCTGCTCACCCTTCCCTGTCAGGGGACAGAGGGGTGAGAGCGATGAGGGGTTTCCCCGTTCCGTGTGCCCATTTTGCGCGACTTTAGGACGGTGCTCTACGCCGTGTCCCTCGTATCGGGCAGATACCACGTAGCGCTTTAGTACGTGGCCGAATGGGGACAGTTCCCTTTTGGGCCTGCCTGTCAGCCGTTTTGGCAGGTTCTGTACGGGCGCAGCGCTGCTGCGCCCCTACGGCGCTTCATCCACACCTTCGCTTGCGCTGTCCATTGTCGCCTGCTCGGGGTGTCGCCGCCTGCGGCTGGCCGCTTATCCCCTTTTCACCCTTGCACTCCGCCGTGTGTTCACCACGCACACAACGTAGGGTGATGCGGTCACTCCTCTGCCTGGAGGTCAGGAGTTGGTGATTCTTTCACCGCACCTGAATGGACACACAGTTGTCAAAGTTCAGAATGTGCCGGCCATTCCTCCCTTTGCTACCCATCCCCCGCTCTCGCGGTTTCGGGTAAACGGGTCGCACGA
>JBNGCP010000203.1:0-2471 GCA_049974845.1 Anaerolineae bacterium | reverse complement strand
GGCGCAGCATGCTGCGCCCCTACGCCCTTGTCAAAGAGGACACGGGCAAGAGCAGAGGATGCCATCACGGGCATCAGGGGTGGCGCGGTCACCGGGCGCGCGTAGGACGGCGATAGGCGATGGACCGCCCCCTCGTTGCGCAGGGGCGAGGCATTCCCCCAATCATTCTGGCATTCTCCATCACCCTCGAACGCGGATGGGCAGCCCAACAGCAGGTGCCGCCACAGGAATGCCTCGCCCTCGCGCGGGCAACCCACCCCGCAGGCGTTGAGCCCGATGCGTGGATCCAACGCGCGCAGGGCGCCGCATTCCGACGACGGCCCGGCACGGCGGCGGTGGCTTGACTTCTGGGCCTTATCCCTTACGTCCATTGATCTGGCGTCCAAGGGCCCTTATAATGAGGGTACGCACGGGGAGGTCTCGCATGATCGAGGTGGTGACAGAGTACGTGGTGAAGCCAGAGGCCCGCGGGTGGTTCGAGCTGGCGTATGGGCCGGGCGGGGCCTGGAGCGAGATGACCGACGGGTGCGAGGGGTTCCGCGGGACGACGGTGCTGCGCGACGAGGAGGATCCCCGGCGGTATCTGACGGTCGATCTGTGGACGTCGGAGGACGCGTGGGAGGTGGCGGTGGCTGAGCACGAGGAGGCGTATGCGGCGCTGCAGGCCGACTTCGACGAGTGGCTGGATTCGATGGTGAGGGTGGGCATCTTCAGGGTGCTCGCGCAGGCGACGGTACGGCCCTGGGGCAGGACGCAGCCAGGAAGCACGCGCGGGAGCGGGCGACGAGGGCGGCGCGGCACGCTTTGACGGAGGGACGCGCTCTGGGCGCCCTCTGAAAGGGGGCAGTATGGCAGCGGCGATTCTGGTGGCTTATGCGACGCGTCACGGGTCGACGGAGCAGGTGGCCGAGACGGTGGCGGAGACCCTGCGCGAGGGTGGATTCGACGTCGATTGCCAGGCGATGCGGGACGTGCGCACGTTCGAGGGGTACGATGGGATCGTGATGGGCGCACCGCTCTACATGTATCGCTGGCACGTGGACGCGCGCCGCTTTCTCTCGCGCCATCGCGAGGCGTTGGTCGGGCGACCGGTGGCGGTCTTCGCCTTGGGCCCGGTCCACGAGCCCTACGATGAGGAGGAGTGGCGCGATTCGCGGGCGCAACTGCACAAGGAGCTGGCGGCGTTCCCGTGGCTCGAGCCGGTGGCCGTCGAGCTCTTCGGCGGCAGGTTCGACCCGGAGAGCCTGCGCTTCCCGATCAACCTCTTCGCCCGCGCCGAGCCGGCCAGCGACATCCGGGACTGGACCGCGATCCGCACCTGGGCGGAGGGTCTGGGGACCTCGTTGGGGGTGTAAGGAGAGAGGGAACAGGACGACAGGCTGGGGCTTGACCAGGTCGATGACCCTCCGAGGGACACGAAAAGTGCGACGTCCGCTGGAAGAAGGGCGGAGAGACAAAGAGGGGATGGCCGCCCCCTTTCCTTCAGGGAGAGGACCCCCGGGCTCTGGAACGCCCGCCACAGAACTGATAGGAGCGAGTGATGGAGCTGATGCCCACGCTGCGAGTCGGATGGCTCAACGGCTGGATCCCGTTGGCGGTGCTCTATTCGGTCTTCGGTGTGATTTTGCTGATCTTTCCCAAGGACGTGGTGGCGGCGCTCTATGCCTATGATCGTGCCGCGCTGAGCAGGTGGGAGAGGGCGACCAATATGCTCAGACGGGTGTCAGGCAGTACCTGCCTGCTGCTCATCATCTTCAGTCCGCTGAAGACGGGGAGCCCGCTCTTCATCGCGGGGGCCGTGCTGTTCGGCGTGGGCCTGGCTGGCTTCGTCAAGGCGCTAATTGACTTCAGGAACCGGCCCCTCGATCGGCCCGCGGGGCGAGGACTCTACCGCGTCTCCCGCAATCTGCAGGAGGTGATGCTCTTCGTGTCCGTCTGCGGGATCGCCCTGATGATCGGCTCGTGGCTCGTGCTCTTCCTGCAGATCCTGGCGGCAGCCTCCAGCCATGTCAGAACCTTGGCGGAGGAACGGACGTGCCTCGAGCGCTACGGCGAGCCCTACCGCGAGTACATGGACCGCGTGCCCAGGTATTTCCTATTCCTCTAGTCGCGGGGGCGCGCGGAGGCCAACGTGGCTTGCGGTCCTTGATCGAGCGCCCGTTCCCACCTGTTCCACTACATCGAGTCGTTCTATAGTCCTCGACGCCTGCATTCGTCACTCGGTTATCAGAGCCCGGTGGCCTTTGAACAAGCCTATCATCAGATGTCCGGTACTGCTTAGCATAGTGTCCACCAAAACGGGGGAACCTCTAACCTCTGACGATGGACGATGGACGACGGACGGCTGATAGCTGTCAGCGTTCAGCTCCCTCCACAAACACCGGATTCGTGATCGCGAGCATATCGCCATCGGCGTCGCGGATCTCCACGACGAGCCAGGCGGCGTCGGCGGGGGTGAGGGACCAGGTGTG
>JBNGCP010000202.1:0-2481 GCA_049974845.1 Anaerolineae bacterium | reverse complement strand
GTAAGCGTCGTCTTCGCCCCACCCGGGATCAGCTTGACGGCTTGAAGTTCCACGGCAGGAGATCATCAATCCGGCCTTGGGGATGGCCGGCGGCGATGGCCTCGAGGGTGGCCTTGAGATAGGCGAAGGGCTCGACGCCGTTGATCCTCGCGGTCTCGATGAGCGACGCAATGCGGCCCCAGGCGCGCCCGCCTTCGTCATGTCCGGCGAACAATGCGTTCTTCCTGTTCAGGGCGATGGGCCGGATCAGGTTCTCGACGCTGTTGGAGTCGATCTCGACACGCCCATCCTGCAGGAAGACCTGCAATCCGTCCCAGTGACGGTGGATGTAGGCGAGCTTCTCTCCCAGGCGCGACTTGGCGGAGATGCGCAGGCGCTGTTGTTGTAGCCACTCACCGAACTCGGCCACGAGGGGCGCGGCGCGCGCCTGCCGGGCCGAGAGCCGCTGTCCCGGTGCCGCGCCGCGGATGTCGGCCTCGACCTTGTAGAGCTCGGCAATCCTGCGCAGCCCCTCGGCGGCGATCTCGGAGCCGTCGCGGTCGAACACCTCCTTCAGCTTGCGCCGCGCATGGGCCCAGCAATGCGCCACGCGGACCGGATCGCCGCCCTTTCGGGAGGGACGCGTCAGGCGGTTGTAACCCTGGTAGCCGTCGAGCTGCAGGATGCCGTCGAAGCCCCGCAGGATCTTCTCCGCGTTCTCTCCGGCGCGGTCGGACGCGTAGAAGAAGACCACGCCCGGCGGGTCATCCCCGCCCCAGCCCCGATCGTCGCGGGCCAGCGCCCAGAGATATCCGGTCTTGGTCCTGCCGCGCCCGGGGTCCAGCACCGGGGCGGTGGTCTCGTCCATGAAGAGCTTGGTCGACGCCTTCAGATGGTCTGCCAGCCGGTCGACCACCGGGCCGAGATGGAACGCGGCGGTGCCGACCCAGTCGGCCAGCGTGCCGCGATGGATGTCGACCCCGGAGCGGGCGAGGATCTGGCTCTGTCGATATAATGGCAGGTGGTCGGCGTATTTGCTGACCAGCACATGCGCGATGGCGCCCTCGGTCGGCAGACCACCCTCGATGAGGCGCGCCGGGGTCGGCGCCTGGGTCACGCCATCGGTGCAGATGCGACAGGCGTATTTGGGCCGGACGGTGACGATCACCCGCAGCTGGGCGGGCACGATGTCCAGCCGCTCCGTGCGATCCTCGCCGATCTTGTGCATCTGCCCGCAGCCACAGGGGCACAACAGGCTGTCCGGCTCGATCACCCGCTCGATGCGTGGCAGATCCTCGGGCAGGTTGCCCCGATTGCGCCGGGCCGCACGCCGGGGCCGGCGCTCGGACGGCGCCTGCGCGTCTTGCTTCTCCTCGATCTCGGCGATCGCGGTCTCGAGATCCTCGAAGGCCAATTGCCGATCATCTTCGTTGAGCTTCTCGGACCGTTTGCCGTGAACGGCGTGGTTGAGTTCGGCGACCAGATGCTCGAGGCGCGTGTTGGCCTCCTTCAGCGCATCCCGCTCGCGCAGCACCGCGGCGACAGCTTCGCGCTGTGCCTCAGGGATGGCGGACAGGTCGATGGTCGCGGCGGCGGGCATGGCGGAAGGATAGCCCGAAGCGGCGTCAGATGCGCGCCGTTTCCCAAGCCTGATTCATTCTGCCGCAGCCGGGCGGCGGGTCTCCAGGGCCTTCACCCTGCGCCAGTCCAGGCCGGCAAACAGGGCCTCGAACTGCGCCCGGTTCAAGGTCATCACGCCGTCCCGAACCGCCGGCCAGGTGAAGGTGGTCTCCTCGAGCCGCTTGTAGGCCATCACCAGCCCGCTGCCGTCCCAGAACAGGATCTTCAGTCGGTCGGCGCGCTTCGCCCGGAACAAAAATACGGTGCCGGTAAACGGATCCTCCTTCAGGACCGATTGCACCAGTGCGGCGAGCCCGTCGTGGCCCTTCCTGAAGTCCACTGGCTGGGTCGCCACCAGGATACGGACCCTGTGGGACGGCATCATCATGATGACGCCCCGAGCGCACGCACGATCTCGGCAATCCGCACCGCAGGGGTGTCGGCGGCAAGCTCGATCGTCACGTCACCGAAGACGAGGCGCAGGCTGTCATCTGGTTGCGGCGAAGGGTCCGGCGCCCGCGGCGGTTCAAAGTCGCACAACACCAGCGGTGCGAAGGCCGTCGGTTCATCCGCCATCTCGGCGGCGGGCAGGACCAGCTTGCCCTGCTTGGCCAGGCATCGCCACGCCGACAGTTGGTTCGGCTTCACCCCGTAACGCGCCGCTACGGCGTTGACCGTCGCGCCAGGCTCCAGCGTCTCCGCGACCGCCTGCGCCTTCACCGCATCCGGCCACCGCCGATGACCGCTCTCAAAGACCTCGACGCCAAGCGATCTGAGAAACGCAGTCTGAGCATCCATTGCGAAACGCACTCCCATCCTGAGATGGGTATCACCTCGCAGTCCGGTCGAGGCGCTACAACGTGCGGCTCAGCTACCGCTTAC
>JBNGCP010000201.1:0-2505 GCA_049974845.1 Anaerolineae bacterium | reverse complement strand
GCCGAACCGCGCCCACGATCAGTCCTCTAATGAAGGCATATCGACGGCGCGGACGCGGCGTTTCCAGGTGTCCTTCTCGAAGGACTTGGGATAGCGCGGTGGCAGGTAGGAGACGTCGTTGAGGCGCGTCAGGGACTCGCCCTTGAGCTCCCATCCGGTGGCGCCGAGGTTGTCGCGCAGCTGCTCGGCGGTGCGGACACCGATGATGGCCGATGAGACGCCCGGTTGGGCCAGGACCCAGCGGAGCGCGACCTGCGCCGGGCTCTTGCCCAAGCGTCGCGCGATCCTCAGCAATTCCTCCAACGTCTCATCGGCGTTATCGGCGAAGAAGCGCCCGTGCCAGGCCCAACCCTCCGCCGAACGGGTTCCAGGAACGGTGCGCTCGCCCGGATCGTACTTGCCCGTCAGGAAGCCGCTGGCGAGCGGACCCCAGGGCACGATGCCCAGCCCCTTGTGCAGGCAGAGGGGGACCAGCTCCTGCTCGATGTCGCGGACGACGAGGCTGTACTGCGGCTGGTAGCAGACGAACTTCGCCAGCTCGTGGACCTCGCTAAGCCACAACGCCTCGCTCAGCCGCCACGCCTCGTAGTTGCTGCAGGCGATATAGCGGACCTTGCCCTGGTGGACCAGATCGTCGACGGCCCTGAGCATCTCCTCAAGGGGCGTCATGATGTCGACGTGGTGGATGTAGTAGATGTCGACGTAGTCCATCTGCAGGCGGCGGAGGCTGTCCTCCAGCGCGTTGATGATGTGGACGCGCGACATCCCCGAGTCGTTAGGGCCGGGGCCCATCGGATTGAAGAACTTGGTGGCGACGACGGCCTGGCGACGGCGGCCCTTCAGGGTTTTCCCCAGGATCGTCTCCGAGGCGCTCTGGCTGTAGCTGTCGGCGGTGTCGAAGAAGTTGATGCCGCCGTCGAAGGCGAGGTCCACGATCCTCTGTGCCTCCTCCTCGTCGGTTCTGGACCCAAACGTCATCGTGCCCAGACAGAGCTCCGAGACCTTCAGACCACACTTTCCAAGATTGCGGTATTCCATACGTAACCCTCCTCAGGCTATCCAGTTGTTCGTTATTGGTGACGCGCTATTCGCCAGCCACGATGAGGCTGCGATGCAGCGCGCCAGATCCTTCGCTGTGGCGCCTTCTATACAAGATAACTTGCTGAACACGCTCAGGATGACGTTTGGGGCGTGTCTTGATGGCCCTAACCACGCGCGAGCGCGATGGCGGTGATCAGGACGACATCGGGCGGCTAGACGTCCGCAGCGAGCATGCGCGCTACACGTCCGGCCTCGGTCCCCGCAGCGGGGGTGCTTGACATAGCCTCGGCAATGGCGGCGAGCTCCTCGCAGGTCGCAATCGCGAGATCGGTCTGCAGTGGGCGCGGCGTCTCGCCCGCGAGCTCGGCGAAGTTGTCGTGGTAGATGCGCGTCAAGACCTCGTCGGGAAGTCTCAGCCCCCGGATCACCCCGTCCTCTGGCTGTCCGAGCAGGAAGTCGGCAGCCTCCGGCACGTGGAAAACGTCGTTGGTCTCCAGCCAGCGGAAGACGATCCCCGCGCGGAGGCGCGCTTCGTCGACGGTCTGGCGGCTGCTGATGTCGGTGCCGTAGACGATGCGATCTGCGTAGCGCGTGAAGAACTCGCGCGTGGCCTCGACGTCGCGGGACATATTGTAGAGCATCTCGATGCCCGGTGTGAGGTCGAAGCGCACCGTCGGGTGGGCGTCGAAGAAGCGGGCGGCCCGGTCGAGATCGGCTGAGAGGAAGTAGAAGTGGGCGAAGATGATGTGGAGGGTAGGGTGGCGCGCCAGGATCTCATCGACCTCGGCGTAGAGCTGCTCTTTGGTGACGTCGTCGGGCCCATAGCCCCAACCGCGCTCCTGGGCCCAGGCGGGGAGGGTCGCTGGATCCCAGAACTCCTCGGGATCGGCGACGTGCCACACGATGGGGAGCCCCAGCTCCGCGACGTGAGCCCAGTAGTCGGCGAAGTAGTCGTCGGTCACGGGGATGTCCATTGTCTGTCGCGAGGTGGGTTTGCCCTCGATCATCTTGATGCCCTCGCAGCCGAGCTCGACGAAGGTGTCGACCTGCTCCACGAGGCTGGGTGCCGTGACCCGACCCTCGGACAGCTTCGCCGCGTGGTTCAGCCCGGCGAAGACGAAGAAGGTGTCGGGATGGCGGGCCTTCATATAGAGGGATTGGGCCAATCCCGACCCGGCTGCTGGATCCTGGATCGAGACCAGGGCCGACCGGCGGATGCCGGTGGCGTCGAGGATGGCGAGGACGCGGTCCTCGTCGGCGATGCTGCCCATATGGACGTGGGCGTCGGTGATGCCATCAGCGGTCTCGGCCATGCGGGAGTGCCAGATGGTCATCGGTCTCTCCTTTCTATGTGGATTGTACTGTGAGTCTACCACGAGCCTGCGGTCTTCGCGAGATTCGTGCGCGCCGTTGTAGAGACGCAGCGGTGCTGCGTCTGGGGGCGGGCCCGCTGCGGTGTTGAGT
>JBNGCP010000200.1:0-2573 GCA_049974845.1 Anaerolineae bacterium | reverse complement strand
GGCCCTTTTTAGGCTCCAAATTGACTCTTGACTTTTACCGCATTCTTTGAGCTCTTGCAAGAGCTCAAAGGTCTAAAGTGTAGTCCCAAGATGGTCTTCTATAGTTGCGCTAAGCACACCGCCACGCGGCTGTGAACATCCGCTTGACGCCGGAATATGCCCGTTATGCTCTCATTCGCGGAAACTGCAAGCCACCTGCCAGCTCGATAACGCTTATACAAACGGCCTTCCGCAAGGCGCACCTTGCGGAAGGCCGATAACGGGTCTATCTGATGTGTAGCTAAGCCGCCGATTGCAGCCAGCCGACGATCTCCTGCGTGCTGGGTAGCCGTCCGGAGGACTTGACCTCACCGTCCATCACCAGCGCCGGCGTGCTGGCGATGGGGTAGCTCATAATGTCGTTGATGTCGGTGACCTTGACGAACGTCGCCACAATGCCCGCTTCCTCAGCAGCCTTGCGCGCCGTCTGCTCCAGTCGTTTGCACTTCGGACATCCCGTACCTAGAATCTTGATTTCCATTGTCCTCTCCTCTTGGTGCACTGATAGATTCCCTCAACATCGTGACTTCTCACTCGCGCAACTCGATAGCATGGCCGCAGCACGCCTCAGCGCACTCGCCGCATCCTTGACAACGAGAGAGATAGATGGTCATACGTCCGCCCAGGGGTGCAGCGGGGTCCTTCACATACTGGATCGCCCCATTAGCACACGCCTTGAGCGCAAGACAGATCTCCTGCATCGCGGGGCACTTTCGCTCGTCAATCCACGGCGACATGATGACCTCCATCGACTTGCAAGTATATCAAGCCGCTTCAGATGGGGCAATGACAATCGTGGGTTCGATGATCACATCGGATTTGAGCGGCGCCGCGATCAAGCTGTATTTCCGCGCCAGTTCCAATGCACGCCGCGCCTTGGTCCCGTCATCGTTCCGTACCGTGATCTTGGGCCGCAGCACGACATGTGTAAACTCCTCAGTCTTGTCGAGATAGACCTTCTTGAAGCCCTCACCCTCGCACTCATAGGCCACGAGATCGAGCTTGAGGCGCTCTGCCGCCCAGAGATACATCATATGGATGCACGTGTTCAACGCAGCCACGAATGCGTCCTCAGGGGTCAACCATCCTTCGCGGCCATGCGCATCCGGCGGCGCACCAAACTCCATCTCGGGACCATTGCCGCAGACCAACTGCCCTTTACGCTTGCCCGTCTTGGTTACCCAGGTCTTGTAACTATCTGCCATGGTTCACCTCCGCTCTTCTAGGCCCGATCGAGCTCGCGGGCGACTTTGTCCTGCATCAAGTCGAAGTACGCCTCGGCATCCAGCAGCATAAACTTGTCATCTTCCCACATTGTCGGACGTAGCCTCGCGATCCATCCCTCACCATATGGATCGAGATTGACCAGCTCTGGCTTGTCCTGCAGGGCAGGATTAAAGGAGATGACCGTGCCACTGGCTGGGATCGTGACATCAACGGCGGCTTTGATGCTCTCCAGCGTGACGAAAACGTCGTCCTGCTCGAACGCCTCAGCATCAGCGGGGTCGACAAACACCAGGTCCCCAAGCTTAGTTTGGTAGAAGTCGGTGATTCCTACCAGTACCTCGCCCTCATCAAGCTTGGCCCAGGAGTCGTAACCAGCGTACCAGCAACCTTTGGGGACTCGCAGACCAAACTTGTCGAATTGTAGTTCGTAATACTCCGTCGTCTTCATAAGGGGACTCCCTATCTCGTGGTTCGTTCCCCCGGCGGGTGTATCACGCGCACTGTAGGTCACAGGTGACACAGCCGCCACTCAAACAAGCCGATGTCCTCCCCTGCTAGGCAGGAGGGTACTCAGCCCGCAAGTCACGAATAATGGCCTTTACCTCGCGCCGGTCGGGGAACGTGATGGCATCCCGCGAACACGCATGCGTACAGGACTGGCAGTAGACTTGACAGTGCCACTTGTTCTCAACAAACACCTTGCAGTTCTCCGCATCGAACGCATAGACAGTATCGTGACAGAAGTTGATGCACTCTTGGCAGCCGACGCACAGCTCCGCATCGATGGTCGGGTACCAGGGAATCAGGTGACGCGGAATCCCAAGATAGCGCTGATACTTCTCCTCGAGGGTCTCCAGAACCTCAGGTTCGTCGCTCATATCGTCTTCCTCCTTGTGGGCAGATGCTGTCTACGCTACGAGCGCCTCAACGGTCTCGGTCACCTTGCCGATAGCTTCAGCCGTCTCCATATTGCGCAGATCCAGCGGCGTCACCTGTCCATCGAAATCGAGACCCTTGTCGATAAAGACATCCTTGAACATCTTACGTTGCATCCGAGGATCGCACCCCCCGATCACGTAGTGCACGCCGGGCTTCGTCAGATCCTCGAGGAAGGCATCACCATCATCCACGCAGAGCTGCGGATGGATGATCGCGTACTCGACATCGAGCTCATTCCGAACATAGTTGATCAGGTCCCACATCTCTAGTTTCTCAAATCCTGGGCACTGACCTGTGCACATACACATCACAAGTATCTTCTCAATAATCCGGGGTAGCGCCGGTTCTTGCTGATTTCCGACATTTTT
>JBNGCP010000199.1:0-2622 GCA_049974845.1 Anaerolineae bacterium | reverse complement strand
ATGAAATCGTCCACGTGTTCCGATCATGCCGTCCACTGTCGGAGCGAAGCGACGCTAGCGAGAACATTATACCCTCAAGTGGTCGACATGGGCAAGGGAGAATCAGTCCTTCGGCGCGATTCTCCTTGCAGATTGAGCCGATAGGCATTGTGAATCAGACGATCCAGGATCGCGTCACCGATCGTCGGGTCCGGAAACCGGGCGTGCCAATCGATCACAGGCACCTGAGTGGCAACGAGGGTGGCGGATCGACCATAGCGATCATCCAGGATCTCGAGCAGGTCCTGTGATTGGGACCGCGTCAGGGGATCGCGGAGCCAGTCGTCCAAGATCAGGAGTTGGGTGCGGGCGAAGGTGTCGAGGAGTTTGGGATAGGAGCCGTCGGCGTGGGCGAGGTGGACGTGGTGCAACAGCCGGGAGGTGCGGTAGTAGCAGACCGTAAAGTCGTTACGACAAGCAGAGTGGGCCAACGAGCAAGTCAAGAAGGTTTTCCCGACGCCGGTAGGGCCGAGGACGAGAATGTTGAGGTACTGGTTGATCCACTCGCCTTGGGCCAGATGGAGCACGAGACTGCGATCGAGGCCGCGTGAGGCGGACATATCGAGGTCTTCGATGGTCGCCGGGAGAGGTAGCCGCGCGGCTTTCAGGCGGCGGTGCAGGCGGTTGTTGTCGCGATGCGTGCATTCGCGGTCGACGAGGAGGCCGAGGCGATCCTCGAAGGACAGATCGGCGTACTGAGGATTGTGAAGCTGCTCTTCGAGTGCGACACGAAAGGCGGTCAGCCGGAGCCGGGTCAGTTTGTCGAGCAATGGTTGGGTTAACATCGCACCTCCTAATGGTAGTAGGCTTCGCCACGGACGTTCTCGTGATTCTTGGGGATGACGGCAGACGGTTCTTCGGGCTCGACCTGGTCGAGCTTGGCGTCGAGAATGTTCTTGACGCCCTTGTAGGAGATTATGCCAGCTGGCAAAGCGCGGCGACAGGCGGCTTCCAGGCGCTCCTCGCCGTACGGCTTGGCCAGCCGCAAGAGACCGAGGCAGGAGCGATAAGCCTGCTGCGGATGCTTGCGCGATTCGAGGAGCGCCTGGACGATCTGGGCAGTGTGGGGGCCGATCGACAGAGCCCAGTGGACGAGTCGCTCCGCTGTCCACTCCAGGTATTTTTGGTGAGAGGTCGGCATATGCTCGGGGAGCGTAGAGTGTCGTCCAGGCGAGTTGACGCGCGGATGGGACGCGACGCGGTTGTTGTTGAAACAGATCTCGATGGTGGACTGAGTGGCGCGGACGTCGACCTCTTCGTGGATGAGCGTGTGGGGGACGCTGTAGTAGTGTTTTTCGAACTCGATGTGGTAGTCGATGTTAACGCGGGCCTTTTTCCAGGTCGCAAAGACGTAGGGCTGCTCGGGAAGGGGTTTGAGAGCTGGCTGGTCCAACAGCTCGAAGAACTCGCGGCGGGAGCGCCCAAGATGCTCCATCGGCCGCCCGTTCAGCGGTTCGAGCAGCTCGCGGATGGCCTGGTTCAGCTCGGCCAGGCCGAAGAAAGTGCGGTTGCGCAGGCGCGCCAGAATCCAGCGCTCGGCCACCTGGACGCCGACTTCGGCTTTGGCCTTGTCCTTGGGCTTACCGGACCGCGCGGGGATGACTGCCACGTCATAGTGCTCGGCCAGGTCGTGGTAGGTGGGATTCAGGTCGGGCTCGTAGCGGCAGGGGTTCTTAACCCCAGCCTTGAGATTGTCCGGCACGACGATCTCGGGTACACCGCCGAAAAACGAGAACATACGAACGTGGCCGCCGATCCAGTTGGGCAGTTCCTGGCTCCATTGGGCCTCGACGTAGGTATAGTTGCTGGCGCCCAGCACGCCGATAAAGACCTGGGCCTGGCGGACCTCGCCCGTTTCAGGATCGATGACGGGGACGGTCTGACCGGCGTAGTCGACAAAGACCTTTTCGCCCGCTTTGTGAGTCAGCCGCATCGATGGGTTCAGCCGCTTAGCCCACTTGCGATAGAGGGCGCAGAACTGGCTGTAGCCATACCCGGTCGGGTTATCTTCCCGGTACTCGACCCACAAGAGGCGCAAGGTGACGCTCTTTTTGCGCAGTTCGGCGTGGATCCAGCGCCAGTCGGGACAAAGAATAGCTCTCGATCCGGGATGGGGCGACGTGGGGAAGAGAAGATCGAAGAGTCGATCCTCGCCCAGATCGTCGGGGAGCGGCCAGCTCAAACCGGCCTCCTCGGCACGCCTCAGGTATTCGGCAACGGTACTATGGGAGATGGAGCAGCTGCGGGCGATTGCCCGGTTCGACAGGCTGCACTCCCACTTCAGACGAAGAACTTCGCGGATTTTGCGCATGGTTAACCTTTCTTGGGCCATCTCTGCCTCCTTTGCTTTTGGAGGTCAAGGATGCCACAAATGTGCAAGATTAGCCAGCGCCGCTTTCTATGCGATCTGGTCTACTCCGGGATTCCGATCATGCCGTCCACTGAATCCGAACGATGTCGTCCACCGATTCCGATGGGCTCGGAAAAGTGGTCGGCATGACGTTGGAATGGGTGGTCGGCATGGCTCGGAACGAGTGGACGGCATCCATCGGAATCGATGGTCGGCATGGACCGGAACATGCA
>JBNGCP010000198.1:0-2658 GCA_049974845.1 Anaerolineae bacterium | reverse complement strand
GTGAGCGTATCACGGAGGGGACAAGAAACAAGGGGAGACAGGAGCAGGAGGTTCGTAAAATGAGCCGAAATGGGGCTGGCGCGGGATTACAATCGGAAGTGCCAGCCTCGTGAAAATCGGGTACACTGTACCCAGCCCAAATACGTCCAGGAGGCTGGCAGATGCAGTGTACCACGGGATTGACAAGTCGCCAATGGCGGCTGGGAGCAGTTGTACATACGATAGCATTGATAGGGCTGGTGGTGCTGGCGGCAACCGGCAGTCCGGTGGAGAGCAGTGAGGGGTGGTTCGCCTGTCCACCGTTAGTGGTGAAGTGTGGGGAGAAGGGACGAGCAGGTGGCAGGCAGAGCAGCTGCGAGAGCAAGTTTGCCTGGCACGCGGGGTGGATCTGGCTGCGGCGTAGTTGGGTCGTGACAGCAGTGCGCAGCGAAGCTCTGATGGTGATCGTGTTTATGAGCGAGAGGCAGGGTTGGGAGTGGGTGTGTCTCTTGCCCTGGGTGGCGTGGGTATGGAAGGGGATAGGGATCGTGTGGTCGAGACTAGGTCAGCAGCCGTTGTACGCGGGGATGGGGCGGGTGTGGGAGCTGGTCAGTGGCGCGGCGTTGGTGGGGCTGGGAGCGGCGGGGTTAGGTGAGCAACTCGGCGGGCTGTGGGGATCCGGCATGGGGGTGCTACCAGCAGGGATGTGTTTGCAGGGCTGGACCGGCGAGCCATACGTCGAGGTGGAACAGGACGCGGGGGGTGGGTACCAGGTGGCAATGGGCGGGGTGTTTGTGATACAGGTGGATGGGAATGTCGAGTTCTGCAAGCGGATACTGGCGATCATGTTGGGGCTGCTGGAAGTGCCGGGAGAGACACGGCCCAGTCGCCGGACGCGGGATGGGCGGACACCCTTTGTGCGGCAGGAGCAACTGGCGGCGTGGTTTGGGGTACCCCACCCGGTGATCAGCCGGTGGTTCAAGTACTGGTTGGAGCGAGATTGGCGGCGGTTGTTGAGCCAGCGGTGGGGCGAGGTGTTGACACTAGAGATGCAACAGCGGGTGATCGAGAGTTGGGTCAAGTTTGCATGGTGGTCAGCTCAGCGGGTGTGGGAACACCTGCGATCACAAGGGAGCAAGATCACGCTGAACCAGGTGAAGCAGATTGGGCAAGAGAGTGGCTGGACGATCTTGCGTCAGGAACTGGCGCGGGTCTATCAGATGGGTGCTGAATCCTTCCGCCCGCGCGATGAATGGCTGGTGAAGCAATTGCTGGCCCAGGTGGAAGAGCTCGTGGCGCAGTTGGAAGCCGTCCATGGTCTGACACCTGAGCAAGAGATCGTCTTGAGCGACACGGAGGCGCTCTGCCAGGAACTCGCCCTCCATCCGGCCAGGCCTCATCGACCGTTGCCGTGGATGCTGCACCTGGAACGGCTGCTGTTTGGCCATTGGGAGTGGGTTGACGATGGGACCGTGCGCTGCACCTATTGCGGCACGACCGACGTCTCGCGCAAGAGCAACCAGCCGCGCTTGAAGCGATACATCGACGAGCAGGGCCAACCTCAGGAGATCGAGGTCTACCGCTACTACTGCCACAACCCGGCCTGCCAATACAAGAGCTTTACCAACCTGCCGCCGCACTTGCTGCCCCATTCTCGGTGGACCATCCACCATCACCTGGCCGCGTTACAGCAATACGAATGGTCGCATAGCGTCTATCGCTGCACCAGCGAGATGCTGGACGTGTGCAAGATGACTGCCTATCGTTGGGTCAGCGCTTTCGGCTACCAACTACTGCCGGTGGCGGCGCTCTTTGGCGTCGTCCGTTCCAGCGGCGTGGTCGGTGTCGACGAGAAGTACGTCCTGGTGCCCAAGAACGACAAGCCGGATGAGAAGATGAAGCGCTGGATGTACGTCTACGTGGCCGTCGACTGTTATACCTACGACCTGCTGCACATCGACATCTATCCCTACAACACCAAGGACAGCGCCCAGGCCTTCCTGCTGGCTCTGCGCGCCAAGGGCTACCATCCCCGCATCGTCGTCACCGACATGCGCGTCGATTACAGCGACCTCGTGGCGCGCATCTTCCCCAAGGCCGTTCATCACGAGTGTATCTTCCACGCCCTCCAAGATGTCCACCGTTCCTTCAAAGAGATCTATGGCCGTGACTATGCTCGATGCCATCCAGCGGCCAAAGCGCTGCAGGAAGAAATCGATGCCATCTTCGATGCCGCGACCCGGCGTACGGCGCAGCGGCGTTTCGAACAGATCATGAGCCAGCGTGCGCTCTTTGTCTCCGATACCCCAGAGGCTGAAGCCATCTTTGCTTTCCTCGAACGCCACTGGCCCAGGTTGGTCAACGCTATCGAAAGCCGCATCGTCCCCGCCACCAACAACGCTACTGAACAAGTCATCCGCATCTTCACCCAGCACTACAAGACCTTCTGTGGCTTCGAGAACATCGAATCGGCTCGCCTCTACCTTGCCGTTTTCGAGAAGGTCTACCGCTTCACCCCTTTCTCCAACGATGCCCAAGAACGCATTCGCGGCCAGTGCCCGCTCGAATTGGCTGGCTACGAGGTGCAGAAACTTCCCATGGCAAAACTCTTCCGCGGACTGGCCCTCCAGTGGCCAGCCGCTGCCTTCAAGGTGCTTGTCCCCAATGTGTGACGGTCGC
>JBNGCP010000197.1:0-2751 GCA_049974845.1 Anaerolineae bacterium | reverse complement strand
GCCGACCGCTTCCGCCACTTGCGCGCCTCCCTACATCCACAGTATAATCAAGCTGTCGGCTACGCACGCACATCTGAAAGGAGCGAGCCTTGAGTCCCTCAAAACGTTGGGTGGTCGCGCTGGTCACGCTGCTTCTCGCCGTCATTGCCGCACCCGCACACGCGCAGGTCGGTCCTCCCCTCAGCTTCGAGAGCCCTTCGCCCGGCAGCGTCGTCTGGCCCAACGCCATCGAGGCGACGGTCCTGAACAACACCACCGAGCCCCTCGTCGTCACGATGGAGATCACCAACTTCACCGAGCCTCAGACCGGCGTCACGCTGCCCTCCAACACGCTCCTGGAGCCCTACGCGCCCTCGCTCACCCTCCCCCCGGCCGGACAGGCGACGGTGACGTTGCCGCTGGCAGCGCAAACCCCACCCGCGCCGGGGAGTTATAGCGGATCGCTGGTCTTCTTGGTCCCCGACTATAACGCGGTTCTGCGCAAGCCTTTGACGATCCTGGTACCGCTGCCCGCGGCCGAGATGGCGCAAGCGCCGACCCCGCCGCCGTTGTCTGCCGTCGTGGACACCTGGACGATCAGCGCCGTGCGCGTGCTGCCGTTTCTGCGCCCCGTCTGTCTGCGCGGCCTCGCCCTCGGGTGCACCATGCCGGTCGAGGTCAGCGGGACGCTGCCTGACAGGCCGGTGACCCTCGGCCATCTCACCAACGAGCGCGGCGGTGGCCTGACCGTGACCCTGAAGCGCGTCGATGAGCGGGAGAACGCGCGGCTGGCCGTGGCCTTCGACCGGGCCTGGGGCCTGACCGGTGCCTACGGCGGGCGCATTGACCTGCCCGCCGCCGATGCCGCCGCAACCGAGAGCGTCGACCTTACGGTGACGGTCAAGGACATCATCATCTGGCCGCTCCTCTCGCTCGCCCTGGGCGTGATGCTCGCCCGTTATGTGCAGCGCCGCGTCACCGTCCATCGCGACGTGCAGGAGCTCCTAAGCCGCCTCGACAACGTGAGCGATCAGTTCGACAGATTGCGCAAGTCCATCCGCGGCTACAGCGTCGCCGAGGACTTCCAGGCGCGCCGCCAGGCGCTCGAGGAAGCTCTGCTCCAGTGGGACCGCGCCCACTACGGCTGGCCCAACCCGGAGGAGCAGACGCGCTTCCAGACCGAGATCGTCGCCCCGCTTGAGGGGCTGGAGGCGCAGATGGACGTCTGGGCCGGTTTCCAGGAGAAGCTGGAACGGCTCCGCACGGTCTTGGAGCTCGAGGCCACGCCTGCCATCGAGCAGGCCGCGCGGCCCAACGACATCGACCTCGACGCGCCACGCTTTTACACGGCGGCCTACGACTTGCTCGAGGGCGCGCCGATCGCGCTATCACAGGTGCCCGAGCATGCGGCGCGCATCGAGGGTGCCACCGCCCTGGCGGCCTCCTGGGGCGAGCTCGACCAGCTGGCCTCTCTCGTCCGCCAGGCCGTCGGCGATCTCAACGCCGTTGAGGCCCACCTGGGCGACGGCGAACGGGAGATGCTGGACAGGGCGCGCCACGACCTCAACTCCGCGGTCCGCGACCTCTGGGAAGCGCGCGATCTGCGCGAGCTGCAGCAGCGCCATACGCAGGTAGAGCTCGAGTCCGCGCAGGAGCTGACACGGCGCCTGATGGACCCCTTCGTCTACTACGCGGGCTCGGAGACCGCGACCGAGGCAGAAGCGCCCGCACCCCAAGCCGGAGGCGAGCAAGATGCGGCCCCCGAGAGTCATGCCGCCGCCGGCATAAACTTCCGCTCGATGGCACGCATCTACACCCACATCGCCGATCACCGCTTGCCGCGGCTCGACTACGATCGGCTCGCGCCGTCAGAGGCCGCGATCAACCGCACGACCGTCAGCGCGATCTCGCACGCCGCTCGCCCGCTCCTCTTTGGCGAGCGCGCCGTCGCTACTGGCGCCGTCACCATCGCCGTGCTCGCCGGCCTGGCGCGGTACGCCAGCACCAACTTCGGGTCGCTCGCCGACTACCTGGCCCTCTTCACCTGGGCCCTCGCCGCCAAAGCCGGCCTGGAGGTCGCCAACTACACGGTCAGCCGTCTCGTCCTTCGGGACGAGGCCTAGGCTTCGCCTACGAACACTGACTGCACGCATTGGGATGCGCGGCGTCTCCCCTTGAACGGGGACTTCGTTGCACGCAGGCACCGCACACCGCGCCTTCCACGCATCGCCGTCAGTTGCTCCTACAGCAGCCGCGACGCTTCTTTCTGCCGCGGCGTCTTCACCACCAGAAACCGGAACGGCGTCTCGCCGTCGTTCCAGAGAATGTGGGGGATCCGGGCGGGGCTATCCGCCAGATCGTCCACCCCCATCGTCGCCGTCTCGTCCCCAATCTTCACCTTCCCCTGGCCCTCGAGGCCGTAAAAGAAGGCGTCAACCGGCGTCGCGTGCAGCTTCAGCGATTCACCGGTCGCCAGGGTGATCATCACCACCTGGACGTGCTCGGTGCTGTGCAGCTCCCGCACGCTGACCTCGTGTGGGTTCGGTTGCTCCGGCACCTCTCCTGCATGCACAATCTTCATCATCATCCCCCTCTCACTCATCTAGCAGACGCTTCTCGCCCTCGAGCTTGCGCAGGGGCGCCAGGTTCTGCGTCACCTCAATGGTGCCGCGGTAGATCCCCTCCTCATCCCGCAGCGGATAGCAGCGGATGTGCACGAACATCCCGTTCTCCTCAGGCGCGCCCATCTGAATCCAGAACTCCGCGACGTCC
>JBNGCP010000196.1:0-2759 GCA_049974845.1 Anaerolineae bacterium | reverse complement strand
CCACACAAGAGGTGTTTGTGTAGCCCTCATGTCCGAACTCTTGTCCGGACCTAAGGGTGGAACAGCCGAGAGATCTTCTGGAATGAGGCGCCGTTTATCGATGCTGCCTGCTACTTCGTGCCGCCGCGGTGTGCGGTTACGGACCAGGTGCCCCTTCTCTTCAGCGACACACTGCGCAACAACATCTTGATGGGCCTGCTGGAGGATGCCGAGGGCATCGACGTGTCTGCGGCGAGCAACAAAGCGGCGAAGGAGTGAGTATCATCACGGACGCGTCACTCTACCCTAGACGCAGACCTAGACGCAAAGGTGCACGCGGAGTTGCCGCGCGTGCACCTCAGATGTGACCACTGCGCTACGATCGATCCAGACTGTCGATGGCCTCGAAGTCCTCCTCCTCAAGCTCCCAGTCAAATATGTCCATATTGGCCTCGATATGATCGGGATTCTTGGATTTGGGGATGACGACCATGCCCTTGCGCACCAGCCAATTCAGCACGACCTGCGGCATGTTCTTATCGTATTTCGCCGCGATGCGGTTCAGCGTGGCGTCGCCGATCAGGCTGCCGTTGCCGAAGGGCGAATAGGCGGTGACCACGATGTTGTGCTCTTTGCAGTAGTCGAGGAGTGCCTGTTGGTTGTGGTAGGGATGGTACTTCACCTGATTCACCGCGATGGGTACTTCGGTGACCTCAAGGGCCTCCTTCAGGTCCTCGATCATGAAGTTGCTCACACCGATGCTGCGGACCTTCCCCTGCTCCACCAGTTCCGCCATTGCAGACAGGGTCTCGGCCACCGGGATCTCCGGATTGGGCCAGTGGATGAGCAGGAGATCCAGGTAGTCTACCTCTAGCTCCGAAAGCGCGCGGTTGCCCACAGCCACCACGTCGTCGTGGTGCAGATCGCTCGGCGGGATCTTCGATGTGATGAAGAGCTCTGTCGGGTTGTAGCCCCGAAGCGCCTGCGCAATCGCTCGGTGGTTGCTGTAAGCGTCCGCCGTATCAATGTGATCGTAGCCCAGGTCCAGTGCCGTTCGCACGGCCTCCGTGCACGTCTTGCCCCTCAATTGCCAGGTGCCGAGGCCCAGCGCCGGCATGCTGTAGCCTGAGGCTAGCTCATAGGTGGTCATTGGTTCTTTCCTCCTTGTCGTATGTGACTTCCTGTGATCAAGTCTATCACACAAAGCCGAGATAGGCAAAAATAAGCCAAACCCGCATCGCGCTTATCGAGCGACGTCCTGCGACACCCGATGGCGTGGACCGCGTACATCTTGACGAGGTCAAAGTCCCGAGGGGTACCAATCTCCTATTGACAAGACGGGCAAGGTTGGATTATGGTATAGGTGGCATCTGGCACTGAATCGGGTCTAGGATGGACCGTTGTACCCTCGATGTGCAAGCGAGATGGCAGCGACTCCGTAAGTCCCGACGCAAACATGTCTTCGACCCGTAACCGTTAGGGAAATTCCCCGTTAGTCACGAGTACAAAACCATCAGGCGGAACTATGACTATGGGACATAAAGCACCGAAGTGGTTGGTTAGAGAGCTAGAGTGGATGCCTCAAAAAAGATTTGTCAGCAGGTGCAGCATCGAGAACAGTCTTAGGCTCCTATCGTCGGTGTTAGCACCGACGCGGAGGGAAGATGCAGCAGATTCTCGTCATTGAAGATGAAGCCGATGTCCGCAGTATGCTGAGGTTGATGCTGATTGAGCACGGCTTCAGCGTCCTGACGGCGTCCGATGCGCTCACGGGTTTGCGTCTGGCCTATCAACATCGCCCCGACGCCATCATCCTGGATGTGATGATGCCCGGAATGGATGGCTTCGAGGCATGTCGCCGGCTTCGTGAGATGACGGATACACCGATCCTGCTTTTGACGGGGCAGCGAACCTCGACCGAGGACATCGTGAAGGGCCTCGCGTTGGGGGCGGATGAGTATATGACGAAACCCTTCAAGATGTCGGAGTTGATGGGCCGACTCCGGGTATGCTTGCGACGCAGCAGCGCGTGTTCGGACCACGGCTCTCAATATCTCTTCCCTGCACCTGGGGTTGTGCTGGATTGCGGTCGTCACGAGTTGACGATCCAGGGACGGGTGGTCTCGTTGTCGCCTAGTGAGTTTGAGGTCTTTCAAGTGCTGGTTCGCCACGCGGGCCATATTCTCAGCCATAACGCGATCCTGGCGCAGGCGTGGGGGCCTGAACGCATTGGCGATGGCGACCTTATCAAGCAGTATATCTATCAGCTGCGGCAGAAGATCGAGCCCGATCCGACGGAGCCCCGTTATATCCATACGGTCCGTGGAGAAGGTTATTACTTTGAGGGCACGGAACCTTGACCGCCAGGCTTGGCGGCATAGGAGGGGGCTATGGGAATTCCATACGCGTATAGAGTGTGTGAGCCGCAGACGATTCTGGCACAACGGGAGTCCAGCCGTATGTTATACAAGATTCTGGTGATCGATGATTGGACGATTTGTCAGCGGCTGCGTCAGGTCTGCGATAGCCCCATTATCATGCTCACCGGCAGGTCGAGCACGGAGGATGTTGTCAAGGGACTGTCCCTTGGTGCCGACGACTATATGGTCAAGCCCTGCAAGCTTGAGGAGCTGAGGGCCAGGCTCCGGTCGGCACTTTGGTCATTGGTTTCTTGAGGCCCCAATCTTCAACTGTGTCGGCCTGATAGGGGCTCCCACGTCTAGTCATCGACGAACGTCACTGCAGCGGACATTCCCCATCGTAGGCCCGGCACGTTCTCA
>JBNGCP010000195.1:0-2869 GCA_049974845.1 Anaerolineae bacterium | reverse complement strand
TCATCCATACAAGAGGGCCTCCAGAATCAAGATATCACACCGCCGCAGTATACCCGAACCGCCTCCGCAAGCAAGCGGCCCGGCCACGCACAGAATTGACAGGATCAACAGGATTCACAGGATCAAAGCCAACCCCAATGACATCGCATCAATCCCCTAACTCAAGCAGAGGTGTACCCGCCTTGCGCCCCCGCGACGCGCCTACACACCCTCAAGATGGTCAAGCACCGCACGCGCATAGTCCTCGAAGTCGCCCAACCGCTCCTGAAGAATGCTGTGCACGATGCGGTCGTCGACGCGCGCGTAATCGTGGACGATCAAGTTGCGAAACTTGGCCATCTCAACGAGCGCCGGGAGCAGTTCGGAAGAAATGATGTCTTCTTCCGCGAGCACCACGAAGACATCCTTGTTGTCGTCGGGCGTGCGAAGACCCTCCCGGGCGATGATATGCTGTCCAATGTCGAGACTGGCCTCCACCGCCAGGTGCAGCGTGCGCTCGACCGTGCGGCGGATCAGAAGGTTCTCTCGATACGTCTCCGCATCAACGCTCTGTAGATCCCTCAAGTCTTGCACGTAGCCGTTCAGCAGCTGCAACCGCGCTGCGATCACCTCTCGCTCGTCTGCCAAGGCCCACCTCCCTGATCCGCTGAAAGAGCGCCTGCTTGTGAAAAGCCAGCATCGGCTGCAGATCGAAATAGCGCTTCATCGCCGCAACCTCGAACGCTACCCGCTCGCCATCGGTCCGCGCCGACAACCGCACACCATCTCGGATCACCTGATACGCCAGCAGGGGCGGTGCGTCGTTGAGAAGAGTCACCTGCACCTCGCGGTCGGCGAACGCCTCCAACGCGCTCATCAGCGCGAGTTGTCGTTCCACCCGCGCGCGCTCGTCGAGATTGGGGTCGAGCAGCACCGCAACATCGACGTCGCTCCAGGGCATCACCTGCTCTCGTGCCACCGAGCCGAACAGATAACTCACGACGATGTCTGGCTGTGCGGCCAGATACGCGCGCACGCCCTCCAAGTCAATGATCATCACTCATTGCCAGCACAATCGCCTCGCTCTCGCCGGCATCCAGACGCTCCCTGAGCAACTGGACCGCCATTGTGTCTCCGACGTCCACGACACGGATCCAATCGGCGCGGCCGACCTCTGCAGCACCTGGACGCTCCCCGGCTTCGGAGACTACTTCACGTTGCACGGCCCTTGGAATGTATAGTTGCCCGTACAGTGCTGGCAGCAGCCCGATCTGGTCAATGCGGCCCAGAGCGATCAAAGGCCCTGCGTTTGCCACGACCTTCATGCGCGCTCAGTATCCAGCATCTGCCCCAGCTGATCGACTTCAGCCGACAACTCTGCCGGAGACTCTGTGAAATAGTTGAGGCCGTGCTGTGCTGCGAGCTGGACAAACGCCAACTTGGAGATCCCTATGAGCTCCGCTGCCTTTCCCGACGAGACACGGCCCTCCCGGTACAATGCCAGCGCGATTAACTCGCGGAGCTGCGCCTCGACGTCGCCTGGCGGCGCGTCCAGGACCCCCACCAAATCCCGCGGAAGCTCCAAAGTCACCGTTAACGTCTTCATCGTTGACCCCCATACCAACGTTTCCTCCGCCACAAAATCCTGCCAATCCTGTCCAACAACCCGCGATAGCTTGCTCACGTTCGAGCGTCCAGTGTTCCAGCAACAATCGAGAACGTGCGGGGCGTGCACGTCCGAAGACTGAAAACTACCCTCTTCCCGCCGCCCGTTCTACTGGCATCAACACCTCCAGCTGGGCGAAGTCACCCGGCGCCAGACGTGTCGAAGCCTCCAGGATCTCGATCCCCAGGACAACGCCATTCTCACCAATGTCCAGGATCACGCCCTCGGCCACCTCACGGTTAGCCACAAACTCACCTTCCTGCAACCGTATATAGACGGCATCTGCCTTTGGATCCAGCGTAATCTTCATCCTATCCCTGTTTCTGTTCGCTGCGCAAACTGGGAATCGTCTCTGCCAGCATGATCAAAGAGATCGGAGTTGGAACGTGCCAACGTTTCCACGTTCCAACGTTCCAGCGTCTTACTGCAACTTCGATCGCACGAAGTCCAGGAACTCACGCAGGGCCGTCTCAGGATCGCTGCTGATGCTGCTTGCCTCCACCTTTTCTTCGCTTCCATTATGGAAGTGTTTCGGAAAGGACCCCATCTGCTCCCAGCGCTGATGTGGGGCGTTGTCGTGTCGGAAGATCGTGCCATCGATAGCGCGCCGCTCCCAATGGTAACTGTAACGGTCCACGAGCTTCAGAGAGTACCAGATGTCCACAAAGCTCCCATCACGTAAGATGACCCGCAAGGTGTTGAGATTGTGGATCAAGACATCTGCCACAATATCCGTGTATTCGATCTCCGCAATTGTGCGGAGCCGCTCTGTGTCTACAAGACTCACGGAAGTAGATCGAGGAGCTCGCGGAGACGATCTCGCTGATATTCCAAGCGGTCGAGGGTCTGGAGATCACGCCAGGTCGTCGCCTCTTCCAACGTCCCTTCGCGGTACCGTGCCTCCATCTCCTCCACGGAGCCCACATCGTATCTGCCAGTAATCTCGAAGATATCGGACTGGACCTCACGCAACTTGCGCGCCAAAAGCGTCCGCAGACCCTCTCTCAACGCATCCTCTTCGGATATGCACAATGTCTCGGCCACTTTCTCGAGCAATGCCTCTGCTTCGATGTCCGGCGTCGTCAGCATCGACATAACGGCCTCCCTGTCTCACAAGCTACGGGTACACTGACGTTTCCACGTTCCACCGCCCCTATTCTACCGCAAATCCTGAGCCAGGGGGCAGGGGAGCTGGGGAGCCGGGGAGCGGAGGAGCAAGGGAGC
>JBNGCP010000194.1:0-2872 GCA_049974845.1 Anaerolineae bacterium | reverse complement strand
GCCTGGTCGTGGAAGGGGCTGATGACGTGGATGGTCAGCTCGTACTCGCGGCTTAGCAGGTTGCCGTCGAGCTTGCGCGTGAAGGCATAGTCCTGGCCGTTCTCGTCATAGCGGATCTTGCGGTCCTTGATAACGTCGTCAAAGATCAGCCTGCCCAGCTCGTCGGCCACGGCGGAGGCATCCACCTCGGTGTTCTTGATCTCCTGCTCGATGTCCTTCTCCTCGTCGGTGAGGTACTCATACTCCTCGCCGGTGCGCTGGATGTAGGTCTCCTGCTCCAGGAGATCCAGCGCCGCCTCCACGCGCTTGCGAAGGGCGGGCAGGTCGGTGTCGAAGCGGTCGAGCATCAGCACCGTCATATTCCGAGGTGTCGCCTTGAACTCCTTGACGTACTTGACGAGGAAGAGGGCCTTGAGCACCTTGACGGCGAAGGCGTCCCGCAGGTGGGTCTCGGCGGTGAGGATGGAGCGCTGAATCTGCGACTTGAGCGCGGTGCGGATGCCCTCGAACATCAGGTCGAACGTCGCCAGCTCGCCCACCTGGTGATCGCCGATCTGCACCGCGACCTGCTGGAAGACGGCCAGCATCGAGCGCTCGCCGACGGAGCTGTGTTTGCCCTCAAAGGCGTTGTGCTGCGAGAGGCTCTGGATCGCCGACTGGAAGAGCGCGAACTGGTAGGGGACAAAGGGATAACTTTGGATGAAGTGGTCGCGATCGCGGAAGTTGCGATAGGTCTGCGAGCCGTCGGCGAAGTCGAAGAGCGTCCGGAAGTTGTTCTTCCGCTCGTCGTAGATACGTGAGAGCAGCCGCGCGGCGCGCTCGTTCTTGGCCAGGAGCCGCTTGCGGATGACCTCCTCGATATCGGCGCTGGTCAGCTTCATCCGGGTCTTGAACCGCGCCTGGATCTTGGAGAAGTCATCGCTCTGCTGCTTGCCCGTCTCGCCGAAGACCTTCTCCATATCCTCCTGCGCCGTCACGATCACCCACGCTCGGCCACGGCTCTTGGTCGCCAGGCTCTCGGCGACGGTCTGCAGGTTGGTCATCAGCTTGACGTTGTTGGCGACATACTGCCCGACCTCGTCCACGAAGAAGATCAGGCGGAAGTCCGGGCCCTTGCTCCGGATGTAGTCATCGACCTTCTCGGCAAAGTCCTCGATGCTGACGCGGTAGTCCGCGCGGTACTTGTCCAGAATCCCGCGGCCAAGGCCGTTGGCGCTGGCCTGTGGCGCCCCGGTCGCCTGAGCATAGGCCGCCGCGATGTGGTGCGCCTCCAGCAGCGCCTGTTCCCGCCCGCGCTCCCACGGCAGCCCGGTGATCTCCTCGAAGGCCTCCTGGAAGGCGTCGTACTGCCCGCGGCTGTCGAGGTCTCGTTCGAACTGGGCGATGTAGCCCTGCTTGCCGTAGTAGCCGCACGTCTCGTCAAAGACCTTCATAAAGACCGACAGCAGCGCGTCGATCTCGGTCTTGCTGATGACGTCAGCCTTCTGGTCGATGTTGAAGAGGATGCTCTTCGAGGGGATCGCGATGGCCCGTTCCAGGTCGGCGCGCAGGAAGGTGTTGTCGCCCAGCTTGGGGCGGAAAAGCTCCATCACGGGAACGCCATCGATCTCGCGATTGTCGAAGAGCAGCGCCAGGATCTTGAGCAGGTGGCTCTTCCCGGAGCCAAAAAAGCCGGAGATCCAGACGCCATTGGCGCCCTGATAGTCGTTGTAGGCATCCAGGAAGGCCTCCAGCCGCTTGGCGACCTCGTTGGTCAGGACGTACTCCTCGACCTCCTGCTTGAGGTGGGCCTCGTCGTCGGCTTTGATGACACCCTCGATCGGCCGGTCGATAGGCTTCTTGAACAGCGTGGACAGAGCCATCGTATCACTCCCTCCGCGATCAGACTTCGATATGGTAGATGTTGAACGCTCGATAATACTTGTCGTCGTGCAGCCGCCCGAAGAGATCGAGCGAGGCGCCCGACGCCAGCGAATGCGTGTATTTGCCGGGGAAGAACATCACCGTCGGCTGGTCGGTGGCGGTGCTCTGTAGGTTGTTGAGCACGTTGTGCGAGCGGATATAGGGGAAGACCTCGCCGACGCCGGTGATGAACATCACGTCGAAGGCCCGCGCCTGCATCTTCTCGGCAATGGCGGGCACCAGGTGGGTCTCCGGGTCAAGGACGCCCTGCAGCAGTTCCTTGAGCCGCTCCTTTTCCACCGTCGGCTCGATCTCGAGAATACGGTCCCAGATCTCGCGCTTCTGCAGCAGCTCGATGGCGAGGTCGTAGAGGTTGATCTCCAGCACGCCGACGCCGGTCTGCTCCAGTCGTCGCGCCAGTTGCTGGGCCATACGCGCCATCTCCACACCCTCTCTGGGGTCGTAGGGGCAGATGAAGAAGGGCACCTCGTTCCCCAACCCCTGCATCTGCAGAAAGCGCTCGCTGGAGATCAGGGTGTAGAGATGGTCAAAGCGCTCCGCAATCGTCATCTCCTCGTGGGATAAGGTCATGCCAGGAACTCCTGAATCTCAATGGGGGAGACGGGAAAGATGGCCATGTGCTTGGGGTCGTCCGCGGCGACGATCTCGATCTCGCGCGGGGTCAGGATCGCCGGCAGGATCTGACCGTCCTCAGAGAGCAGATCCGCCTCGCGCAGCATGCGGAAGACGACCTGACGCTGCTTCTTACGGGTGGAGTCGGCCACCCCCTCAACCTCCGGATGCCACTCGGCCTTGTCGTTGAAGAAGACGTCGTAGTCGTGATAGGAGAGCTCCAGGTCGAGGCGCAGGAACTTCTCCCGCACCACCTCGACAGCGAAATCGTGGATGAAGCGATACCGCTTGCAGACCGCCAGCCAGAGCATGTGGTTCTGCTCGTGCCGCGTGCCGG
>JBNGCP010000193.1:0-2942 GCA_049974845.1 Anaerolineae bacterium | reverse complement strand
GCGCATTGGCACCTCGGGCTTCGGTGCTATAATGGCACCGCGTGGATCTGACGACATACTTGCCCTCATCTTTTCTGGAGGTCGCGATGAGCCCTGCACAATCAACGGCAACGAACCGGCGGAAGGCCCAGGCGCTCTACCAACAAGCCCTTGCTGCGTACGAGAGCTGGGACATACAGGACGCGATTCAGGAAATGGAGGAGGTCGTTGCGCTCTATCCTGACAACTCCGGTTATCACCTCACCTTCGCCCAGGTGCTCTCGCGCGCCGGGGACTTCGACCGCGCTCTTCGAGCGTTGGCCAACTACCTCCGGCTGGAGCCCGAGTCCAAAGCCGCCGATCGCATTGAGCAGCTCTTTGCCAGCGCGATGGATGCGGTCGAGGAGCAACTGACGGACAAGATGACCGCCGCGCAGATGCCGATTGACTTGATCGGCGCAGCGATCCAGATGTGGGTTGAGTTCCGGATCGTCCTCGGCGAGGAACCGCTCTTCATTCCCAAGCCCGAAGCCTGGGCGGCGGCCCTCGATTACACGGTGCGCAAGGTCAACTTGCGGGACGTGCCCCTGGAGAAGCTCGCCGACTATTACGGCATCTCCACCGACACATTGCGCAAGCACCATGGGACCCTCGTGGAGCGACTGGACATCATGCCCTGTGATTACCGTTACTTTACCGGGGATCAAAACCCTCTGGACAAGTTGGTGGAGGCCGCTGAGCTACTCGACAAGCTGGAGGCCCGCTTCAGCCGCGAGTAGGAGCCCTCGATCGATGGCGCAGGCTGAGTCCGCAGTACCTTTCACCACCGTCGGCGAGGCCTTGCGCTGGGCGGCGGATCGGCTGAGAGGGGAGGTCGGTCATCCGCAACTCGAAGCGGAGCTGCTTCTGGCTCACGTGCTTCACCGTACGCGAGTGGCCTTGCTGGCGCATCCAGAGGCGATGTTGGACCCCCCACACACGCAACATTTCCGCGATCTCGTGGCGTGCCGCGTTGTGGGAACGCCGCTGCCCTATATCCGGGGCCACGTGGAGTTCTTCGGGCTGGATTTCCTTGTGACGCCCGATGTTCTGATACCGCGACCCGAGACCGAACATCTGGTAGAGTTGGCGCTCGATCGCGTGCAACAGCACGCGCCCAGGGTGGTCGTGGATGTCGGCACGGGATCTGGATGCATCGCTGTCTCGCTGGCAGCTCGCGCTCCCGCGCTTCGTATCATCGCTACCGATATCTCCGGGGCGGCGCTGTCCGTCGCCCGCGCAAATGCCGTTCGGCACGACGTGGCGAAACGCCTGGACTGGGTACAATGTGATCTTCTCGAACCGTTTGCCGGCCCGCTCGATCTCATCCTGAGCAACCCTCCCTACGTCGCCACGCCTGACTGGTCCGTTCTGCCGGTCTCCGTACGCCACGAACCCCGGCGGGCGCTGCTCGCGGGGCCTGAGGGCTTGGATGCGATAGCTCGCCTGCTGACCCAGGCGGCGGAGCGTCTGGCTCCCGACGGCAGTCTGTTTGTCGAGATCGGCGAGCAACAGGGCGACGCGGCCCGAGCCTTGGCCCGGGCCGCGTTTTCTCGTTGTCTGAGGACAGACAATGACGTGCTCAGTATCACCGTCTATCCAGATCTTTCAGGCAGAGATCGCGTGTTGGCCGTTTCCCTCAACCCGCCCAGCGGATGAAGCCGGGCTGAAAGAGCGTCACGAGCTCGGGATGATAGGGCAACACCCGCACGGTGTAGCCGTGCAGGCCGCTCATCCCGCACTCTGCTTCCGCTTCATAGAGATAGCGACCGCTGCCCAGTTCCTTCGTGAGCTGCATGGTCATAGCCTGTCCCTGCACCAGCTCGCCGTTGGGATTGACTAGCCCTACATAGAGCTCCACGCAGACATCCTCAGGCTTGGCGTCCCCTAAATAGACGCGCGCCTCGGTTCTGAAGGTCTGCCCTACGGACAGCTCCGTCGGTGGATTGCCGTTAGTTGACTCCACCCTGATCTGCGACCAACTGCTGGCGAGACGATGTCGCCAACGGGCCAACGATTTGGCACCGGCGAAGTCGTCTCCCACCAACCTGCGGTAGCGTTCGACCAAGGGCACATAGAATCGGTTTGTGTATTCCGCCACCATCCGGTTGGTGTTGAAGAAGTGGCAGAGCGACCCGATGCTCGCTTTCATCTGATCGACCCAGCGTCGGGGCACCCGTCCGGTACGTTCGTAGAACATGGGCACGACGTCGCGCTCCAGAAGGTTGTAGAGCGCCTGGGCTTCGACGCGATCCTGGTAATCCGCGTCGTCGTAGACCTCGCCGCGCCCAATGGCCCAACCGACCTCGGGTGTATAAGCTTCAGCCCACCATCCGTCCAGGGTGCTGAGGTTCAGCACGCCGTTGGCTGCGGCCTTCATGCCGCTGGTCCCGCTGGCCTCGCGCGGGCGTCGTGGGTTATTCAACCAGACGTCGCACCCTTGAACCAGATACCGGGCGATGATCATGTCGTAATCCTCGAGGAAGACGATGCGGTTGCGGAACCGATCCTGCCGGCCCAGGTTTACAATCTCCTGAATCATCGCCTTGCCCGGGTTATCGCGTGGATGTGCCTTGCCCGCATAGATGATCTGCACGGGACAATCGGGATCATTCAAGATCTTATCGAGCCGATCGGGATCTTGAAGGATCAAGGTAGCGCGCTTATAGGTGGCGAAGCGACGGGCAAACCCGATGGTCAACGCCTCGGGATCCAGGACCTCCTCCGCCGCCCGGATATCGCTCGGGGAGGCCCCTCGCTCTTCCAACTGCTGGCGCAGGCGCTGGCGCGTGAAGGCCACCAGTCGCTCTCGGCGACGCTCGTGCGTTCGCCAAAGCTCGTCCGGTGCGATGTCCTCGGCACGCTCCCACACCTCTGGATCGCCGGGCTCCTCGCGCCAGCGTGGGCCCAGATATCGATCGTAG
>JBNGCP010000192.1:0-2952 GCA_049974845.1 Anaerolineae bacterium | reverse complement strand
TGGGGCGTGGCCAAGTGGTAAGGCAACGGACTTTGAATCCGTCAATCGCACGTTCGAATCGTGCCGCCCCAGCCTCCGTGACGGCCCGGGATTAGACCCGGGCCGTCCTTCTTTGTTCTGGAGCGGCTGGACAGGAGCCCCTTCTGCTGCTAAACTCAGGGTACACTCAAGGCACGAGCGACAGGAGGTGCAACCAAGATGCTGCGATTAGAACGCGTAGGGGATGGCCCGATACTGGAGCCCCGGGCAGACGTCTACTGGGAGAAGGACACCGTCTTCAACACAGCCGCGGTCTATGACGCGTCACTGGATCGCGGGCCCTTTCACTTGCTCTACCGTGGCGTAGCACATACGCCCGGCGACCCGAACCGCTCCTCTATAGGCTATGCCTGGAGCGAAGATGGCGTCCACTTCGAGCGATTGGATAAACCCGTGCTGCCGTCCAACGTGGTGCCGGAGGAGTCGCAGGGCGTCGAAGATCCACGGGTCACCAAGATCGGCGACACCTTCTATATGCTCTACACGGCCTTCGACGGCGTGCGGACCCAGGTCGCGATGGCGACCTCGGCGGATCTCATCCACTGGGAGCGCCAGGGTATCATGATCCCCAGCAGCCTCTACGGGAACAATAAGGATGCCGCGCTCTTCCCCGTCAAGATCGATGGGCGCTACTGGATGCTGCACCGGCCGGAGCCTGACATCTACATCGCGTCCTCGGAGGATCTCACCACGTGGACCGGCGCCGGCACCCTTCACTTCCCCCTGATGCAGCCTGAGTTCGCTTGGGAGGCGCGGAAGATCGGCGGTGGCGCCCAGCCGATCGAGACCGAGAAAGGATGGCTCCTGGTCTACCACGGCGTGGACAAGGACCTGTGGTACCGCCTTGGTGTCGCCCTGCTCGACCGGGAGGATCCGACACGGGTGATCGCGCGCCAATCGGAACCGATCCTCGAACCTGAGGCCGACTGGGAGCTCGTCGGCGACGTCAACAACGTGGTCTTTACGTGCGGCGCGTTGCTGCTAGGCCGTGAGCTCTGGGTCTACTACGGTGCAGCGGATACCGTGATCGCATTGGCCAAAGGCAACATCAACGACTTCCTGGACGACATTGCCTGACCGATCCGGCCGGATCGATCCTCAGGAGGACAGGAAATCTGCCACATCCGCGAAGTCGGTGGTATGGTGCGCCTCGGGGAGCGCCTCGATGATGCGGCGACCATAGGATTTGCGCAGCACCCGGGCGTCGAGGAGGGCGATGACGCCTCGATCTGTCTCTGAGCGGATCAGCCGGCCGGTGCCCTGGCGCAGGTTGAGGATCGCCGCACCGAGCTGCAGCTCGTAGAAGGGGTTGCCGCCCCGCGCACGGATGCGGGCCTCCTGCCGCCGCATCACGGGATCGTCATAGGGCAGGAAAGGGATCTTGTCGAGGATCACCAGCGCGAGCGCGTCCCCGGGAATATCGAGCCCCTCCCAGAACCCGCGCGTGGCAAAGAGAATGGCATTCCCGTCCCTCTTGAAGCGCGCCACCAGCTCAGGCTGCGCATAGGCTCCCTGAAGGTAACAGGGATAGCGCCCCTGTAGGACCGGCGCGAGCGTCTCATAGAGTTGCGTCATCCTCTCCCGGCTTGTGCAGAGGACCAGGGCCCGTCCTCGGCTGGCCTCTAGCAAGCGGCGCACCTCTTCGGTGAGCTGGGAGACATAGCCGCCGGCAAAGCGCTGTTTAGCCTCGTCGTAGACGGGCGCCACGGCGGCGGGTGTGTAGAGCAGCATCTGGCGACCATAATCAAAAGGCCCCTTCAGGGCCTGTGCGATGACGCGCGGGGCGTTGTCCGTGTCAAAGAGCCCGACCTGACGCCGGAACCAACCGAGATCCTTCCCCACCCCGAGGGTTGCGCTGGTGCAGATGACGCGAGGCCAGACCTCGAAGAGGAGCTTTTCCAGAGGCGCGGTCACCTCCAGAGGCCGATACAATGCGTTAATGTCAGCGTCTCCTGTGCCGGCCGCTTGTTCCTGAACCTCGCAGAGACGAATATGCGTATCAGGCTCAGGAACTGCGAGCGCCTTGGCTGTAGCGGCAACCTCAACCGTGTGCATCACAGCCGACTCGCGAGCGCCTTCATCGAGCCCACGGTCGCGGGCGAGCTCGCGGCCAAGTCGCTGCAGTGCATCCCAGAGCGCGAGCCCCGCTTCAATCTCTCCCTCGAGGGCCCAGCGGATCGGACGTCGGCGTGCCCCAGGGTGACCCGGACGCTGACGCCCAATAGCCCGCAGGAACTCATCGTAGTTCAGCTGCAGCTCTGTCAGAAGCTCCGATTGTCTGGTCGTCTCGCGCACCGGATGACTGTTCAGTAGGCTCCAGAAGTCATCCTGACCTAGCGCCATCGTCAGCGCCTCAACGGCGTAACGTGTAAGCTGGTGCGCCTCATCGATGATCAGCACTGGGCGCACAGGGAGGATATGATTCTCGGAGAGCAAAACGTTGTGGCAGAGCAGCGCGTGGTTTGTGACGACAACGTCGGCCTGCAGCGCCTCCCGCTTGGCTCGCTCGTAGAGACACGCGTCAAACTGCTCGCAGTGGCGGCCCCGGCACTCGCGCCCCCCAACGGTGATCTGTGCAATGAGCTGGGGCGGAAGACCCATCATCTCGACATCGCCGGTCGGCACCTGCGTACGACCCGCTTCGATGAGGGCCAGCGAGGCCGCCTGGCCCGGCATGCCAACCTGCTGGCGCAGTCGCGCCAGCCGCACCAGACATATGTAGTTGCTGCGCCCCTTGAGAAGCGCCGCTTTGACAGGGCGTGGCGCGATCTTCTGCAGCCGGGGAATGTCCTTCTTCCAGAGCTGATTCATCAGCCCCTTGTTGGAGGTGCTCACAACGGCCGGGGTGCCCGACCAGAGTACGGGAATCAGATAGGCAAAGGACTTGCCAATACCGGTACCGGCCTCGATGAC
>JBNGCP010000191.1:0-2964 GCA_049974845.1 Anaerolineae bacterium | reverse complement strand
GTCGGCAGCCGCCAGCCGTAGTAGTCACAATAGGCGCGGGCCCCAAACCAACTGACGTTGGTCATCGGGTGGTCCGCGTAGCCGGGCTTGACGTCGAAGGAGCCGTCGTCGAAGGCGAAGCGCGAGGCCGGGTCGTCGGTGGGGACGATCACGTAATCGCCCGCGTTGATCTCCTCCTCGTGGCGGGCGCCGTGGAACTCGTCGCCGGGATAGAAGCCGACGACCTCGCCGTCGGCGAGCTTCAGCGTGCCGTCGGCCAACGCGGCGTCCAGGAACCGGACGTATTGCGCGACAGTCACGTCGGTGACCATGATCTCGTAGGCATCAAGGTCGGTCTCGGCGTCAAACTGCCCCTCCAGGAACTCGCCCGCGGGGACGAGGGCCCAGGCTCCGGGGTCGACGCCGGTGTCGTAGGTGGGAATGGGCGCGTCCAGGTTGACCGAGGCGCATGCCGTCATCAGGAGGCCAAACAGCAGGAGCAGTGTGAGTGCGCGCCTCATGACTGCACCTCCGCCGACAGCTCGTGCCCCACCTCGGCGGTCCACCGCCCCCGCTTCCTGAAGAGGTCGATCAATCGCCAGCCCATGAGAATCGCCAGGATGATGAGCAGCCCCCCCAGGCCGATGTCCATCAGCAGGATGACGGTGTTGACCAGCGGCTGCTGCGTGGCCTCGGAGACGAAGAGCCGCTTCATCTCGAAGACGGTGACCGCGGCGAAGGCGAGGTCCGAGAAGACGATGATTCCCCAGCCGTAGAGCTTGCGGACCCTTCCCTTGAGGCCGACGATGTCGCCGTAGTAGAGGAGGATGATGGTAGCGACGATGGCCGAGAGGACGTGCCAATGCCCGGTCAGCTCGATGCGCTCCTCGCGGGCGGGCCAGAGGCGGAAGATCTCGTCGAGCTTTACGGCCATAAAGATGCCGATGCCGCTAACGGTGAAGTTCATAAAGATCATCTGCCACAGCGGGCCGAACTGCAGGGGATCGCGCACCAGGGCGGCGAGCTTGTCGCCGAGCGTGGGCTTCTCGGTGTCGGCGACGCCCTCGCGGATGAACTTGTCAAAGCCGTAGATGACGAGCCCCAGGGCCGCCAGCATCGAGGGGGTCGCGCCGACGTAGATGATGGTGTGGGCGATGGGCTGCAGCGGCGTCGGCACGCCCCAGACCCCCAGGTTGAGAACGAGGGTCCCCAGGATCATCAGCGGCATGGCGATTTTGTGGAGGATGCCCTTGAAGTCGAGCCAGCGGCCCACGATGAGCGTGATCATGATGGCGATCAGCGCCACCATGATGTGGAGGTGCCCGATGATCGAGTACTGCAGCACGCTCTTGTCGGGATACCGGACGATGTTCTCGGCCAGGACGGTGTGGAAGCCGTTGCTGTAATACGCGCCGGGCACCGCGCCGAAGAGCGCCGAGATCACGGTGGTCAGGGCGGCGGCGAAGAAGGCCATACGCTCGATGTCGACGCCCTTCTTGGTTCGCGCATAGGCCGGATCGGGCTGATAGACCTCCTCCCTCCACGGCCATAGCGCGATCACCAAGAGCACGCCAGCGGCGAAGACAAGGGTCAAGCCGGCGATATAGAGCCCGTGCAGGATCCAGGTGTGGCCCCAGTACGCGAAGGTCATGCCGAAGATCATCGCCATCAGATAACCCGGCGTGATCAGGGCCCGCACCCCCAGCTTGTACCCCTCCTTCATCTTCAGAAGGCTGGTGATTATGTAGGTCTCGATGGCAACCACGGCCATGGCGATGGAGTGGTACAGAATGATGATGCGACCCTCGCGCTCGGCCGGCACCAGGTCGATGTTGAGGGCATCGACCAGGACGTCCCGCACGCCAAGCTCCGCCATCGGCCCGGAGAGCATGCCGAAGAGCGCGGTCTCGATGGCGATCATGGCAATCGCGACCAGGATCAGGCCCTTTGTCGACCCGAAAAGGTAGTCCAAGCGGTTTTTGATGTAGGTCATTCACAGCTCCTTACCGTAGGGCGCACTGTCTTGTGCGTCCCGCCTTGGTCGAACAAGACAGTTCGACCTACGATCGCCAGCGAAACCGTCGCACGTCCGTAGGGCGAACTGTCTTGTTCGCCCAGTTCGCCCCCCACGCAGTCACGCTACGGCGTCCGCCGTCGCGCTCACCATCTTCCGCTCGTCCGCCGCGGTCAGGCGCTCCCACACGCCCGGCCAGACGAAGAGCGCGACGAGGATCGCGCAGGCGATGGGCGCCAGGGCGAAGAGGCTGAAGCGCCCCAGCTCCTGGCCCGTGACAACCGCCAGCGGGATCCCCACGGCGAGCTCGGTCACACCGGCGACGAGGCCCACCACCCGCATCCACTCCTTGGGCGCCATCAGGACGCCCACGGTGACCGCGGCCCAGCCGAGCATCGCCGCGAAGTGCGGCCAGCGCACGAGCGAGAAGATCGGCGCGCCCTGGGTAATGATGCGGCTCGTGCTGGCGATCCCGTTCATGAAGCAGAAGATGTAGGCCATGCCGGTCCCCAGCGCGAGCAGCGTCCGGCGCCACGAGACCTTCCCCACGGCCACCGTGAACGCGAAGTAGAGGATCACGTAGGGCCAGAAGAGGATGAAATAGACGGGGGGCAGGCCGGCGGCCATGAACGGCACGTTGACGAACCAGCTCCCCAACAGCGCCAGGACAAGCCCCACCACCGACAGGAACAACGCCCAGTTGCGCTTGGTGAAGAAGCCATAGGCGCTGACGGCAAAGAGCACCCCAGCAACCAGGCCAAAGGCGGCCAACATGGGGTGCAGGGTCTCGAGAAGGATCTCACACCCGGGCTCGGCCGACTCCGCGTGCATGCCGGCCTCATACCAGTTCAGAAACAGGACGAAATGCCCGATGAGTCCCAAAAGAGCTGCGACGATAGCCAGGATACCACCCAGACGACGATTCACCTTCATGCCAATCCTCCTTGCTACAACTTAGAAAGCACCAATCG
>JBNGCP010000190.1:0-3010 GCA_049974845.1 Anaerolineae bacterium | reverse complement strand
TCCCGCAGAGCTCGCCCGGTCAAGTGGAGGAAGACCGTCTCCAAGTTGGGCTCGCGAATCTCAATGGTTCTGATGCTCAGTCCCAACTGCGACGCTGCAGCCACAGCATGAGGCAGCACCGCCTCTGCGGATCGGGCGTTCACCAGGATCTCGCCATCATCCGCGCTCGCCTGCAGCACATCGGGACTGGTCGCGATGATCTGCACCAGTTCGTCGGCCCCATGATCCTGCACGAGCCGGAAGGTCAGGGCTTCGTACTCACCCACCATTTGCGTCAGCTCTCCAAGCGTCCCCTTCGCGATAAGCTCACCGTGATCGATGATGCCGATGCGGTCGCTGAGCTCTTGCGCCTCTTCCATGTAGTGGGTGGTGTAGAGCACAGTCGTCCCCGAGTCCGCAAGCTGTTTCACCCAGTCGAGGATATAGCGGCGGCTCTGAGGATCGATCGCGACCGTCGGCTCGTCTAGCATGATCAGACGCGGATGGCCGAGCAGGCCAACCGCCAGGTTCAGCCGTCGCCTCATGCCGCCCGAGAAAGTCCTGACGCGGTCGTTAGCACGATCGGTCAACTCCATCAATGCGAGCTTCTCCGCCACCTCACGCTTGAGCTCCCCGCCGGCAAGGCCGCGCATCTCACCCCAGAAGCGGAGATTCTCCTCGGCGGTGAGGTCGTAGTAGAGAGCCAGATCTTGAGGTACCAGGCCGATACGCTGCCGCACCGCCATTGGGTCCCGCTGGGTTTCAAACCCATCGATCAGCACGGTGCCGGACGTAGGCGTGAGCAGGGTGCTCATCACCGAAATTGTCGTTGTCTTGCCGGCGCCGTTCGGCCCCAGCAGGCTGAACAACTCTCCCTCTTGGATCTCAAACGAGATCCCATCCACGGCGTTGGGTCCCCCCACCGTGTAACGCTTGACGAGATCCCTTACCTCAACCAGGGCCATTTCCCCCCCTTGTGTCGTTCCGAAAAGGTCCAGGGCAGGTTAGGAGAATGCGCTGTCCACATAGGTACCACGCGCCAGAAGACCGGGCACCCGGTGGCGTCACGTCCCAAGATTGAGCGCATCGCCGCCGACCAAGCCGAGGGGCATGATCGCCTCCTCATCTTCTTCAACGATGACAGCATCCACCGTGCCGGCGGACAACTCCTGCAGTGCCTCCTGAAAGGCGGCCACCCGATCGGCGGCGAAGCGGACGGTGAGCGTCACATCGCCCGCAAACTCCTCGTCCAGGATCTGCCCCCCTAACTCGCCGATCAGCAGACGAACCCGTTCGAAGAGATTGTAGGGGATCGCAATCATCAGCGTCTGCGTGGGCACCCTCTCAGCCAGGGGCAGGACCCTGAGGACCTCCCTTACAGCCCCGCTATAGGCGCGCACCAAGCCGCCGGTGCCGAGCTTCGTGCCCCCGAAGTAGCGCGTGACCACGACGACAGCGTCGCCGATGCCGCTGCCCTGCAGCACCGACAACGCGGGCCGTCCCGCCGTTCCGGAAGGCTCACCATCGTCGCTGCAGTGGGCGGTCACACTGCTTCCATGACCAATGACGAAGGCCGGAACGTTGTGCGAGGCGTCGGAAAACTCCGACCGCACACGATCAACGAAGGCACGCGCCGACTCAACATCAAACGCCGACGCCGCCGACGCGATGAAGCGCGAGTTCACGACCGTCATCTCAATGCGGACTTCGCGCGCGGGTATGAGATAGCGCGACATCCCTCAGCCTCCTGAACCCTCGATGCCCTACACTGCCCCCAAGTGTACAACGCCGGACAATCTCGGCAAACCGCATTCGCATCGACGATGGCGCCTGACAGCAACTCGTCGGATCCACCACCTGCACCCAGGCTCGGGCGACAATGATCCTTCGGAGATCGCACATCCCGAACCAATTTGACATTTGTGCATTGCGTTTTAATATTATTAAGTCTGTGCATAAAGAAATCAAGCAAGACAACTGACAGGAGGCCCTCGTGGTTGATGTTGATCGCCCAGAACCAGTGAAGACCGACTGGCAGCTTCTAGGTCGACTAATCCCATTCGTCCAACCACAGAGGCTCTGGCTGGGGTTGACGGTGCTCCACGCTCTTGAAGGCGTGGCGGTACGCGTCCTTACCCCCTTTCTTCTCCAACAGATGATGGACTCCGCCACGGATACCGGTGTGCAAAGCTTGACCAAGTGGTTCTATGTGGCGGGCCTCGTCCTCGTGATCGATGCGGGGTTCGCGTGGGCGGGTCGCCACGCTGTGGCGCGCTATGGGGCCTTCACCGCCCGCGATCTCAGAGACCGCGTCACCGCCCACATTCAGCGTCTGCCGATGGGCTTCCTGGAGGCCCAACATAGCGGCGATCTAGTCTCGCGTCTGAATTCGGACGTGACCAAGATCGAGAGCTGGCTACCAGGCGCCATCAAGGCTCTTTCCCAACCCCTCGTCTTCGTGGGCGGCGTCGTCTACATGCTCTCTATCAGTTGGAAGCTCCTGCTCGCTTCCTCGATCCTCATTCCCATCTCCGCCCTCCTCTACAATCAGGTCAGCAAACCCATGGAGGCGCTGGCTCGCCAGCAGGCCCAGGGTGAGGGCCGGGCGAACGCCGCGCTTCAGGACATGCTTGCCGGCAGCGTGACGGTCAAGGCCTTCAATCTCCAGACAGTCTTGGGAAAACGGTTCAACAGACTCATCAGGGAGATCCAACGGCAGGCACTCAGGCTCGACTGGCGGCGATCCGTCTTCGTCGCCGTCTTCCTGGCACTGCGCTACATTCCACAGCTGATCGTCCCCCTCTACGGTGGGTATCTTGCCTTCCAAGGCGAGATCACGGTGGGCGAACTCCTGGCGGCCAATCTCGTGATCTGGCTCGTCTTTCTCCCGATTGAAACGCTCCTCGATAGTATCGGTCGCACCCGCGAGACCCTCCCGTCCGTCTCGCGGGTATTGAGCCTGCTTGACGAGGCCGCGGAGCCCACCGGTGGAAAGCATTTTGAACGACTTCCCGACGCACCTGCTATCCGC
>JBNGCP010000189.1:0-3064 GCA_049974845.1 Anaerolineae bacterium | reverse complement strand
ATACGCCAGGCCCCGGGCCAGGGTGCTCCCCCACATCACCACCCTCTCCAGGGGCTGGGGAAGGTCGAGTCGGGAGGCGAGAGCATCCCGGACGTCGGGCTCGACCTGGAAATAGCGAGGCTCGCCAAACGACGTCTCCACGAAAACCGCCACCGGCGCGACCACAGCCGGGTGCGCCAACTGCCGGGCCACGATGTCGGAGATCCTTGCGAACCGCTCCGCATCCCTATACTCGCGTGCCAGAAGCGCCGGCTGCTCCGACTGCACCCCGTCCAGCGGCGTACCGCACACGGGGCAGGCGCGCACGTCCGCGCCCCCGACGGCGCCATAGCACGTCGGGCAAAGCGTCAAAGGCGTCGTCGCCTTGACCTCGTAGACGTGCCCCGCCTCCGTCGCACGCCCGCTGAGCACCAGGAACCGTCCGTCGTCCAGCACCGTCCCTTCCGGCAACAGATCCTCCGACGCCGCGCCTCGCTGCGAGGCAACGCCCCGTGCCTGAGAGTTGGGCTGCGCCTGTGGCCGCGATCTTGAAGGCCGGGAGCGAAGCCGAAGCAGCGCGTAGATCAGCGCGACGAGCAGCACGAAGCCCAGGACCCCCACCCCGATCAAGAGGGCCAGCGTCCTTTGAGGGCCCAAAGACGGGAGGATGGGCAGCCTCGATCCCTCGGTCGTCGGCGTCGCCTCGGGCGGGGCCTCACCCGGCGGGCGTTGCAGGGGTACGGGGAAAACTGAGCAGCCGCCAACCAACAGCGCCACGATGACGACGCACGTGAAGACGGCCCATGGATGAGGCTGTGAATGAGAGGGAAACGACGGGTGCAGCGTGCGTGCCGTACGTCTTGATCGCATACTCAACCCCTATCTTGATGAATCCGCAGCGAGCGGCCACAGCAGCCTGCTGCTGTGCCAGATATCTTTCTGGGATGTGACGCCCCCGCCTTGCGTCATAGGGATGAAGTCCCCGATAGGGATAAAGTCCCTGACACGGCATCGCGCCCCGTCAGCAGTGCTGCGCCCATGATAACCACGATGCGCGAAAGGCGCAATTCTGTCCCAGCCCGCCCTCAGCGACGGCCCTCCCTCCGCGAGGGCCCGCCCTCAGTCTTGACGCGTATACGTCCCGATCAGCGTCGTCTGGGCCAGGACGTGGCCCTCCATTGCGCCGAGCAGCGCCGCCTTGTCCGTCTCCTCTGGCGCCAGCGCCAGCGTCGCGTCGAGCGCGTAGAGTTTGAAGACGTAGCGGTGGACGCCGCGCGGTGGGCACGGCCCGCCGTAGCCGGTCCGCGACCAGCTATTGAGGCCCTGTCGGGCGCCGCTGTCCAGCACCGGGTCCGCCGGCACCGCCTCCGGCAGGGTGCGCGCGTCCCCCGGCAGGTCGTAGACCACCCAGTGCACCCACGTGCCGCCCGGCGCATCGGGATCGTCGCAGATCAGCGCGAAGCGCTCCGTGCCGTCGGGCGGTCCCTCCCAGCTCAAGGGTGGGGAGACGTCCTCGCCGTCGCACGTGTAGCGCGCGGGGATCGCGTCCCCCTCGGCGAACGCAGAGCTCGTGAGCATCAGGTCCGACGGGGCTGCCCCCACCATCGTCGGCTCGGGCGTCAACTCGCCCCGGCCCTGGCATGCGCACGCCAGGGCCAGCACGCCCAGAACCCCCACCACCGTCAACGCCGACCGCATCCAAGGGCTGAGCTTCATCCTGGCCATGGTACGCTCCTCTTGCGGCAGGCCATCCCCGCGCAGGCTCCAGCGGAAACCGCCCGCTACTTCTCCTCGATCAAGATCGTCTCGATCTCGTCCCCCGGCTCCGTCGCCGTCTGCGGGTCGCGCAGGTTGATCTGCTCCAGTACGTCCTGCCCCTCGATCACCTTCCCAAAGACCGCGTGACGGCCGTCCAACCAGGGCGTCGCCACAAAGGTGATGAAGAACTGGCTGCCGTTGGTGTTCGCGCCGGCGTTCGCCATCGACAGCACGCCCGGGCCGTCGTGCCGCAGCTCCGGATGGAACTCGTCAGCGAAGGTGTAGCCGGGGCCGCCGCGACCGGTGCCCGTCGGGTCGCCAGCCTGCGCCATAAAGTCCTCGATCACGCGGTGGAAGGTCGTGTTGTCATAGAAACCCTCCCGCGCGAGGAAGACGAAGTTGTTGACCGTCTGCGGCGCCCTATCGGCGTAGAGCTCGGCGACGATGTCGCCGTGCTCGGTTTTGATCGTCGCGATATAGGTCTTGGCTGGGTCGATCACCATCTCCGGCGGTGCGTCGTACATGTTGTTGCGTTCTGCGGGTGTGGCTGGCATATTCGTTGTCCTCTCTGTGTTCGTGGTATCCAGGTTGTCGGCGGAGGAAGGCGCGTCGGGGCTGACCGTCGCCGTCGCCTCGGACGCCGGTACATCGCCCCGCCCCAAAAGCAGCACCAGCGCCACCACCGCGATGGCGACCAGGGCCACGACACCGATCACGGCCCACCGCGTCGGGATGCCGCCCTGCGCCGTGCCTTGCGTCGTGCCCTTCGATCCGCCGGAGCGGCGCGCGGACGTCTTCTTGGCCTTCCCCTTCGAGCTCGACCCACTACTGCGCTTCGATTTCGTCATAGCTCCTCCCAGACATAGACTGAGTCCCCCCGATTCTAGCCGATTCTGCCGACCGGGCCAACAGCCGGCCCCCTGGGCCTTGCACACCGCCAACGCGCCGCTCGGGCCGTTGTAGAGACGGCGCGGTGCGCCGTCTAGCGCCCATCACGCGCCAACGCGCAATCCGGGCCGTTGTAGAGACGGCGCGGTGCGCCGTCTAGCGCCCATCGCGCCACCACCGCGCCGCTCGGGCCGCCACGCCCCTTCTCCTGTCATCCTGAACGTGCCCCACAGCGTGGGGGCGTGAAGGATCCCGCCCCTCGCATCAATAAACGGAGCTCTTGTACACGCACGCACTCGGGCATATACTAGGGATGTTGGCACCCGAGCGTAGCGTGGCGACGTCCTCTATAATGTGGTTCCTCCGAAATCTGCACTCGCGTTGCGTTAGGTGCAACACACCTCTGGCATGGTGGAGTCAAACCCACCACCGGAGGTGC
>JBNGCP010000188.1:1253-3069 GCA_049974845.1 Anaerolineae bacterium | reverse complement strand
GACAGCCGATCGCTAGCCCCCTTCTGTGGCAATCACCCGATTTTGTGATAGGGTCTACGCTTGAGCCTACCTGGTAGGCGCGGACCAACTCATACCTCTATAGAGAAGGAGCTAATACCTGATGTTCAACCTACGTGGCGACCTCATCTACACTGGCAGCGGTCTCCTTAAGAACGGCTACGTCAACGTCGAAGGCACGACGATCGCCGCCGTCGGCGACGCCGCCCAGGGCGAGACCGCCGGTACATACCCCGTCCTCACCCCCGCGTTCATCGATGCGCACAGCCACATCGGCCTGATCCGCGGCGGCGAGCCCTCCGCCGAGGCGGAGGCCAACGAGCACATGGCGTCGATGCTCGCCCACGCCGACGTCCTCGACTCGGTCCAGATGGATGACAAGGGGTTCACCGACTCGATCGAAAACGGCGTGCTCTACTCCTGCGTCCTGCCCGGCAGCGGCAACATCATCGGCGGCAACTCCGCGGTCATCCGCAACTTCGCCCCCGACACCAACACCGCCTTCATCCGCCGCGCCGGCATCAAGGGCGCCTTCGGCTATAATCCGATGTCGACCCGCGAGTGGAAGGGCGAGCGCCCCTACACTCGGATGGGCGCCCTGGCCATCCTCCGCGCCAAGATCCACGACGTGCAGGCCAAGATGGCCAAGGAGGAGGCCAAAGAGGACGCCGACGTCACCTACACGGCAGAGGAAGCCGTCATCAAGGACATGCTGCAGCGCAAGGAGCGCTTCCGCGTCCACGTCCACAAGGCCGACGACATCGCCGCCCTGCTCCGGCTCGTCGACGAGTACGACCTCGACGTCGCCGTCGAGCACACGATGGACGTGCACCAGCCCGGCATCTATGAGGAGCTCAAGAAACGGGGCATTCCTGTGATCTACGGGCCGATGGACACCCTGGCCTACAAGGTCGAGCTAAAGCACGAGTCGTGGCGGAACGTCAAGTACCTGATCGACTCAGGCGTGGAGTTTGGGCTGATGACCGACCACCCGGTGATCCTGCAAAATATGCTCCTCTTCGAGCTGCGCCACTTCCTGCATATGGGCTACAGCAAAGAGGACGCCCTGGCGATCATCACCCAGAAGAACGCCAAAATCCTGGGCATCGATGACATCCTGGGCACGCTCGAGGCCGGGAAGTGGGCCTCGGTGATCTGCTGGAACGGCGATCCGTTCGCCCTGGAGAGCCAGCCCGTCGCGATCTACGCAGAGGGCGAGCTGATCTACGAGGCCGAGTAGAAGATAGTCGTCGGTTGTCAGTTCTCAATCGGCGCGCGTGAGCTTCACATACAACATCAGTTCCCAGTTCAGAGACGAGGGCGGCGATCGCCTCGCTGCTCCGGTCGCCTGAACTGGGAACTGATCACTGACAACCTGAAACGACAACCTGAAACCTAGAGCTAGTCCTTCAGCGATCCAATCGTCAGATCCGATTCGCCTTCGGCGCCCAGCTCTTCTTGAATCTCCTTGACTTCCTCGATACCGGCCTGCAACCACTTGTCCTCGTCGCCGGTGAGGACCTGAAGCAACTGCATGAATTCACCAACGTGCTGCCGCTCCTCGTTAGCGATGTCGGTCAGGACCTCCTTAGCAAGTGGATGGTCCGTGGCCTCGGCGTGGGCCATATAAAGGTGGGTCGCCTCGTGCTCCGCCGCGATGTTCAAGCGAATGGCACGAATGAGCTCTTGCTTCGTTAGCTTGCGATCAGGCACGACCCCACTGAATGGATTGACAAAGTCTGGCATGGTTCCTCCTTGCGTCTGTAGAATGAAATGGTTGTGCTACAGTCAGAGTATA
>JBNGCP010000188.1:0-1153 GCA_049974845.1 Anaerolineae bacterium | reverse complement strand
GTAGGAGGTGGCCCGATGGATCTCTTCGACTGGATTCAACGCGAGTTAGCGCCCGCAACCTGCACCACTGAGGCGCTGATCTACGAGCACATGGACTCACAGTCCGGACGCCAGCTGCCCATCATCTACCAACCCTTCGACCCCGACAACCCCACTCATTGGCGGGACCGCGGCGCGGCGCTCGATTTCGTCTGCGCGACGCGGGCCGAGGGCGGGCGGGTGCTCGACTTCGGGCCCGGGGACGGTTGGCCCTCACTCATCGTCGCGCCCTTTGTGGGCGAGGTCGTCGGCGTCGAGGGGGCGCTCAAACGCGTCGCCGTCTGCGAGCGCAACGCCGAGCGCCTCGGCATCACCAACGCGACCTGCGAGTACGTCGAACCCGGGGCGCCTCTGCCCTTCGAAGAGGCCAGCTTCGACGCCGTCGTGGCAGCGTCGTCCGTCGAACAGAGCCCCGACCCCCAGGCGACGTTGGAGGAGTTCTACCGCGTCCTGCGACCCGGCGGGCGCCTGCGCATGGTCTACGAGGCGCTGAACCGCTACCGCGAGGGCCAGGAGCGGGAGCTCTGGGTGTGGGCCATCAACGAGGATCGCACGCGACTGATCCTCTACGATCGGGACATCGAGGGCGAGACGGCGGTGCAGGTCGGCCTGACCTTCGCCATGCCCAAAGCCGCGCTGGTCGCCGAAGTCACCGGCGGCGCCAAGGACGAGATCGGGATGGCGGACCTTACCGTTGACGCCCTGCATAATCTGCGCGACAGGCTGATCGACGCCGGGACCTGCACCACCCACCACCCCTCCGGCGAGACGCTGGTGCGCTGGCTCACCGAGATCGGGTTCCGCCAGGTGCTCCCAACCCACAACGGCCTCGACGTAAGCGGGCGGCTCTTCTCGCAGCTGGACGTGGACAGGCGCCCTGCGGATCTGGACGCGATCGACGCGTACTTGCGCCCCATCGTCGAGGTCGTCGTCGACCTGCCCGCGCCGGTCGAGACGGACCCGATGATCACGGCGGTCCGGTAGCGCAATCGCCGCGCACTGGTGACATGCCCTCACAACGCACCGTCAGTCGAAAGTGGGTCGCGCTAGCCGCCATCACGCTCCTCGCGGCCTTTCTGCGCTTCCACCGCATCTGGACTCTGCCGCCCGGCGA
>JBNGCP010000187.1:0-3101 GCA_049974845.1 Anaerolineae bacterium | reverse complement strand
GAGCCCTATTTTCCAACAACGCCAGCATCTCCACCGACGTTGAGGAAGACGGACGGGGCAACGCCGGAAACATCCGCGTCAGCGCCGACCGGGTAGAGGTGCGAGACCGTGCTGAAATCTCTTCAAGTACCTCGGGTCAGGGAAATGCCGGAACGGTGACGGTAGAGGCGATCGATCGAGCCCTATTTTCCAACAACGCCAGCATCTCCACCGACGTTGAGGAAGACGGACGGGGCAACGCCGGAAACATCCGCGTCAGCGCCGACCGGGTAGAGGTGCGAGACCGTGCTGAAATCTCTTCAAGTACCTCGGGTCAGGGAAATGCCGGAACGGTGACGGTAGAGGCGATCGATCGAGCGGCCTTCTCCACCGGCGCGACGGTATCCACCAACGTTGAGAATACCGGACGGGGCAACGCCGGAGACATCCGCGTCACCGCTGACCTTGTAGACGTAAGCCAAGGGGCTGCACTCTCCTCCAGTACCTCAGGGGTGGGCAACGCGGGAACAGTGAGAGTGCAAGCGATCGATCGAGCCGTATTTTCCAACAACGCCACCGTCTCCACCGACGTTTACGAAAACGGATGGGGCAACGCCGGAGACATCCGCGTCACCGCTGACCTTGTAGACGTAAGCCAAGGGGCTGTACTCTCCTCCAGTACCTCGGGGGTGGGCAACGCAGGTAACGTGAGGCTTTCCGGCAACCTAGTAGAAGTGACCGCCAATGCCTCACTCTCCTCGAGTACCTCCGGCATCGGCGACGCAGGAACCTTGACAATAGAGGCCACCGAGCGAATCCTGTTCTCCAACGGAAGGGCAAACACCAACGTTGAAGAAAGCGGATGGGGCAACGCCGGAGACATCCGCGTCACCGCCGACCGGGTGCAAGTCAGCGACGATTCCTCCCTTTCTTCGAGTACCTTGGGTTTGGGCAGCGCAGGTAACGTCAGTCTTTTCGGCAACCTGGTAGAGGTAAAAGACGATGCCTCCCTCTCTTCGAGTACCTCCGGTATAGGAGACGCCGGAACGGTGACGCTAGAGGCCACAGAACGGGTAGTCTTCTCCAACGGACGGGCCGATACCGACGTGAGGCAAACTGGAGTAGGCAACGCCGGAGATATTAGCGTTACGGCTCATGTCGTGGAAGTGACCGACAATGCCTCACTCTCTTCCGGAACTTCAGGGGTGGGCAATGCCGGTAACGTCCGTCTAATCGGCGAGACGGTCCAAGTCAGCGACGATGGCTCCCTATCTTCGAGTACCTCGGGGGTGGGAAACGCCGGAACGGTGACGGTGGAGGCCACGGAACGGGTAGTCTTCTCCAACGGACGGGCCGATACCGACGTGAGGCAGACTGGAGTAGGCAACGCTGGAGACATCCGCGTGACTGCCGACTTTGTGGACGTAAGCGACGACTCGTCCCTTTCTTCAAGTACCTCGGGGATGGGCAACGCGGGTAACGTCAATCTCTCCGGCGAGACGATACAAGTCAGGGACGATGGGGCGCTGTCTTCCAGTACGTCCGGAGTAGGAGACGCCGGGACGGTCACGGTGGACGCTCGGGATCGCGCGATCTTCTCCAACGGACAGGCGAATACAGATGTTGGGGAGACCGGACGCGGTCAGGCCGGAGATATTAGCGTTACGGCTAACCTGGTGGAAGTGAGCGATGGTTCTTCTCTCTCGTCGAGTACCTCGGGGGTGGGCAACGCGGGTAACGTCAGTCTCTCCGGCGAGACGGTCCAAGTCAGCGACGATGGCTCCCTATCTTCGAGTACCTTGGGTGAGGGAGATGCCGGAACGGTAACAGTAGAAGCGACGGAGCGGGTCTGGTTTTCTGGCGGACGGGCGAATACGGACGTTGGGGAAACTGGACGCGGCAACGCGGGTAATGTGCGGTTGTCCGCCAATTTTGTGGACGTGAGCGATGGTTCTTCTCTCTCGTCGAGTACCTCGGGGGTGGGCAACGCGGGTAACGTCAGTCTAATCGGCGAGACGGTCCAAGTCAGCGACGATGGCTCCCTATCTTCGAGTACCTTGGGTGAGGGAGATGCCGGAACGGTAACAGTAGAAGCGACGGAGCGGGTCTGGTTTTCTGGCGGACGGGCGAATACGGACGTTGGGGAAACTGGACGCGGCAACGCGGGTAATGTGCGGTTGTCCGCCAATTTTGTGGACGTGAGCGATGGTTCTTCTCTCTCGTCGAGTACCTCGGGGGTGGGCAACGCGGGTAACGTCAGTCTCTCCGGCGAGACGGTCCAAGTGAGGGAGGGGGCTTCGCTATCTTCGAGTACGTCCGGTGTCGGCGACGCGGGAACGGTAACGGTAGAAGCCACGGAGCGGGTTGGGTTCTCCAACGGACGCGGAAATACGGACGTTGGGGAAACTGGACGCGGTAATGCGGGTAATGTGCGGCTGTCCGCCAATTTTGTGGACGTGAGGGATAGTTCTTCTCTCTCGTCGAGTACCTCGGGGGTGGGCAACGCGGGTAACGTCAGTCTCTCCGGCGAGACGGTCCAAGTGAGGGAGGGGGCTTCGCTATCTTCGAGTACGTCCGGTGTCGGCGACGCGGGAACGGTAACGGTAGAAGCCACGGAGCGGGTTGGGTTCTCCAACGGACGCGGAAATACGGACGTTGGGGAAACTGGACGCGGTAATGCGGGTAATGTGCGGCTGTCCGCCAATTTTGTGGACGTGAGGGATAGTTCTTCTCTCTCGTCGAGTACCTCGGGGGTGGGCAACGCGGGTAACGTCAGTCTCTCCGGCGAGACGGTCCAAGTGAGGGAGGGGGCTTCGCTATCTTCGAGTACGTCCGGTGTCGGCGACGCGGGAACGGTCAGTGTGGCGGCCGTGGAAGGGGTGGTTTTCTCTGACGGACGGGCTAATACGGACGTTCGGGAGACTGGACGCGGCAATGCGGGAGATATCAGTGTTACGGCTAATGTGGTGCAAGTGAGCGATGGTTCTTCTCTCTCTTCGAGTACGTCGGGTGAGGGAGACGCGGGAACGGTCAGTGTGGCGGCGGTGGAAGGGGTGGTTTTCTCTGGCGGACGGGCTAATACGGACGTTCGGGAGACTGGACGCGGCAATGCGGGAGATATC
>JBNGCP010000186.1:0-3105 GCA_049974845.1 Anaerolineae bacterium | reverse complement strand
AATGTGGCCACAGCGGCGCTGATGATACTGAAGCGCGCGCGACGGTCCAGCGCAAGCCCCTCGGCCACGAGCCACCCAACGCCGAGGACGAGGAGCGCAAAGCCGACACCCGCGGTGAGTGCAATGACCGTCATGTTGGTCGTCAAGATACTCACGGCCAGGAAGATCTGGGCTGCCATCGCGGCACTGTAGACAATGCCGAAGAGCAACACCACCACGAGTGTCAGTCGCAGCCACCAGCTAGGTGAGCGCCGGGTCATCACGTTCGTTGAGCCTGGCTCGGCATCGCGCCACCACCCAAGCGCACTGAATATCCGCCCTATCCAGATGTTTGCGCCGCTCATAACCAGCACACCCAGAAGCGCCCACCAGAAGTTGTTGATGTTGAGTCCTGTCAGCGCTGCGGTCAGCGCGAGCACCGCGCCGTCAACGACGAAGATGAAGAGACCGCCGGTCATAATGATGAGGGGCAGCGTAAGGATGAGAAGGAGGCGGCGCACGGACACGGTGAGGACCGTGAAGACAAAAGCCACGATCCATACACCAAAGAGCTGTTGATCCCTGGTGATGCCTCGCAAGAGCAGCAGGGCGGAGAGAAGCAGGTAGTGAATCGACAGCCGGGAAACGAAGTTTCGTACCTGGCGCAACATCGGTCAGATTTCCTCTGCCCTCACATCCGGCAACCGGCGCTCGAAGCGCGCTCGCGAATCCTGGGTGGCGCTGCGTCCACGACCGGGCCAGTGTATTTTGCCTGGGAGGCGTAGCTGATCGTGTTGGCGACCCTCTATAGACTGCAGCAAGGCCAGCCGTGTGCCCACTCGCGCTCTGCCCGCCGCACGCACGGCGCCCCAGGTCGTCAGCGTGATCACCTTGTTCATCGCCTCGCTCCAGTTCTTGTAGAAGAGGTCGAGATCGGCCTTGACCCCCTGGTCGACGGGCTGGATATTTCGAATCGCAAAGCTCCACTCCAGCATGTGCATGCCCTTGCCCCACTGGATTGGATCCTCCGAGCCTTGCTCCTCGTCGATGGTCACGTCCATAAGGATGCGCTTGAAGGCCAGCGTGTTGACGTGGTGGACGGCAGGGTCGTCTCCCTGCACGATCACGGGCATGGACCCGACCTCTGCGCGCTCGATCTCGTGCTCGAGATCCCACGCATATTCGCGCTCGAAGTCCGGGCTCTCCGTGACGCGGAGCACCTTACGATCGCCGGCGACGATCAGGTAGTGGATGCGAATGACGTATGGGGCCGAGAAGCGCCACTTGAGGAAGCGCACATACAAGCGGCGTCCGAGGATGCGGAACAACCGGCGCCGGAGTGTGTCCCCATCCTCACCGATAACGGAGCGTTTCACCGCCTCGACGTCGGTTAGCCGGGCCAGCTGGCGCTTGAGCCACCTCGCGGCGCGATCCACCTTTCGCCGGTCAATACCCTTCTTCGACCTTGGCTCTGGCCTCTCGATATCTGCGTGCCGCTCATCCAGCTCCTCCTGCTGGTCGATCCGCTCCATCTCCAACCTCCAGGGCAGGAGCTGACACTCGGAACTGCGGCAGTCGAAGCGCAGATGGCCCACGATGTAGAAGCGTGCCTTCTGTCCCCCGTTGTAGACGATCGGATCGGTTATCTCGACGTCGAAGGTCATGATTTTCTCAGAGTGCTGTTGTGCGTAGATGTCGAATCCGTTGATGATGGCGACGTAGAGATCGCGTTCCTGCAGCTCGGGGGCGAGATCGAGGTCTGGGACGCGGATGACGAAAGGTTGCAGATCTCCGCGCGGGCATTCAGCCACGGTCTCGGCGTAACCCGCTTGGAAGGCGATGCCGGCGCCTCCTTCAACCGCGGTGACGTATTCACTGAAGTGGGCGGTGTCGTCCCCGGTTCCCGATGCCGCCGTGTGGCCAATGATCGCCGTCGTGTCCCCCTCGGAGGTGTGCTCGTACCGGACGTAGCTGCCCAGCCGGTTGAGCCTATGGTTGTACTCCCATTCATGTTGGGTGCCTTGCCAGATCACCGCGCGATCGCCGATGCCCGTGGATTCCGGCATGCTCTGTTTCTCCTCCTGCTATCTGTTCAGTCACGGCATGAGACGCCACCGTGATCTGTGCGAGTTTACACCTCCACATGTCCAACCGGACAGGTCGACCTTGTTCGAACGGACAGGTGACGAATGGGTCTTGGGCCAGTTCGAATTCCATCCTGACTTCACTATAATAGAAGTGATCGATGATTTTACCCGTCGCATCAGCATTCGACAAGGAGGCGCGCACAGTGAATCCAACCGTGGCTGTATCCCATCTGGCGAAGTCCTTCGGAGGCTTCAAAGCGGTACGCGATGTAAGCTTCGAGGTGTACCCCGGTGAGATCTTTGGCCTTCTGGGGCCTAATGGCGCTGGCAAGACGACGACGATACGCATGATGCTGGACATCTTCAAGCCCGATCACGGGACCGTGACCCTGTTCGACGGTGGGTTGACGGAGGAGAAGAAGAACAGAATCGGGTACCTGCCAGAGGAGCGCGGCCTCTACCAAGATCAGAAGCTAGAGACTACGCTGCTCTATCTCGCGACCCTGAAAGGCATGCAAGAGCCTCAGGCACGCCAACGACTCGAGCCGTGGCTGACGCGCCTGGATCTCTATGAACACCGGCACAAGAAGGTGCAGGAGCTGAGCCGGGGTATGCAGCAGAAGGCTCAGATCATCACAGCGTTGCTCCACGATCCGGATTTGATCGTGGTTGATGAGCCTTTCTCGGGACTGGATCCGGTCAATACGCGCCTGGTCAAGGACATCATGGAAGAGCAGCGTCAGGCCGGGAAAGCCATCGTCATGTCGACCCATCAAATGTACCAGGTGGAAGCGTTGTGCAGTCGCATCGTCCTGATCAATCGGGGCGATACCGTGCTCTATGGTGAGGTCAACAAGATCAAACGAGACTTTGCTGGCAATGCCGTTACCCTGGAGGGCCAGGGCGACTTCCACGGGTTGCCCGGGGTACTCGAGACGCGACGGCAGAACGGTGAGTGGCACCTTGCGCTAGAGAGCGGGACCTCACCGCAGGATGTCTTCCAAGCGCTCGCGAGTCGTGATGGGGTGCGCATCGAGCG
>JBNGCP010000185.1:0-3145 GCA_049974845.1 Anaerolineae bacterium | reverse complement strand
CCGCCCCACTGCCTCGCACCAACGCCCACCTCCTCACCCCGCCTGCCACGTCTCCCCAAGTATGCGCCCGAGGCCCCATCCGTCGACTTCCCCACCCTCCGACCCGGTGCTATACTCGCCCGTGGCTGAGGGCAACGGCAGGGGTACGTCGGAAACCTGAAGCCGGAGGCCTGATGCCGGAGGCTCGACGCCTAAACCTGGCGACGGACAGCCGACAGACACAAACCATAGATTCATCAAGGAGACCACTATGCAAGACCAAATCAAAGCCCACCTCGACCGCATCCGCGCGGCGGGGGCCACCTACGTCGACTGCCGGTGGGTTCCCTACGAGGAATCCAACGAGCTGACGATGTGGAACGGAAACCTCAAGGAGGCGGTGAACGCTCGCCAGAGCGGCCTCGGGACGCGCGTGCTTTACAAGGGCGCCTGGGGCTTCAGCGCGTCGTCGGACCTCAGCGACCTCGGCGCCGTCTTCGACCGGGCCTTCGACAACGCCCGCGCCGCCGCCGAGCGCGTCACCTTCCCGGTGCGCTTGGCCGAAAAGGACATCGTGCAGGACAGCTTCGAGAGCCCCAACGAGATCGACCCCTTCGAGGTCCCGCTCGCCGAAAAGGTCGCCTTCCTCAAGGAGATGGACGCTGCCCTGCAGCAGCCGGGCGTCCAGCAGCGCGTCAGCGCCTTGAGCTTCACCCGCAAGGAGATCAACTTCGTCGACTCCGAGGGCAGCGAGATCACCAAGGACATCATCGAGGTCTTCGCCGACCTCCAGGTGCTCGGCGCCGACGCCGACGGACAGACCCACGAGCGCTCCTTCAAGCTGGGCCGCCGCGGCGACACGCGCGGCTGGGAGTCCATCGATCCCCAATACTTCCGCGAGAACGCCGAGCGCATCGTCACCGAGCTCAACCAGGTGCTGCAGGCCAGGCCCTGCCCCGTCGAGGACCGCTCCGTCATCCTCCTGCCGGGCATCATGTACCTGCAGACCCACGAGACCATCGGCCATGCCCTCGAGCTCGACCGCATCCTCGGCTACGAGCTGGCCTTCGCCGGCGGCTCCTTCGTGAGGCTCAAGGACTTCGGCACCCTGCGCTACGGCTCGGAGCTGCTCACCGCCCGCGCCGACGCCACCATGCCCAACAGCCCCGGCAGCTTCGGCTACGACGACGACGGCGTCCCGGCGAAGAACAACCTGCTCATCGACAAGGGCATCCTCGTCGGCGCCATCACCGGTCGCCAGATGGTCGAGGAGGCCAACGCCCGGGCCCGGCGCATCATCTTCGAGGAGAGCAGCGGCGCCAACCGCGCCACCTCCTTCTATCGCGTGCCCCTCGAGCGCATGACCAACATCAACATCGACCCCGGCGACGACGGCACCCTCGATGACATCGTCGCCAACACCGAGCGCGGCATCATCCTCGACGGCGACCGCTCCTGGTCCATCGGCTCCAACCGCGAGCAGTTCCACTTCGGCTGCGAGATCGGCTGGCTGGTGGAGGACGGCGAGGTCACCGAGGTGGTCAAGAACGCCACCTACAAGGACGACACCCTGCACTTCTGGAACGCCCTCTCGGCCGTCGGCGACCGCTCCACTTGGGAGGTCGTCTACGTGCCCAACTGCGGCAAGGGCCAACCTAATCAGATCATGCAACTGGGCCACGGCATCCCCGTCTGCCGCTTCGACAACGTGAGGATAGGAGAGTGACATGAAAGACCGCATACTACAGACCCTGAGCGACCTGCGCACCTACGCCCTGACCAAGGACCCCGAGATCTCCCTCTTCTATCACGAGGAGGAGAGCGCGCTGATGCGCTTCGCCAACTCGGCTGTCTCACTGAACACCGCCGAGCACCTCATCCGGCTGGAGATCGCGGCCTACGACGGCAACCGGCGCGCCAGCTACGAGATGATCACCGACTTGGACCGGATCGACGAGATGAAGGACGGCATCGACACCGCCGCCGAGATGGTCCGCCACGTCCAGCCCCTCGAGTACGAGCCCACCATCCCGGCCTTCGAGAGCACCTTCGCCGACGTCTCCGCCTGCGATGAAGCGCTGGGCGCCATCGCCAACGAGGAGAAGCTCGCGCTCTTCAACGCCGCCGTGGCGGGCCTGGAGACCGACGACATCCGGCTCTCCGGCATCTTCTCCAGCGGCATCAACACGCTAGCGCAGATCACCACGCGCTCCGAGCACACCCAGTTCTTTAAGACCAGCGACGCGCAGGTGACCGTCGTCCTGGCCCACGACAGCGAGAAGTGGGAGGTGCAGGCCGAGCAATCCGCGCAGCGGAAATCGGACCTCGACGCTGCACCCTTGCACGACGAGCTGGCCTTCCTGGTCGAGCGCTTCACCCACGATCCGCGGCAGCAGCTCGAGCTCGGCAGCTATGACATCGTCCTCGGCCCCGCTGCGACGGCGGAGTTCATCTCGTTCATGAACTGGGTCGGCATCAACGGTGGCCTGATGAAGCGCGGCTACTCGTGCCTCGCCGAGGAGCAGATCGGCGAGCGGGTCCTCTCCGAGGCCTTCACCCTCGTCGACGACCCGACACGCCGCGAGACCTTCCCCCAGAAGCGCGACTTCATGGGCATGCCCCGCGAGCCCTTCCCCTTCTTCGAAAAGGGCGTCTTCAAGGGCTTCGCTTGGACGCAGGATGACGCCGACGAGTTCGGCGAGGAGCCCACGGGCCACACGGTGGCGCGCAAGAGCCTGGTGCTGCACGGCGGCAGCGAGGCGATCGACGACCTGCCCTCCCTCGTCGCCGCGCCGCGAGACGGGGATCTGCTCTACATCCCCTTCCTGCACTACGCGAATATCGTCAACCCGACCCAGGGCCTGGTCACCGGCAGCTCGCGCTTCGGCGCCATGCTCCTAAAGGCCGACGGCAGCGTCGTCATCCCCTACAACGTGCGCCTCACCCAGAGCATCCTCGATGTCTTCGGCGAGAAAGTCGCGTGGCTCTCGCAGCAGACCGTGCCCTACAACACCTCCAGCAGCTACGGCGCCCGCAACCCCAGAGCCATCATCGTGCCGCGGTACCTCCGCGTCAACGACCTAGCCATCAGCCACGCCAACGCATCGTTCTGAGGGCGATGCCGATCCCAACCTTAATGTGGGTAGTCGTAGGGGGGGCGCAGCAT
>JBNGCP010000184.1:0-3153 GCA_049974845.1 Anaerolineae bacterium | reverse complement strand
CTAAAGCGAGTCGATATATTTGTTGCATTGGACCGGCTGAACCCCGAGCCCCACGAGGTCGGAAGCGCTTGACATGCGCCTGATGCTCTCCTGACACGAGAGAGGGGGCGCCGGTGGGGTGCCCCCTCTGCTGACTATGCTTAGTCGAGACGGCTCTATCGAGGAACCACTCCCTTACTTCGCGTACTCCACGGCGCGGGTCTCGCGGATCACCGTGACCTTGATCTGGCCTGGATACTCCATTGTCTCCTCGATCTTGCGGGCCACTTCGCGCGAGAGGCGCAGGGACTCCAGGTCGTCAACGTCGCCAGGCCGGACGATGATGCGAATCTCGCGACCGGCCTGGATGGCGAAGGACTCCTCGACGCCGTCGAAGGACCTTGCGATCTCCTCGAGACCACGGATACGCTTGATGTAATGCTCCAAGCTCTCCCTGCGTGCCCCGGGCCGCGCGCCCGAGATGGCGTCGGCGGCCTCGACGAGCACCGCTTCCAGCGTCTGCTGCTCGGCCTCGTGGTGATGGGACTCAATGCAGTTAACCACAGCTTTGGGGACTCCATACCGCCGGGCGAGCTCCGCTCCGATCGTGGCATGCGTGCCCTCGATCTCGAAGTCGACCGCCTTGCCGATGTCGTGGAGCAGCCCACCCATCCGCGCGATCTCCGGATTGCCGCCGACCTCAGCCGCCAGCAGGCTAGCCAGCTTCGCCACCTCCACGGCGTGCGAGAGGTTGTTTTGGCCGTAGCTGGTCCTAAAATGGAGGCGTCCTAAGAGCTTCATCAGCTCAGGGTGAAGGTTGGGAACCTCGGCGTCGTAGACAGCCTGCTCGGCCCTCTCCCGCATGATCTGCTCGACCTCCCTGCGCGCCTTGTCCAGCACCTTCTCGATACGGGCCGGATGGATGCGTCCATCGGCCACCAGATAATGCATCGCCCGGGCGGCGGTCTCACGGCGAACGGAGTCGAAGGAAGAGATGGTGATCAGCTCAGGCGTGTCATCGACGATCACATCGACGCCAGCCTTCTGCTCAAAGACCCGGATATTGCGACCACCGCGTCCGATGATCCGACCTTTCAGGTCGTCTGAGGGAATCTCCAGCGTCTTAGTGGTTAGCTCCGCGACCTGTTCGGACGCGAGACGTTGGATAGAGGTCGTGATGATCTCCCGAGCCCGTTGGTCGGCCTCATCGCGCGCGCGCATTTCCTCCTCGAGGATAACCCGGGCCATATCCTGGCGAGTCTCCTCGGCCACTTGCTCCAGCAAGACTTCACGGGCCTCCTCGACGGTGAGGTCTGCGATGCGTTGGAGCTCCTTTAGGTGTTGCTCTTCCTGCTGCTGTAGCTCGTTCCAGCGCTTGTCCAGCGCACTCTGGCGCTTGTTCAACTGCTGCTCGCGCCGGTCGATGCGATCCTGCCGTGAATCTAGCTGCTCCCTCCGATTCTGCAGGCGATCCTCTTCTCGCCGCAACTGCTGATTGCGGTTCTCGAGCTCAGCTTCGACCTCCTCTCGAATCTTGATCGCTTCATCCTTGGCGTTAAGCACGATATCACGCGCTTGTTTTTCCGCCTCTTCGAGCAGACGGCCGCGCATCGCTTCCAGATTGCCTAGCTCCTGTTGGAAACGTTGCTGGCGGATGAGGTATCCCGCCGCGCCTCCGGCTGCCAACCCAACGATCAGTAGAATGACACCAATTAACCAATCCATTCAGTCCTCCTCGCTCTGTTCACCATGAAGTTGAGGAAAATCCTGGGTAGCGAGCGTTTCCTGGATAAGATCGTAAGAGAACCCACGTCGAGCGAGACGTTCGAAGAGACGACGCTGGAACTGGTCGGGAGGAAGATGCTTAAGTCGTCGCGCCTGCCCCTCGGCCACGTTCTGCACAGCTGCGACTTCGTCATAGTCTTCCAACGCTTCCTCTATGGCTGCAGAGGGCACACCTTTTTGGCTCAGTTCGTATCGCAACATTCTCTTTCCGCGCGGACGGAAGCGGGCGCGATTCTCACACCAGTAACGGGCAAAGGCGACATCGTCAATCAAGTCCACACGCTGGAGGCGATCGATGACCGCCTCGACGATGCCTTCTGCGTATCCCTTATCAAAGAGATAGTCCCGCAGCTCTCTTTCGCTGCGGGGACGATACGAAAGGTAGTCCAATGCCCGGTTGTGTGCACGCTCCAGCCCGTCCGCTGCCTTCAGCTTGGCGATGGCTTCATCGGACAGGTACATGCCCGTCTTGAGCTCAACAGCCACAAAGTCCGCCAAACCGAAAGCAAATTCTCCATCCAGGTAGACGTTTACCCGGTCCCTAGCACGCTTCTGAGGCTCCAGATCAGTGATTGTTCCTGCCATACGGATCCTTCAAAAAAACAAACGGCTATGGTCTGCTGCCATAGCCGTTTATCACAAGTCAGGCCTTGACCTGTCCAGGGCGCTTGTCCTGCCCGTCTACCCTATCGCATCCGCGCACCTCTATGGTTACCCACGCTTAGTATGCGCGCAAACCGGTCGCCAGACCGGCCATCGCCTAGGATCTATGTCAGAGCCATGTTGTTTTCGACAAACAGAACCGTGGGAAACCCCACAGCTTGCGATATTCTCAACAGCTACAGCCAGCTACTACGCAGATGACCTGCTTGCCCCGAGCTATCATCTCGTCTCAGGGACACCCTCGGCACCCAGCCCTTCTCAGTCTGTGCTCAGTATGAGCGCTTTCCCTGAAAGCCTGACACCCGGCTGGAGCTAGATATCCTAATCACGCGAGCATGACCATCGATCTCGCTAGCTACAGTATCCTCATCATCCCGTAAAAGACCCCGCCACGGTCTCTCGCAATCCAAGTCCACTCTCTCCGGACAAATCGGCGACCGAGTCAACGGAATGCCCTTGAGGTCACAGCCCGCTCGGGTTCGATGCTAGCTCATTAAGGTGCCGGATAGGGCTGAGCCTGTCTGCTACATACAAGTTATTTTACCCCAGTCTACAATAAAGGGAAGGTGCGGCAAGGCGCGGGGCAGGGCAATCGCAATTGGCGTGGGACAAAGTGCAACGCCTAGGCTCGACGGTGGGCGATGCCTTTGGCATCGGGTCGTGGTTGACGAAGCCCAGGTGTGTTGCACTTGTTCTGGTCAACTGCGATTACCCTATATCTACCTG
>JBNGCP010000183.1:0-3349 GCA_049974845.1 Anaerolineae bacterium | reverse complement strand
CATTATGCCGATGTCCGGATTATGCCGAGGTAGGCTCGTAAGAGTCTGAATACCCTCAAGTCCGTTGTGTCGGTGTCGGCATAATCCTCAGGGCTGAGGACTGGTAACGTCTCCTCTTTCACGTCGAAACGAGGAGATATCATGTTGATCGAACTGAAAAAGAGACGGCGCAGGAACCCGGTCACAGCCCTTTCGAAAGGACTCGAGGAGGATCTGCGGCAGCAGGGATACGCGACCTCTACGATCTGGAAGCAGCGCAGGCTGCTCAACGACCTGATCGGCTGGTTGCAGGCGCAAGAGCTCGCGATGGGCGACTTGTCCATGGCGCAGGTCGATCGGTTCATGGCTGACCGCCGGGCCGCGGGCGTCCGCAAGCTGAAGACGCGCAAGGCACTGGGGCCCATTCTCGGCTATCTGCGCGGGCTGGGTCTGGCACCTGCGGCCGAAGCGCCCTTGGAGGATGGCTCCGTTGGGGAAATCCTGAACCGGTACCGGCAGTTCCTGACCACGGAACGCGGCCTCGCGGATGGTACGGCCGACCGGTACATCGATTGCCTGCGCCCGTTCCTGGACCGAAGGATGGTGACGGGCGCTCTCGATCTCGGGAGTCTCGCGCCGGCCGATGTCACCTCCTTCGTGGTGGCCTGGTGCCCGTGCCTGAACGCCGGCGTGGCGAAGCTGACGGTCACGGCGCTGCGGTCGTTCCTCGGCTTCCTGCATCTGGACGGGGTGACGGACCGCTCGCTTGTCCCGGCCGTGCCGAAGGTCCTGCGTCGCCGACTGGCCGGGTTGCCCAAGGGGCTCGAACCCGATCAGGTGCGGCGCCTTCTCGCGGCCTGCGATGCCGATACCGCCGTCGGTTGCCGCGATCTGGCGATCCTGACCCTGCTGGTCCGGCTCGGCCTGCGGCGCGGCGAGGTCGCCGGGCTCGGGCTCGACGATATCGACTGGCGCGCGGGCACGATCCGCGTGCGCGGCAAGGGCAATTGTCACGAGCGGCTCCCCCTGCCACCCGATGTCGGGCGCCTGGTGGCCGAATACCTGCGCCATGCCCGACCGGCGGACGCGCAAGGCCGCACCGTGTTCGTCCAGCACTTCGCGCCGCATCACGCACTCGGCGCGAGCCGCGTGAGCGGTATCGTGGCGGACGCCGCCCGGCGCGCGGGCCTCGGGCGTCTGCATGCGCATCGCCTGCGCCATACGGCGGCAACGGAACTCCTGCGCGCTGGCGCATCCTTGCCGGAGATCGGGCAACTGTTGCGTCATCGTCGTGTCGAGACCACGGCGATCTACGCCAAGGTCGACCGGGACACCTTGCGCCTGATCGCACGCCCCTGGCCGGAGGGCGCGCAATGAGCCCCCTGCGCAATGCCCTTGCCGATTACCTGATCATGCGGCGCGCCCTCGGCTACAAGATGGACAAGGCCGAGCGGCTTCTTGGCCAGTTCACTGCCTTCGCCGAGGAACGCGGCGAGACGTATATCCGAACCGAGACGGCGCTGGCTTGGGCAACCCTCCCTTCCGGCGCTGACCCGATCTGGACCTCCAGACGTCTGGCCGAGGTTCGCCTCTTCGCCCGGCATCTGCGCACTCTCGACCCGAGGACCGAGGTGCCACCCAGAGATCTTCTGCCAGCGCAAGCGCGTCGCGCGACGCCGTATCTCTATACGCCGCAGGAGATTGCAGCACTGATGCACGCCACCGCGATCCTGCGCGGGGCGCATGTACAGGCAACCTACCGGACCTTGATTGGCTTGCTGGCGACGACCGGCATGCGGATCGGAGAGGCGATCGGCCTCGACCGCGACGACTTCGACGCGGGCGGCGGCATGGTGACGATCCGGCACGGCAAATTCGACAAGGCCCGCGCCCTGCCGCTGCACCCGACGACGGTCGCTGCCTTGCAGGACTACCTGCACCGCGACGACCGCCCCCGTCCTGAGGGCCCGCCGGTCCTGCTGATCAGTTCGCGCGGCAAACGGCTGCGCTACAATACCGTGCAGCCGATCTTCCAGAAACTGCTGCATCACTGCGGCATTGCCCCACGCTCGGCGGCGTGCCGGCCCCGGATCCACGATCTGAGGCACAGCTTCGCCGTCAGTACCATTGTCGACGATTACCGGACAGGCGACCCCGGCTCCCGCCTCGCAATCCTGTCGACCTACCTCGGCCATGCCGATCCCAGCGACACCTACTGGTACCTGTCGGCGGCGCCGGAACTTCTGGCACTGGCAGGCGAACGGCTCGAGCGCCATCTGGCGGGTGACGCATGAGTGCGCTGGCCACGACCCTGCAGGCGTTCTTCACCGACCGCCTCGTCCGCCAGCGACAGGTCAGCCCGAACACGGTTCAGGCCTATCGCGACACGCTGCGGCTGCTTCTGATCTTCGCGTCGGGACGATGCGGCAAGCCGCCGGGAAAGCTCGACATCGACGATCTCGATGCGCCGCTGATCGGCGCTTTCCTCGACCACCTGGAGCACGAGCGACAGAACGGCGTGCGCACCCGCAACGCCCGGCTGGCCGCGATCCGGTCCCTGTTCCGCTATGCCGCCCTGCGCCATCCCGAACATGCCGCCACCATCGAGCGCGTTCTGGCCATTCCGCCGAAACGCTTCGAGCGGCGGCTGGTGACATACCTGAACGAGGCGGAGATCGACGCCCTGCTGGCCGCGCCGGATCGGGCAACCTGGACCGGACGGCGCGACACGGCGCTCTTCGGTCTCGCCGTCCAGACGGGCCTTCGGGCGTCCGAACTGATCGGGCTGACCCGCGCCGACGTCCATCTCGGAGCCGGTGCGCATGTCGGTTGCACCGGCAAGGGGCGAAAGCAGCGGATCACGCCGCTCACATCCGGCACTGTTGTCGTGATGCGGGCCTGGCTGGCCGAGCGGGCCGGTCAGCCGGCAGACCCGTTGTTCCCGACACGGACCGGACGCGCCCTCAGCCGCGATGCGGTCGAGCGCCGGCTGGCCGGATATGTCAAGGATGCGGCCAGCCGGTGCCCGTCCCTCGCACGCAAGCGGGTGACCATGCATGTGCTGCGGCATTCCGCGGCCATGCGCCTGTTGCGCGCCGGTATCGACACCTCGGTGATCGCCCTCTGGCTCGGCCACGAACAGGTTGAGACGACCCAGATCTACCTGCACGCGGACCTGCAGATCAAGGAAAGGGCCCTCGAGAGGACAGCCCCGATCACGACTAAACCCGGCCGCTTCCGGCCGACCGACAAACTCCTCGCCTTCCTCGAAGCCCTCTGATTATGCCGATCCCTTCGCAGCGGTCCCCCCCCGGAAACAACAGCTTACAGACCTACATCGGCATAATCCGGGCATCGGCATAATGAGATT
>JBNGCP010000182.1:0-3374 GCA_049974845.1 Anaerolineae bacterium | reverse complement strand
TAGACGGTCAGGGGTTCGCCCCGCAGCGCCTGCTGCACGAACCGGGGCACGACCATCCCGTACCGCCCCGTCTGCCGCGGCCCCACAGTGTTGAAGAACCGCGCGATCACCACCGGCAGCCCGTATTGCTTGTGGTAGGCCAGGCCCAGGAACTCATCGATGGCCTTGGAGTCGGCGTAGGACCAGCGCGACCTCGTCGTCGGCCCCAGCACGCGGTCGTCGTCCTCGCTGAAGGGCACCCGCGCGCCCTTGCCGTAGACCTCCGACGTCGACGCCAGCAGCACCGGCTTCCGATAGCGCGCCGCCGCCTGCAGCACCGCGTGGCTGCCGAGGATATTCGTCTCGATGGTCCGCACCGGATCGTGGACGATGAGCTCGACCCCCACCGCCGCCGCTAGATGGACGACGACGTCGCACTCGCTCACCAGCCGGTCCATCACCATCGCGTTGGTGATCGTGTCGATGGCGAAGGAGAAGGCGGGATTGGATGTTAGATGTTGGATGTTGGATAACTGACCGGTCGACAGATCGTCGATCACGGTGACAGCGTCGCCCCGGGCCAGCAAAGCCTCCGCCAAATGCGACCCAATGAACCCCGCCCCGCCGGTGATCAGTACATGTCGCGCGCGCATATCAAGCCGCCTGTCGCAAATTGGCAAATGGGCAAATCAGCAAATCGACAAATCAGCATATCTCAAACCCTCTCCTCAGCCCCTTCGCTCCCCTGCACCCCAGCTCCTCCCCGCCTGCCCGCCTCAGAGCAACTCACGGATGGCGCCCACAAACGCGCGGAGGTCGTCGAGATTCTCCTGCAGCATCGCGTAGATCCGCTCGTACTCTACGTCCCAATAGATGTGGACCAGCATATTGCGAAAGCGGGCCATCTGTTGCAGATTGCGGCTCAGGTCGGCCGGCAAGATACCAGCCTCGGCCAGGATCCCGAAGCACTCAGCATACGTCTCTGGCGCCCGGTGTGCGCGGTGTGCGCTGACGTGAAAGCACAACTGAATCGCGGCTTCGATAGCGACGAGCAGCCGATAGCTGGCGATATCGAGCATATCCTGATCTGCGAGAAAAGCCTCGCGGTCCATTTTGGCGATGGCCTCAAGGCGCTCCACGGATGCCTGGATGTCATCAAAGCGCTGCTGAATCAGGTTGAGGTTGAGGACCATGTCGTCATCGCCTCCTTGAGAGCCCGCTCGAAGAGCGGCTTGATGTCGAGGTAGCGGCTGACCACTTCGGCGGTCCAGCGCGTGCGTACCGCATCGTCGCGGTTCGAGAGCAGTCGCCCCTGCCGCAGCACCTCATAGCAGAAGCCAAGCGGCGCCTTGTTAAGCGCGCGGACATCGATGGGCGGATGGGGCCGCCGAGGCCCGTCGCCGAACGCTGCCGCCTCCAGCTGCTCGGCCAGATCCAAGGCCCGTCGGCTGATCTGCGCAGGATTCTGCGCCACCGCCTCCGGGTCGAAGAGGATCGCCACATCGATATCGTGGAAAGGCGTGTCGCGCAAGAATGAGCCATGCACGAACGCGCAGACCACGTCCGGCGCCTCAGCCAGCATCTGGCTCAGCGCCGCCATCACCCGCTCGCGCTCCTCTGCTGCCAGAGCAAACCGCCGTCCCTCGATCACGCTCATCACCCCTCTTCCTCACCGGCTTGCGTCAGCGCGAACGCCGTGACGCGATCGCTGAGCCAGACGTGATGGTACATCCGAAGAACGTCCAGATCCCCTAGAGCTGCCACAATAGCGAGGATTGGGCCGGTGTTGATCACAAGCTCGCGGGTCTTAGGCATGCTCCAGATCGGCCTCCAGTTCCTCGGCACTGAGGTCAAGCATCGCGACGCCGTACTCATGAAGGCTCAGCAGGAACGTGACGCGATCCACGCCGGCGAGCTGCGCTGCAATGCCAGACGAGAGGCGTTTCATCTCAAAGAGCTTCGCCGCCATCGCCATTCGCGCTTCTTGCTCGAAATCCTCACGAGACTGCTGCAAAGCATCGGGCAACAGCTCCGGATACTTCACGGTCAATTCCATCTCTCACATTCCCTCCAATGACGTCAATCTAAACAGACCCAGCCCCACCTATATTTTACCCCAAACTCCCACCCAGCGAGCCCCACAACGCCGCCACCGACAACTGACCACCGACAACCGACAACTGACAACCAGAAACCAGAACCCGGCGTGTCGTTCACCCCCGGAAACTGTCCCCTAGCTCATCCCCCGCCGCGCCAGGATCTGGAACCCGCCCTCGATCTCGTGGTCCGCCACCAGGATCAGATACCCACCGCCGCCGGCGCCGGAGACCTTCCAGCCCAGCGCGGTATCGCGGTACTCGTCGATCATACTGGCGAGCATCTGGTTCATCATATTCGGGAACATCGCGATCTGCGCCTCGAAGCCCGCGCGCACCGCGCGACCGAAGCCTTCGATGTCCCGCGCCAGCAGCGCTGCCCAACAGTCGTCCGTCGCGTCGGCCAGCGCCTTGGCACCCGCGCGATCGATGTGCGTGTCGGCCAGCACGTCGAACTCAGGCCCGCGCGGCCCCAGCGGCACCAAGTAGAGCGCGCGCTCCACAAACTGGAGCACCCGCTCGTCGCGGCATTTCTCGATCCGCGTCGGCCAGTACGCGCCCTCGTAATAGTGGTAGTTGAGGCCGGGCATCACGATCCCGATGGTGTCCTGTGCGCCCGAAACCGGGTTGCTCCCCGGTGGGTTGTCGTAACAGAAGAGGATCTCCGCCAGCTTCTCCGGGTCGCCGGCCGGGAGCCGCGGCCCCCAAAGGTCCAGCGCGCGGTTGCGGGTGCTCGTCGCCATCCCGCTGCGCTCGTTGAAGTTGAGCGTCGGCTCGATGGAGAGCGTGATCACCGCACCGGGATGGTGCTCGGAGACGTAGGGCTGGTCGAGCCACCCGCCGCAGAGGTCGATGCGATACGGCATCCGGTCGATGCCGCGCAGCGCGGTGGACGAGCGGCGGGGGAGGTCGCCATAGGGCTCGCGCCTGATCACGAGGTACTCGATGCCCAGCTCCTCGCACAGCTCGCGTTTCGCCGGCAGGTTAGCGTCCTCGGTGACGATAAAGAGGTCAGGCTGTCGCTCACGCAGCTCCGGCTCGAAGTCCAGTACGCCCGAGCCGCTGGAGATAAAGGCCTCTTTCACGTAACGCACCGACTGCACCATAAAGAGCCGCTCGGCCTCTGGGTTGACCGGCGGGTGTCCCCGCAGCTCATAGACCGTCCGGTCCGACCCCACAGCGACGGTCAAATCGCCAAAGGCCGCAGCCTGGCGGAAGAACGCTACGTGTCCGCTGTGCAACAGGTCAAACACGCCACTGACGAAGACGGACTTGGTCATAGGGGTTCCTTTCAGGAAA
>JBNGCP010000181.1:0-3394 GCA_049974845.1 Anaerolineae bacterium | reverse complement strand
TCAAGGTGCAAGGCCACCTCCTCGGCCCGTGGCCCACACATCCACCGCCAACCAGGCTCGCCCTCCTTCCGTTCCCAAGGTCACATGCAGGGCAAGTTCTCTCCTGCCCACAGCGTCGAGTGCGTAGCGGACTCCCAAGCCCACCGACCCAGCAGGGAAGGCTACACCAGAGGTCGGCACGACGATGCTGGCCGCGCCGATCACCTTGACCAACGAATTGGCTGTGAAACCTGCCCCCATCGTAACTCTGACCCAATCCCGGGGCTTCTCCTGGCGACTGCAGACTCCAATCTCGCCCGCCAACACCACCGGATCTCGAAGCAAGCTGACCGAAAGATCGACAGCACTCCGCCACGGGTCGCCAAGAGACAACGTAACACGCGGATCCCAAGGGCTATCCGGAGCCACTCGCCACTCAAGTGCGGACGAGTAGGCCAGCTTCTCCTGGACGTAGCTTGCCCTCACCTCGCCGGAGGGATACGTGCGCGTCTCGTCCACAAAGCGGGCAGCGTCAACAAACTCAATTCCGGCCTTCAGTCCGGAGCCGAACACCACTGAACCGGCCAAGGTCAATCGCCACTCCTGGGTGAGACGTGTCCAGGCGCACGGCCGACCATACTCGTCTGCGGTCAGGCCTGCCTCGCCGAAGGGGGCGTATCCAATGCCCATCTTCCACGTGAAAGCGCCTAAATCCTCTTCAGGTCGACGCAGCGGCTCGATCACGCCTTGTGGCCAGGCAACCGCCCGCAGCACGACCATGATCACCGCTGCCCAGAGTGGCCAGCAGAATGGGAACACGGACTTCCTACCTTTCATGGCAGTTCCTCCCGCAGCGCTTGCACACTCGCCAGGCGTTGGCGCGCCCACACCGGCCTGCTCTTCTGGGCTTCCCGGCACCCTGGGCAAGGGAGGGCCCTGGAAGCGGCGCCAGCACTGCCCGCTGTAGCCGCGCTCCCCCTCCAGGGTAAGCAGAGGGATGATGCTCCTGCCCCCGAGAAGGGTCGCCGAGCATGCCCTGCTCCCCCGAGGACTCCACCGCCAGGTGCCCCTGGGGCCGGTGAGACGCGCGACCACGGCAAGCCCTCTGTTGAATGAACTTGGCTCCCTGGGCCTTGGGCTTCACCGGGACCTTTCGCCCCCAGCGTCCCCCCTCGGCCCTTAGCCAGGCAGTCGGCGATCCGGAACGGCGCAAGGCGGGAATGAGCCTCAACTGCCGCGACAAACCCAAATGGGCATGGCAAATGCTACTTGTGTTTCCCTCTCTGCGACAGCTCCTCTGCTTTCTCCGTTATCACTGCGACCAGGATCCCCCCCGCCGCGCAGAGGACTGCCCAAACAGGCCAGTTGACGACTTGTTCCTCTTGCCCTATTATGAATGGCCTTATCAATTCCGCAACCATCATGCCCGTGAACCAGATGGTAGCGAAAATGCTAATCCTGACCCACTTCTTTCTTTTCACCGTTGCTCACCCAACCCTTGTTACTTGGGCACAAAGCGTCCAGTCAGAGCTCCTGAGCCTCCCGTCATGGCTCCCACCATCGCACCGAAGGCTATTTCACGTCGGTCATCCGCGTCTATTCCTGGTTCTTCATCAAATCCATTCTCTTTGATTGCGGCCGTACCTGCCCCAATTGCAGCTCCAAACAGTACCTCGGCGATGAACCACCAAAACTCCCCTTCGGCTTGGAGAAGCTCTTCGTCCCCCAGTTCCCTGCCTTGTGGTAGAACGACCTTGGCTTGCTGGGCCACGGTTGCGGAGGTTGGCAAGCCCGGATCCACACGTGCGAGAACGGGGAACGCACCCACCAACACCGCAAGTCCCCCAACCAGGGCCTTCCTCCAAACTGCCATCGCGAATCACCCCCTTCTTTCGCTGGATGGCAACTTCATTATAGCGGGAGAACCACGCATTGTAAATCGCTTCGGTTCGGAATAGCTTATGTACATGGCAAACACCTGCTAAGACAGTTAAAGGAGAGAGCGATCGTTTCCCGAACGAAACTAAGCTACTCTTCGCCGTGGAGATAGTGTCTGCCTCCTCAACAGCGGTGGTGATATCTGCAAGCCCCAGACCAGCTTTCAACCCAGAACTCGGCCAGACCGAGCCAGCCAAACACAAGCGCACTCCTGGCCGAGGCGGGTGAGACATAGGTCGGCTGAGCCCGTCCACCCCCAAGACCTTCTCCGGAGCGTCCCCCAAAATGAACGATTTCGGCCCCCCGCGTCCCTTCAGGGCAAGCTCTCCCGTAGACGGGACAAGGCCGCCAGGCGCTGGCGTGCCCAGGTGAGCGTGGCCTGCTGGGCTGCCCGAACTCGCTGGGTGATCCCAGGATTGGGTATGGGCACCAGGACGACCCCCCTATAGCCTCGTTCCTCAATCAGGGCGGAGAACGGGATGATGCTCCGGCCCCAAGTGGGGTCCGCGAGCACCACGTGATCGTTGACCACCCCCACAGCCACCACGAAGTGCTTGTTCGGAGTAGTCAAGTGGGCGATTAGCGGAAGTCCTCCTCGCTCGAAGTAGTCGTGGAGAGCCCCCAATGACACCCGATACCCTGTGGTTGGGATCCCCTTCGCCTCCAGCACTCGCAACAGCGCCAGGGCGTTGATGCCTCGCTCTCGTCCAGGTTGGCCCCCTTCGGCCCGCATGGCAGCCTCCGCGAGTTCCAGCGCCTCCATCTCTGTGATGGGGATGCCGTAGTAGTAGGTAAGGAGCGTACTTACCGCTGCCGGCCCACACGTGTAATTGCTAGACTGCCCTACCACCTGTGCATGGCGCAGGTCGCGATGGGATGCCACCCCGGAAAGGAGCTCGGCAATGAGGCTCAGAATCGTCAAGCAGCTCACTGCGCAAGCGGGAATGCTACCACCTCCCATCGGCAGCAAGCGTCGCGGGTTGAGCATGCGCAAGCCTACGACGAAGTCACAACAAGGCCGGTGTCCTTCGCCTGCGGCGGCCACGTAACCTGTTCTCAGGACGACTCCGCGCGCCCTCTCCCCTCACGTACGGGAAGAACGGTTCATATCGGCCTTGCTAGCCAAGTACTGGTCGACAACGCTCATGAGGAACGCACCGGCGCCGGCGAGAAGGCCAAGCTCGAGCGTGTGGCCTCCCCACGGAAGGGGAGGCACCTGCAACAGCCAAAACGTGAGCCCCGCACACAAGGCGACGATCACGGCCCACCAAGGAGCTACCTTCCTCAGCCGGGCAAGCGCGTACCTGCTGCCTTTCTTCTCTCCGTACGCAATGATTCCGCCAACATGAACCGCAAGCAGCACAATGACTATCCACACCACGTCCCACCAGAGTTCCTGCATCGTCCTCTCCTGTCAGCGATTGCTGAAGACACGCGCTACGGCCCGTCCCAACAGCACCGCTCCTGCGGCAATCCC
>JBNGCP010000180.1:0-3406 GCA_049974845.1 Anaerolineae bacterium | reverse complement strand
AGCATCACGATGCGCAACGTTTATTTCCGGTATCCTGAGAAGGGTGTGCCCAAGAACAACCGTGAGACTGAGCTTGAGCGGACGGCCCTCAACGGCCTCACACTAACGGTGCCAGCCGGGCAGATTGCAGCCCTCGTCGGACCCAGCGGCGCCGGCAAGAGCACGGTGGCCAAGCTGTTGTTGGGCTTCTATCCCGCCGATACCGGAACCATCACAATCGCAGGGCAGCCCATCGACGCCCTGCCTCTGAAGACACTCCGCGAGCTGATCGCCTTCGTTCCACAGGAGGCACATCTCTTCGATGGTACAATCGAGTGGAACATCCAGCTTGGGCGACCAGATGCGACAGCCGAGGAGATCGTCGCGGCAGCGAAGGCAGCGGGGGCTCACGACTTCATCGTGGCACAGCCCGATGGCTACCAGACATCCATCGGTGAACGGGGAGCCAGACTCTCAGGAGGACAGCGTCAGCGTATCGCCATTGCCCGCGCGGTCCTGAAGAATGCCCCCTTCTTGCTGCTAGACGAGGCGACCTCCGCGCTGGATTCGGAATCGGAGGCCATCGTCCAGGAGGCGCTGAGCCGGTTGATGGCGGAGCGCACGACGCTGGCCATCGCGCACCGCCTCTCCACCATCGAAGGCGCGGACATCATCCACGTCATCGATCAGGGCAGAGTCGTAGAGCAGGGCACCCACGTAAGTCTCCTAACGCAGAACGGCCTCTACACACAGCTTCACACGCTACAGTTCGCCTAGACCCAGACCCGTGCGACCGAGCCGTGGCGGCCATCGCGTCACAGCTCGAGGTCGACGACCTCGGTTTTCGCCTCGCGATAGCGCCCCGGATCGCCGAAAGATCTAAGATAGTCCACCAGGTCGAATTTCGGGCTCACCACGATCTCGACTTGGAAGCGTCCGTCACGCTCCTGGAATTCGCCCGCGAAGATGACGCGCTTCCTGCGCGCTTTGGCCGGGATATCGAAGACATACCCGTCCGCCACACCGCGCAGGTTCACCGGGACGTACTGATCCTGCAGATAGCGCCGCAGCTCGCGACCGGCATCTGGAAAGTGGGCCGCATCGAGCGTGATCCGCATGCGGGCGCGCTGGAACTCGCCCGGCGTGAAGTCATCGAGATAGCTCAACAGCTGCACACCGTGCGGAAGATCGGTCCCTTCGGGCAGTCGCCGACCCAGGGCCGCTACGTCCCACGCCTTGAGCGCGATCACCGTCTCGCCGAAGAGGCCTGCGTAACGCGGTGCGTTGGCGCTGGTCGTGAAGAGCGCCTCTCGGCTGGAGAGCACGGTATTGACCAACTCAGGACGTGCCTCGAGCAAAGCCCGCATCACAAAGGTGTTGATCCACTCAGGTGTCATGCCCACCACGAGGTCCGGCAGCCGAACGCGAGCGTAAACCGGCTGCAGCCGCCACTTCTGGCGCATCATCTGCTCCAACTCCTTCAGGTAGCCGGTGCCGGGATGCTCCATACTGTGGTGCACGATCGCCGCACGCTCCTCGGGTGTTATGCAGGCGCCGCAGCCCAGGCAGCGGCCCGGTTCCCCAACACGCGCAGGATCGCCCACCTCCCCCAAACAATAGCCCATATCGGTGCCCTCAATCGCTCGCTCGTACTGACGGTAGAGGAAACGGCCCGACACGTCCATCTCGACGAAGGCCAAAGGGAAGGCGTAATCCGGCCCCTTCTCGCCCAGGAACGCCTCCTGCCAGTATCCGTGATCCTCCAGCCACTGCCGTAAGGCCGTCCAATAGCCCGGCGTCAAATTGAGATCATAGCAATGGCCTGCCTTAGCTAGCTCCAGAAGGGGCTGGTGCAGCCACGTCCCGCCCAGCGCCAACACCTGGGAGGTCGCATACGCATCCCAGGGCGTCGCCAACCGGAACTCAAAGCCATTCGTCTCACAGGAGGACTTTACCGACCCCGTGATCAGACGCCAGTCCTCCTCCTCAAGGAAGAGCCGATCGTAGCGCAACGGCGTAAAGGGCATTCTCACCAGCAATCCAAAGCTGAAGACGACGCGCAGGCCCCGGCTGTAGCGTTGTCGCCACGCTTTCAACTGGCGCACGAACTGGTGGAACGCCTGGAGATCGGCCTCGGTCTCGTGCCCGGTTAGAATATAGAAGAGCTTCAGCTCGCGGATCTTCTCCTGCATCAACCGCACCAAGGCCGTCTCGATCTCCGCATCGCTCAGGCTCTTGTGCAAGAAGGCACGCATCCGAGGGCTAATGCCCTCGATGCCCAGCGTGAAACTGCGCTTATCCGCCAGCACCTCAGCCTCGATCAGGCTGGGCATCACAGCCAACAGGTCAACGCGCTGGCTGAGGACGTTGACGCGCTCAAACCGCCGGTTGAACTCCAGTAATAGGGCAAGGATCTCTTTATGGGTGTTGAAGTTGAAGCTGTAAACGTCCAAGGCCTCGGGGCCCTGCTGCCTCTTGAGTGTCTCGACGGTTGGAATGAGGTCCCGCAGTGCGATCTCGCGATAAGGCTTGCGGTCGTAGCCCTCAAAGCAAAACGAACAGAAGGCCGGGCATCCGAAGCTGATCTGGAGGCGGGCGGTCGATGCCTCTTCGCTGTTGAGCAGCGGATACTCGACCAGGAGATCTTCGGCCCTAGGGTCGCGGCAGACCGCCTTGGACACCTGTTGATCTGATGGGCCATTGGCAATCCAGAGGCCCTTCACCGTCTCTGCTGCCCGGGCCAGCGTCTCCGCCTTTGGCCTGTCACCGTGGCGGTGAAGGGCCTGGACCAAGCGCTCTACCTCGCGCTCCCCCTCACCGAAGAAGAGGCTGTCAGCGACGCAGTCGCCCTCCGGTGTGAGCAGCGCCTGGGCTGCCATGGCATTCGATCCGCCCAGAATCAAAGGAGGCCATCGCTCGTCCCGCTGGCTCGCCAGCACCGGTATGCCCGAGTTAAGAAGCAGATAGGGAAGGTTGATAAGCTCAAGCGTGTAGGCATTGGAGATGAGCACGGCATCGAAATCCTCAACAGCGCGCCAGGATTGCGTTCCGATCAGGAGGGGAACGTCATCGGCGAGCCAGCGGGCCCGATCGTGCTCCGGCGGGAAGAAGGCCATGTCGACGTAGGCGTCAGGCAACGCGCGCCTCACAGCCTGAAAGAGGAAGAGATGGGGCATCGAGCGATTCACATCGCGGAACGGCGAGAGCCGCACGATCAGCACACGGAAGGGGGCCGCTGCAAAGTCAGGATTCCCAAACGTCGGGTTCTGGGCGGGTCGGTAGAGGTCGGCCTGCTGCAGCAACGCCCAGTGCTCGCTGAAGTACGCCTCATAGTTGGTCATCAAGTACCATTCTACCATGTTGCGCCCATTCGCACTTGTGCTATCATCACTGGCTGGAGGAAACACGTCACTATGATCCGAATCGT
>JBNGCP010000179.1:0-3446 GCA_049974845.1 Anaerolineae bacterium | reverse complement strand
ATAGTGTGTCCAAGGCACATCGAGGAAGAGAGGATGAGGATTGACGACAGATCCGGGCTGCGTGCCATCGCCCTCTTTGCGCAGCTCTCAGACACGACCATCGATCGGCTCGCAACGAGCGCGACGTTGCGCACCTACGCCCCCGACGAGCACATTCTGCTTGAGGATGAGCCGAGCCGTGCGGCCTACTTCATTGTCCAGGGTCACGTGCGCGTCTACCGCGTCTCCGCAGAAGGGCGCGAGCAGGTGCTCGTGCGCCTGGGTTCGGGCCAGGCCTTCAACACGGCCCCCCTCTTCGAAGCCCGTGGTCGCAACCGCGCCGATGTCGTGGCGCTGGATGAGGTCGCCTGTTACGTCCTGCGCAAGGAGGATCTGCTGCAGTTGGTGGCGTCCCACGGCGACCTGGCGCTGGCGCTGCTGCGGGACTTCGCGGGCCGGCTCACCCACCTGACCGATCTGGTCGAGGGATTGGCGCTTCACACCGTGCAAGAGCGGTTGGCGCGCTTTCTCCTCGAGCGCGCCGGACCACCGACATCGACCGAGGGGGCAGTCACGCAGCGGTGGACACAGCAGGAGATCGCCACGCACCTGGGGACGGTGCGCGACGTTGTAGGTCGGGAGCTTCGTGCCCTTGAGGACGCGGGCATCGTCCGCATAGGGCGCGGGCGGATCACGCTCCTGGACCGCGAGGCCCTGGAGCGGATCGCGGGATTCTGATATCTGGTCGGCCAGCGATTGCCGGCACTAGTGGTCAGCTAAGTTGGTTCGTAGTAACCGCCCCCACCCGGTGGGCATCATCGGGCATGCCGCCGGTTTCTGAGGCACCGGAACGACTGAAGTCGTTACTACGAACCCCAAACATCAGCTTGGCTAGGCACTAGGCGCCGCGTGCGCTACGGCATCGATGCGGCGGATGCTAGACTGGGTTGTGCTGCAGGAACCGGGAGCCGGATTCGCTGGGTGCGCTGTAGGTCGCCGTAGTCGGTGCCGAGCCAGATGCACGCCGTCGTCGGGTCGTTGAAGACGATCATCGTCATCTTGAGACCGTCGCATTGGTAGCGCGCGGCTGCAGTGAACCAATAGGAGCTGTGCGCCACAATCGCATAACGCGCACCCTGCACCTTCGACTTCGCCCTCGCGTGAACGGTGGAGAGCTTCATCAGCAGAGTGTCGGGCGTGATCTGTTCCTGCGCGACCCACCGCAGATCCAGTAGCTGCCGGTAGCCGCGCTTCACCCGCGCGTCCTCAAAGAGCGCCGTTTCATGCTCGATCAAGTCCTGTTCGGTCAGCGTGCCATAGCCTCTCGCGTAAACTAGCGATCCTTGTTCGAGAACGATGTAATCTATTGGCATTCGAACCACCTCAATCCCATTCTATAGTGTAAGAGGTGCCCCCCGCCAACGGCACCCTGTCCCCTAATCCAATGCCGCGTGTCCAGCGATCGCGGCACCAATCTTGCGAATCGGCCTGCCTCCGCCCCCACCTTAGCACGCGCGACGGAGGCAGACCACCGTCCAACGGCCCGGAGTGCGGGCGTTAGATCGCCATCTCCCGCCCAAACCCTGCGTAGGGCTGGGATCGCATCCAGTCATCCAGCTGCGCGGCGAAGGCCTGCAATGAGTGGGCCTTGATCCCGCGCAACGCAGTGCGCTCCATATCGCTTAGCTCAAACTGGGACAGCACGTAGTCTCGCTCTCCGTTGAGCAGCTTCGCGCATAGCTGGTTGTCAACGACGGCGTGTGTGATCAAACTTCGCAGCGCTATCTCCGACATCTCACATTCCTCCCGGTATCGTCTTCTCCGCAAGGTGCCCCTGCTCGTCCGGTGGCTCCTATCAGTGCCCCCACGCTGCGGGCAGGTCCAGCCACCGACAACGAAACCGCGGCATAGGGCTCCGAAGCGCCTCCATATTCGGCGCGGCAAAGCCCTATGCCGCGGCTCGTTGGGACGAGTGATCGATTACGCTAGTCCTGCCGTGAGGCCGTGGATCGAGCTCCTGCCCAGATTCCCGATGACCTCTCGTGCAGCCAAATAAGTCCCGTCCTGCGAATCACCTACCCGCCGGCTGGGCCGCCGCCGCCGCCCGCGGGGTGCGCAAGGACGACTTGGGTGCCGAGGTTGGCCTGCGTGACGAACGCGACGACGAGGGATAGACCGAACAGCGCGACGCGTACGAACCGGGGATCGCTCAACTGCATCATAGCCAGCTTCATCCGTGCTTGCATCTCGTTACCTCCAGATCCTGTCTCTGTGGTTGGGTTTGCCTATCTGATCTGCCAGTAGGATAGGGGCCGCCGGTTACGAAACGGTAAACGGGACGGTAACGAGGTTCGGAAACCTAGAGATTCGTTCGATCGGTGGGGGAGAACGGGTTGGGAGGCGGTAACGCGACCGTTACCGGCCCGCAAAACACGACGGTGCGGGAGCGCGTCCTCGCGACTTGAAGCCCCGAAGTGCCCGTCAGATAGCAGCGCGCAGCCCGGCAAGCCACGCCCGATGGCTCAGTCCAGAGGGGCTTCCACCTTGATCCGGTCATAGAGGTCGGTGGTCACGTGGGACGGCGCCGCCCCTAACTCCTCCCGCAGACTGGTAACGCACCGCTGGTACTGCGCCAAAGCCCGGCTGCGCTGGCCCGCCAACGCGTAGGCGCGCATCAATTGCTGATGGAAGGTCTCGCGCGCCGGATCGACGGTCAGCGCTTGCCGCAGCGTGCGGATCGCCCGGCGGTACTGCCGCCGCGAGAGCAGGCGCTCCGCCAGCGTTTCCAACGCCTCCAGACAGCGCACCCGCAACACCTCACGCTCCATCTCACACCAGTCCATGTAGCATTCCGTCAGGAAGTCGCCGGTGTAGAGCTCAACGGCCTTGGCCAACACGTCGATCTCCTCGGTCTGGCGCCACTCCTCCAAGAGCTCCCGGAAGGCCGCAACGTCAAACCAGACCTTGAGGTCCGGGTGGAGCATGTAGAGCCGCCCGTCGTAATCGATAGCGTCGCGCCCCAGCGCGCGGTTCAGGCGAAACTTCGTCGTGTGGAAGGAGGCCTTGGCCTTCTGTGGTGTGAGCTCAGGCCAGAAATCCGCGAAGATCTGCTCTCGCGAGCGGGCGCTGTGAACCAGCATATAGAAGAACAACTGGCGTGCAGTGGACGAGCCCCAGGCGGTCGTCGGGATCGTCTCACCGCCGAGCTCGACGCGGCCCGGGCCGAAGCCAAAGACCTTCAGCGGCGGTGCGGCTTCGCGCGTCGCTGGGGCCTCGTGCGGGAAGAGACGTGCGGCCGTCGTCTCGAGATCCGCGATCTGTTTGAGAATGCGTTTGAGGCGCGCCTCCTTGGCAGCATCGCCCTTGAAGGCCTTTCGCGCGGCCCGCAGCATAGGCCGGGCGTGCTGCCCCTCGCTGACGAAGACCAGCGTCTCGCCGGAAGCCGAGACATCGTCGAGCAAGTCACC
>JBNGCP010000178.1:0-3474 GCA_049974845.1 Anaerolineae bacterium | reverse complement strand
TTCTCCACACCGGTGAAGACGATGCCCTGCATGAAGATGCGCTGGGCGAGGAAGAAGATGGTGACGGGGAGCACGAGGGTGATCAAGGCGCTGGCCTGGATCATGTTGGGCTGCCGTCCGTAGAGGGCGTTGAACTTCTGCAGGCCCACGGAGAGCGGCCACAACTCCGGCTTGGAGACCAGGTAGATCAGCGGGGTGAAGAAGTCGTTCCAGGCGAAGAAGAAGTGGAAGAGAATCACCGCCGTCAGCGCCGGGATCGCCTGCGGCATGATCACCAGAAAGAGGGTCTGCAGCGGGTTCGCCCCGTCGATCATGGCGGCCTCGTCCATCTCCCGCGGGATCTGCAGGAAGTACTGCCGCAGCAGGAAGACGTTGTAGGCGTTGGCGAAGAAGTGTGGCACGATCAGCGGTAGGAAGGTGTTGGTCCATCCGATGCGCGAGTAGAGGATGTAGGTGGGGATCAGCGTGGCCTGCACGGGCAGGATGATGGTGGCGATGAGGATCATGAAAAGCACGTTCTTGCCGCGAAAGTCGAAGCGCGAGAAGCCGTAGGCCACGAACAGCGAGGAGGTCACCGCCCCGATGGTGCCCGTCACGGCGATGATCAGCGTGTTGCGGAACAGCCGCGGGAAGTCCAACTCCTGCCAGGCCGTGAGGAAGTTCTGCCACTGCGGATCGGGCGTGTAGGCCGGCTCCAGTTTGCGCCAGTTGCCTTGCCACACGATGGGCTCCGCCGTGGGGTTCTGGGGGTCGATAAAGAGGGTCTCCTGGCGCGTCTTCTTCAACGCCGCCAACTCCCGCACCTCGCCCTCCAGCGGCACCTGATAGATCTCCAACTCCGCGCCCTCATAGGTGAAGGTCTCCGGCGAGTGCGGCCAGAAGGGCGGCGCGTTGGGATCGCTCATCTGCTGATCGCTCTTGATGCCTGTGGTGAACATGTACCCCAGCGGCGCCAGGAAGAGCAACAGCACGAAGAGCGCGATCCCCGTGATCAGGATCTTGTTCACGATGGCCCGTTGTTGCGTTAACGTCAAACCTTGCCCGGTCATGTTACCCCCTTCCCTCACCGGCGTAGTAGACCCACTTGCGCTGCATCCAGAAATTGATGATGGTCAGCACCAGCACGATGATGAACAGCACCCAGGCCAACGCCGAGCCGTAGCCCATCAGGTTGTACTCGAAGGCGTTCTTGTACAGGTTCAAGTTGTAGAAGAGCGTGGCGTCGGCCGGGCCGCCGGTGCCGTTCTTGAGCACGTAGGCCAGATCGAAGTACTTGAAGGCCCCGATCAGCATCAGCGTCAGGTTGTAGAAGATCACCGGTGAGATCATGGGGATGGTGATGTACCAGAACTTCTGCAGGCCACTGGCGCCGTCGATCTCCGCCGCTTCGTACAGTTCCGTGGGCACGCCTTGCAGGCCGGCCAGCAGCGTCAGCATCAGGTTGCCCAACCCCCACAGGCCGATCAACACCAGGGCGGGATAAATCCAGGTGGTGGAGTTCAGCCAGTCGGGTCCGGGGATGCCGAGGGCCTCCAGCGCCAGGTTGATCCACCCCGTCTGCGTGTTCATCACACCCGCCCAGATCAGCGCGCCGGCCACCACGGGGATCATCGAGGGCATGTAGAAGAGGGTGCGGAAGACGTTCTTGCCCAGCAGGTGCTGCGAGTTGACCAGCATGGCCAGCCCCAGCCCCACGGCGAAACTGATGGGGATGGAGAGGAGCGCGTAGCGCACCGTGACCAGCAGGGAAGTGCTGACCTTCGAATCTCGCAGCATAGTGGCGTAGTTCTTCAACCCCACAAACTGCGTTTGCTCCGGGGTGATCGGACTGTAGTTGGTGAAGGAGAAGGCCAGGGTGGCCAGGGTGGGCAGCAGGATGAAGAGCAGGAAGCCGATGATCCACGGGGAGATGAACAGCCAGCCCCAGCGCGCCTCCCGGCGCTTCAACGGCGAGGGTTTTCGAGAGGAGCGCGCCTGGGCGGTCAGCGCCGCTTTGCGCTGCGGAGCCGTATCTGCTGTCGTCATAGTAACCTCCCAATCGTATGGCGTATGGACAGGCCTGGGGAGGCAGGGGCTTGCCCCTCCTCCCCGGGTCTAAGGGACTCTACTGCACCTCGTTGAAGATGGCCTGTAGATCGCCGATCAGCTTATCCAGTTCGGCGTCCAGATCGAGGTTGGGGTCGCTCTGGTAGAGGCTGCCGAAGGTGGTGTAACGGTCGCTGGCCTTGTTGAAGTTGGGCATGCCGGCCTCGTGGTTGGGGTTGTCGGGGTAGTTGAGTGCCTCGACGAAGACGTTCAAGTCGGCGTTGGGGAAGTTCTCTTGCATCGTCGCCAGCGCCGATTCCTGAAGACTGGCGCGGGCGGGCAGACCGCCGTAGACCTGCAGCAGTTCGGGGGCGAACTCGTCCAACATGAGGCTCAGCACCTGGAACGAGGCGTCGGGGTCGGCGGAGCAGGCGGGGATGGCGAAGGTGTCGGCGTGCAGTTTGGCGGTGATGTTGCCCTCGTAGGAGGGGATGGCGGCGACGTCCCAGTTGACGTCCTCAAAGCAGCAGGTGTACCAGGTGTGGATGGGGGTCATGGCGACGTTGCCGGAGCCGAAGGTGTTGCCCTGGGCCAGCAGGTCGCTGTTGACGTAGTTGTCGTTGGGCATGAAGTAGTCCTGCCACATGGCGTCATAGTGCCAGTGGGCGGCCTCCCGCCAGACCTCCGGCAGGTAAGCGTTGCCTTCCTCATCGACGAAGTTGCCTGCGCCGAAGAAGGTCCACTGGCCGCGGATGTCGGTCCACTGAGGGTGGTAGCCGAACTGCACGATGTTATCGGGGTCGAAGCCCTCGTCCTCGGGGGTGTTGCCCTCGGCGTCCACCGTGAGGAAGATCGCCAGTTCGCGCAGTTTCTCAAAGGTCCACTCGTCGCCGTCGGCGTAGGGGGCGCCGAATTCGTGGGGCGGGTACTCCAGCCCGGCCTCGTCGAAGAGGTCCTTGTTGTACCAGAGCGCGGAGGGGTAGACGGCAAAGGGCAGACCGACCTGGCCCTGGGGACCCAGCTGGTAGAACTCCACCAGCGCTTCGTTGAAGTCGCTGAGGTCGTAGTTGTACTTCTCAACGTAAGGCGCCAGGTCGAGCCAGGCCCCCTCGAAACTCCACAGACCGCGCACCCCGACGGGGCCCACGATGTCGGGGCAGTCACCGGAGGCGATCTGGGTCTTGAGGACGTCGTAGGCGGTCTCGTTGGCCACCACGTCCATCACCAGCTTAAACTGGTCGCCGTACTTGGCGTTGAAGGCTTCCACGAAGGCCTCTTCCTTCTCCACCTCCTCGGGATTGCCGCCCGCGCCCAGGCCGATGAACCAGCGGATCTCCTTGCCGCCCGCTGCGGCGGGCTCTTCTTCCGTGGGCTCCTCCGTTTCGGCCGGTTCCTCCGTTTCGACCGGTTCCTCGGTGGGGGCTGCGCCCGGACCACAGGCGCTCAACA
>JBNGCP010000177.1:0-3507 GCA_049974845.1 Anaerolineae bacterium | reverse complement strand
GTACCTTGCACATCGGCCGATTGTTGGTATAATGCGAAGTGAGGGTGAGTAGCTCAGTTGGTTAGAGCGCACGGTTCACATCCGTGAGGTCCCGAGTTCGAGTCTCGGCTCGCCCACAGAAGGTCACGCCGGGCCCAGGTGTGACCTTTTTTGCTGCCTCGCAGCACGCGTTCGTGCGGCGTTGATCCCGGTACGGTGTCCTAGAGGAGCTCCTCGCGTCCGTCCTTGCGCAGCCGATCGACCAACGCCTTGACGTCCTGCTCGTGGCCCCGTCGGCAGACCAGGAGGGCATCGGGCGTATCGACGATGATGAGGTCGTCGACGCCGATCGTGGCGATGAGGCGATCACCGCCGTAGACAAGGGTATCGGTGGTGTTGATAGCCATGTGCTCACCGAGGAGGATGTTTCCGTCCTCGTCGGGCGGGCGAACGTCGAAGACGCTGGCCCAGCTCCCGACGTCGGACCAGCCGATTTCCACCGGCAGGACGACGACATCCTTCGCGCCCTCCATAATCCCGTAGTCGATGGTCTGCTTGTCGACCTGGGGCCAGAGGCGGGCGAGGACGGGCTCATAGTCGGCCGTGCCGAGGGCGTCGGCGATCTCCGCTAACTGCTCGTGAAACCGCGGCATCTGGCGCGCGAACTCGGCCAGGATGCGATCCGCCCGCCAGATGAACATGCCGCTATTCCACGCATAATCGCCACTGGTGACCATCTTCGTGGCCCTATCGGCGTCGGGTTTCTCGGTGAAGGCCTCAACTTCATAGGCTTGCAGTCCTCTCACGACCTTCGTCGCCGCGCCCTGCTCGATGTAGCCGTACCCGGTCGACGGGAAGCTCGGCTGGATACCCATCGTGACCAGATGGCCCTCTTGGGCCAGCGCTTCGGCAACCGACAGCGCCCGCTGGAAGGCAGGGACATCGGCAATGTGGTGGTCGGCGGTCAGCACCGCCATCACCGCGTCGGGGTCTTCCTTGAGGAGGTGGATCGCGCCCAGCCCGATGGCGGGCGCAGTGCCGCGCCCCTCCGGCTCCACGATGAAGTTCGTGCGGGGCAGGGCCGGGACCTGCGCCCAGAGCGCGTCGATCAGGTCGGCGCGGGCAACGACGTGGATTTGCTCGATGGGCACGAGGGGCGACAAGCGCGCCACGGCGTGCTCGAACATCGAAGCGTCATCGACAAGCCGCAGCAACTGCTTGGGATTTGCCCGGCGGCTGAGCGGCCAGAGCCGCGTGCCAATCCCGCCGGCCATGATGAGTGCGTGGAACATGGTTGGGCCTCCATAGATGGGCTGATGGCATCGAGACGATCCTAGCGCGCGTCGGGTAGAAGTCAACGTCTGAGGCCGGCGACGTGTACCGCACCTCAGGCGCAGGCCGCTCACCGGCGGTTCGTCGCGGGCACTGTTGGCTTCAGCCGAGGGGGTGCTCGCAGGTGCGATGCACGCGAGATTGGGGTACAATCGGAGCTAACTAGGGGCCAACCCTGAAAACCCGCGGTGGCAGGGCGGCTACAATGCCGAGAGTATGTTTCACGAGCCGCTGGTGCTCTTTGGCTATCTGGCGGGAATCACCGAGGGGCTCGGGTTCGCGACCGGCATCCTGATTCTGCTCCAGCGCCAGACAGCCCTGGTGGCCAAGCAGGCGGCGGAGGTCGACCGGCTATGCGGTGGGCACCTGCGACTGGGCGTCGGCGTGGGCTGGAACCGTTTTGAATACGAGGCGCTGGGCCAGGACTTCGAGAAACGGGGCAAACGGCAGGCGGAGCAGGTGGTGCTCCTCCGCAAGCTCTGGACCCAGCGGCTCGTGGACTACACCGGCGAGTGCCAGCGCGTACCCGACGGGGGGCTCAACCCGCTTCCGATCCAGCAGCCGATCCCGATCTGGTTCGGCGGGGGCTCAGACGCGACGCTGCGCCGCATGGCCCGCTTGGGCGACGGCTGGATGCCGAACACCTCGGCATCGGAGGACCTTGCGCGCGAGCTGGGGAAGCTCCGTGGGTACATCCGGGCGGCGGGGCGCGATCCGGAGGGCTTCGGCCTCGACGTCCGCTTGGATGTCCGACGCGTTGGGGAGGAGGCTTTGGCCGAGAGGTTGGCCCGGCTGCGGACGCTCGGCGCCAGCCACATCTGCGTCAACACGATGGGGATGGGCTACAGCCTCGATGAGCATATCGACGCCATCGCACGATTCAGGGCTCTGTGGCGCCGGGAGCTGGGTTGATGGCCGCGCCAGCGGAGCCGAGTTCTGTGGTCGGGGAGAATGAGATGACCTTTTCTGAACGTGTTCGCCAGCTGGCCCCTGAGGGCGCCTACCATATGTTGGCACGCGCCCAGGCGTTGGAGGCCGTGGGGCGCGATATCGTCCATTTGGAGATCGGGCAACCCGACGTGCCGACCTTTGACAACGTCGCCGAGGCCGGAATCGAGGCCATTCGGGCGGGACGCACGCGCTACAGCTCGCCGGCAGGCGTGGCCGAGCTGCGCCAGGCTATCGCCGACGATGTTGGCAGGCGGCGCGGCATCGAGATCGCCCCCTCGGAGGTGATCGTGGGGCCCGGGACCAAGCCGATTCTCTTCTTTCCGACGCTCGCCCTCGTCGAGCCCGGTGACGAGGTGATGTATCCTGATCCGGGGTTTCCGACCTATGCCGCGATGATTGGGGTCGCCGGTGGGACGCCGGTGCCGGTGCCGTTGCGCGAGGAGACGGGCTTCGCGTTCGAGCTGGACGCCTTCGACGAACGGATCAGCGACCGCACCCGGTTGATCGTCCTCAACTCGCCGAGCAACCCGACGGGCGGTGTGCTCCCCAGGGCCGTTCTCGAGCACATCGCCGAGGCCGCGCAGCGCCACGACGCTTGGGTGCTCTCCGACGAGATCTACAGCCGGCTGGTCTTTGATGGGGCAGCGGCGCTGTCAATCGCGACGCTACCCGACATGCGCGAGCGCACCGTGATCTGCGACGGCTTCTCGAAGACGTATGCAATGACCGGCTGGCGTCTCGGATACGGGATTATGCCCGAGCCTCTGGCCGAGCGGGTGGCGCTGCTGCTGACCCATGCCACGGGGTGCACGGCGACTTTCACGCAGTACGCGGGCATAGAGGCCCTGACCGGGCCTCAGGATCAGGTGGATACGGTGGTGGCGCGATACCGAGAGCGCCGTGACGTCCTTGTCGCGGGCCTCAACGCGATCCCGGGCGTGCGATGCCAGGTGCCGCAGGGCGCCTTCTACGCCTTCCCGAATGTGACGGCCTTTGGGCGGCGTTCGGCGTGGCTGGCTGACTATCTCTTGGAGGAAGCCGGGGTGGCGGTGCTGCCAGGGACGGCGTTTGGCGCCGGAGGCGAGGGGTATTTGCGGCTGTGCTTCGCCAATTCTAGCGATAGGATCCGGCTAGCGCTGGCGCGGATGGCGGAGGCGCTGGGGCGTTTGGGGGTGCAGGGAGGCTAGGAGGCGCGGCACCCCCCTTTGTGTTTCCCCCCTCGGAAGGGGGGAAAAGGACGACGCT
>JBNGCP010000176.1:0-3517 GCA_049974845.1 Anaerolineae bacterium | reverse complement strand
GTCATGAAGTAGCGCTGATGCCCTGGAGGGAAGTCACGCAGTTCGCCAAAGACTCGATAGCCATGTTTCTCATAGAAGCCCGGCGCCTGAAAACTGAAGGCGTCCAGGTAGGCGTTCTGCGCACCCCGCTTCCGCGCTTCATCCTCGGCCAGCGTCAGCAAGCGATGACCATACCCGTGGCCGCGGAGCTCGGCCTTGACCCACATGAGGTCGACGTAGAACCAATCGTAGTGCGTCGCGCCGATCAAGCCACCGACGATCTGCTCATCCGGTCCGCGAAGAACAAAGCAGAGGCCCTCAGAGCTATCATCTCCCGCTTGCTGCTTCTGGTAATCGCTGATGCCTCCGCCAATTGCCCCCCATTCTGCCCCACCAGGGTTCCCGACGTAGTCGATGCTATACGTCTCCTCCATGATCTCACACTCCTCTGATGTTGTGCTCTCGACAAGGACAAGCAGCTCAGTATGTCGAAGAGGATCATAGGCTCGGCGCCATCAGAAGCACGCGACACGAATGGCAGGCACAGCAGACCCGTGGCGGCGTTTCACAGCCCGCCCCGAATGCATGTCCTGGCTGACGGAGCGCCAGGCTGATGGACGCACCGGCCGCGCCAGGATTGGCCCCGCTTGGGCGGTGGGGTATAATGCGACTGTTGCACGCGAGCCGGCGTTGCTCGGCGGCCATCTATCCCACCTTGAGACGCGAGCACAGGACAGCAGGAGATCGCATGAATCCCATAAAAGCGGCACGGATCTGGACGCTCTTGGTGCTCCTGGGCGTCCTGTGTGGGTGCCTCGGGCAATCACAGCCCTTCGAGGATGATTTCTCCGATCCCGCAAGCGGCTGGGGCGCAGCGTCGCACGAGACGTACGTACGTGGCTACCAGCAGGGACGCTATCTGTTTCAGATCGACGTGCCGCGGTGGTTTGTCTGGGCGACCAGCGGGCGCACCTATGGGGATGTGGAGATCGAGGTCACGACGAGATCCGCCGGCCAGTCTGACAATCACTACGGCGTGCTGTGCCGGTATGAGGATGGGCAAGCGTATTACTTCGCCATCAGCGCGGATGGCTACTACGCCATCTTTCGGATGCAGGAAGAGGAGGGGCTCCACCCCCTGACGGGGACGGCGATGCTGCGCTCACCGCTGATTCATACGGATGGCTCCGACAACCGCATCGTCGCCTCGTGCGAAGGATCCACCCTGACGCTCTACGTCAACGGGGAGCAGATGGCACAGGTGGAGGATGAGACGCTTGCCACAGGGGATGTCGGTATGGCTGCCGGCACCGCATCCCAGGGAGGTACGACGGTATGGTTCGACGATCTGGAAGTCCTGCGCCCGTGAACCGGGGGGGCGCTTCTCGATGGCGCCGCTGGGGGCCCGCCGCGATTCTGCTGCTCCTACTCAGCGTCGCCTGCACCCCAGGCCAACAGGGCGGGCCGTGGGAGGCCACCTTCGACGATGCGACAGGTTGGCGCCTCAATTCCGATGCCGTGGCCGAGGTCACGATCGAGGACGGGAGCCTGCACATCGATGTCCTCCAACCCGGGCAGGTCGCCTGGGCCGCCACCGAGATGGCGTGGGCGGATCTGCGACTGGAGGTGGACGCGACCCAGGTCGCCGGCCCGCACGACAACGAATACGGCGTGCTCTTGCGGATGACGGGCGACGAGCGCTTCTACGCGTTCTCCATCAGCGGCGATGGCTACGTCCGCGCCGCCCGCTATGCAGAGGGGGAGTGGACGGTGATCGGCCCCGATTGGGCGCCGAGCGACGCCGTCAACCAAGGGGAAGCGACCAACCATCTTGAGGTCGTCGCCGAAGGGCCGGCCTTTGAGTTCAGCGTGAACGGGGTGTCGGTGCTTGAGGTGGAGGACGCCGCGCTGGAACGCGGCAGCGTCGGGCTCTACGCCGGCGCCTTTGGCGAGGGCGGGGTAGAAGTCGCCTTCGACGATCTGCGGATCACGCCGCTTGAGGAGTAGGCTATGCAGGACGAACCAGAGAACGCACATGTCGCGCAACCCCGGCCCTACCCGTGGGTACGGGCCGTAGCGGTGATCCTCGTCTACGTCGCATTTTTGATCTTACTCTGGCGCTTTCCCGTGGCGAGCGCACGCCACTTCCTCCGCAACCTGCTCCAGGGACTTGCATATCTCCTGGCAGGGCTAGTCTTGCTGGGGGTGACAGCGCTGGCGATCCTGCTCCTGCTCCCACCCGGCGCTGTGAAGAGTAGAAAGGACTCACAAGAGGAAGAACTGGAGACGCTCGAAGAGTGGGAGCTCGAAGAGCTAGGCCTGGAGATCAGGCATGTCGTGCCCGCCATCGCTATCGCCGTCCCGTCCCTGCGCCGGGCCTCCCGGCCGACGGAGATAATTGCGCGTCTAGACGAGATCCTGGCGGAGGTCCCCAGCCCCTTCGCCTTCGCAGTAGACGCCGACAACGGCTTTGTCACGGTGATGGCGCAGACCGATCATAGAGCCCGCTCGCTGGCGCGAGAGGTACGGCATCGCCTGCGTGAGGCGGGCATCGAGACAAAGCGCCCTTGACCCACGAGAGCTCCATGCGCGTCTACCTGGAGTCCCTGGGCTGCCGTCTCAACGCGGCCGAGATCGAGAACCTGGCCCGCGAGTTCGCGGGGGCGGGGCTTGAGGTGGTGGACGCACCCGATCAGGCCGACCTTATCGTCCTGAACTCTTGCGCCGTGACCGTCCAGGCCGCGCGACGGAGCCGGCACCGGCTGCGCGCGCTGCACCGCGAGCGCCCCAGCGCCGATCTGGCCGTGACCGGATGCTGGGCGACCGAGGATGTCGAGCGGGCCAGGCGGGTCGGGGGCGTCCGCTGGGTGGTGCCGAACCCCGACAAAGCCAGGACCGTGGCCAAGATCGTCGGCCACGACTCAGAGCGGGCGCCTTGGGCGCCGGGCCGGTGGGGCCACACCCGAGCCTTCCTCGGTGTCCAGGATGGCTGCGACCACGCCTGCACCTACTGTGTCACGCGGCTCCTGCGCGGCCCGGCCCGCAGCCGTCCGTTGGCGGAGACGGTCGCCGAGGTCCAGGCACTCGTGGCCCAGGGCGCTCAGGAGGTCGTCTTAACCGGCGTCAGCCTCGGGTCCTACGGGCATGACCAGGCCCCGAGCGTCACCCTCGCAGATCTGGTCGACGCGATTCTGACGGACACGGATCTCCCGCGCCTGCGCCTCTCCTCGATCGAGCCTTGGGACGTCGACGAGCGATTGCTGTCGCTATGGACGCACCCGCGCCTCTGCCGCCAGCTTCACCTCCCCCTGCAGTCGGGGTCCGACGCTGTGCTCAAGCGGATGGGACGCCGGATCACGACCGACGCCTTCGAACAGCTCGTGCGCAGGGCCCGGGAGGTCGCGCCCGGCATCGCCATCACCACCGACCTGATCGCCGGCTTCCCCGGGGAGACCGAGGGGGACTTCGCCAGGACCCTGGACTACGTCGAGGCCATCGGCTTCGCGCGCCTCCACGTCTTCCGCTATTCGGAGCGGGC
>JBNGCP010000175.1:0-3610 GCA_049974845.1 Anaerolineae bacterium | reverse complement strand
GCGTCTCCGGATGCGGGAACTGCCTCGAAGCGAAACCACCAAGTGCGAAGCTAATCGCCCTCCCAGGAGACGGCACACCGTGCCGTCTCTACACACAGCCGCCGTTGTAGAGACGCAGCGGTGCTGCGTCTCCGGGCGTAGCGTTGACCTCGCAGCATCTCCGACTATACTCCACAGCGGATCCAACCACAGATCGAGTCACAAAAGGAGGCCACGTGAAGGGCATAATCCTGTCAGGCGGGTTGGGTACCCGCCTTTACCCACTCACCATCTCGCTCTCGAAGCAGATCCTGCCGATCTTCGACAAGCCGATGATCTACTACCCGCTTTCGGTGCTGATGCTCGCGGACATCCGCGAGTTCTTGATCATCTCCACACCCCAGCACATCGATCTCTACCGAGAGCTCTTTGGCGACGGCGAGCGGCTGGGCCTGCGGATCGAGTACGCCGTCCAGCCGAAGCCCGAGGGGATCGCTCAGGCTTTCATCATCGGCGAGGACTTCATCGACGGCGAGCCCTGCGCCCTGATGCTGGGCGACAACTTCCTCTACGGTCACGGCCTCTCCGACATGCTCGAGAGGGCCGGGACCCTCACCCAGGGCGGGCTGGTCTTTGCCTACTGGGTCCAGGACCCACAGCGCTACGGCGTCGTCGAGTTCGACGAGGCCTACAACGCCCTCAGCATCGAGGAAAAACCCGAGCGTCCCAAGTCGAACTTCGCTGTCACCGGCCTTTACTTCTACGACGACAAGGTCGTCGAGCTGGCAAAATCCCTTCGTCCCTCGGGCCGCGGCGAGTACGAGATCACCGACCTGAACAACGCCTATCTGCAGCGCGGCGAGCTGAAGGTTCAGCTCCTGGGCCGCGGCTTTGCCTGGCTCGACACCGGCACCCACGAAAGCTTGCTGGAGGCCAGCGACTTCGTCCAGACCATCGAGCACCGCCAGGGCCTCAAGATCGGCTGCATCGAGGAGATCGCCTTCCGCAAGGGCTACATCGGCACGGAGCAACTCCTGGCCATCGCAAACCGCTCCGACCACAACAACTACTGCGACTACCTGAGACGCGTGGCCGAGCAGGCCATGTCCGACACAGGGCTTTGACCTTCATCGATATCCCTCTGCACACCCAAGGAGAACAGCTCGATGGCACCGACGGAGTTTAGGGCCCACCCAGCCTATCGCATCAGGACGGAGCGGCTGCTCATCCGCTGCTGGGAGCCACAGGATGCGCCGTTGCTCAACGCCGCCTTGCACGCCAGCTGGGATCATCTCGCGCCGTGGATGCCGTGGGCCCGTGGCCCGCGTCCGCCGCTCGACGATACCGTGGCGCTGCTGCGCCGTTGGCGCGGAGATTTCGATTTCGATCGTGACTTCGTCCTGGGCATCTTCAGCCCTGACGCGTCGTCCGTCATCGGCAGCACCGGGCTCCACACCCGCCGCGGGCCCGACGTGCGCGAGATCGGCTATTGGATCCACGTCGACCACACCAACAGGGGCTACGCGACGGAGACCGCCGCAGCGCTGACCAAGGTCGCCTTCGAGATCGAGGGCGTGCGCCGCGTCGAGATCCACTGCCTGCCCGACAACGTCCACAGCGCCGCGGTGCCCCGGAAGCTCGGGTACGTCCACGAGGCCACGCGCCGCCAGTACCTACAGGTGGACGAGGACGCGTACGGAGACGGCATGATCTGGACGATGCTCAGGGACGAATACCCGACCAGCCCCGCAGCTGACGTCGCCGTCGAGGCCTACGACGTCCTGGATCGCCGGCTGCTCTAGGCCTGCACGACAACCAAAGGAGGATGGATGCGCTTTGACGTTATCGCCTTCGACGCCGACGACACGCTCTGGCACACCGAGTACCTCTACCGTGACGCCCGAGATAAGCTGGCGGCGCTCCTGGCAGACTACATCGACGCCGGGACGCTGGCCGACCGCCTGGACCGCACCGAGATCGCCAACCTCGGGCTCTACGGCTACGGCGTCAAGAGCTTCGCGCTCAGCATGATCGAGACCGTCGTCGAGCTCACCGACGGTCAGGTCGGCGGTCACGAGATCCGCGGCACCATCGACATCGCCCGCGAGATGCTCTCCGCCAAGGTGCGCCTCCTCGACCACGTCGAGGAGACCCTGTCGGCCCTCACGCCCGAGTACGAGCTGATGGTAATCACCAAGGGCGACGCCTCCGAGCAAGTCCCAAAGCTGCACCGCACCGGACTGATCGACGACTTCCGCTACGTCGAGGTCGTGGGCACCAAGACCGTCGACACCTACCGGCACCTGCTCGAGAAGTACGGCCTCGCCCCCGAACGATTCCTGATGGTCGGCAACTCCCTCAAATCCGACATCCTGCCGGTGCTGGCCCTCGGGGGCTACGGCGTCTACATCGCCTCCGAGATCCTCTGGACCCATGAGCACGTGGAGGAGACACCGAACCACGAGCGTTATTTCGAGCTGGACGACATTGGGGAAGTGCCGGCGCTGGTGAGGGAGCTGTCAGCAGTCAGCAATCAGCCATCAGCAGGGGATAGGAGTAGGAAGTAAGGAGCAAGAAGTACGATGATACGATACAAGCCTACTCCCTACGCCTCTACTTCCTACTTCTCCGCCTTCCTCAAAGCTGAAAGCTGACAGCCGAGAGCTCGCCGCCCGATGCCGCCGCTCCGCAGCCTCACCTCCGCTGTCCTCTTCGCCGTCGCGGCGTCGTTCCTGCTACAGAGCTGGGAGCTCGGCTGGCTGCTGACCGTGAGCCTCGCCATCCACGAGCTCGGCCACGTCGCCCTCATCCAGCGCCACGGCATCCCCTGGGAGATCCGGTTTGGCCTTTTCGGCGCAGCCACGATCACGCCACGGGAGGAGCGGCAGACGCTCGACCGCTTCCAGGACGCGCTGATTCACATCGCTGGCCCGCTCGCCAACACCGTGCAGGCCTTCGTCGCGCTTGCCATCTACGCGCTCTCGGGCCTGATCGTCGGCGGGCCCTACACCGTCTGGCTCCGCGTGGCCAACTTCGCGGCGCTCTTGACGGTCCTCAACCTGCTTCCGCTGGGACGCCTTTCCGATGGCGGCAAGTTCGCCCAGGACCTCTTCGCGTCGCTCACCGAGCGCCAGGAGGGCCATCTCCTCCGGACCCTGATATTCTGGCTCATCTCGCTGGCGTGGTTCATTGCCGTGAGCTGGGGCGATACGTTGCGCACCTTGGGCTCGCTCTCCATAGGCGCCTGGTTCGTCATCGGCATGATCATCCACAGCCGTCGCGATGACCCCGCCGCTGCCTACGCAGCGGATGCCATGAGTGAGCGCCAAGCGGGGCTCCTCTTCGGCGCCGTAGCGGGAGCCCTGCTGATCTGCACAGCCCTCGTCGTCGTTACCCCCTTCTGGCTCACGCCCGCCCAGGCCGCGACCATCGCCCGCAACGCTAACGCCCTCTACACCCTCGTCGCAGCACGCGGCGGGCCCGTCGCGCAGATCCTCCTCATCGGTGCCGCCCTCCTCTTCCTCGCCGTCCTGATCGTCGCCCCCCTGGTCCAGCGCAAGCGCGACCACCCGCCTCCTCCCCCCTTGGGGGAGGATTGAGGAGGGGGCGGCGCTGGAGCAACCCGCCTCGC
>JBNGCP010000174.1:0-3716 GCA_049974845.1 Anaerolineae bacterium | reverse complement strand
GTCAGCCGTCCGGCCCGAATGGCGTATACTGGGGCACCTGGCAAGGCTAACTCACCAAACAGGGCATTCGATATGGCCGTACTCCGACGTCTCTTTAGCTATCTGCGTCCCTACTGGAAGGCGCTGGTGCTTACAGCGATGATCCTGCTGGTGCTGGTGCGCACAGGGCTCCATCTGACACCGCCGCTGATCCAGCGGCGGATCGTGGACGACGTGATCGAAGCTGAGGCACTCGAGCGCCTCATACCGTTGATCGGGCTCTACATCGGCGTCTACGCCGTGATGCATCTGATGGACTTCGGGGAGATGTACCTGCGCCATGCGCTGGGCGAGCGGTTCATCCTCGACCTGCGTATTCGCCTCTACAGCCACCTGCAGCGGCTCTCCCTGGCCTTCTTCTAGACCACATCGACGGGCGAGCTAATGTCACGGGTCACCAACGACGTCAACGCGATGGAGAGCTTCATCACCCACGGGGTACCGCTGACCGTTGTCGATCTTCTGCGCCTTCTCGGCGCGTCGGCCGTGCTGCTCGTGATGAACTGGCGGCTGGCGCGGGCGCGGGCGATCATCACCGACCCGCGCATCCTGATCCTCAACGAGGCGACCTCCTCCGTCGACGCCGAGGCCGAGTACCTAATCCAGCAGGCGCTGGAGGAGGTGATGAAGGGCCGGACGGCGCTGGTCATCGCGCACCGGCTCAGCACGATTCGCAGCGCCGACAAGATCATCGCGCTGGAGGACGGGCACATCCGCGAGGTAGGCGACCACCGCGAGCTGTTGGCACGCGGCGGCCTCTACAGCCAGCTCTATGAGCGGCAGTTGGAGCTGGCGGCTGATAGCTGACGGCTGATAGCTGGTCAGCTTTCAGCTTTCAGCTGACAGCCGGCAGCCAGAAGCAGGAGCAGGGAGTAGGAAGTAAGAAGTAAACTGCGGCTGCCCAATGCGTGCGGCCCTCATGGCGTGCGAAGGCGCTAGTCACGCCTTCAGATCCGAGACAGGTGAGTCGGCGGCGGCGCGGAGGGCGCGCTGGCGGCTGACCTCGTAGAGGAAGATCGAGGCGGCGACGGAGGCGTTGAGGGAGGTGGCGACGTCGGGCGACATGGGGATCCTCACGTAGGTGTCGCAAAGCTCCTCGAAGTAGTGGCTGATGCCCCGAGCCTCGTTGCCGATGGCGATCACCGTCGGGCCGGTGAAGTCGTGGTCGTAGATCGGCGTATCGGCGTGGGCGCTGGTGGCAACGACCGGAACCCAGAGAAGGGCCTGGCGCGCCTTCTGTAGCCAATCCTCAAGGACGGCGTGGCGCTGCACGCGCACCGTCGGCAACGCGAAGAGCGAGCCCATACTGGCGCGGACGGCCTTGGGGTCGTAGATATCGGCGGCGTGCCCGGTGACGACCACGCCGTGAGCGCCGAGGGCGTCGGCGGAGCGGATCATGCTGCCGAGGTTCCCGGGGCTGTGGGGGCGGTCGAGCAGGAGGACGAGGAGATCGGCCGCCAGGGGAATGCGGGTGAGGTCGTCCTCACGCTGCTCGACGAGGGCGACCAGCTCCGACGACGACTCGCGGTCGCTGAGCTCGCCCAAAACGTAGGCATTGACCTCGAGCCGGGCCTCCGGCGGGGTGCGCTCGATGATATCTTGGGCCCACTCGGTCTCGACCTTGTCGGGGCAGTAGATGAGCCACCGCACGTCCCAGCCGTAGTCGTAGGCGGCGGTGAGGGCGTGCACACCCTCGATGAAGAAGGCGCCCTCCTGCGTGCGACGGCGGCGGTTGCTGATGACGCCGCGCACGAGCTTGATCTTCTGGTTCCTCAGAGACGTGATCATTGGGACTTCATGACTCCCGGGCTATTAGCTCACGGATCTGCAGGGATTTTCACGGATGTAGAGATCCGTAAGCTTCATCATGGTTGGTCCGTCAGCTCTGTCAAGCGGTTGAGGGTGGGCTGGAGGGGGGGGGGAAGAGGTCGCGGTAGACGTCGGTGTAGAGGCGGTCGTAGGTGGCGTGGCGGGCCTCGTCGGGGAGGATGGGCGCAGAGCGCGGGAGCGTCATTGCGGCGGCCGCCTCGCGCATATCGTCGAAGAGGCCGGCGCCGACGGCAGCCTGGATGCCCGCGCCGAGGGCCGCAGCCTCGGGGGTCGCGGAGCGGACGAGGGGCTTGCCGGTGACGTCGGCGATGATCTGGCACCAGCGGTCGCTGCGCGCGCCGCCGCCCACGGCGACGAAGCGGTCGACGGTCGCACCCAGCGCCGCTTCGACGCCCTCGGTGTGGAGGCGCTGCTCGAAGGCGATGCCCTCGAGGATGGCGCGGTAGAGGTGGCGGGGCGTGTGAATACCGCGCCAGCCGACGACGATGCCGCTGGCCCCGGCGTCCCAGTAGGGGTTCATCGCGGAATTCCAATAGGGGACGAGCATGAGGCCCTCGGCGCCGGGCGGGACGTCGTCGAGGGCGGCGTCGTAGTGGGCGAGGAGATCCGCGTTGGCGGACGGGTCTCCGTTGGGCGTCGCCACCTTCTCCACGAACCAGTCGACGGTGTAGGTGCCGCCGAGGAGCACGGTCTCGAGGCTGTAGGCGCCGGGCACGCCGGCATACATCGTGCGGAAGGCGCGGTCGGTGAGGTAGCGCTCGGTGTAGGCGCCGGAGACGACGGCGGTGCCCAGGTTGAGGTAGGCCTCGCCGGGCGCGGTGACGTTCACGCCCAAGCCGCCAGCCTGCCCGTCGCCGACCCCGGCGACGACCGGCGTGCCGGGCCGGAGCCCGCAGGCCTCAGCAGCGCGGCGGGTCAGTGTGCCGACGACGGCCCCCGGTGGAAAGGCCTCGGGGAGCTGCGCGACGTCGAGACCCAGGTAGCTGAGCAGGGGCGCGTTCCAGGCGTTCCGGCGCATGTCGAAGAGGCCCAGCGGATCGACACAGCCCCAGCCGGTGCGGTAAGCGCCGGTGAGGCGGTGGATGAGAAAGGCCCCCACATCCAGGACCTTGTGGGTACGGGCGAAAACTTCGGGCTCGTGGGCGCGCAGCCAGGCGAGCTTGCCGACGGCCAAATTGCCGGAGAGGGGCTTGCCGGTCTCCGCGTGGAAGCGGTCGGCGCCGTAGTCGCCGGCGATGTCGGGCAGGAGCGCACGGCACCGCTCGTCCATCCAGACGATGGCGTTGCGCAGGGGCGCCCCCTGGGCATCGACGGGCACGAAGGTCTCCCGCTGCGGCGCGATGCAAAGGGCAGCGATGCGGTCGGCACACTCTGCACGCCCCGCCAGGGCCGCGGAAACAGCCTCGGTCAGCGCTCGCCACCACGACTCGGCGTCCTGCTCGTGCCAGAGGGGCTTAGGCTTCAGAAGCTCCAGCGGCGCGCGGCCCTCGGCGACGGGCCGTCCTTCAAGGTCCCAGACGATGGCTTTGCAGGCGGTGGTGCTGGCGTCGAGGCCGAGGGTTAGAGGAGCCATCAGCTGGTCAGCTTTCAGCTTTCAGCAGGGATGGGAGTAGGGGTGCGCAGTCCGCACCTGGAGTAGGGAGTAGGTGGGGGTGGAATGGGTTCGTTTCGTAGAATAGCTGTCAGGTGTCAGCTGGTCAGCTGTCAGCGAGGATGGCAGTAGGAAGTAGGGGAGTAGGGAGTAGACTACGTTGTGCGGGGTGAAGTGACCCCGTTTATTTGGAGAGTTTTTGGGCCTTGTGCTAGATATTTGGGAAGGCCAGCTGCTTGATCTGCAGCACGTCGGC
>JBNGCP010000173.1:0-3774 GCA_049974845.1 Anaerolineae bacterium | reverse complement strand
GTTGTTGGCGCTGGTGTACCGCGAGCGTGGCATACCGATGATCGCCACGTTCGACGTTCCATAAGTAGACAGTGGCCTGCCGTACCGCATTCGTGCTCATTTGCAGGTGTTCTATTCCCGCTCCTCCACCACCGCAATCTCCTCCTCCGTCAGGCCGTAAAGCCGGTACACAATCTGGTCGATCAGCGCGTCGGTCTCTTGGATGCGCGTCACCGGGGCGTGGTGGGCGGGAGAGACGGTCGGGGTGACAGCGGTCTTGCTCACCAGCGTTCCGGACGAGCGGATCACGCCCCAGGCCCCTGGGAGTCTGTTGCGCCTTCCCTCCAAGGCCCTCCAGGGGGCCAATATTGATCAAACGACGTGTTGGCCACCAGGGCCTCGAGGACCGGCTGCAAGAACGCTGCAATCAGGCTGACAACACCCGTCAGGTGGCGCGGAATCTCATGCTCTTGGTCTAGATGATATCGGCGGAGGCAGTTTCTCGGCAATGGCGCTCTCACGGCTGTAGCCGTGTACCTCCGGGGGTGGAAAGTCCAGGAGGGTCGGAAGTCGGACGGGTACGGCACCCGGCACGATCTGATCACCGAAGCCCACATCGATCTGCATAGGGATGTGAGCTGAACCCAAGTAGGCGGTGAAGCGGACCCGCACGCCCGCGTAGTCGGCGGCCAGCGCGACCCGCTCCCCTACCACGGTCTCCGTTGCGAAGCGGAGGCCATCGTCTTGCACGGGTTGTTCACACACGTCGCGAAGAGTGATCGTCACGACGTCGACCTCGTTCGGCATCCGGCCCAGAAGATCGATGTCGCGTGTGGGGCGGGGGAAGGGCGCGTCCCATGCGCCGAACATGAGCGCGCCTTTGAGCACGAGCCGGTCCCTGTGAGGCGAGCGACCAAGACGGTACAGGAATCGTTCCAAGGCGTAGTACTGTAGAAGCTCGTTGAACGGACGTCCCTCCGCGCGGGCCAGGTTGAGCAAGCGTTGGTGCACCGAGGCAGCGACGTTCTGCGTCACAGCACCATCTCCACGTACGGTTTCATCACAGCCTCGACGCGGCAGATGCGGGCGTAGTGCATAAGCTCGGCAACGTCGAAGTCCTTGCGTTGACGGTAGCGCTCCAGCGCCTCCAGCGCGACGTCGCGCCCTAGCTTGCCGCGATACTTGAAGCTGTCGGCAACGCTTTTCGCCGGCGTCGTCATTGGCACCGGGACGTCATCTATAGTGTAGGTGGTGCGCCCTTCCCGCCATGCGGCGCCAGAGAACCAGAAGATCCGCAGCGGCGGGTAATCAAGCCGTGGTCGCTGACTCCCTTGCTCAAGCGCCACATCGACGGCATGCGGCACCTGAGTGGTGAGGTCGTGGTAGGCAAGCGCCGAAATCAGGCAGATCACGCCATCGGGTATCCTCAAGGCCGTAATGACGAGGTCAGGTCCCGTGAGCGGTGGCAGCTCGGTGAGGCGATAGAGCCCCCGGGCCAGGCGCTCTACTAAGCCAGCGTCGCGCAGGGCGTAGAGAGTGCGTGGATGGATGCCCAGATCTAGTGCCTCTGAGGTGCGCAGCATACCCTGGTGTTGGCGGAAGATGTCCAGAGCTTCTTCTTCAATCTCTCGTGTTATCATGTGCCCATACCCGGATAGATATCTCGTTAGATATTGATAATTATCCACAATATTATCCAGCCGGCAAGGATCAGCCGCGAGTGCCGAGCGGCGGATGTCGCACGAGGCATCCGCCTTCGTGTCCATTCGCAGGTGTTCTATGCCCGCCCCTCCACCACCGCAATCTCCTCCTCCGTCAGGCCATACAGCCGGTAGACGATCTGGTCGATGAGGTGGTCGGTCTCCTGGATGCGGGTCGCCAGGGCCTGGTAGGCGGGGGCGTGCTGGGTGTAGACGCGGGTGAGGGCGGGGGTGACGGGGGTTTTGCCGACGAGCATCTGGGCGAAGGCTTGGAAGCAGGCGTCGTCCCAGCCGAGGCTGTCGTCGAGGTTGCGCGTCGAGCGGCTGTCGGGGTCGACGTAGGGGGCGCAGGCGGGGTCCTTGGCGAGGCTCTGTTCCCACTTGCCTTTGTTGCGGAGGGTGTCGAAGGTGGCGGGGTCGGTGGCGGCCTCGAGGTCATGCCAGAAGGCGTCGACGCGCGCCTGTTTCTGTTTGTGCATGTCGATCATCTGCTCGGCGAGGTAGGCGAGGAGGTCGTGGACGACGTCGCTCCTATCTTTGCCGTCAGTGTCTCCATTGAGGAGGTGTTCCACTTGCGACACCACAGCGGTGTGGTGTCCCTGCTGACAGTGTTTGACTAGTTCTCGAGCGAGCCGCGCGCCATCCTGTTCGTCGGTTATGGGGTTCACGGGCCGTATCGGCAATTTGGCCAGGTTGGATATCCGTACTTGTGCATAGACACGCCCAGATTCCCCCGCAATGAACTGGTACACGAAATCGATTAGTCGAGAGTTCATCAGTGCAAGCAGATAGCAAGCATCGTAGCGCGCCGAAATGGGTAGGATCAAGTGCGTATTGTCAAGGCTATAGAGTTGATTTCGATCTAGCGCCGCAACAATCCGATCGCCCGTCTGCCGGAGCACTATCTTCTCATCTTTGAGAAAGATGCTCTCTTCGCGTGGTCCGTCAAGAAGTTGTCGATCATACAACACGTACAGCCCACTGTAGTTGTAGTGATAGCGTTCAAGATCGGAGTTTGTCAGAATGGGCTTGTGCTGGGGGCTGCTCCGCGTGTCAGTGACAAACCGATCGTTGTTGCCAGTCTTGATGCCATCTCGAAGATCTGCAACTTCCTCAAGCGTTGGCAGACCCGCACGCACCTTATTGAAGAGCTGAAGCAGTCGAGTGTCTGTTGCGAAGGCAGTGTCTGGAAGGTCGCTGTACACGTCTTGGCGAACAGAGCCCTTACAACGCAGATCCCCTCGGTTCGTGCCGGCATAAACATTAACAGAGTGGTTGCGGCGGCGCTCTTCATCTTCTTCTCGTTCAACGATGAAGACAACGCTGTTGCCGACTATCGCTTCCACAAATGCACCGCCTGGGATCTCGAGAAGACTGACAACTTTGCACTGGGCGAGGATGTAGGCTCTGAGTTCGCTGTAGGAACGCACGTTGAGGAAGCTGTCTGGCACAATGTAGCTGCTCCGCCTTCGGTGTGGTACAAGATCTAGGCTTCTTTCTGTAAACAGCGCGAACGTATTCATCTCTTTGCCCGGCGTCCTGAACGTTCGTCTATAGTAAGTCCGGAGTCTGTTCTCGATATCCGCTGTCGAGACGTAGGGCGGATTGCCTACTACTGCGTCAAAACCACCAGTTCGCTTCCACGTCCCGCGTCTTAGGTCGACAAACGCATCAGGAAACTCGAGCTTCCAGTGAAAGAAGTGGTAATGCTCGGCAATTGTCTGCCCTAGCTCGTACTTCTGCTGGGTTACGGGATCCGCCTCGTCACGGTCCTTGGTAGACCAATAGGCTAGCTGAGCGGCCAGGGAAACATCGACAAACGAATCATCAAATTCGCTTGACAGCTCGACGTTAAGACGTCTGCGTGTTGGCCCGAGCAGCTGCTGACTACTGGCAAAAAGCTCACTGCTGTGCTCGACCTCGCCAAGCGTGACGTCGGAAAGCTCGGCTATCTGAACAACGTTGGCTGCAGCTCGCTGCACCTCACCCCAGCGGTTGGTGCCGGGCAAAATGTAATCCTCGATGCTCCAAACTCCGATCAGGCTGTTGCCGCAGCGGAGGTGATGATCCAGGAAGCTGAGGGGCGCGCCGAGGG
>JBNGCP010000172.1:0-3883 GCA_049974845.1 Anaerolineae bacterium | reverse complement strand
ACCTCGACGGTCTTCTCGACGACCTTCTCGACCTCGACCGTCTTCTCGACGACCTTCTCGACCTCGACCGTCTTCTCGACCTCGACGGTCTTCTCGACGATCTCGGGGGTCGGCGTCGCGCAGGCCGTCAGAAACGAAAGCAGCAAGAGCGCGCTGAGCGCGCCGAGAATCCAACTTCGCTTACGCATCGTTTACTCCTCCTAATAGTGATTGAGAGACTTCTGATCTTCGTCCCTAACTTCCGCTTGTCAGATCTGTTTCTTTTCCCAGGTCACCTCCTATCAACCCGTCTCTTCCCCAGAGGGAAGGCACGCCCTTCCAAGATGGAAGGGACAACTAACCCGCTTGCCTCCTGGCTACGATAATCACCACCGCGCCAAGCACGACGCCAGTCACCAGTGTCACAGCGGAGACCACGAACTCAGCGCTGTCTGTATCAAGGATCAAGAGCAATCCGGCCGAAACCACCACCAGAAAACTCGCGATCCTGAAAGCGGCCCTGCCAAGATCCGGTGACATAGCTACTGAGCTTGCGCCTCCCTGACGGCAATGTGACAAGCCACAGACCGCCCATCGCCGAGCGGGGTCAGCTCAGGGCGCTTGACATCGCAGAGACCTTTCTCAAAGAAGGGGCATCGGGGATGGAAGCGACACCCGGAAGGCAAGTTCAGCAGGCTCGGGATGTCTTGACTGCGGAGCTCGAGGCGTTGTTTGTGCCGTGTGAGCTCAGGATCCGCCTCGGGTACGGCAGACAACAATGCCTTAGTGTAAGGGTGCCGCGGATCGTTGATGAGCTGCGGCGTGCTGGCAAACTCGACGATGCTGCCCATATACATGACCGCAATGCGTCCCTGCCAGGCAAAGAACTTCGCGATCGCCAGGTCATGGGTGATGAAAAGGTAAGTCACCCCGAGCTCATTCCTGAGATCAGCCAGAAGGTTCAGAAGGCTGACACGGATCGATACGTCAACCATTGAGACGGCCTCATCGGCGACGATGACCTTAGGGTTCACCGTCAACACGCGAGCGACCGAAACACGCTGGCGCTGACCGCCACTCAGCTGATGGGGGTACTTGTTGATAAAGTCCTCTACCGGCCCCAGCCCAACCGTATTCAGGAGTGAGACGACCTCCTCCACGGCTTCGGCGCGGCTACCGACGAGGTTGTGATGAAGCAACGGCGTGCTCAGGGTCTTGAAGACAGTGTGCGACGGGTTCAATGAGGCATAGGGATCCTGATGGATGATCTGCACGCCCAAGCGGAAGGACTTGAAGTCATCCCCTTTCTTGCCGTTCGCTCCCCAGATCTCCCTCCCCTGGTATTTCACGCGTCCCGACGTTGGCTTGAGGAGGCCGGCGACCATCTTGCCCGTCGTCGTCTTGCCGCAGCCACTTTCGCCCACCAGACAGACGACCTCTCCCTCGCGGATATCAAACGACACATCATCCACCGCCGTCACGCGCTCTTTCCGGGAGCCGAACTTGCGTACCAGGTGTTCTGTCTCGATCAGATATTCGGTCATAACGTATCCTCGCTGGTGGTGTGTAGGCTGTTCTCCGCCAGGCTGGCCGCATCCTTCTGTACGAGGTCGTAATGGAAGCAGGCCACTGTGTGGCCGTCCCCAAGCACGGATTCAAGTTGGGGCTCCTCGGCCCGGCAGCGCTCTGTCGCGTAAGGGCAGCGGGGGTGAAACTTACAGCCGGCGGGCGGATCGATCAGGTCCGGCGGCGCTCCGGGGATCGAGGCGAGCTCCTCGTAATCCCCGGTGACGGTGGGCACCGCGCGGATGAGCCCCAGTGTGTACGGATGGGCCGGGTGATAGAAGATGTCGTAGACCGACCCAAGCTCAACAATCGTGCCGGCATACATGGTCGCGACACGGTCCGCGAGCTCGGCCGCGATGGACAGGTCGTGAGAGATGAACATCATCGAGAATCCCAGTTCGGCTTGAAGTCGCCGCAGAAGATCAATGATCGTGCGCTGCGTCAGGATGTCCAGCGCCGTCGTCGGCTCGTCCAGGACAAGGACCGGCGGGTCGAGGAGCAAACTCACCGCGAGCAACACACGCTGACGCATCCCGCCGCTCAACTCGTGGGGATAGGCGTTGATGACGCGACCAGGATCGAGCTGGACGTGCTCGAGCAATTCCATCGCGTGGCGATAGGCCTCCGCCCTTGAGACAACGCCGTGGGCCTTGGCGGTATCATAGATCTGGTCGCGGATCCGCAAGACAGGATTGAAGGCATTGAGGGCTGACTGAAAGACCATAGCGCACTCGCGCCAGCGGAAACGACGTAGCTCGCGGTCGTTCATCGCGAGAATATCCAGCTCCTCCCCATCCAGCCGGTAGGTAATACTGCCCTGCCTGATGTTGGCTGCCTTGACCAGCAGACGAATCAACGAGAGCCCCAACGTCGTCTTGCCGCAGCCACTCTCCCCGATAAGAGCAAGGCTCTCCTCGGGATAGAGGTCAAGATCCACACCGCGGACGGCCTTGACCAGTCCGCGTTCGACCTTGTACTCCACCCAGAGATCCCGGACCGAGAGTAGCGGCATTTCCTTTTGGCGGCGAATCGTGTCTGCAGTTTGCATAGTTCTTACCCCGTTCTGAGTCGCGGGTTGAAGATCTCCTCCAGTGACCGGCTCATCCAGACGACGGAGAGCTGGAACAACGCAATAGCGGCAACCGGCGCCATGATGAAATAGACGCTGTCCCTGAAGAAGATGGCACCCTGCGTCCACGCCAAGTTGATCATCACACCCCAGTTGCGGGTGAGGGGAACCAGTCCAAGGAAGACCAGACCCACCTGAGCATAGATGGCGGAGGTCATGCCGAAGGTGAAGCTGATCGCGATATAGCTCATCATGTTCGGCAGGATCTCCTGAAAGATGATGTGCCGCAGTCCCAAATCCAGGGCCACCGCGGCCTCGACATAGTCCCGCTCCTTGATGGAAAAGACCTGCGCGCGAATAGAACGATAGAGCCCGGCCCATGAGAGAAAGGAAAGCAGGAGCGCTAGGATGAGCAGATTGTCGAGTTTGATCAGCGTCGCCACCACCGCCAGCAGCGGGAACCTGGGAATCGTGAGCCAGACATCCGCGGCGGTGGTCAGGAAGGCATCGAATCCTCCCCCGATCACAGCGCTGAGGGCACCTAACGTGATGCCGATGAGGGTCGAGATGATGCCGGTCAACAGCGCCATTTGGATGATCGCCCGCCCTCCGTGGACGATCTGGGCCCAGATGTCCTTGCCCTGACTATCGGTGCCCATGATGTGCTCCCAGGAGGGTGGTTGGTAGATCTTGGTGATATCGGCAGATGTCGCCTCGGGGACGAACAACGGGCCGACATAGGCCAATAGGAGGAACCCTATGAACATCAGGAAACCCAAGAACCCCGTCTTGTTGCGGCTCATAAGCTTCAGGAACCTGAGGATCCCGTGTCCAAGGTCCGCGAGCCACTGGAGTGGCCTGCGTTCAACAGTGCGTACCAGTTCGGTCATGTGCCTATTCACCTCCAGTGACGCGAACACGAGGGTCGAGCCACCCGTAAACGAAATCCGCCAATAGATTCGATATGACGACCGAGATGGTGATGATCAGAAAGATGGCCTGCATGAGTGGATAGTCCCGTGTATTCAAAGCTTGTAGAAGCCGGTAACCAATGCCCTGATAGACGAAGATGCTCTCAATGAGGATGGAGCCGCCCACAATGAAACCTATGCTGATGAGAAGCTGGGTGACGAGGGGCAGCATCGCGTTACGTCCCACGTAGGCCGTCCTGATCCGTCTCTCCGGAAGCCCTCGGGCTCTCGCCACGGTCACGTAGTCCTCGCCGAGGGTGCTCATCGTGCTGCTCTTCATCGAGAGGATCCAACTGCC
>JBNGCP010000171.1:1582-3887 GCA_049974845.1 Anaerolineae bacterium | reverse complement strand
GCCAGCTCACGCCGTTACACACCCAACCCAGGTGAAACCACGATCTATGCGTTCTTGCCCCAGCTTACACCTCCTTCCTGGTCGTCACCCCACAGCCGCACGAGTGACGAATGACCAATTTGGTAGACAGCAACGTGAGCAGGTCGGCCTCGCCCGTCTGGATCAGGCGGACGAGCTGATCGACGGCCTCACGCCCGACCTGTTCGACAGGAGCGCGGACGGTCGTAAGTGGCGGCGTCAGGTACTGCGCGATCTCGATATCATCGAATCCGACCACCGCCACATCCTCGGGGATGCGCTTGCCGGCGTCAGAGAGCGCCGTCATCGCACCGACAGCCGAGTCGTCGTCGCCAGCAAAGACCGCGTCGAAGCGCACGCCGGCCTCAAGCAGCCTAAGCATCGTGCTGTGGGCAATCTCATGGCTGAATCCACCCTCGGCGATCAGCTCCGGATCCACCGCAATGCCCCGGGCTGCGAGGGCCTGCCGGTACCCCTTCTCCCGCCAGCGAGAGTCCTCGTGCCCCTCCGGGCCCGCCAGGAAAACGATCCGGCGACACCCGTGCACGGTGATCAGATGATCCACCAACCGAGCGGCGCTGGATTTGTTCTCAATGGTCACGCACGGGATGTTGAGGTCCTCCGGCGGAGACCAGTGAATGAGCACGACCGGGAACCCTCGCGCATGGAGCCTTCGCAGCTCGCTCTCGGGGAGGCTGTCGGTAAAAAGCAGGAGCCCGTCGGTGTTGTGCTCGCCCACGGGATAAGGAGAGGCCGTCCGGTTGCGGATTGTCTCTTGCTCGGAGTAGATGAGCAGGTCGTAACCGTGGGCAGCAGCGCCGGAGGCGATGCCTCGCAACAGGGCAGCGAAATAGTAGCCGCTGATCTGGGGAAAGGTCAGCCCGAGCGTCTTGGTCCTGTGACCGGCCAGGATCCTAGCGGCCGTGTGTGGGCGGTAGTCGAGGGTTTCGATCGCAGCGCGCACACGACTCGCGGTCTCGGCTGCTACCGTGGCGGTCTCGTTGATCACTCGACTCACCGTTGCCGTCGAGACGCCCGCCAAACGCGCAACATCGGCCATCGTAGCGCGGCGCGAAAGCCTCTCAGACATCCATCCCCCTTTGGCCAGGAAGACGTGCAAGCGCTTACTGTAATCGCTTACATTATACGAGAAGAGAAGAGCCTTTGTCAAGAGTCTTTCGGCTGTTGCTGGGGACATCGTACGATTTGCGTGCGCCCGGTTTCGCGCCTACACTAGGGCGAACAACCGAATCAAGAGCGTCGGAGAGAGAGATCCTACCACAAAGGGGGGTGACGCCTATGCCATCCTTATCGAGCCCGACGGTGCTGGCGATAGTCGGTGCCGTCGCCACGACCATCGGCGTCTTGCTCATCACCCGCGCATGGCGACGCATGCGGATCACGCGCGAAAGCCGCGGATGGCCTTCTGCGGAGGGCGAGATCGTCGAGGCGAGCGTGGAGAGCAACATCGAGCATGACGACAAGGGCAGCGAGACGACGTTCGCACCCCGTGTCATCTACGTCTACACCGTCGACGGCACCCAGTACACCAACGATCAGATCCGTCTCGGGCCCCGGCGCTGGTTCCCTACCCCCACCCAGGCCCAGCGCCACATCCGCGCCTATCCGCCGGGGCGGACGCTCGCCGTCCACCACGACCCCAACAACCCCGCTGAGGCCGTCCTGGAGGCTAACGCGCCGCCGTCCGCCGTTCGGCAGGTGGTCGCCGGTCTCGTGCTTACCGTCGCAGGTATCGGCCTGCTCGTCGTCGCTGGCCTGCGGCTGTTTGCCACCCTTCGTTAGGCGGCGCGCGCATCGCGATAGCGTCAGCTCCAGGACACGGCTATGGCTAACCCGACCTCAAGGCCTCCGGACATCCGCATCACGCCAGCGCCCCATGCAAGGGAGGCCGTGTCTTGATGTTCACCCAACTTCAGCCCACAGACTACCATCTTGTCCGGGCGCTCTTCGACGACCTCACCTTCAACGTCGAGGTGCCCTCCATCCTCGATGGCAACACCCGCGGGGTCGTCTATGTCGACGACGTGCAGGCTCCGACGACCGCTCTGATCTGGGATCATCTGGCGGCCTTGTTCCTCGCAGGACGCGCGGACAATCGCGCCTTCACCTCGGGCATGGGTAGCTGGCTCGCCGAGACCCCGTTGGCGCTTGCGCAGAGCGTGAGCATCGACGCGCTGACGGTGACCTACACGCCGGCGGATTGGGCCACGCACCTGCCCGACGCCCTCCCCGACCAGCAGCACACCGAGGCCTCCGCCACTTCTAC
>JBNGCP010000171.1:0-1482 GCA_049974845.1 Anaerolineae bacterium | reverse complement strand
CGCGTCTCAGCATCGATGGCGCACCCATCGCCGCCCACGCGCGCGCGGCCCCCTCTTCACGGTTCTGCTGGCGGTCGCGCTCCTGTTGGGGTGCCGGGTCGCCACGAGCGTTGAGCCCGAGCACCTGGACGCGACGCCGCGGATTGCCCTCATCTCCGCCTTCAGCCCGGAGCTGATGGCGCTGCGCGACGCAGCGGAGATTTCCGATCGCTTCTTCGTCGCGGGACGGCTCCACTACGTCGGCACCCTGGAGGGCAACGACGTCGTGATGGTGCTCAGCGGTCAGAGCATGATCAACGCCGCGATGACAGCCCAAGCGGTGATCGACCACTTCGACGTGCGCGCCCTCATCGTCTCGGGCATCGCCGGCGGCGTCAACCCCAACCTGAACATCGGCGACGTCGCCGTGCCCGCGCGCTGGGGGCAGTATCAGGAGCAGGTCGCCGCCCGGGAGACCGACAGCGGCTGGGACCCTGGCACCCACGGCGCCCCCTACGGCAACTTCGGCATGATGTTCCCGCAGAAGCTCACCACCGTGAAAGGCGGGGATACGCCGAGCCCGTCGGCGCCGATCTTTTGGTTCGATGTCGACTCCGACCTGCTCGCGCAGGCGCGACGCGCCGCCGATGAAGTGACACTCGCCTCGTGCGGGGCCAACCGCCGCTGCCTGAGTCACGCCCCGGCTCTGATCGTCGGGGGGAACGGCGTGAGCGGGCAGACCTTCGTGGACAACGCGGCCTACCGGACGTGGATCTGGGAGACGTTCGCCGCCGACGCGGTGGACATGGAGAGCGCTGCCGTCGCCCACGTCGCCTACGTCAACGACGTGCCCTTCATCGCCTTCCGCTCCCTGTCGGATCTAGCGGGCGGCGGACCAGGCGAGAACGAGGCCCGCACCTTTATGGATCTTGCTGCGGACAACTCCGCTGCGGCGGTGCGAGCGTTTCTGCGCCAGCTCAGCACGACACAGGAGGGCTCGACCGGCAAATAGGCCGCGGCAGCGGACCATCGAGTGCGGGAGCGCGGGCAGATCCGCACCCGCGCTCCACGCGTCTAGAACTTGGACGCTGGCGCCTTAACCGCTACCCCAGACGTTCTCCGGTTCGATCAGATACGTGACGCGCACCTCGCCCTCCGGCAACGGATAGGTCGGATCGCCTTGATACTTCATATTCATCTGGTTGATCACGTCGACCGCGCCTTTCTCGGTGGCTTTGACCACGCGCCCCTGAATCGCCAGATATCGGTAGGGGTTGTCGGGGTCGATGATCGCCATCGCCACCCGTGGATCCTCATGCACATTGCGGTCCTTCACGCGTCCGCGCGCGGTGTTGACGAGCACGTAAGGCGCCTCGTACAGCACCCAGACCGGGGTCACGTGCGGGCTGCCGTCGGGCATCAACGTCGCCAGCGAGGCAAACGCCCGCCTCTCGAAGAGATCCATATACGCCTTTGGAATGTCAACTGCCATAGGTTACCTCC
>JBNGCP010000170.1:0-4040 GCA_049974845.1 Anaerolineae bacterium | reverse complement strand
CGGCGCCTGAGCAATCCCCCAAACAACAACGAAATCCCGATAGCGATCAGGATCAGGGGCCAGATCAGCTCCCACCAACCCGCAGTGTAGAGACGCGGCGGTGCCGCGTCTCCCGCCTGCGGCGAGCTCAGCGGCGCCTGAGCAATCCCCCAAACAACAACGAAATCCCGATAGCGATCAGGATCAAGGGCCAGATCAGCTCCCACTGCCCCAGCGCAAGCCCAAAGAGGACAATCGCCCAGATCAGGTTGCCGAGGACGGGACGGCGGTATTCTGGCATCAGGAGCCGCACCAAAACCCCGATCAGCACCAAAACCCCGGCGCCCAAGAAGAAGACCTGCCACGCACCGACCCACCCCTCGATCTCGAAAGGCATGTCGAAGCCCGTGTCTCCCAGGCGAATGCGTAACGTCTCCAGCCATCCGAGGTTGTTGGCAAGCAGGACGAGCCCGGCCCAGATCAGGGTCGCGGCCCAGACCATCGCGCCGACGGGGTCCTGACGCCGCTTCTCCTCGTAGGATTTCTCCTCTTTCTCCTCCTTCTCGTCGCGCTTCTGCAGCTCCTTTTCCTCCATCTCTCGCTGCTTTTCGTCATACTCAGGCCGATACGGCTGCTGCTCGCGATCCGGACGCTCCTCGTTCACCTCGCCCTCCTCCAGAGTAAGCTGACCCTGTACCCCTAAATATAGGCGCCTTGCGCCTGCCACGCAAGATGTTCGGATCCGCTCAGCGCCACGATGCCGGCAGGTGGTTCCGACCGCGACCTCGACAGAGACGCCTGGGCCAAGTTTCGACGCCTAACCCTCCGCCCAGCCCACGCCGCAGGCCCAGGTCCATGCCTCGTCCATCTGCTCGGGCTCAAAGTACCGTTCCTGGGTGCCCGGGGTCAGCGCGCTGAGAAGCTTCGCGGCCCACTCCTGCCAGCGATCGTCGCCGACAATGGCGACCTTCGCGATATCCTTGTACTCGTTGAAGGCCAATCTCAGATCCTCGTGGAGCGCGTCCATTCCGCCAAGACCCTCGAAATCCTTCACATAGACAACCAGACTGATCGTGCCGTGGGCCTTGATGGCATTCGCCAGCACCGGCTTGATCTTCTCGTAATCCTCCGCCCGCACCATGCCGCTGACCTCAACGCCAAGGCAGTCCTCTGTCGATCGATCCATCATCGTGAACATCTCGGTACCCTCCGATCCTCAACTAGTTGGCGCTCCAATCTCGCAGCAGCCCAACCGCACGACGCCGCGGAAAGGCCGGGCCATCCGACGACCGTCCTCAGTATACGCGCATCTTCCCAACGTCCAACTTCTGCGGCACCGTTGCTTGTTCCAGAGGGCGCTCTGCAGTAAAGTAAGGGCGGAACGTCAAACACCACCGAAACACGAAAGGAGTCTGCACAATGGAATACACACGACTGGGGCGTTCCAACGTCGAGGTCAGCAAGATCTGCTTGGGGACCATGCATTTCGGCACCCGCACGCCGGAGCCCGAGGCCTTCGAGATCATGGACAAGGCGTTGGAGATGGGCATCAACTTCTTCGACACCGCCAACGCTTACGGACGGCCCCAAACGGGGTTGACCGAGGAGATCATCGGGCGATGGATGGCCCAGGGCGACGGTCGCCGCGACCGCATCGTCCTGGCGACCAAGGTCTATAGCCATATGGTGGAGGATCCTGGCCCCAACGAATCGCGAGGGATCTCGGCCTACAAGATCCGCAAGCATTGCCAGGACTCCCTCCGGCGGCTCCAGACCGACCACATCGATCTCTACCAGGTGCACCACATCGACCGCACGATCACGCTTGAGGAGTTCTGGCGCACCTTCGAGCGCTTGGAAGACGATGGTGACATCCTCTACGTCGGCACCAGCAACTTCCCGGGCTGGGGGCTGGCTAAGTTCCAGATGGCCGCCTGGCAGCGCGGGCTGACTGGCATCGTCTCCGAGCAGACTCAGTACAATCTGCTGAATCGGATCCCGGAGCTGGAGGTGTTGCCTGCGGCGAAGGAGTTCGGCATCGGCGTCATCCCCTACATGCCGCTCGGCGGCGGCCTTCTCGCCGGCAAGACCAAGCTGGTGGAGGGCTCGCGCAGCGCGCAGGTCTGGGACGAGTACCAGCTCACGCCCGACCGGCAGTGGCAATTCGACGCCTACTCGGAGCTCTGCAAGGAGCTGGGCGAGCCGGAGCACGTCGTCGCCATCGCCTGGACGCTGGCCCATCCCGCCGTCGACTCGGCCATCGTCGGCGTGCGCCGCCTCGGCCATCTCGAGGGTCTCGACCGCGCCGCAGCGCTAGAGCTCGATGACGAGACGATGGCCCGCCTGGACGAGATCTTCGACATCAACAACGGGCGCCCGCTGGGCAAAGGTCCTGCACCGGAGGCCTACGCCTGGTAGCTTACCCCACGTGCAATGCACCTGCCCCGAGCCCACCCGCGCCATTGGGCCATCCGCAGGTGCGTTGCGCGTTTCACCGATTGGCCCTACACTACCCTCTGACCACCCTAACCAAGGAGGACAACCGCCATGAGCAGTAGACCCAATATCATCTTCATTATGGCCGACGACATGGGCTATGGGGACGTGGGGTGCTACAACCCCGACTCGAAGATCCCCACCCCGAACATGGACCAGCTTGCCGCCGAGGGCATGCGCTTCACCGACGCGCACTCCGCCTCCTCGGTCTGCACCCCAAGCCGCTATAGCGTGCTCACCGGCCGCTACTGCTGGCGGACACGGCTCAAGCGCGGCGTCAACGGCGGCTTCTCGCTGCCGCTCATCGACCCCGCCCGCACGACGGTGGCCTCGCTGCTCAAGGACCACGGGTATACGACAGCAGCCGTCGGCAAGTGGCACGTGGGCCTCGAGTGGCAGCCCCAGGAGGGCAAGGACTTCGACCCCGAGAGCTGGACCGACGAAGGCGCGGTCGACTACACCAAGCCCATCATCGGAGGGCCATTGGATCTCGGCTTCGACTATTTCTTCGGCATCGCCGGATCGCTCGACATGCCCCCTTACTGCTTCATCGAGAACGATCACACCGTCGGCATCCCCAACGTGGAGAAATCGCCCTACAATCCCCAGCAGCTGAAGGGCTATATGGCGCCCGGCTGGCGCGACGAGGACTGCGACCCCACCTTCATTAAGAAAGCCACCGGCTTCATCGAGCGCAGCGTCGCGGAGGACCCGGAGCGGCCCTTCTTCCTCTACCTGACCCCCGCCGCGCCCCATCGCCCCTGCATGCCGCCCGACTTCGCCAAGGGCAAGAGCCAGGCGGGCCCCCGGGGTGACATGGTTTGGGTGGTCGACTGGATGGTGGGACAGGTGATGGATACGCTTGAGCAGCTCGGATGTGCCGACGATACGCTGATCATCGTCACCAGCGACAACGGTGCGCGCCCCTTCGACGTCGACGGTCTGATGCACGGCCACAAGTCGTGCGGCGACCTTCGCGGCTATAAGGGCGACATCTGGGACGGCGGTCACCGCGAGCCCTTCCTCGTGCGCTGGCCCGGCATCATCGAGCCCGGATCCATCTCCAACGAGACCGTCTGTCTCGCCGACTTCATCGCCACCGTCGCCGACATCGTCGACCTGGATCTCGCCCCCCACACCGGCGAGGACAGCTACAGCCTGCTGCCGCTGCTCCACGGCGGCGACGAAGCGAGCAACGAGCGAGGCGCCGTAGTGCACCACTCGATGACTGGGATGTTCTCAATCCGCCAGGGCCGGTGGAAGTTGATCATGGGGCTGGGCTCGGGCGGATTCTCTGAGCCTCGTGAGGGCTACTCCGCCTTCGACGACGGGCCCAAAGGCCAGCTCTACGACATGATCGATGACTGGCGGGAGCAGCACAACCTGTGGAACGAGCGGCCCGACATCGTCGAGCAGCTCAGCCAGGTCCTCACCGGCTTCCGCGAGAACGGACGCAGCACACCGACACGCGACTGAGCCCCCCTCCTAACCTCCCCCCACCGGCAAAAACCGCCGGCGGGGGGAGGAACTCCAAAATCGCCGCAGCCCTTTCCCCCTCTTCCGAG
>JBNGCP010000169.1:0-4086 GCA_049974845.1 Anaerolineae bacterium | reverse complement strand
AGGTGCAACGCACTTAGGCTTTGGGGTGAGGGGCACTTCTGGCGTCGCGTAGCGATGGGACGAGCAGAGTGCGTTGCACCTGTTTTGCCCAACTGCGACTATCCTATCGAAGGGGTGTGCGCGTGTTGTCGCGCCGAATGCCTGTGGTAGAATGACGCGGTTGCTACGAAGGAGACACTATGAACAAAGACGCAGCCTATCTGACACCTGAGGGATACGCTGAGCTCAAAGAGGAGCTCGATGAGCTTATTAACGTCAAGCGGCCGGCGTTGGCCGAGCGATTGCGGTTTGCGATCAAGCAGGGCGATCTCTCGGAGAACGCCGACTACATCCAGGCGAAAGAGGAGCAGGGTTTTCTGGAGGGGCGTATCTTGGAACTGCAGGCGCTTCTGCGGAATGTTGTCCTGATTGAGCGTGGGGCGCAGGATGATGGTCGGGTACGCTTGGGCAGCGAGGTCACCGTCGTTGAAGAGGGATACGGTGAGGAGGAGACCTATTACCTCGTGGGCGCGACGGAGGCTGACCCTTCCAAAGGGCGGATTTCGAATGAGTCGCCGCTGGGCAAGGCGCTGTTAGGGCATGTGGTCGGGGACGAGGTCGCCATCAAGGCGCCCGCCGGCAAGATTCGGTTCAGGATCGTTGACGTCGTGTAAGCGTGGGGGGGGTGCCGATTGGCACCCCTTTGGAGATCGCTAGACAGGGCGCCGCTCGTTGAGCGGCGCCCTTTTCTGATCCCATAGGTCGAAGGGGGCGGCTGCGGCCTCCTAGCATTCGCTGTAACCGCAGGCATAGCAACGGCGGCACCCCTCCGTGTTGACAAGCGCGGCCTGCCCACAGGCCGGACACAGGTCCCCGGCCTCGAAGAGCGCGAGGCTCGGCTGGGAGGACTCGCTATGGCGCGGGCGGGGACCGCGGCCCTCCTCCTCGTCGGTCAGCTCTTGTAGATAGCCTTCGAGGACGTTGGCCACACCATCTGGAAGGCTGAGGACGCGATTGTGCCCGAAGCCCATCGGCCGGCGCCCACCGATTCCCGCGAGCTGCTCCACGACCTCGTTGAGGCGCGCCCGCGGCGGCAGCGACGATGGCAAGCGGAGCGTCAGCGAGATGAGGCGCCCAATGGCCTCGGCGACGGCCGCGGTGTCTGAACCGGCCTTCCCCACGTTGAGGAAGACTTCAAAGGGCTCGCCGTCGCCGTCCGTGTTGACCGTGACATAGGCCGTGCCCAAGGGCGTGCGGGCCTGATAGGTCACGCCGGTCAGCGACGGAGGGCGCGGGCGAATCGTGGCATAGGGATGCGTTCCGCTCAACGCCAGGCTGCCGGCGCCTTGACTTGTGGCTGCGGGCGCACCCACTCCCTCGCTCCCGGCCTTTTGCTGACGGATAGCCTCGGTTTCGAGCACCTCGTGTTCGCGCGAGCCGGCGACGTAGACGGTAAGGCCCTTGCATCCCAGCCGCCACGCCAATAAGAAAGCATCAGCCACGTCCTGGGGTGTGGCGTCGGCATCGAAGTTGATCGTCTTGCTGATGCTTGCATCGACGAAAAGCTGGAAGGCAGCCTGCATCCGAACGTGCTCCTCCGCAGAGATATCGCTGGCCACCACAAAGACCTCCCGGATGTCCTCGGGCACGTCCTCCAGCCCCTGACAGCTCCCCGTCGCCTTGACCTGCTCCAGGATGGCGTCGCGATCCTCCTCGCTCAGGCCTGCCTCCTCAAGCGCCCGCTCGAAGAGGGGGCTGACGTAGAGCAGCTGGACCTGCTCGTCGGCCTCATGCACGTAGCGGGTATAGGCCAATGCGAAAACCGGCTCGCAGCCGTAGCCCTCGATGTCCGAGATCGTCGCGGTCGTGCCCGTCGGCGCGATGGTCAGCTGAGCAGCGTTGCGGATGCCGTGTTGGCGCAATGCATCGAGAAGCTCGTCCCACGCCACAGCCGGGCGGCCCCAGTCGTGCTGCGGGCCACCGCCGAGCCATTCGGGCCAGGGCCGCGGGCGCCACGTCACGTTTTCGGGGTCGTAGACGCTGCCGGTGATGGCTGGGAAGGGACCCCGCTCGCGCGCAAGATCGATGCTGGCGCGCATCGCATGGTACCGAATGTACTCCATAAGCTGGGCGGCGAGTTCCTGGGCCTGCCGGCTTCCGTACCGGATTCGCATGTGGTAGAGCAGGTCGGCGAAGCCCATAATCCCGAGGCCGATCCGCCGGGCGCGCTCGGCGGCCTCTTCGAGCTGTGGCACGGCGGGAACATAGGCGTTCGCTGTGACGACGTCATCGAGGAATCGCACGGAGGCGTGAACGCTCTCCGCCAGCTTATCCCAGTCGAGGGTTGGGCTTCCTTCCCCATCGGTCGCGAAGTGGCGCGCAAGGTTCACGGCGCCCAGACAGCAGTTCTCGTAGGGCATCAGGAATTGCTCGCCGCATGGGTTGGTCGTCTCGTACCGACCCAGGTAGGGGATCGGATGGTCCTCCTGCGCGGTATCGAGGAACAGCAGCCCTGGCTCGCCGTTGCCCCAAGCCTGCTGGACGATCCGGTCGAAGAGCTCTTTCGCACGGACCTTCCCGTAGGACTTGAGAGGGATCCCCCGCTCCTCGGCGTCCTCGAAGGTGCCGTGGAAATCCCGATAGGCGGGATGCTCCACGTCCGGGAAGCGCAGTTGCCATTCAGCGTCAGCCTCGACTGCTTCCATAAAAGCATCCACGATGCCGACGGAGATGTTGAAGTTCGTGATGGCGTCCTCGGAAGTCTTACACGTGACAAAGGCCTCGATGTCGGGGTGGTCGACCCGCAGAACCGCCATGTTGGCGCCTCGTCGCGTTCCTCCTTGGGCGATCTCTCCGAAGGCTTTATCGTAGACGCGAAGAAAGCCGATTGGCCCGGTTGCCCGTCCCATGCTAGAGACGACGAGGCTATTCTTGGGACGGAGGCGCGAGAAGCTGAAGCCATTGCCGCCGCCCGTCTGCTGGATCAGCGCGGCGTCTCGCAACGTCTGGAAGATGCCTCCGGGTTCCCGGCCCATGTCGTCCTTGATTGGAAGCACAAAGCACGCCGCGAGCTGGCCCAGCGGTGTGCCGGCGCCGGTGAAGGTGGGGGAGTTCGGCACGAACCGAAGGTGCGTCAGCAGGTTGTAGAAGAGCGCTTCCGCGACTTCGGTATCACCGCCCCAATTGCCTTCGGCAGCGGCCACGTGGTGCGCGACCCGTTCGAACATCTCTGAGACGGCCTCCGCGGGCTGTCCGTTGTTGTTCTTGCGTAGGTAGCGGCGCTGCAGCACCTCGAGAGCGTTGTCTGAGAACTGCGCGACCAACTCCTCCTCCGACAGCTTCGCGCCTGAGAGTCTCTCGCTATCCCTGAACGTCATCGCTTTCTACCCTCCTAACATTATAGATAGCTTGCTGCCAGCGCCCCGGTCTTCGCGCCCACAGCTAATGATGGTGTACGGCGGCAGTCACCGGCACGACTTGCCTTCAAGGCGAAGCCCACCCTTGCCGCCACTAAGGGTGGGCTTCTGTGGACTGGTTGCGCCGCTCAGTGCCGGTTCGCGCGGAGGCGATCGATCTCGGCGCGGATGGACTCGAGGTCCTTCAACCCCATGTAGACGATGGCGTAGCGGATGTAGGCCACCTCGTCAAGCTGGCGCAGCTCCTCGATGACGAGATCCCCGATCATCTGGCTGGAGATCTCGGTCCTGCCGGTCTGACGAATCGCGTACTCCACACGCTCGACGATGCGGTCCAGATGCGCTGCTGAGATTGGACGGCGCGCGCAGGCGATGCGCAGGCCAGACATCAGCTTCTCTGGCTCAAACTCCTCACGCCGACCGTCGCGTTTCACGACAAGCGGGTTCGTGAGGATCGCACGCTCGATGGTGCTGAAACGTTGTTCGCAATCGGAGCATTCACGCCGCCGGCGCACGTTCCCCTGGGGATCGTGGCGTGTGTCAACGACCTTCGTGTTGCTGGATCCACAGAACGGGCACTTCATGTCGCCTCCCTGGTGTTGGATGCGCCTGGGTGTCGTCGCCAGATCGGGCCTGGCCGGCTGTCGCGGGCTTGGGCATTATAGCATGGGCCGGGGGAGGTGCAAAAGCC
>JBNGCP010000168.1:2317-4345 GCA_049974845.1 Anaerolineae bacterium | reverse complement strand
GTCCGCTGGCGTCGTCGGCGTCGTGGGGAGCGGTCTGTCTGATCGCAACCTAGTTGCGAAGACACGTTCAGATGGATGCAGGGGAGGGAGGATATGACACAAGATTATGGCGCTGAGCCCTCGTCTTCCGGGAAGTCGCGACCTTGGGTGATTGTGCTTATCATCATTGCCGTGCTGCTCTTATGTTGTTGCGCCGTACTGGGTGCCGGCTGGTTCTTGGGTGATCCCATCCTGGAATTCCTCCGGGACGCGGGTTTTGAGATAAGCTTGATAGCATAGGATAAGGAGAGAAGGTCACAATGAACGAATTCGCGACACGACGCTTGGACCCAGAGTCGGAGGAACCCGAATCCACGGAGGAGGAACAGGAAGAGCCAAAGACTCAGGTGACGCCGCCGCCCCTCCCCGAGATGGAGGAAGAGGGTGCGCCAGAACCACTCCCAAAAGCTGATGTGACGACCCCCCCGCCCCTCCCTGATGAAGAGGTGGAGACACCGCCCTCGTTGCCCGAGGAGGGACCTGTTGTTATCACGCCTTCGACGTCATCAGAGGAGGCCGAGATCCCAAGCCCTTTTGATGATGCAGAGGCAGAGGAAGTGACGCCGTCGGTTCAGTCGACCGCCGTCTCGCCCGAACCGGTCACGCCTGCCGCTGGCGGTGGCGACCAACCGGTCGTGACGCCGTCGACATCTGCGCCTTCGGCGAAGCCACCGAAGAAGAACAACACGACGCTGATCATCATCATCGTGGTTGCCGTGCTGTTGATTCTGTGTTGTTGCTGCATCATCGGCGCCATCGTCCTCACCCCTGTGCTTGAGGAGCTTCAGTACCAGATGATGCTGCGCATCGGAGATCTGCTTGCCTTGACGTCATAGTTCGAGGCGGGTAGGCTAGTCTCAAACCCTGCCTAGAGCGCCCCGGGAGCTTTTTCCCGGGGCGTTTGCTGTATAATAGGCCCACAATGGAACCCAGGGAAAAAGTGCGACAAAAGCTTGACACCTTGCCAAAAAAGCCCGGCGTCTATTTGATGCGCAACGTGAAGGGACGTGTCATCTATGTCGGCAAGGCGGTCGACCTCGCCAATCGTGTCCGCTCCTACTTTCATGCATCGGCGCAGGAGAATGCCAAGACGCGTCGTCTGGTTGCGGAGATCGATGACATCGACTGGATCCTCACCGATTCGGAGATCGAAGCCCTGATTCTTGAGGCTAACCTGATCAAGAAGCACCGTCCGCGCTTCAATGTACGCCTCAAGGATGATAAGCGCTATCCTTATCTCAAGGTCACCAACGAGGATTTCCCGAAGGTGCTCATCACGCGGCGTATGGAACGCGACGGGGGCCGCTACTTCGGCCCCTACACCTCCACGTCCGCTCTGCGTGATACGTTGGACCTGCTCCGCCGCCTCTTCCCCTACCGCACGTGTGATCGCGTCATTACCGGCAAAGATCCGCGGGCATGTCTCTATTACGACTTGCACCTGTGCACGGCACCCTGTATTGGGGCTGTCGATAAAGAGGAATACAACGCCGTCATTGAGCAGCTGATCCGTTTCATGGGAGGCGAGACCGAGACGGTGATGAATGATCTGCGCCAGCAGATCGACAAGGCCTCTGAGGATCTGCAGTTCGAGAGGGCTGCCCAGTTGCGCGACCGCTACCAGGCGCTACAACACGTGATGGAGCGGCAGCGGATCATCACCACAGCCGCGACCAATCAGGACGTAATTGCGATGGCGTGCGACAATGGTAATGCGTGCGTGGAGGTCTTCTTCGTCCGCAACGGAAAGCTGCTCGGTCGCGAGTACTTCGTGATGGAGGGTGGGGGATGCGAGGATGAGGAGGAGATCGTGACCGCCTTCTTAGAGCAGTTCTACACCGATGCTGCGGCGGTTCCACCGGAGATTCTTCTCCCCACGCAGATCGCGCAGGCGGCGGTCCTCGAGCAATGGCTCCGTACTAAGCGTGGCGACGTCGTTTACCTGAATGTGCCCCGCGAAGGACCGGGGCGCGAGCTGCTCGATCTGGC
>JBNGCP010000168.1:0-2217 GCA_049974845.1 Anaerolineae bacterium | reverse complement strand
GAAGAGATCTTCCTTCCCGACCGGCGCGTCCCGGTCCGGCTTGATCGCTCTGCCCCGGCAATCCTTCTGTTGCAGCGCATTCGCGACGAGGCGCACCGCTTCGCGATCACCTATCACCGGCAACGCCGGCGCAAACGGGGGCTGGCCTCCCAGATCGATGAGATTCCCGGCATCGGGCCGGTTAGACGGAAGGCACTTCTCAAGCATTTCGGGTCCCTCGACGCCATCCAAAAGGCCTCCACCGATGAGCTCATGGAAGTGCCTGGCATCTCCGAGGTGTTGGCTTCGAACATCTGTGAGCACTTCGAGCGCCTCAAACGGGAGAAGGAGCTCGCAGCCCAGGGGCGTGTAGCAGAATCGAGCTCTGAGCAGACACGGTGATTGCAGGAGCCGAGACATCACAGGACGTCTCGGCTCCAGTGGGTTGGACCCGTTGGTAAAGCCTCGTTGGATGCCTGGCGCCTTACTGCACGTGAGCTAGCCGACCCAATCCAATGCGTGTTCCTCTATCGCTTGTCGGGCCTTGGCGATGAAGTCGCTCACCGGCATCGCGCCCAGATTCTCCTCACTGCGCAGACGGACGGCCACGGTACCGGCTTCTGCCTCTCGATCTCCGACCACCAGCATATAGGGGATCTTCATCAGCTGAGCCTCGCGGATCTTCGCCCCCATCCGCGAGGAGGAGGCATCCGTGCTGGCGTGGAGGCCTGCATGGCGCAGTTGCTCCTCCACCTCTTTGGCGTACGCGATGTGGCGATCGGCGATGGGGATCAGGCGTGCCTGCTCCGGGCACAGCCAGACCGGGAAGGCGCCGGCGTAGTGCTCTACCAGGATGCCGAAGAAGCGCTCGATGGAGCCCAGCAGTGCACGATGCACCATATAGGGTCGGTGTTCCTCCCCGTCCTCCCCAACGTATGTCATATCGAAGCGTTCGGGCTCGTTGAAGTCGAACTGTATTGTCGTAAGCTGCCAGGAGCGTCCCAACGCATCTTTGATGTGCAGGTCGATCTTGGGGCCATAGAAGGCGCCGCCGCCCTCGTCGACGTCATACTCCAACCCTTCTTGCTCAATCGCGCGCCGCAGCGATTCCTGCGCTTGTTCCCAACGCGCGGGTTCGCCCACGGCCTTTTCGGGTCGCGTCGAGAGATAGGCCAGGATTTCCTCGAAGCCAAAGGCTCGCAACATCGAGAGCGAAAAGTGCAACACGCGCAGGATCTCGTCCTCAATCTGTTCCGGTGTGCAGATAATGTGTGCGTCGTCCTGCGTAAAGCCTCGGACGCGTAGCAGGCCGTGCAGCACGCCGCTCTTTTCGTAGCGGTAGACCGTGCCCAGCTCGGCCCAGCGTAAGGGCAATTCGCGATAGGAGCGAAGCTGTGTCTTGTAGATCATAATGTGGAATGGACAGTTCATCGGCTTCAGGTAGTAGTCCTGCCCATCCACATCCATCGGCGCGTACATGCCCTCCTTGTAGAAGTCCAGATGTCCGGATTTCTCCCACAGCCACGCTTTGCCGATGTGCGGCGAATAGACCAGATCATAGCCGCCTTCCAGGTGGCGATCCCGCCAGAAATCCTCGATGGTCTTGCGCATCAGCGCCCCGCGCGGATGCCAGTAGGCCAGGCCCGGGCCTGCTTCCTCGTGGAAGGAGACCAGGTCGAGATCGCGGATCAGGCGCCGGTGATCGCGCTTGCGCACCTCCTCCAGCCACTGCAGGTATTGGTGCAGCTCCTTCGGCGTTCGCCAGGCTGTGCCGTAGATCCGCTGGAGCATCGGCCGATCCGAGTCCCCCCGCCAGTACGCGGCGGCTGTGTTGAGCAGCTTCACGGCCTCGGGGTTGATCTCCTTTGAGCTGTCCACGTGGGGTCCACGGCAGAGATCGACGAAGTCCCCGCTCTTGTAGATCGAGAGCTTCGGGGCTTCTTTGCTTTCCTCCCCATACTCGTCGGTGCCGCTTTCGAGGATGTCCCGAATCAGCTCGAGTTTGTAGGGCTGATCGGAAAAGAGCTCGCGGGCTCTCTCGGGTGAGATTTCCTCATACTCAAACTCGCGATCTTCCTTGATCATCTCCTTCATCCGGGCCTCGATCTCCTCCAAATCCTCCTCGGTGAGGGGGCGGGGCAGATCGAAGTCATAGTAGAAGCCGTGCTCGATCGGCGGCCCAATCGCAATCTTGGCCTCCGGGAACTCCTCCAGCACCGCCGCCGCCATCATATGCGC
>JBNGCP010000167.1:0-4364 GCA_049974845.1 Anaerolineae bacterium | reverse complement strand
TGCTCGCCCAGCTTGTACGCCGCCCGCGATTGAAAGAGCGCCAGCCTGGGCACCTCCACCAGGATCTCATCGGGGAGCTGCTCGCGCCACGTCATCAGCGTCGTCAGTTGCCCCGCAACGTAGAGGTCGCGGGCCACTGCACTCATCAACCGCGCGGCCTCGGAGAGAGCCCCGATGGCCAAGTAGTGGTCGACCGCCGGTCGCAGCCGGTCGTGTGCCTCGAACCACACCGCGGCCTGCAGATGCAAATCGCGCCACGTTTCCCGATCCTGTCGGCGCAATTGCGCCTGGAGGAAATCGCGGAAGAGATGGTGATAGCGGTACCAGTCGTGCTCCAACCGCGTCACGAAGAGGTTCTCGGTCTCCAGCGCATCGAGCATCTCGTCGGCGTTTGCCACCTCCAACAGCTCCTCACAGAGCTGTTGGTTCATCTCACTGAGGGTTGACGAGCGCGTGAGAAACGCCTGCATCGCCTTCGGCTGGTGATCGTAGACCTCCTGCGCCAGATAGTCGTAGATGGGCTGCTGGGAGTCGCGCGCCCGCATCCAACTCTGCAACACGCCCTGCCAACGAGTGTACGCCGTCAACAGCACGCCGGTGATCCAGCCCTCAGACTGCTCGGCCAGCGCTTGCGCCTCCTCATCGCTCAGCTCGGTGCCGTAGTTGTGGGCGAAGAGCGCCTGGATCTCCTCCGCCAGGAACTGCAGATCGCCCTGTCCCAGGCCCCCAACACCGCCCTTGGCCACCAGTGGGATAATGAGGGGCAGGCTGGGCACGACGCGGCTGGCGACGATGGTGAGACACTGGTCGCGCTGGTAGGCGATGAAGTTCGACAAGATCGCGTCGACATCCGGCGATTTCCCCAGCGTGTGGTAGTCATCGAGCACCAACACGAACCACCGTGGGATCTCGGTGACGATCTCGTTCACCAGGACCCGCACCACGCCCGGCGCGCCGCCCCGCAGGTCGCTGCTGGCCGCCAGCGCGCGAAGCGTGCTCTCCCCGAAGTCGGGGAAGCGGCGCCGGATGCTCATCACCATTCGCTCCAGGAAGAGACGGGGATCGTGGTCGCTGGCGTCGAGCGCGTACCAGCAGACCGGGTGCTCCAGATCCTCAGCGAAATCGACCAAGAGGGTGGTCTTGCCGTACCCCGCCGGCGCCGAAACCAGCACCAGGCGGTAGTCGATCATGTCATAGAGGCGATTCAGGAGCCGCTGACGCGTCAGAACATCCTCGCGCCGACGCGGAAGGAGCACCTTGGTGATCAGCGTTGTCGTGTCCATAGCTCTCTTGTCCGAAGACCCTAGCGGAAATAGCCGGTGACAGCCAACAGGATCAGTATAGTGCAGGTCAGGGCTGCGTCAAAACAGGCCTTGACAGTCGGCGTGTTTCGCGTTGGGGGCGGCGGGTACCAGGCACGTTGGGCCAAAACTGCCCGCTCTTGCCCAACGAGAAATGCCCCCCTGACAGTGGCCAGAGGAGCATATGTGGAACGTCGATCCGGCGAGCGGCGACATCCTTTGTTCGAGAACGGCCACCTCGCGCTGCGTCCCCACCTCCCCATCCGCCGCCGACCGAGGGCGGCGCGGGCACGCTCGCCCGTCACCAGCCTCGGAACCAGCGCGGAATGAAACGCGACACCACCGACTCACCAAACGCCAGGCTGAGCGCCACCACGATGCAGGTCAGCAGCCACCCGATCAGGGTAAGGATCGCCACGATGTTGACCGCCGTCAGCTTGTTGTCGATGCTCCGGAGCCGGGCCATCGCCCGTGTCTCCAAGGGCGTCATCTCCACAGCGTCCTCCACCCCGGGTGCCGGCGGATTCCTCGTGAGCAGATAGATCAGGATCAGCACGGCGACCACCACCGTCAGACCAATCGCCAGCATCAGTAGAGCCAGTCCCGATATGGTCACAGCCCACCTCCCCTTGTCGTTAACTAACTGCAGCTACGTGTTGTCCGCCACGGCCAACCGATCCCAAATCGGTGCATCCACCCTCATTGTAGGTCAAACCGCCCGCGGGAACAACACGCGCATCGTGCGGGCTAGCCGTCAGCTATCAGCGATCGGCCGTCAGCGATCAGCCGTCAGCTGGCGACGGGAGTAGGAAGTAAGGAGCAAGAAGTACGAAAACCCCGCCCCCCGTCCTCCGGCTTCAGACTTCTGGCCTCCGGCATCCGGCTTCGGCGCCCGCCATCCAACATCGTACATCCAACACGCGCCACCCGCTTGGAACACGCGGCACCCGCTTGCCCCACCGCCCCCTCCGCCTATACTCACGCTACGAGAGGCTATCCGTGCGCTCGCTTGTCCCGACCCGGAAATGAAAGGAGACCCATGGACTTCAAAATCCTACCGATGGGTGTCAGAAAGAAGATCGCCCTCATCGCCCACGACAGCAAGAAGGACGACCTGCTGGCCTGGGCCAAGTACAACCGCCAATCCTTGATCCAGCACGACCTCTATGCCACCGGCACCACCGGATGGCTGCTGGAGCACGAGATCGGCCTCAAGATCCACCGCATGCAGAGCGGCCCGCTGGGCGGCGACGTTCAGATTGGGGCCATGATCGCCGAGGGAAAGATCGACTTCATCGTCTTCTTCTGGGATCCGCTGGAGGCACAGCCTCACGATCCCGACGTCAGGGCGTTACTTCGCCTTGCGGTTCTCTGGAACATCCCCGCAGCCACCAACCGCGCATCCGCCGACTTCATGTTCTCCTCGCCCCTTATGCAGACCGACTACGAGCGCGTCGTGCCTGACTACGCCACCTATCAGCGCGAGCGCGAGCTGCGCCTGGAGCAGGAAGTCGAGCAAGAGATGGCCGACAGCGAGAGGGCGGAGAAAAGAGCGCCCGAACCATCGACCGGCGCCGGTGCGTGAGCCGTCCCGCACGACGCACACACAGAGAGACAATCCGCCATCAAGCCTAAGGAGACCACGATGCCCGATCGCTACCTGGAGCCCGCCAAGTCCCTACCTGCCCGTCGCTTCGACGTCGTCGTCGCCGGCGGCGGCACCGGCGGCGTCATCGCCGCCCTCGCCGCCGCACGCCAGGGTGCCAGCACGGCGCTCGTCGAGATGAAGGGCTACACGGGCGGCATCGCCGTCGAGGGCGGCACGGCGCTCCACAGCTTCTACAACCTCTGGACTGCCTTCCCCGGCGTTGAGAAGCGCCAGGTCGTCCGCGGCATCCCGCAGGAGGTCATCGATCGCCTCTGGGAGGCGGGTGGGACCACCGGGCACGCCCCAATGGTCGCGGGCTTCGACTACGACGCCGTCTGCACGGCCATCGACACCGAGATCTATAAGCGCGTCACGCTTCAGATGCTCGAGGAGGCGGGCGTCCACCTCTGCCTCAACACGATGGTGACCGACGCCATTTTGGACTCCGGCGGCAGCACTGTCCGAGGTGTGATCACCGAGAGCCACCAGGGGCGCGAGGCCCTGATGGGCGGCGCCTTCGTCGATGCCACCGGCTACGGCGACCTCTGCGCCCGGGCCGGCGCCGACTACACGGAGCCCAACGACTATCCTGTCGTCAACAGCATCGGCCTCGCCAACGTGAGCGTCGAGGGCTATCACGCCTTCATCGCCGAGCACGACGCCCTCACGCAGCTCGCTCGCGGGCGCCGCAGCGGGGTCGACGACCAGATCGTGCGCCTCGACGGGCGCCGCACGGCGATGCCCGCCGCCTTCAACGAGGCCGCCGCCGAGATCGGGATGTCGATGGTGACGACGACCGTCCACGACGACTATTTCATGTTCATCAAGATCAACTACAAGATGGACGTCAGCCCCACCAATCGCGACGCGGCGTCGAAGGCGGAGGTCGAGCTGCGCCGTCGTCAGGCCCGCGCCGTCGAGCTCTTCCGCGCTTACGTCCCCGGCTGCGAGAAGGCCTTCATCGCCCGCACGAGCCCCTCCCTCACCATCCGCCGGGGCCGCCTCATCACCTGTGACTACGACCTCACACGCGCCGACATCCTGGAGGGCCGCCACTTCGAGGACGATGTGCTCGCGTACGGCTTCCACGACTCCGCGCCGCGCCTGCAGATTAAGGACGGAGGCACCTACGGGATCCCCTACCGGGCGCTGCGCGTCGCCGGGCTCGACAACCTCCTCGCGACGGGGATGATGATCACCTCCGATCACGACGCCCATATGTCGACGCGCAACACCGTCGCCTGTATGGGCCAGGGCCAGGCCGCCGGCACCGCCGCCGCGCTCTGCGCCCTACGGGACGAATCGACGCGGGCGCTGCCCTACGGTGTGCTCCAAGCGGCCCTCGAGCGCGACGGCGTCTACTTCGAGGCGTAGCTGCCAAGGGAGGAGAGGATGCCCACAGAGCTCGCGATTGA
>JBNGCP010000166.1:0-4444 GCA_049974845.1 Anaerolineae bacterium | reverse complement strand
CCTGAAGGAACAGCGCGACGCCGGCCCTGGCGTACGCGCTATGGAGGCATTCCGTAGCTCCCTGTGAACGGATGATTTGATTTTCACGGGTACGTCATTGAAGGGGCCGCAACTGAGTTGCGGCCTTTTTTGCTGCCACACAACGCACGGTGCCCGCATCACGGGCAACGCAGACAGGGAGTGACTATGTTATCATCAGCAGCGATTTGGGTGATTGCTTTACTTGGGCTGGCCGCGGTGGCCTTGCTCGTGGCCAGCTCCGAGCTCGCCGTGAAGAAGCTGGTGGGCCTGGCGAGCTATTTCCATCTTTCCACCACGTTCATGGGCGTGACGGTGGTCTCGTTGGCCACCAGCATCCCGGAGATCCTCGCGCATTTCACGGCCTCGGCAGGCATCTTGACGGGCCGGTTGGACTACCGGATCGGCTCCGGCGTCGTCCTGGGCGCGAACATCGGATCGGACGTCGTTCAGCAGACGCTGATCATGGCGATCGTCGTGCTGATCGCGGGACGGCTCGTCTTCCGCCGCTATTTCCTGGCGAAGAGCATGATCCCCATGATCATCACGACACTGATGTGCCTGGTCCTGGGATGGAATCGCCATTACAGCCGCATCGACGGCCTGATCCTCTTCGCCTCTTTCCTCGGCTATCTGTACTACCTCTACCTCGACGAACGGAAACACTACGATCCCCGGGACAACGGCTTCGATGAGAACGGCGACCCGCCGCCCGGCGTGCCGCGGACGGGCCGCGAGGCCTTGCGGGCCGGCGCGATTGCGCTCGGCGCCCTGGCGGTCACCATCGGCAGCGCCATGCTCGCGCTGCACATCACAGAGCTGTTCGTCCAGCGGACCGGCATCGGCGGCTCGCTGATCGGCGTCGTCACGCTGGGGGTGGCCTCGGCCCTCCCGGAGCTGATCACTGCCGTCTCCGGCATTCGCAACGGCGATGCCGGGATACCGTTGGGCACGCTGGTGGGCAGCAACATCACGAATCCCCTAGTGGCCATCGGGGGCGGCGCCTTGCTCTCGACCTACTGGGTGCCCAGGCCGTTGGTGCTCTGGGATCTTCCCTGGGAGGCGGTGACCGGCGCGATGCTGTGGGCCTACCTCTGGTTCAATAAAGGCAAGCTCGGCAAGGCTGGCGCCATCTATCTCATCGGGCTGTACGTTGTCTACGTGACGCTGCGCTCCGTCTACTTCGCCATCGACTGAGCCAGGTGGTGCTTGGATACCTTACAGACCATCGTGTAGGCGGGGTCGTACATATTGCCGAGGTCGTAGGCGACGACCTGGCCGAGGAGCGTGCTGGCCTCCTCAGCCGTCAGGCCATAGTCGTCCTGGAGCCAGCGCAGCATCTCGGTGGTGGCGTGCTGGACGGCCTGATCGAGCGGGCGCGCGTTGCCCACGGTGAACAGGACCTTCTCCGTCTCGCCGCGGGGCCAGCCCAGGGCCTTCCCTTTGAGGAGGCACACGCGGAAACGGACGTCGAAGGAGGTCTCGATGCCCGTGCCCACGATCTCGCCATCGCCCTGGACAGCGTGGCCATCACCGAGGTGGATCAACGCGCCCTCGACGAAGACGGGGAAATAGGCGGTGATCCCGGCGACGTAGCCCCGGTAGTCCATATTGCCGCCGTGCGGGCCCGAGGTGGCGGTCCAGATCGCCTCGCCGTTGGCAGGCGCGACGCCCAGGCATCCCAGCATCGGCTGCAGCGGCAGCACGAGGTCGCGCAGACCGGGCAGCCGATCCGCCCCGGCCTCCGCCAGGCGGGCCGTCGACGCCTCCAGGTCGAGGACCCATCGCAGGAGGTCGCGCTCGGGCAGCGCCGGCACGTAGCTCGGATCGACGACGTTGGCCGCGACGCTGTTGTAGGTCCAGCCGCTGGGGCGATTCGGCATCAGGTGCTCGAGCTCGATCGCGATGGCGTCGCCGGGCTCGGCGCCCTCGACATAGAAGGGACCGGTCTGCGGGTTAGGATGCGATGCGACCTGCTCGCCACTGGCGTCGTACCCGTGGGCATCGACCGTCGTCGTGATCACCATGTCGCCGTCGGCGATGCGCAACACGGGCGCATGCGGCCCGAAGGTGTTGTGATAGTGCGTCGGCGTGAAGCGATGGGTCGTCATCGGTCCCTCCTGAACGGACTCAGTCTATCCCTCCGCGAAAAAAGCGCTCTAGACCGCGGGCTTTCTCCCCGTAGCCTAGGCCTGATTGGCGTGCTCGCAAGCCGCAGGTGGACAGCTAGCTCCCCAGTCGTCCTGGACCCCGCCTCCGAGGAGGTCACGGGTCTGATCGTCCAAAAGGGCTTCATCCTGACCGACGACCGCGTCATCCCCATCGATCTCGTCAGCGAAGCGACGCCGGAGGAGATCCACGTCGACGTGGGGGCCGACGAGCTGAACGCGTGCCGCGAGTACGAGGAAGAAGCCTACGCAAGGCCCACACCGGAGTGGGACGATCGACAATATGGGTATCAGCCCGACGATGTACGATTCCGCACGCTGCCCTACGGGATGCTGCTCGCCGAGGAGCCCATCGTGCCGCAGACGCGCGTGACAGTGCACAAGGGCGTCAAGGCGACGGAGGCGGTCGTCGGCCACGGCACGCCGGTGCTCACGGTGCGCGGCGAGATCGGCGAAGCCCGAGAGGCCGTCGACCACGTGCTGGTCGATCGCGAGAGCGGCGAGCTGGCCCACCTCGTCGTCAAGGGCGGTGGCCTGCTGCCCGATTATCGTATCGTGCCCGCCTCGAGCATCAGGACGGTGTCCAGCGAGGGCGTCGCGCTCGACTATGACCTAAAGGATCTGGAGGACCTCCCGCACTACAATCCGGACGCGTAAGCTCACGCAAAGACGCTAAGCCGCAAAGTACGCAGAGAGACAGATAGGCGCACATACGGCGCGGTTGGTATAAATCGCTGCTAGGGCCAGCCTCTGTGATCCCAGGTCACCCTCTGTTACACCTGAGAAGCCTTCGCGGCCTTTGCGGCTTGGCGTGAGACAAACCTGCCCGACAGACGATGCGCCCCGGCGCTACAGGATATAGGTCTTCGTGATCGTGTGGAAGTGGTGCCCGTAGATCGCCAGCGTCACCGCCATCGGGAAGAGGGCGGGCTTCTTGACGAGCGTCCAGGCGAGCAGGCTCCAGTACTCGCGGCGCTCCTCGCCCTTGATGCCGAGCTCGTAGATCGACTTGAAGAAAGCGCCGATGTCCGAGGGCTGCAGCGGCGACTTGATCTTGGGCGGCTCGTACTCGCGTAGGAACGTCTTGACCCGCTCGTAGTAGTGCTGGGGCGAGTAGATGTGGCCCATGATCTGCCGGTAGCCCTCCTGGAGCGTCTCGAGGCCCATGCGGGGCAGGACGTTGGTCGCCAGATCCACATTGTTGCCCATCGCCTTGCCCAGCAGCCGCCCCTCCTCCTTCAGCCGCTCGTAGAGCGCCGTGCCCGGCGGCGCCTGCAGCAGGCCCACCATCGCCGTCACGATGCCGCTCTGCTGGATGAACTCGATCTGGCGCTGGAAGATCGACGGCGTGTCGCTGTCGAAGCCGACGATGAAGCCACCCTGGACGCGCAAGCCCGCCCGCTGCAGCTTCTTCACGTCAGCGAGGAGATCGCGGCCCGTGTTCTGCTTCTTATGGCATGACTCGAGGCCCGCCTCGTCGGGCGTCTCGATGCCGATGAAGACCTTGTTGAAGCCCGCCTCGACCATCATCGCCATCAGCGCCTCATCGTCGGCGAGGTTGATCGAGACCTCGGTGTTGAACGCGATCCCGCGTCCGTCGGTGCCGAATCGGCGCTCCCGCCAATCAATGAGCGCGGGAAGCAGCTCCTCTTTGAGCACCCGCTTGTTGCCGATAAAGTTGTCGTCGACGAAGAAGACCGACTGGCGCCACCCCAGCTCGTAGAGGCCGTCGAGCTCCGCAATGATCTGATCCGCCGACTTGGTCCGCGGGCGGTGGCCCAGCAGCGCGGTCACGTTGCAGAAATCGCAGGCGAAGGGGCAGCCGCGGGAGAACTGGATGCTCATCGAGTCGTAGGCCCTCAGGTCCGCCAGCTCCCAGGCCGGGACCGGCGTGAGGTCCAGCTCGGGATGATCGTCGGTGGCGTAGAGATGCCGGGCACGGTCCGCGGCAAGATCGGCCAGGAACTCCGGCAGCGTGAGCTCGGCCTCGTTGAGCACGAGGTAGTCGACCGCCTCGTAGTCCTCGGGCTCCATCGTGAAGAGCGGCCCACCCCCGACCACGCGCACGCCGGCATCGTGACAGCGCGCCACGATCTCGCGGACCGAGTCCTGCTGCACCGTCATCGCGCTGATCAGCACCAGATCGGCCCAGGCGAGATCCTCGTCGGTGAGCGGTCGCACGTTCACGTCGACGAGCCGCTTCTCCCACTCCTCGGGCAGCATCGGCGCGATCGTCAGCAGCCCCAGCGGCGGCGACG
>JBNGCP010000165.1:0-4592 GCA_049974845.1 Anaerolineae bacterium | reverse complement strand
GACCTCGCCCACCAGGTCGCCGAGATCGCGGCCCTGCCCGTCCAGCAGGAGACCATCCACCTTTGGAAAGCCCTCAACGACCTCCACCCCGTGAGGCCGATGGTACTCATCGACCAGATCCCCTGGCACGAGATGGACGTCGACGGGGAGCTGGCGCTTCGCACAGAGGACGCCTTCTGCCGGACTATCGAGACGCGCCTGCGCCGGACCCTTTACCTCTGGCGCCATATGCGCGTCGATATGGTCGTGGAGCCCTTTGTCGACATCCCCAAGGCGATCCACGGCGCCCACCTCGGCATCCGGCCCATCGAGGACCGCGCGGTGCTCGATCCCGACAACGACGTCGTCGGGCATTACTACATCGATCAGCTGCGGACGGAGAACGATCTCGAGAAGATCCAGATGCCGTCGGTATGGCACGATGAAGCTGCGACGGCGGAGGCCGAGGCCAAGGCCCGCGAGATCTTCGACGGCATCCTGGAGGTCCGGATGCAGGGGCTCCACCCCAGCTTCGCCGTCTGGGATCGCCTCGTCGAGTGGCACGGGGTGGAGAACGCCCTCGTTGACCTGGTGGATCGGCCCGACTTCATCCACGCGATGATGGCGCGGATCACCACCGGCTACCTCTCGATGCTCGACCAGCTGGAGGAACAGGGGCTGCTGGGCTATCCGCAGTCGCTGATCCACTGCACCGGCGCCTACACCGACGAGCTCCCCGCCCCAGGCTACGACCCCGACCACGTTCGGGCCAAGGACCTCTGGACCTGCGGCATGGCCCAGATCTTCGTCTCCGTCTCGGCCAAGATGCACCAGGTCTTCGAGCTCGATTACGCCCGGAGATGGTACGAGAGGTTCGGCCTCGTCTACTACGGCTGCTGCGAGCCGCTGGACGATAAGATCCACATCGTGCGCCAGATCCCCAACCTGCGCAAGATCTCGATGAGCCCCTGGGTCGACGTCGAAAAGGGCGCGGAGCGCATAGGGTCCGACTTCGTCTTCTCCCGCAAGCCCAGCCCGGCCCTCGTCGCCGGGGACACTCTAAATGAGGACGCGATCAGGAAAGACCTCGAGGAGGCGCGGGACGCTTGCGCTCGTCACGGCTGCCCGCTGGAGTTCATCCTCAAGGACATCAGCACCGTCCGCTACGAACCCCAACGCCTCTGGCAGTGGGCCGAGATCGCGATGGAGGTGGCTCAGGGTTAGGGCCGTCACGGCTAGGGCCGCCAGTCCCACACCATCGTGGGATAGCTGCGGCGGAAGCCGAGGCTCTCCAGGATCGACGCGCCCGGACTTTCCAGGACTGGCGCCCCGTCCCATGTCTCCACGGTGATACGGCGCTCGAAGGTTGCCAGATGCTCCACCACCCTCGCCAGCGCCTGCGCCACGACGCCCGCGTCCGCGCCTTGAAGCGTGGTGATGTCACCGCCGGTGTTACCCACAACGACCAACGGCAGCCCGCGATGGAGCACCAGCCACGTCGACGGCACCCGCGCGAAGGCCAGGGGCTCGCCTGAAACAGCGAGCGGGCCGTCGTCGCGGGTCGGCCCGTAAAGGTTTGCCGGATCGCAAGCGTTCATCAGAACCAGATCGTTCTCCAGCCCCACCGCCTCATCCTCGGTCCGCTCCCGCAGCGATCGCAGCTCCTCAACGACCTCCGGCAGCGCGAACTGTAGGCCGGGCAGGCCCTGGACGAAGTAACCGCGACGGATCTCGCCGCGTAGCTCCATGCGCTTGAGCTGGCGCAGGATCCCGCCCCAGTTCCACGCGCCAATCTCGTCGTCCAGGCTCGCGCGCGTCACCACCCCGTAGCGGGTGAGGAGCTGGCGCGTCTGTCGCGCCGCCACCTCCGGTTCCGGGACCGGCTTGCCCAGGACGCGGAAGCGGTGCACCGGCGTCCAGCGCCCGGCCCAACGGGACCTCATCGAGGCTGTGCTGGGCTGCCGGTCGAGTCGCCGCCGCACGCGCGCCTTCGCCGACCGATAGCGCACGGGATCCGATCGCCGCGTGATACGGCGCGAGCCCAGGCCCAGCTCCGCCCGCCGGCGTGCGAGCTCCTCCTCCAGCGAGCTATAAGGTTGCCGCGATTGGGCGGCAGTCTGTTTGGGCTGCGAGGTGCCCTCCTCCACCATCGCCCGCATCGCGTCGAGGCTGTCGTTGGTGACGAGCCCCGCCATCGCGAGCTCGACCAGCGCGGCCTCCACCTTAGTCTCCGGCATCTCCAGAGCCTCACAGAGATCCTCGAAGAAGACCGGCCCCTCCGATTTCAGGAAGCCGTAGACCGTCTCGGCCTCCTGGCCCAACTCCGTCATCTCCTCCGGCGCCGGCTCCAGATAGACCCGCCCCTCGCCGCGGAAGAGGAAGCGCACACGGCTGCGCCGGGGATCGGCGCCCCCCGACCCTACCCACACCAGCTCGCCCTTCTGACAGAGCGCGTCCAACATCTCTGGTTGGTAATCCGACAGGCGCAGCGGCAGCACATCGCGCTCCCACACCTGCCCCACGACGGGCACAGCGCGCAACTGTTGCAGGACTTCGACCAGCCCGTCGTCACCCGCGAGCCGCTCCCGCGGATGCAGGTGCTGCCACCGGGCCAGAAAACCCGCGTAGACCGCCAGCGAAACCGGCTGCACCTCGTTGCGCAGGATCGTCATCGTCCGCCGGTGGATTTGCTCCAGCGTCCGGCGGTCGACGAACTCGGCCTCGGCCATCGTCGTGGACGCCGCCTCGGTCGGCCCCGGTCGCGGCGTGAAGTGACCGTGGACCACCTCCCGCGCCTCGATCAGGCGATCAAGCGCGTTCTCGAGCCAGGCCTCCGGAAAGGCGTAGCGCGCCAGAATCGTCCCCAACGTGACCGGGCCGGCGTGGCCCAGATAGCGCTGCAGGATCGCCCGCCGGGCTGCGTCGACCTCGTCAGCCGTGGCGCCATCAGCCGCGCCAAACGCCCGTCGATATTCGTCCTCGTACTCCGCCGCTACCCACCGGACTTCGGACCCCTGCGCCGTCGGGATCTCCACTCCCACCACCCGGTTCTGTCCGGTCAGGCGCGCGATCCAGTTCGATGGATCGACCGACGCCCGCAGCGCGATCTCACTCGACGAGAGGTCCCCCATCTGCTGGAGTAGCACCGCCAATTCCTCGGCGGTGCGGGCCTGCGCCATGGGTGCCGTGTGCTGCAGGTGCTCGCGTACCGCCGTCACCGCCTCGGGGCGCAAGAGCTCGTCCAGGGCCACATCCTTGAGCAGATCCTGGAGCAAATCCCGGTTGACCGCCAGCGTCTGCAGCTGCCGCTCGGCCCGGGGCGTGTCCCACTCGTACATCCGGGTGTTGACGAAGTCCCACAACAGGCTCTGGGCCACCGGCGACGGCGTGACCGACTCGACCAGCACGACCTCAATCTCACCCTCGGCGATGCCGACGAGCACCTGCTCCAGGTGCGGCAGGTCCAGCACGTCCTGCAGGCAATCACGATAGGTCTCCGCCACAATGGGAAAATCCTCAAACCGGCGCACGACCTGCAACAGGTCGCGGGCCCGCAGCCGCTGGAGCCAGAAGGGCGTGCGCTTGCCCGGTCCCGAGCCCGGCAGGAGCAACGCCCGCGCTGCGTTCTGCCGGAAATGGGCCCCGAAAACCGCCGAGTCCGGCAGCTCGCGCAGGATCCGCTCCCGCGCCTCAGCCGGCCCCATCTCCGCGATAACGTCCAGAGGGAACGTGGCTTCAGAGTCCAAGAGCCGCAGCAGAACCCCGTCGTCGTTGGTCTCGACCTCGATCTCGACCCCCACGCGCTCGCGAAGCGCGCCCGCCAGCGCCAGGCCCCATGGGCCGTTGACCCGCCCGCCGAAGGGCGAGTGCAGGACGAGCCGTGGATCGCCCAGCGGATCGTCGAAGACCTCCACCAGGATCGTGCGATCCGACGAGACCGCCCCGGCGTGGGCCAGTTGCCCGGCCAGGTAGTCGACGGTGTGCCAGGCCGACCGCGCGTCCAACGCATAGGTCTCGCCCAGCCACGCCAGAAGCGCCTCCACCTCCGGCGCGTCGCGTAGCTCGCGGATCTCCCGCAGATCGTCGAGTTCAAGCTCATCTGCCAGCGCGATCAGCCGCTCGGCCACGAGCCGCCGAAATGCCCCCACCCTCACCCCCAGCTCGTAGGGGCGCCAAGGGAAATCGCCGCGCCAGAAGGGCATCCGCGGCGTCGCGCCGGGCGCGGGGGTGACGAGGACGCGATCGTCGGTGAGGTCGATCACCCGCCACACCTGCGAGCCCAGCATCATCGTGTCGCCAATGCGCGTCTCGAAGACGAACTCCTCGTCCAGTTCGCCCAGCTTCGTCTTGCCGTCGCTGAGATAGGCGCCGAAGGAGCCGGTGTCGGGGATCGTCCCGCCGTTGGTCAGCGCGACCATGCCCGACCCAGGCAGGGCCGCCAGCCGGTTGTTCACGCGGTCCCACGAGAGCCGCGCCCGCAGCTCGCGATAGGCTTGGCTCGGATAGCGCCCCGCCAGCATCTCGAGCGTGACGCGAAACGCCCGCCCCGTGAGGTCCGTATAGGGATAGGCACGCCGAACGAGGTCGAAGAGCGCGTCGACGTCCCAGCGCTC
>JBNGCP010000164.1:0-4758 GCA_049974845.1 Anaerolineae bacterium | reverse complement strand
CTCTACCCCCGCTACCCCCGTCGCCGTTGTTGTTGTAGAGCCGCGGCGGTGCCGGGACTCCCGTCCACCAGCCACCTGCGCCCGCCAGACGGGGCTGCGAAACATAACAAAAGAAGAGAATAACGTCATGTCCAGGAAGCCTTGGATCACATTACTGTTGGCCGTTTCGGTGTTGGTCGTTGGTTGCGCGCCCGCCTCCGCGTGCTACACTGAAGCAACTCAGCCGACTTCGGGAACCCGCTGCGATGTCACCACAGAGGCTTGGAGAATACAGAGTTTACATACATCGTCCGGCGCCACACCTCCATCAGCGAATCCTCCTGCCCTCCGTGTCTCCGTGGTGCGCCGGCCCCGCGTTACAGCTACCTAGACATGGACCAGGAGGTCTGCCATGAAGCTCAGCGACGTTCTCTTTGGTGTGGGCATCGTCATCGCCGTCGTCGGCGCAATCGCGACCTTCTTCCCGATGGTCGGCGTGGGCCTCGTCGTCTTCGTCGCGGCCCTGCTCGTGCGTCAGTTCACCAAGCCGGCCGAGTCTCAGGATGTGGAGGAAGAGATCGAGGTCTGAGGGGGGTTGACGCCGTAGCGTCACGGCCTATCATAGTCCCAAGGGAAGGAGAGCAACGCGATGGCAACTATTGAGCTCTACGGAAACACATACGAGGGCGAGACCATCGAGATCCGCATCGATGGCGAGCCGATTGAGGTGGACCGCACACAAGCGCTGACGCTCCGCGTGACCGGCAACCTGGCCAAGCTCCAGACGGACCTCTCCGTCAGCATTCAGGGCCACGTCCACGGCGACGTCGAAGCCGGCGGAAACGTCAACTGCGCCAACGTCGACGGGGACATCGAGGCCGGGGGCTCGGTGACCTGCGGTGACGTCACCGGCGACGTCGAGGCCGGAGGCGACGTCGACTGCGCCGACGTCGAGGGCAACGTCGAGGCCGGGCGCGACGTCACCTGCGCCACCATCGCCGGCAGCGTCTCGGCCGGCAGGGACGTGTCGTCCGCCAACGTCGCCGGCGACGTCCACGCGTCCGGCGACGTCTCGTGCAGCGACGTCGAGGGCAGCGTTGAGGCCGGCGGCGACGTTCATTCGCGCGGGTAGGTCAGAGCCGTCAGCCGTCAGCTATCAGCGGAGTAAGGAGTAGGGAAGTAAGGTGTAGACGACGCCTGCGCGGCGCCTCCTACTTCCTACTGCCTTACTCCCTGCTGTTTGAAGCATCACACGATGAACGACTGGCCGACAAAGAGGAGGACTTCTCGTGGAATTGAAGACACTGAGTTTCGAGACCCCTGGCGAGATCAACACCGAAGCCACGCTCAATATCGTCAAGGAGCGCGCACAGACGCTTGGCATCAAGCAGGTGGTCGTCGCCTCCTCGCACGGATCGACGGCGCGCCAGGCCCACGGCCTGCTGGCGCCGCTGGGCATCCAGGTCATCGCCGTCACCCTCTGCCACAGCTGGGAGAGCGAGGGCTGGCCGATGACGCCGGAGGAGAAGGCAGAGCTGATCGAGCTGGGCGTGCAAGTGCACACCGGCATTCACGCCCTGGGCGACGACGTAGGCTCGGCCTTCTCCGACAAGCACGGCGGTCGGACCACGCCCGAGATCGTACGCGACACCCTCTACCGCTTCTGCCAGGGTATGAAGGTCGCCGTTGAGTGCCTCCTGATGGCTGCCGATGCCGGGTACCTCGAGATGGACCAGGAGGTCATCGCCGTCGCCGGCACCAGCAGCGGCGCGGACACCGCCATCGTCTGCAAACCCGCCTATCCCCGCACGTTCTTCGATTTGGAGATCCGCGAGGTGTTGGCGAAGCCGCGGCGGGCGTAAAGCAGCGGTCAGCTATATTCCAGAGGAGCGACATATGAGCACAACCACCACCATCCACAACGCGATCGACCAGGGCGCTGGCATCCTGCGGTTGGCGCCGAATTGGGTGCCGCGCACCTTCTGCGTGCCGGGCCGCCGGCTCAAGCTGCACCCCGACGACTACTACGCCCTGGGCGGGGCGCGGGGCGGCATCGACGAGCGCTGGTTCGCATCGACGACGCCCGCCGACAACGGCCCCTTGACGGCGCCCAATGAGGGCCTTAGCTGGGTCGTCTTCGAGCACGGCGCGGAGCGCGAGCAAGTGCTGCTGCGCGACGCCGTCGCGGAGCTCAAGGGCGACCTGATCGGCGAGCGCATCTGGGACGCCCACGGTGAGTGGCCGATGTACTCGAAGTTCTTCGACAACCAGAACCCCCTCCCCCACCACGTCCACCACCGCGAGGAGGACGCCGCAGCGGTCGGCCGGCACGGCAAACCCGAGGCCTACTACTTCCCACCGCAGGTCAACAACCACGGCGGCGACTTCCCCTACACCTTCTTCGGCTTCCAGCCCGGGACCACCAAAGAGCAGGTGCTGGCCTGCCTGCGCAATTTCGAGAAGGGCGACAACAAGATCACGGCGCTCTCGCGGGCCTACCGCCTGCAGCCGGGCACCGGTTGGAACGTGCCCGCCGGCGTGCTCCACGCGCCCGGCAGCCTCTGCACCTACGAGCCACAGGGCGCCTCCGACGTCTTTTCGATGTGGCAGTCCCTCGTCGCCGACCAGGTCATCGAGCCGGACATGTTCTGGAAGGACATCCCCGAGGAGAAGGTGGGCGACTACGACCACATGCTGAGCCTCCTCGACTGGGACGCCAACGTCGACCCCTTCTTCGCCCAGACCTACTTCATGGAACCCCGACCCGTCCGGGCGCCAGAGGAGATGGGAGCGGAGGGCTACGTGGAACACTGGATCTGCTACCGCGCCCGCGCCTTCAGCGCGAAAGAGCTGACGGTGCTCCCGGGCCAGACCGTCACGGTGCGCGACGCGGCGGCCTACGGCTTCATCATGATGCAGGGCCACGGGCGCGTGGGCGTCTGGCCTGTCGAGACCCCCGCGATGATCTGCTTCGGCAAGCTCACCCACGACGAGTTCTTCGTCAGCGAGCGGGCCGCTCGCGAGGGCGTGACCATCGTCAACGCGTCGCCCTCAGAGCCCCTGGTGATGCTCAAGCACTTCGGCCCCGAAAACCCAGACCTCGACATCGAGGGGTGATCAGCGCGACTAGAACGTCATGCTAAGGGAAACCCAAGCGATCTCGGACCTCCAGGCGCAGATGGCGGCGGGCGAGCTCTCGGCGCGCGATCTCGTGTCGCAATACCTGGCGCGTATCGACGAGATCGACCGGCACGGCCCGGCGCTCAACGCCATTATCGAGGTCAACCCTGATGCGCTGGCCATCGCCGAGGACCTCGACGCGGAGCGCGCCGCCCAGGGCCCCCGCTCCCCGCTCCATGGCATCCCGGTCCTGCTCAAGGACAACATCGACACGGCGGACCGGCTGATGACGACGTCGGGGTCGCTAGCGCTCCTGGGCTCGATCGCGCCGAAGGACGCCTTTCTCGTGCGCAAGTTGCGGGAAGCCGGCGCCGTGATCCTCGGCAAGACCAACCTCAGCGAGTGGGCCAACTTTCGCTCGCCTCATTCCACCAGCGGCTGGTCCAGTCGCGGCGGGCAGACGCGCAACCCCTATGCACTGGACCGCAATCCGTGCGGCTCCAGCTCCGGGTCGGCGGTGGCGGTCGCTGCGAACCTGTGCAGCGTCGCCATCGGCACCGAGACCGACGGCTCCATCATCTGCCCGGCGCAAACCAACGGCATCGTCGGGATCAAGCCGACGGTCGGCCTGATCAGCCGCACGGGCATCATCCCCATCGCCCACAGCCAGGACACCGCCGGGCCCATGGCGCGCACGGTCGCCGACGCCGCGATGCTGCTCGGCGCGCTCACCGGCGTTGATCCCGAGGATCCCGCAACCGAGGGCAGCCGCGATCGGGCCCTAACCGACTATACGCCGTATCTCGACCCTGACGGCCTCCAAGGCGCGCGGATCGGCGTCGCGCGCAGCTTCTTCGGATTCAGCCCGCGCGTCGACGCGGTGATGGAGGCGTGCCTCCAGACGCTGCGTGACCTCGGCGCCACCATCGTCGATCCGGCGGAGGTGACCACCGCCGAGGACCTAGGCGAGACGGAGTTCGAGGTCTTGCTCTATGAGTTCAAGGCCGACCTCAACGCCTATCTGGCGCGATTGGGAGCGGGCGCCCCGGTCCATTCGCTTAAGGAGATCATTGCGTTCAACGAAGCGCACAAAGCGAAGGTGATGCCCTACTTCGGCCAGGAACGGATGCTGGCGGCCCAGGCCAAGGGGCCGCTCACCGACGCAGCCTACCTGGAAGCGCTGGCCACCAACCATCGTCTGGCGCGTGACGAGGGCATCGACGCGACCCTGCGGGCGCACAACCTGGACGCCATCGTCGCTCCCTCAGGCGGCCCCGCCTGCCTCACGGACTGGGTCAACGGCGACCACCACAGCGGCGGGAGCTCCTCGCCAGCGGCGGTCGCGGGCTATCCCAATATCACCGTCCCCGCAGGGCATATCTTTGGCCTGCCGGTGGGCCTCTCCTTCTTCGCGGGCGCCTACCAGGAGCCCACCCTCATCAAGCTCGCCTATGCCTTCGAGCAGGCCACCCAGGCCCGCCGCCCGCCGCAGTTCCTGCCCACCGTGGACTTCGGAGCCGCGCCTCCCACGGACTGACCCCACCCGAGGACTGGGTAGAGACGCCCCGGTGGGGCGTCTCCGGCGCGGGGGTGGGCAGCGCCGCAGAGCGGCCTGACGCGCGCAAGCCGCGGCACCGCCGCGGCTCTACCATGTGTAGG
>JBNGCP010000163.1:2926-4784 GCA_049974845.1 Anaerolineae bacterium | reverse complement strand
CCCCATAGACGCCGTAGTTGAATCCAACCGTGCCTGTGGTTCTGCCGTAGACGGCGGCTTTGTGATACAGCATCCAAGGTGGTATCCCGAGCCGCCAATAGCGGTTCAGGGATGCATAGCTGGTGGTGTCGCTGATTACCGCGCCCGGTCGTAGGCTCAGGGCGTAGGGCGCGGCGAGGATCTCCTGACAGTCGATGACCGTGCCCTCTACCTCGACGCCCAGCCACAGCGCCTGACCGTCGAACTCGGCGTGATCGAAGCCCAGGCTCACCGAGAAGAGGCCATCGGTGACCGGCACGGCAGGCTTCTCGACGTAGTCCACTTCGCCAGGGCCCGTGCATCCGCTGTCGTTGTGGAGCGTGAAGGTCATATCCCGGTTTCCAGTGACCAGCGTGCCACTCTCTCTCAAGACGCCCTGGTAGCTGATGGCCGAGCTGATCACATCCGTCGCCATCATCACTGCGCCTTCGCCCTCCGTAGGGGCAGACGGCGCGACGACGTCAGACTCTGGCGCCTGCGCCACGGCCCGTCCGGCGATCAGCAGTCCTCCCAGCACAAGCATGCCGAGCAGCACGGCCATCGTCATCCGGGTGAATCGGATCTCGATATGCACAACTCTGGTCTCCATCTGTCTTCCCTCCTAGGGGTCGTGCTCTGAGTGAGAGGTTTTCTGACGTCAGCCAGCATAAGGCATAGACACCTCCCTTCACGCAACCAGAGGTGCAGACGCAGAGCCGTCTGCATCCGAGGGTGCCCAAAATCGACACGATGGATCTGAGTGGGGCGCGGGACCAGATTTTGGGTTGGGGCGAGCCCGCGTCGCCGGGTAGTAAGAGCCAAGTTGGTGAGGAGGCCGGGATGGTCCAAGGGCAGCTCCGATCAGGGAACGCTGCCGTGGGCGGTCGGGTGCGTCGCTCAGCCGTTGCGTCTCCATCCGAGACCGCGGCGTGATGTAGGGTCGGGGTGTGGCACAGACTGCTGAGCCGTCGCCTATCCGACGCCGAAATTCAAGCTGTAAGGGATCGATCCCCACTCAGCCTCAGTATATCATAGGCGGGGCCTGCTGTAAAGGGAGAGCCGGGGGGACAACCACCGGTACCCGGTACGTTGGCGGTCGTAGGGGGAGGCCTTGTCCCTGCCCGGCAAGGGCAACCAGCCTGGTCAGTCGTCGAGGGCGGCGGCGCGGGCGTGGGTGTAGAGGCGGGTGAGGTCCTTCTGGACGCGTTGGACGGTGAGCGCAAGGCGGGTGTCGCCGTCGAAGGCGATGTCGCCGGAGAGGGCGGCGCAGGCGGGGTTGAGGGCGCCGGTGAGCATGCCGTCGAGGGTGGCGGCATCGAGGGTGAGGCGGACGTCGGCGTCCGTGGGTGGATCGCCGAGGCCGGCGGTGACGGCGCCCTGATGAAAGCCCAGGTGGAAGGCGAGGTCGGTGTCGGGGATGACGTAGTGGGTGGTGATGTCGCGACCCTGGGCGAAGGCCTGGAGCGCGGGGTCGCGGACGGCGACGGCGACAAAGGTCCTGAGCACGGCCTCCAGCGCGTCCTCGGGCAGCGGCTGAAGCTTCGTCGGGCCCGCAGGCGCCTCGCGGCTGGGGGGTGCGTCATCTTGGGGCCTACCGGGGAGCAGCGCCCGGAGCTTGGCGAGGAAGGCGCTGCGCGGGCAAGGTGGCGTGCTCGCGCGCTCCCCCTCCCAACCTCCCCCGGAGGGGGAGGAGCTGGAGCGGCGGCGCTGTGAGGAGCCTGGGTCTTTCCCCCCTTCGGGGGGAATACAAGGGGGGTTCTGCGTGGGCGAGCCACGCTCTTCGGTGCGCTCCCCCTCCCAACCTCCCCCGGAGGGGGAGGAGCTGGAGCGGCGGCGCTGT
>JBNGCP010000163.1:0-2826 GCA_049974845.1 Anaerolineae bacterium | reverse complement strand
GGGAATACAAGGGGGGTTCTGCGTGGGCGAGCCACGCTCTTCGGTGCGCTCCCCCCTCTAGCTCCCCCCCGCTGGGGGGAGAACTCCATCTTTCCCCCCGCCTGGGGCCGTCTGCGGCACGGGAACACAAGGGGGGCTGCCGGGCGCGGCGCCCAGTTGCTGGCGGAGCGCCTTCTCCATCTCGTAGAGCGGCATCGACTGCGCCTGCTCGCGGAGGAGCTCGAGGGTCGGCGCGCCCTCGGCCTGCTCCTCGACCCACTCGCGGGCGAAGGCGCCGCTGCGGATCTCCTCGAGGCCCTGGCGCATCTTCTGCCGCAGCGCGGGGAGCTGGAAGCGCAGGCCGCGCGACATGGAGCCATACTGGCTGGTCCGTGAATGGAGCTTCGTCTGCTCGACCGTGCCCAGCTCGGCGATCTTGCGCAGCGTGTAGGCAAACTCCCCGGACATGTAGAGCTCCAGCAGCACGGCCTCCGGCGGGTAACCCTCGTCGATGAGCAGGCTGACCGCGGAGGTGAGGACCGTGCCGAAGGCCGGGCCGAAGCATTGCTCGGTGAAGAGGTCGAGCTCGGCCTCCTGAGCGAAGGTCACCTCGACCACGCCCATCTGGGTGGCGCCGATCGCACGCGCCAAGGCGAGCACCAGGGCTTTGGCCTGCCCCGTGTGATCCTGCTCGACCCCGATGAAGGCGGGGAAGCCTGCCCCGTCGACGAAGCGGTCGCGAACGCCGGCACCGATCATCCGCGGCGCCAACAAGACGACGTCGACCTCGGGCGGAGGCACAAGGAGACCGAAGGCAATGGTGTACCCGGAGGCCAACACGAGGGCGCTTCCCCGTTGGAGATGGGGCGTGACCTCGGTCTCGGCGATCCCGGACATGATCTCATCAGGGATGAGGAGGATGACGATGTTGGCCTGCGCGACGGCTTCGGCGATGGGCAGGACAGTAAAGCCATCGCGAGCCGCCTGCTCGGCGTAGGCGTCGTGGCGGTTGCCGATGACGACCTCGAGGCCCGTGTCGCGCAGGTTGAGGGCCTGAGCGCGGCCCTGGTTGCCGTAGCCGATGACGGCGATGCGGCGGTCATTGAGGAGGGATAGGTCGGCGTCTTCGTCGTGATAGAGTCTCATGGGGCTCGATTCCTCGTTGGGCTAGCGAATGAAGGGCAAGGGGCAAGGGATAAGGTGGGTCATAGCCAGCCTCGGACGTTGGCGGTGATCTGTTGGTCCCAGGCGTCGAGCATAGCTTCGAGCTCCGACGCGAGCTCGGGCTCGGACTCGATCAAGCTGTATGACTCGTTGGGATCGCGCGCCAGGTCGAAGAGGAAGGGCCCCTGGTGGAGGCTGGCGTAGCCGCCGTTGTCGGTCATATGGCAGCGCAGGTACTTCCAGTTGTGGCGCCGCACGCCGAGGAGGCGATTGCCCTTGTAGTAGTAGAACGTGTCATGCAGGGCGGTTGACTCGCCCTTGAGCAGCGGCAGCATGTCGCGTCCGTCGATGATACGGTCGTCGGGCAGGTCGATCCCTGCGGCGGCGAGGCAGGTGGGCAGCAGATCGAGGTTGAGCGACAGCGCGTCAGACGTGTGGCCCGCCGGGAGGACGCCGGGCCAGCGGGCGATGAAGGGGACGCGGTAGCCGCCCTCGAAGGGCAGGTTCTTCCGCCCACGGGCGAGACCCGGGTTGCCCTGCCACCACGGGCCGTTGTCGCTGGTGAAGATCACCAGCGTATCGTCGGCGAGGTCCAGCTCGTCCGGCGTATCCAGGATGCGTCCCACGCTCCAGTCGATCTCCTCGACGACATCGCCGTAGAGACCGGCAGCCGAGCGACCGCGGAAGTCAGGGGACGCGTGGAGCGGCACGTGGGGGAAGGGCTGGGCGTAGGTGAGGAAGAAGGGTGTGTCGCGGTGCGCGCGGATGAAGCGCTCGGCCTCGCCTGTGAGCTGTTGGGTGAGGACGTTCTGGTCGGCGGGGGGCCTCCACGGCGATCTCGTCGTTGTGATAGATGGCGTAGGGTTTCGTGCTGTTGCTGTAGTAGGCGCCGTGAAAGAGATCGAAGCCGTTCTCATGGGGCCGCTGCGGCGAGCGGTCGCCTAAGTGCCACTTGCCGAGCAGGGCCGTGGCGTAGCCGCCGCGCTTCAGCAGCTCTGGCAGTAGAACCTCATCCTCGGGGATGCCGGTCACGCCGAAGCGACGGGCGCCAGCAAGCCGGAAACCGAGGTCCATCGGCGAGCCGGTGGGGTAGAGGGGCAGCGTGATATGGGTGCGGATCGGGTAGCGACCGGAGAGCAGGCCTGCGCGCGAGGGCGAGCAGAGCGGGGCGGAAGCAAGGAAGTGCGTGAGGCGCACGCCCTGCTCCGCCAGCCGGTCGAGGGTCGGCGTGGCGATGGCGGTAGTGCCGTAGCAGCCGAGGTCGCCATAGCCCAGGTCGTCGGCGACGATCAGCACGATGTTGGGCGGCCTGTCAGCGTCTGGCGCCCGGTCGATCCGCGCTAATAGCGCCTCGCTTTGGGCGGGGCGGAGGTCGCGCCGCCGCTCGTTGCGGATAAGGCGCTGACCGATGCCGCCAGCGGCGGCGACGCCGCCCACAATGAGGGCCGCCCGCAGGAACTCCCGCCGGGAGATGGGGTGCTCGCTTCGCATAGTGACCCGAGCTGAGGGGTCTGGGGCCTCGCCGAGGGCCATGGGTCTCCTCCTGGATGCGGTCGATGGACCTGCAGCGGCGTCAATAGCGTCGAGTATAGCCCATGCGGACACAGGTGCAACGACGACGTCCCCCCGCGGCTTGGTAAACGCGAAGAAGGAATGTTGGGGCCACGGTCTGGACCCCGTTTA
>JBNGCP010000162.1:2713-4785 GCA_049974845.1 Anaerolineae bacterium | reverse complement strand
CGGCTGAAGGCGTGGACCGCGTCGTCCCAACGGCGCTGCTGGCGATAGCAGAGGCCAAGCTGATAATGAGCCTCTGCGTGGTCAGGGTCGAGGCCGATGATCTGATCGTAGGCGGCGATGGCACCATCCAAGTCCCCCTGTAACAGCAGGCGACGCGCCCGCCGTTCCTGGGCTCGGACCGCGATCTCTGTCACACCCGTCTGCAGCCACGAGGGCTTAGATTCTCCCATTGCCGTCCTCCTCCAAGTTCGTGCTACCCCTCCACCGATTGTGAAAGGTGCACGGAATGGCAAACCCATTATATAGCACAAACGTTCTCTCACAAGCGATCAGATCTTCTGGGAGCCGCGCCTCAAGTTTCGAGCTTACACGATCCAGTGTACAATCAGCGAGTATGGCTGGATAACAACCACGACGATCGTGTACACACGCGTCATCACCAGATACCGTGAAAGCTGCGCAGAGGAGATATCGTGATGGTGAAGGTACCCCTTTTATCTTGCACGCTAGGTGTCCTGCTCTTACTGAGTGTCGGCTGGCTGCCATATAGGGCAGAATTATCAAGTCTATATGAGGACGGCGAACTGACGACCGTATCCCGCGAGACCGGGGGGTTGGCGCCAGCGTCAGACGCCTGCTTCCTGCGCGGAACAGCGGATCCGACCTATCCCATCATCGATCCGGTTCTGCTCCACAGTACCTCTCTAGGCGGCAGCAGCAAGGACGAGGCGTGGAGCATCGCCGTCGATCGTGAGGGCAATACCTACATCAGTGGCATCACTCATTCGCCAGATTTTCCCGGCACGACCCTTGGCGGCAATGCCGCTGAGAAGAACGTCTTCGTCGCCAAATACACCCCTACCGGCGAGCTAGCCTATGCGACGGTCATTGGGGGAGAGTCCGGCGAGGAAGGCAACGCCATCGCCGTTGATGACTATGGCAATGCATACGTCGCTGGCGAGACCTATTCCACCAGCTTCCCACTGCTCAACCCCTGGCGGTCGGCGTTTGGCTACGAGGAGGCGTTTCTGCTCAAATTCGACGCTGCCGGCCAGTTAAGCTACTCAACGTTCATCGGCGGCACCCTGGGTGAAGAGGTCAACGACATCGTAGCTGACGCCGTAGGAAACGTATACCTCGGAGGCGAAGTCTACTCGGACGACTACCCGCTCCTGAATCCCTGGTCGGCGACGACGTATGGCGACGACGACGAAGATGCGTTCATCACGATCTTCGATGCTGCCGGAGAGATGGCCTATTCCACCTTGATCAGCGCATCCAGCCGCGATCAGGTCTTTCGCATCGCCGTCGATGACGAGGGTTACGTCTACGGCACGGGGATGACGTCATCGCCGGACTTCCCGACGGTGAACGCCTTCCAAACGACGTACGGTGGCGAGTGGGACGACTGCTTTGTCTTCAAACTGGACCCCTGGCGCAATGAGATGCTCTACTCCACGCTTCTGGGCGGGAATGGCCGGGATGAATGTTGGGGAATCGCCGTCGATGACGAGGGCTCCGCTTATGTCACCGGCTTCACATCCTCAAACAATTTCCCGTTAGCGAAGCCAATCCAATCGTCACTGGCCGGATCGGACGATGTCTTCATCACCAAGCTCAGCCCCACAGGTGATCAGCTGCTCTTCTCGACCTACATAGGCGGCGAGGGGCGCGACAGAGCATGGGATCTCGCGCTGGATGGAGGCGGCAACGTCTACGTGGTTGGAGAGACCGACTCACCGGACTTTCCTACCGTCGACGCGATCCAGGGTCATCATCGCGGAGAAATGGATGGCTTCCTCTTGGTGCTGGATCAGGCGAACACGATCCGCTACGCGTCTTACATTGGCGGCTTCGACTATGATCGCGCCTATAGCATAGCCTTGGACGAGAACTGGATCGTCCACGTGGCAGGGGCCACCGATTCCACCGACTTCCCGAGGACAGATGGAGCGGCTGCGTTCGCAGGAAACACTGATGCATTCGTCGCGCAATACGGCTTGGTGCCGACACCTACCCCAACGCCGACGCCGATACCGCAGGCCGCCGCGACCGTAGGTCCCGAGGGAGGC
>JBNGCP010000162.1:0-2613 GCA_049974845.1 Anaerolineae bacterium | reverse complement strand
GACACCATTGCGCTCTATGGACTCAGGGCAGGCACGTGGACCACCGATGACATCACAATCCACAACCAGCAACCGCAGTATCTGCGAGCCAGCATAGGCCGGACCGGCAGCTATGGATTGTTGGGGCAGAGCAATCTCGTCTATCTGCCGTCGCTATTGCGCCAGTGAAGTCCACTGGTGGGGACAAAGGACGAAGCGGCGACGCCTCCAACAGGCGCACAATCCGTTCCACACTCCATCCAGAAATGAGCCACATCAAGCGCACCGTTGCGAAGTTACCCGCGGGTCATCAACCGTACGCCCGCGGATTGGTCTCCACCAGTTGGCGCGGTCTGATCTTGATCATAGTGGCCTTCGTCGCCACGGCGACCGCTCTCAACGTGATCATCCCGCCGTACGAGAACCTGGACGAGCTCGAGCACGCCGAAGTCGTGCGACACATCGCCCTCACGGGTCGTCTGCCCACCCACGATGTCGCCGAGGCCGAGGGCTTCCATGTCCGTCAGGAGGCATCACAGCCACCGCTCTACCATATCTTGGCCGCCGGGTGGGCCCGCGTCCTCAATCTCCCGACCACGGCCCATCGGCCCACGCCGGTGCCGGAGCAAGTCGTCACCTGTGGCATAACAGGGACCTTCTACAACAAGGCGACGTGGAGCCACGCTCCCTACAGCGAGAGCCGTTGGGCTGGCGCCCACCTCACGCTCCACGGCCTCCGCGCCTTCTCCACGCTCCTGCAAGTCTTCACGCTCATTGGAACGTGGACACTGGCACGACGTGTCTTCCCAAGCGGCGCAGTCCCTCTGCTGGCTACCGGCATCGTGGCCTTCAATCCGCAGTTCCTCCTGCTTGCCGCTGGCGTTAATAACGACAATGCCGTCATCCCGCTCGCTACATGGGGCTTAGTCCTTGCCTTCGACCTCTGGACACGCAAGCTGAGCTGGCGACGCAGCCTAACCTTGGGTGTGGTCTGCGGGTTGGCGGCGCTGAGTAAGCTGAGCGGCGCCGCGCTCTTGGGACTGGGCGGGTTGGCGTTGTTGGCGCGTCTGATTCAGAAGCGCGCATCGCTGGCCGCACTGCTCGGCCACGGCATCCTGATATGCGTTATTGCCGGAGCCATCGTCGCGCCCTGGGTCCTCCGCAACGTGCGCCTCTATGACGATCCAACAGCCCTCGCGCCAATGCTCGACAAGGTTGGCACCCGTACCTTATCGAACCTCCTGGGCGACGCGCTTCTGACGGCGCGCTCCTATTGGGGACAACTGCCCTGTTCCTTCTATCCGAGGGCTTCTTACTGGCCTTACCTGATCTTGGTAACCGGCGGTCTCCTAGGCATCATCCTGTCCTGGAAGCGGCTGGCGCCGAGGGAACAGGCGGGGATCGCGATGTGTCTTGTTTGGGTCGGCACCATCGCGTTAGCATGGGCTCGGTGGGATATGCTGACGCCCGCCCCCGGGGGGCGCCTCTTGTTTCCGGCCAGCGCGGCGCTGGCCCTCATATTGGCTGCGGGGTGGTCCCATTGGGGAAATCGCCTTGCCCGCGCGTGGGCAGTCATCGTCCCCCTATGGGCCCTAATCGTCCTGGTGGCAGGGCCGGTGACGATTCTCTCGCCTCCGCCCCTTCTTCCGGAATCCGCGGAAGCAGTCACTCCGCTGACCGCCGTGTTCGATGATCGGATCGCGCTACGAGGATATGAGGCGCGCATCACGACCTCACCTGCTGAATGCGCGCTCGCCTCTGACGCCTACTGCGGGCCGATCCTAGACCTTACGCTCACTTGGCAGGCACAGAAGCCCATTGAGGACAATCTGATCATGGTTCTGCAACTGGTCACACCTGTACCCGGTGAGACAGAACTGCGCTTGAACTACAACCATTGGCCAGGTCGGGGCAACCTTCCGACATCGGCGTGGCCGGTAGGCCCCCTCATCGAGGACCGCTATCGACTCCCCTTAGGGACGAGCGTTGTAGAGACCCAGGCGTGGCAGCTGACCCTTGCTTACGTCGACCCCGTCAAGGACCGGCGTCTGCCGGCCAAGCTAGGGGATGCAGAAGTCGGCGATCGCGTTCCTCTTGCCCTGCTGCGTGTGGAGGATCGACAACCCAGCCTTCCAGAAACCGGCCACCTCCCGGCGCCGGTGACCTTCAGCACGGATAGCGCGGAGGACGCACTCATGCTGGAGGAGGCGCGCGTCGATGCGGAGCGGGACGGCCATTGGAGCGTCACGCTGTTCTGGCGATGTCGCAAGCCCGTCGACGTGGATGCCGTGACCTTCGTCCATGCCTACAATGCTGAGCACCAGCTGTTGGCGACGGGCGACGGCCCGCCAAAGCAGGGCGCCTTCCCTACCCATCTGTGGCGGCCTGGAGACCGCATCCAGAGCACCCATACCCTCACCCTGGAAGGCGACGAGACACCAAGTCAGATAGCCGTAGGGCTGTATCTGCGCGAAAGTGGCGATCGCTTACCGGCCGCCCAAGATGGGACGCCCCTCACCAATAACGCCGCCATCGTCTGGCGCAGAGGCGATTAGCGCAGAGCTAAAGCGTAGTCACGACGACGGCGCTTGGTCCTCTAGTGGGCGCCGCGGGAGCGGGAATCCGCGCACGCGG
>JBNGCP010000161.1:0-5039 GCA_049974845.1 Anaerolineae bacterium | reverse complement strand
AGGTGCAACGCACTTAGGCTTTGGGGTGAGGGGTGCTTCTGGCGTCGCGCGGCGGTAGTAGGAGCAAAGTACGTTGCACCTGTTCTGCCCAACTGCGATTGCCCTAGGGCAAAGAGTGGGTGGCTGTTGCGGATCAAGGCCGCCATAGCCGACGGCGCCATCGGATCCCGCGAGGTGGTATGGCCGACAGGACGTCTGCCGGTGTAGGTGGGATGGCAGACGTCCTGTCACAAACGCGCGCTTACGCTATCCGTACAGCGGGCCGAAGGCCTCGCAAGCGCGGAAGTCGGCGCCCATCGGATCCTGCGCGCCGAAGGTGGTCCAGGCACTGGGCCGGAAGATAGCCGTCTCCGGGACGTTGTGCATGTAGACCGGGATGCGCAGCATGGAGGCCAGGGCAATCAGGTCGGCACCGATGTGACCGTAGCTGATGGCTCCGTGGTTGGCGCCCCAATTGTTCATCACCGAGTAGACGTCACGGAACGGCCCTACGCCTGTGGTGCGCGGGACGAACCAGGTGGTCGGCCAGGTCGGATCGGTGCGCAGCTCAAGCGTCTCGTGCACCTCGTCGGGCAGCTCGACGACGGTACCCTCGGCGATCTGGAGCGCTGGGCCAAGCCCATCCACCAAGTTGAGGCGTGACATGGTTACCGGCATGCCGCCGCGGCTTACGAAGTGCGATGACCAGCCGCCGCCGCGGAAGTACTCGACGTTGCCCGGGTGCCACTCCGTCGCCTCAAGACACGCCTGAGCATCCTCGGGCGTCACGTCCCACCACTGCTTCATCCCGGGCTTGCCGTCGATCATCTGTTGCCCCGTGGCATCCAACGCCGTAGGACCGGAGTTGATCAGGTGCAAGAAGCCGCCACCGGCATCCCCCTTGAGCTCGTAGCCGGTTACGCGCTTGACCGCCTCGGGGCTCCAGTAGGTGCGCACGTCGGAGAACATCTGTGCGCGCCCGGTCAGCAGATGACCAAAGAGCATGGAGATGCCGTTGAGCGCATCGTTCTCGGTGGCAACGATGTAGGGCTGACGGATCCCATTCCAGTCAAAGGTGGAGTTGAGGATCGCCTCCATGAAGTCGCCATTAGGGAAGTGGTCGGTCCATTGGCGCTGCCCCTGGAAACCGCCGGCAAGCGCGTTGTGACCCAACGCCTCCTCACCGTAGTCAAGCTCCGCCAAGCGCGGGTTCCCGATCATGAGATCGCGCGCGATGAGCGCCATCTTGATCGAAAGCGCCCAGTCTTTCTCCTTCTGCTCACGGGTGCGCTGCTTCTCAGGTGCATTCCGATCCACACCCTCGGGGCAGTTGGCCTTAACCCAGGTCCAGGCCTTCTCGAACTCCTCGGGATCGTAGATCTCTTCCTCAAAGCGCCGCACAAACTCGCTCAGGTCCACGAACTCGGTCCGCATCCCAAGATACTTCTCGAAGAGGGGTGGCTTCACGATGGAGCCCGCGATGCCCATTGAGACCCCGCCCATCGACAGATAGGACTTGCCCCGCATCCGCGCGACCGCTAAGCCCGCCCGCGCAAAGCGCAGCAGCTTCTCCTGCACATCCTCAGGAATCGATTCGTCGCCGGCGTCCTGTACATCGCGCCCGTAGATGGTGAAGGCCGGCAAGCCCTTCTGCGTATGGGCTGCACTCACGGCGGCGAGATAGACGGCGCCGGGCCGCTCTGTGCCATTGAAGCCCCAGATGGCCTTGGGCGTGAGCGGGTCCATATCCATGGTCTCGGATCCATAGCACCAGCAAGGCGTCACCGTCAGCGAGACGCCGACGTTTTCCTTACGGAACTTCTCCGCCGCCATCGCCGCCTCCGCCGCCCCACCAATGCACTGGTCGGCGATCACACACTCGACGGGGAGACCATTCGCGTGGCGCAGGTTCTCGGTGAGGAACTGCGCGACGCTCTTTGCCAGACCCATAGTCTGGTCCTCGAGAGATTCGCGCACGCCTTTGCGGCGTCCATCGATCACGGGACGGATCCCAATCTTGGGCATATCCCCAATGAGCCGGTTCTGTGGCTCATTCACCTGCATATCTTTCACATTGGCCATTGTGCCTCCTTTGTGGATATGATAACGTTACCATACACACCAAAAAGCAAAGCCCTTGCGGGCCATATCGAGCTATAGGTATTTAAGCATCATCCGACGCGAATGTCAATTGTCCCGTTGCGCGATGAGCCCACCGCGGTCGCCAGGCCCAATCCAGAGCTGACGGTCGACCTCCCACCCCCACCCACGGAGTCGGAGATGGGTCGGGATCTGATCCCAGCCCGCGTCGATGCGCTGCCAGACCACGTCCCAAGTTGGGACGCCGCTCACGGCGTCGGCTGCCTCAACGTTGAAGGCGCCGACGGCGACGGCAGCTCTGAGCGTGACATCCGCCGCGAGGCCTTTGACCATCGCGGTCAGGAAGCCGGCGACGGTGCAGTCGCCGGCACCGGTGGCCCCTACCAGATTTGCCTTAAACGCCGGCGCCAACAGCTCACGATTGAGCCACGGGCGATGCTGAATCGGTAGCGCCTCGTCCACCACCGAAAGTCGCCGGTGGTCGGATGTCGTGCGGAGATAGAGGCCCTGGTCTCCCAGCTTGAGGCCGACCACGGCGGCGCCGAATTCCAGCAGTTGCGCAGCGAGATCTTGGAGCAGACCCCCATCAACGCGAGACAGCAGGCTCGCCTCACCGGCCTCCTCAGAAAGGCGCGCGAAGCGACCGGGGTCCAGCATCAGCAGCGTCTCCTCGACGCCGGGGAGATAGATATCGACGTAGGGCAAAATCCGCGCTAAGATCGTTGCCCAGTCCGCTCGACCTGCCTCGGAGTCTGGATCGGGCTGAGAGACGTCGAGGGACGTGACAAGGCCGTGGTCACGGGCGCGCTGCAGAAGCGTCAGAAGCTCCTCGCCGTTGTTGAGATACATCTGGCGCATCAGGGGCGGATAGCCGAAGTGGAGAATGCGACCACCCTGCAGCACCTCATCGGGGACATCCTCGGCGCGGAAGGTGTCGTTAGGGCCCGGATAGTGAAGAAAGGTGCGGTCCAGACCTGGCGAGCTCAGGATCACCGTGTAGGAGCTATCCGCCCCCGCCTTGACGATCATGCCGTCCGCGAGGGCCGGATCGTAGCCCTGGATAATCTCGACGATCGCGCGCCCAATGAAGTCGTCACCGACCTTGCCAACGAGGCGGGCGGGGGTTCCGAGGCGATGCAGGGCAAGGCCTGTGTTGGGCACGGCGCCGCCGGTCGCCAGAACCAGCGGGCCAACCTTGCGGAGCTGGCCCGGCGCCAGCACCTGGGAGAGGCGCTGCTCCCCGCCCTTGAGGGACGGGATCACGTCGAGACACGTGTGCCCTACGACGATAACCGCAGTCCGCTCCATACGATCCCTCTCCCTGCCAGCCATGTAGCAGCCCCTATGCCGCGTCGAGCTCCCACAGGTCAGCGGCGACGATCTCAAAGGTGCCGAACGCGCCGGGCGCGCCCGTGGCCGGCTGCCCGCCACCGACATAGACCTCGAAGATGCCGGGCTCAATGGCACGACGCCCATCGTCGAGCACCAGGCTCATCTGCGCGGGCGTCACCGTGAACGTCACGCTCTGGGACTCGCCTGGCCCAAGGCGGATGCGCTTGAAGCCCGCGAGCTGCTGAGCGGGCACCGGCACGGAGGCCATCTGATCCTTGACGTAGAGCTGGATGACCTCATCACCGGCGATGTCGCCCATGTTCTCAACGATGACGCTGATCTCGAGGTCATCGCCGGGCTCCAGCTCAAGCTTGCTCAACGTCAAGCCGCCGTAGGCGAAGGTCGTGTAGCTCAGGCCATATCCGAAGGGATAGAGCGGCTCGCCGCGGAAATAGCGATAGGTGTGGCCCTCCATCGCGTAATCGCGGAACGGCGGCAGATCGCCCACTGACTTGTAGAAGGTCACGGGCAACCGGCCGGCGGGATTGTAGTCGCCGAAGAGCACGTCGGCCAGCGCTGTGCCCCCCTCCTCGCCCGGATACCAGAGCGCGAGGATGGCATCGGCGTGCGCCTGAGCCCAGTTGAGGGCGACGGCGCTCCCGCTCATCAGGACGACGACGAGGGGCTTGCCGGTCTCGTGAAGCGCCTTGAGCAGATCCTCCTGCACACCGGGCAAGTCGATGTCGTCGCGATCCCCGGTGCTCCGCTGGCCACCCTTGACGCCCTCACGCTGTCCCTCCTCGCCCTCGATGAGTTGCGAAAGCCCAACGACGGCGACGATGACGTCGGCATCGCTCGCCACCGCGACGGCCTCATCGAAGCCGGACCTGTCGTCGCTGCGGATGTCGCAGCCTTTGGCGTAGACAACCTCGACGTCGTCCCCGACCTTGTTCTTGATGCCCTGGAAGGGCGTGACAGAGGCCGAGGGCATACCGTTGTAGTTGCCCAACAGGACGAGAGGGTCGTTGGCATTGGGGCCAATCACAGCGATCTTGGTCAAATCGCGATCCAGGGGGAGGAACTCGTCCTCGTTCTTGAGAAGGACGATGGACTCCTGCGCCATCTTTAGGGCCAGCGCGCGGTGCTCCGCAGAGTCGTTGACCTCGATGGGAATCTGCGCATAGGGCACGCGCTCCGGCGGATCGAACATGCCCAGCTTAAACCGCGCGGTGAAGAGACGGGTAACGGCCTGGTCGACGGTCTCCTCGTCAATGAGGCCCTTCTCGAGGGCAATAAGGAGCGCTTTGTAGACCTCACCGCAGTTGAGGTCGCATCCGTTCTTGACCGCCAGCGCGGCGGCCTCCTCGGGCGTGTCGACGACCTGATGGTGGGCGTAGATGTCGCGAATCGCACCACAGTCGGAGACAACGTAGCCGTCGAAGCCCCATTCGTCGCGCAGGATCTCCTGAAGCAGCGTATGGCTGGCGCAGCAGGGCTCACCATTCGTGCGGTTGTAGGCCCCCATAACCGAGTAGGCGCCCGCTTCGCGCACGGTAGCCTCGAAAGCGGGCAGATAGGTCTCGCGCATATCGCGCTCGCTGGCCTCGGCGTTGAAGTGGTGGCGCTCG
>JBNGCP010000160.1:0-5063 GCA_049974845.1 Anaerolineae bacterium | reverse complement strand
TCGAGCACTTCCAACGGGTCCGGCGCGTGATCGCGGTAGACAAGATCGACGATGTCGTCGCTGGTCGGGCAGAAAGCGTAGAGGGCTCTGGCGCTTTGAGGCTTGGGCATAGGCAGCAGGCTTGAGGCGAGAGAGCAGGTCTTGCTGTGTTACCTGGTGATGCCGGCGCAGAGGGCGTAGGCACGGATCAGAGCTTCTTCCGCGGCGGCGACGCACACTTCTGTGGGAGGGCTCTGGCTGCCCTCATAAGCCCATTGAAGCAATCGACGTTCCCAGGATGCCGCGTCTGCGCTCATCGCCTCCCCCGCCTCGCCGTGCGATGTCCTAGCCCACCGTCTGTGCGCGTGTGTGACACAACGCCAGTATGTCAATCGAGGCGACATTGTACCTGACTCTATGTTTCGCGTAAGAGTGGATGAAGCCCGGATCCGGACGATCGCGACAAGGATCTGCAGAGTTCTTGCCGTGACTACCGCGGTTCGATCCGGGCTCCGGTCTCGCTATCGAAGAAGAAGAGCGCCTCTTCCGGAAAGGCGACGCGGATCTCGTAACCTTGGGTCAGGCGAATATCGAGCGAGGCTACGACGCTGAAGGTGAGATCGCCAGCGCTGACGTAGGCGACCTGTTGACGACGTCCGAAGTCCGGCTCCACCATGTCGATCACGCCGCTCAGGGTCGGACCTCCAGGCCGATCTTCTGCGTCGGTCACGACCTGGGCAGCCTCCGGCCTGATCCCCACGGTGACGCTCTGTCCTTCCTGTACTGTCGCAGAAACCCGCTCGGGCGCGGGCCAACGGCTGTCGCCGATGATAAGTTGTCCGTCCTGGATCGTGGCAGTGAGTAGGTTCATCGGGGGTAGGCCGAGGAAACCGGCGACAAATGCGTTAGCCGGATTCCGGAGGATCTCGTGGAACGTGCCCACTTGCTCGATCCGCCCCGCGCGCATCACCGCAATCTGATCTCCCAGGGCCATGGCCTCGGTCTGATCGTGTGTGACGTAGAGGGCCGTGATGCCAAACCGGTGAAGCAATCGCTTGATCTCGACGCGGGTCTGTGTGCGAAGCTTGGCGTCCAGGTTGGAGAGCGGCTCATCGAACAGGAAGAGCGCGGGCTGGCGTACCAACGCGCGCGCGATGGCCAACCGCTGTTGCTGGCCTCCCGAGAGTGTGCCCGGCTTTCTTCGTAGCAGTTCCTTGAATCCAAACCCCATGATCTCCGATGTGATGCGGATGCGTTCCTCCGCCTCTTCATCAGGGGCATGGTGAACCTGGAAGAAGAAGCTTAGGTTGCCCCGGCCATGAAAGTGAGGATAGAGGGCGTAGTTCTGGAAGACCATGCCGATTTGACGATCGCCCACGGCGACGTCCCGCATATCCTGGCCATCGTACGCGACAAGCCCGCTATAGTCCGTGAGACCGGCGATGACGCGAAGGAGCGTGCTCTTGCCACAGCCAGAGGGGCCCACGACCGCCATCGTCACGCCGTCAGGCACGACGAGGTCCAGGTCGTCTAGGGCGCGCACTATGCCCGACGCCTCATCAGATGTCTGTTCTGCGACCGGAGGCAGGGTTTCGGAGGCGGGCGCCTGCTCGGATCTCACCTTACGAGCGCGCTTTGGACCCACGATCGATCCAAGGTCGGGGCCAGGTCTGAAGATCTTCGTCACACTCTCTAGTCGAATCTCAGCCATCGTGCGATCCCTCCACGGTCCAACTCCTCACCATGAGAACAACGCCCATACCGAGCGGCTCCAGCTGTGGTTCAGCGCCGGACACTAGGGCACCAAGGGCCACATGCGGGGGACCAGGAGGATGCTGACAAGATAGAGGAGAATCGTCAGGGGTGTGCCCACCTTGGTGAAATCCAGGAACTTATAGTGGCCCGGTCCGTAGACGATCAGGCAGGCCGGCTCTAGGGGCGTGATGAACGAGCAGCTTGCGCTGACCGCGATCATAATGGCAAAGGTGCGGGGGTTGAGCCCCAGGCGGTTGGCGGTCTCGATGGCGATGGGAAAGACGAGGACAGCGGCCGCCTGGTTAGACATAGGTTGCGTGAGCAGCATCGTGATCACAAAGAAAAGGGACAGCAGCAGGATTGGATTGCTGGTGTGGAGCAACGCGACCACCTGCTTCGCCAGGAAATCCGCCGTGCCTGTGTGTTCCATAGCGGCGCCGAGGGCCAGCATACAGCCAATGACAATCACTGCCTTCCATTCGACTCTCTGGTAGGCTTCGTCTGGCGTGATGCAGCGTGTGATGAAGACGATGAAGATACCAAGGGTTACGGCCAGCGGTAGGCTAAGGACCTTGAGCGTCGCCAGCAAGAGTGCGCCGAGAAAGGCGCCCACCGCGATAGGGGCCCGCTTGCGGTTGAGGCGTACGTGGTGGACCGTGCCGATAATGTGGAAGTAGTCGGGATCCAGCGCGGCGATGTTTGTGCGCGGTCCCTGGACGAGAAGCTGGTCGCCTGGCTGGAGACGGATCCGACTGAGCTTGCTGAACATGTCCTTTCCCCGTCGGTTGACGCCCAAGACCTGCAGTCCGTAACGCTGACGGAACTGGAGCGTCTTGAGGGTCCGGCCGGTGAGAGGCGAACGAGGGAGCAAGACGATCTCGGCCATCTGCAACTCCTCGTCCTGCAGCCGCGGATCCGAAAGTTTGACCTCGGCCTTGAAGGCCAATCCACTGGTGTCCTTGATCTTCAGTACGTCGCCGCGGTTGCCCTTCACCAGCAACTCGTCGTCCTGCCGCAGCTCTAGATTCGGTCTGGGTATGAGGTAGCGGTTCTTGTCGCGGACGATGCGCACGACCGTCAGATCGAGGTCACTGCCCAGTCTGGCCTCCTGAAGTGTCTTGCCGATCAGGGGAGAATCGGGCAGAATCACGACCTCAGCCAGGTAGGGCTGTATGCCAAAGGGCTCCTCGTCTCCCTCCTCATCCCGGACGGGGATAAGGCGGTTTCCGATGAACTGCATATAAATGAGGCCCGTCACTGCGATGGGGACACCGACCTTGGCCAGTTCGAACATCCCCAGCGGCGCCAGATCAAACTGCACCATCAGCCCGCTGACGAGGACGTTGGTCGAGGAGGCCACGAGGCTGATCGAGCTTGCCAGGATGGCAGCGAACGCCAGAGGCATCAACAGCTTTGAACGTGACGTGTTCGTCCGTCGGCTCAGTTCCAGGACGATGGGCAGAAAGAGCGCCGCCGTAGCGGTGTTGCTGATAAAGCCGCTGAGAACGGCGACGATCAACATGATGACAGGGAGAAGACGTTTTGGGTTGTCTCCTACAGCTCGCAGAATCTTGCGACCGGCATAGTCGATGACGCCCGTGCGTATCATGGCTGCTGTCAACACAAGGAGGCCGAAGATCATCACGACGGTGTCGCTACCGAAGCCCGCGAAGATCTGCTCGGGCGGCAACAATCCTGCCAAGCTGATGGTGATGAGAATACCCAGGGCGATGATGTCGGCCCGGAACTGGTCGATTGAGAAGAGCGCAATTGCCGCAGCGATGATGAAAAGGAGTAAGCCGATCTCAAAGGTCATAGTCTATGCATCCCGGTTCCTGACTGTTCACTCCTATTGATGGTGACGCCGGCGGCGGTTAGGGGCCAAGCCGCGTAAGCTATCGTTCTCGTCAATCTCACGTCGATGGGCTAGATCAATGGTGACTAGTATAGTCGGAGCCCATGTGCTGGCAACAACGCAATGGTCGTCCGGCGCACAGCGGCGAGCTGCTGCGTCGGAAAGCGTTCTGAACGCTCAAAGCCGGCGGATCAGCTCCACCAGGATCGGGACCAGAATGGCGGTGAGGATTCCGTTTAGGCCCATTCCTAACCCCGCGAAGGCACCGGCTTCGTCGTCCATCTGGAAGGCGCGTGCCGTGCCGATGCCGTGTGAGGCGAGGCCTATGGCAAAGCCACGAACGCCGTGATCCTTGATGCCGAGAAAATCAAGGAGACCTCCGGCGGCGACGGCGCCGATGATGCCCGTGAGGATCACGAGCACCGCCGTCAGCGATGGAATCCCTCCGATCTTTTCTGAGATGCCCATCGCAATCGGTGTGGTCACCGACTTCGGTGCCAGCGATAGCAGGGTGGGGGACGAGGCTCCAAAGACGAGACCTAAGCCGACGGCAGAGGCTATGGCGGTCAGTGACCCGACCACCAGTGATCCCAAAATCGGCCCCAGGAGCCGTCGCAGCTTGCGCACGCGCGTATAGAGCGGAATGGCGAGCGCGACGGTGGCCGGCCCGAGCAAGAAATGGATGAACTGGACGCTCTCGAAGTAATCGGCGTAGGGGGTTCTTGTCAGAAGCAGCAGAGAGACTACGGCAAGGATCGAGGTGAGCACGGGGTTGAGCCAGGCGACCTGCACGCGGTGATAGACCCATAGGGCGGCTTGATGGATCGCCAACGTCACGGACAGCCACAGAAGCGGTGTGTGCGCAAGCGACGACCAGAGCTCAGCCATCCGATTCATCTCATCAAGGCTCGACTTCTTCCCTGCGGCTGAGGAAGCGCATCGTCAATGCGGTGACGATGATCGTGATGAGCGTGCTGCCGACGAGGGCGGCGGTGATGGGGAGAAGCTCCTGTCGGAGCAAGGCGAGATAGGTCACGATCCCCGATCCAGCGGGCACAAACATCAGTGAGAGGTGTTTCAGAAGTCCCTGCGCAGCTTTCTCCCAGCTCTCGGGCGTCTCCCCTCGCACGAGCAGCACCACAAACAGCAGGACCATCCCGATCACCGGGCCAGGAACCGGCAGCTCCAAGGCTGCGGCGACAATCTCGCCCGCCAGTTGGAACAACAGCAGCGCGACCAGTCCCCCGATCATGTCAGGTCCTGGATACTTGGGGCGCGGCCTGAATGCAGCTGTCTGGAAGGCGCATCAGACCACACCGCTATAAGGTGGCCTACGTCAGCAAGAGACGTGGGAGGCATGATGCTCCGCGACTCCAATGGGGCACGGTAGGCTCGGTCGCTAGTCAAAGGTGCTCCTTTCGTCGATCACGACGCTCGCGTCGCTCATAGTCCTGCAGGTTGGTGTCTCACAAGA
>JBNGCP010000159.1:0-5073 GCA_049974845.1 Anaerolineae bacterium | reverse complement strand
ATCCAACATCCAACATCCAACATCCAACATCCAACATCCAAACAGCCCAAAACCAGTTGACAACTTGGAGGTATCTATGTCCACCCCCCACCCCGGCATCAAAATCGCGGCACAGGTCACACCTGAACCCACCGACGAGGATCTTGCGTTTATCAAGCAGATGGGCGTCGACTACGTCGTGCTCTGGACCGACGGCGAGCACGCGAGCTACGACTACTACGCTAGTCGTCGTGAGCTCTTCGCCAAGGCCGGACTGACCGTCTACGGCTTCGGAAGCAGCTCGGTTCACAACCAGCCGAAGATCACGCTGGGCCTGCCTGGGCGCGACGAGAAGATCGAGGAGTACAAACAGCATCTGCGCAATCTGGGCAAGGCCGGTATCCCGTATACGACCTATGCCCATATGGCCAACGGCATCTGGTCCACCGAGCGGGAGACGACCCGCGGCGGCGCATCGGCCCGCGCCTTCAACCTCGAGAAGGCGAAGGAAGGGCACTGGGCCGGTGAAATCTATAAGGCCCCGCTGACCCACGGACGCACCTACACCGAGGACGAGATCTGGGAGAACTTCGAGTACTTCATCAAGCAGGTGGTCCCGGTCGCCGAAGAGGCAGGCGTCAAGATCGGCATCCATCCCGACGACCCGCCGGTGCCGGAGCTCGGCGGCATCCCGCGCTGTATCTTCGGCAGCTTTGAGGGCTACAAGCGGGCGATGGAGATCGCCGACAGCCCCAACGTCGGCCTCTGCCTTTGCGTCGGCTGCTGGCTCGAGGGCGGCGACTGGATGGGCAGGGACGTGATCGAGACCATCCACTACTTCGGGGAGCGCGACAAACTCTTCAAGATCCACTTCCGCAACGTCAGCCAGCCCCTCCCTTACTTCGTCGAGACCTTCCTCGACGACGGGTACATGGATATGTACGAGGTGATGCGGGCACTGCGTGAGGTCGAGTTCGACGGCGTCATCATCGCCGATCACATCCCGTTGATGGCCAACGATCCCAAGGTCGGCACGGCTTTCTCCATCGGATATATGAAGGCCCTCCTGGAGCGCGCCAACGCCGAGTTTGCGTCGTAGCCCGTATTCGTTCAGTGTCATATGGCAAAGAGCCAAAGGACAGCAAAGCCACACATAAGGCAAGGAGGAGAGAAAATGCCAGAAGAAAAGCGAGAGCCATCGGTTGTGGAGCTTCAGGCCCGTTGGGACAGGATCCGCATCGCCAACCTCTACGACACGCTGGACAAGATGGGCTACCCTGACCAATGCCTCGATCTCAGCATCCGCCCGCTCTTTCCCCACCAGCACCTGGCTGGCGTCGCCGTCACGGCCCGCGGAAGCCGTCACGTGCCGGCCGAGGGCGACGCTGAGAAGTACGGCAAGGGCGAGAACTACTTCCAGGTCTTGCGCGACGCGGTCTTTCCCGGAAGCGTCGTGGTGGTGGAGACCGGCGGTGAGCCCCACACCGGCAAGTTTGGTGAGATGACCAGCTGGGGCATCCAACAGGGCGGCGCCCGCGGGATCGTGCTCGACGGCTTCATCCGCGACCTGCTGGGCCTGGAGGTCATTCCTAACTACACGGTCTGCGCCAGGGGCACGTCGCCCGTCGAGTCCGCCAAGCGCTGGGCGATGAACGCCGTGAATGTGCCCATCGCGATGCCCGGTACGTTGACCAGCAACGTGCGCGTCGAGCCCGGCGACTGGATCGTCGGCGGCCCCGACGGCGTCATCGTCGTCCCCCAGGCCATCGCGATGGAAGCGCTGGAGAAGGCGGAGGAGATCGAGCGGCGTGAGCAGGGTATGCGTGAGGATCTGGCCGCCGGCATGTCCTTCGAGGACGCCTTCGAGAAATGGGGGCGCGCCTAGCCAATGCCCACCACAACAGACATCCTGCGTCACCGTCCAGGATTGTGGACTGGCGACGTAAGACTGAGGACTGGAGTACGATAATGGAGTACGTAGACTTCGGAGCTACCGGCCTGCGGGTCTCGCGCCTCGGCATCGGGACAGGGACCCACGGCTGGGCCCACCGTTCGGAACAGACGGCGCTGGGCATCGAGGGCTTGTCAAACCTCCTGGTCAAGGGCTATGAGCTGGGCATCAACCTGTGGGATGCAGCGGATCAGTACGGGTCGCATCCCCACGTGGCAGCGGCGCTCAAGCGTGTGCCCCGCGAAGACGTCGTGATCGTGAGCAAGACGACGTCCAAGCGCCGCGGAGGAGCCGCACGGGACGTGGATCGCTTTCTCCGCGAGCTGGAAACCGACGTCATTGACGTCGTCCTTCTGCACAGTATGCGCAATGGGAACTGGCCCAACGCGTACAGGGGTGCGATGGAGGCCCTTTCCCGTGCCAAGGAGCAGGGCAAGGTACGAGCCGTGGGCTTCTCCTGCCACGGCCTGGACGCCCTGCGGGCTGCAATCGACGAGCCGTGGGCCGAGGTCGTGCTCGTGCGCATCAACCACGCGGGCGTCAATATGGACGGCGCCGTCTCGGAGGTCGTGCCGCTCATCGACCGGCTGCACGCCGCCGGCAAGGCCGTCTACGCCATGAAGGTGCTCGGATGTGGCCGGCTGACCGGCGAGGTCCAGCGGGCCTTCGAGTACGTGCTCGGCCTGGGCGCGGTGCACGCGCTCGCCATCGGCACCAGCGGCCGCGATGAGCTGACGATGAACGCGCGGCTGATGGAGGAGCTCGCACCGCGCTATCCGCTTCGCGAAGGTGAGAAAGCATGAATCCAGAGGTCAGATATCACATGTTACGCCCTGCTCAGATCGTCGAGCGGCGCCAGGCCTGTCCCGTCGCCTACATCCCTATCGGGACGATCGAGTGGCACGGGGTCCACAACGCCACCGGCGCCGATACCTTGCAGGCCGAGGGCCTGGCGATCCTGTGCGCCCAGAAGGGCGGCGGCCTCGTCTTCCCACCCCTTTACTACGGAGAGAGCCGCCTGGAGGCATTAATGGAGGCCAACGCTGCCGACCGCGACCGAATCGCGGCGAAGATGGCGCTCTCGCCGGACAGCTTCCTTCCCGAGCGACAGCCCTTCTCGGCGACCGAGCAGGCCCTCAACTACCACAAGCTCCTGATCCACATCCTCGCCGAGGCTGAAACGTTGGGGTTCAAACTCGGCGTGCTCGTCGCCGGTCATTACCCCCTGATCGATCACGCCCGCGCCGCCGTGCTGCAGTTCAACCAGCGGGAGTTCAGCAAGCGCCAGGGCATGCTGGCCTGGGCCTTCGTCGACTATCTGCTGATCAGGGACGAGTACCCACAGGCCGGCGACCACGCCGCCGGCTGGGAGACCTCCCATATGCTGGCGCTCCATCCCCAGACCGTCGACCTCGACGCGCTTCCGCCCGAGGGCGAGCCCTTGATCGGCGTCGGCGGCGCGATGCCGCCGCAGCGGGCCACCGCCGAGTTCGGCCAGGCCACCCTGGAGGCAGCGGCCGCGGTCGCCGTTAAAGAGGTCCATCACCGGCTTGAGAACCCCCACCTCTACCGTGGACACGGCAACAGCCTGCAGGAAGGGTTGTGGCGGCAGGCTGAATAGCGATCAGCGGAAAGCAATAAAAGGAGGTTAATGCTATGGCACACGTTATCGTGACGTATTTCAGCAAGAGTGGCCATACAAAGGCCCTGGCGGAAGCTGTCGCCGAGGGCGTCATCTCGGTCGAGGGCGTCACCGGAGCCCTCAAGCCCGTCGAGGAGATGACCAACGATGATTGGCTCGCCGCCGACGGGATCATCGTCGGCTCCCCCACCTACTTCGGCCAGATGGCCGCCGAGGTCAAGGCGATGTTCGACGAGACCGTCAGAATCTACGGCAAGCTCGAGGGCAAGGTGGGCGCGGCCTTTACCACCTCCGGCGGCGCCGGCTGTGGCCACGAGCTGACCAATATGTCGATCATCACCGCGATGCTCGTCTCGGGCATGGTCGTCCAGGGCACGACCATGGGCCCGCATTTCGGCCCCTTCGCCGTGGGCAGGCCCGGTGAGTCCGACCTGGAAAAGGGACGGGCGCTGGGCGTCCGCGTTGCGGAGCTGACGAAGACGCTCTTTGGATAGGGGCGCCAACGTGTCGAGGACCCAAAACAGGCCCGGAGACCCGCCGGCAAGAATCGCTTGAGCAACGCCGACCGCTTGACCTCGCCGACCTGGCGCGAAGCCATCGACCGGCTCCCTGAGATCACCACCTGGGGCAAGTGGGGCGAGATCTTCCTCGACGTCCCCACCTGGGCGCCGCTGGTCGCCGAAGTCTGCCGGCGCGCCGCTCTGCCGTGTCGCACCATCACGCCCGGCTACCCCGGCAGCAACGCTGTCTTCATCGTCAATGCCGAGGAGCCCGGGAATCGCGCCGTCGTCAAGATCTACGCTCCCTTTTGTCACGAGGACTACGATTTCGAGCGTGAGATCCATCCTCTCCTGGCGTCGAAGCCCGAGCTCGGCGCGCCAAACCTCATCGACCACGGTGTCCTCGCCTCCTCGACGCGCTGGCCCTACGTCGTGCTGAGCTACGTCCCCGGCGTGCCCATCCACGAGGTGCGTGAGGAGATCTCGCACCACAACCTCCTGCAAATCGCCGCGGATCTCGGCGAACGCATCCGCAGCTTCCACGCGATACCCCTGGACGAGGTCCCCTCCCTCGACGCCACCGTCGCCGGCTGGGAGCGTTACGTCCGCGAGCAAATCTCGCGTGTGGTCGCAGAGCTACGTCGACAGACGGCGCTGTCAGAGCAGCTCCTTCGCCGGATTCCGACGTTTGTTGCCGGTGCCCTGGCCGAGCAGCCCGTCACTTCGTCCAACAACCTCCTCCTTGTCAACGGCGACATCACCGAGGACCACGTGCTACTCGTGGAAGAGGGAGGACGCTGGCGCATCTCAGGGCTGATCGACTTTGCCGACGCGCGCGCCGCGCCGCGCGACTACGAATGGGTCGCCCTCTGGTTCGGCGCGCTGGGCCGCAATACCGCCGCACTCGAGGCCTTCCTCCGCGCCTACGATCCTGGCCTCCACCTCAACGCGACCTTCTATCGCCGTGCGATGGCCTTCACCTTCCTCCACGAGTTCGGCGC
>JBNGCP010000158.1:2362-5114 GCA_049974845.1 Anaerolineae bacterium | reverse complement strand
TTTGACACCGCACCACCAGCGCCTACAATGACGACGGCGCGCGGGATCTCCCGCGCCCTATGATACGCAATCCTTAGGAGGACCTATGCTACCCACCGTCGATTTCTGCGGCCTGACCGTCACGCGCCTTGTGCTGGGCGCTAACCCCTTCGGGGGGTACAGTCACCAGAACCCCAAGCGCGACCAAGACATGCGCGCCTATTACACGATCCCGCGCATCAAGGAGACCTGGGCGCGGGCCGAGGCCGCGGGCATCAACACGATGGTCACCAACAACGAGACCCCGCACGTCCTCCAGGCGACGCGGGAATACCTCGAGGCTGGCGGCAAGCTCCAGTGGATCGCGCAGGTGAACCTGCGGGAGAAGGCGGACATGGCCAGCGCCGTCGACGAGGTCGTGGCCATCGGCTGCCAAGCCCTCTACTTCCACGGCGCCCTGCTCGACGACGCCTACCGCCGCGACGACGCCGACACGCTCCGGCGCTGGTGCGACTACGCGCGCTCGAAGGGCGTCCCCGTTGGCGTCGCCGGTCACGCCCCCGAGGCGCACCTGTGGGTGAACGGCCTCGACATCGTTGACTTCCACGCCGTCTGCTTCTTCAACTGCGGCAGCGTGCATACCGGCGGGGGCGAGAAGTTCCGCCTCGCCGACGTGCCCCGCGCCGTCGACGCCATCCGCCGCATCCAGAAGCCCTGCATCGGCTACAAGATCATGGGCTCCGGCCGCATCGACGCCCGGATGGCCTTCGAGCACGCCTTCGAGCAGATCAAGCCGACCGACGTGGTCAACGTCGGCATGCACCGCGGCGACAACGACCGCATGGTCGAGGAGAACGCCCAACTCGTGCGCGAGATCCTCGAGGGCTAGAGGCCTCCACGCCGTCCGCCACCGACCGACGAATGGGAGCTTGACCGTCTGTGAAGCGCGTGCTGCTGACGGGCATGTCCGGCACCGGTAAGTCGACGGCGATACGAGCGCTCGCCGCGCGTGGCTATCGCACTGTCGACACCGACTACGGCGGCTGAAGCCACTGGATCCACGTGCGTACCGGACGCCCCGCCCAGCCGCCCGCTGAGGGCGAATTCGGCTGGGACGAGCTCGACTGGGTCTGGCGGGAGGATCGCATGCGGCGCCTTGGCCGCGTTGACAGCCTTCAGACCTCACCTATGATGAAGGCCCATGACTAAAGACCTGTCACGTCGCCAAGCCGTCGTCTTCCTCGTCCTCACCGGGATTCTCTGGTCCACCAGCGGGCTGGCCATCAAGGTCATCGACTGGCAGCCGCTCTCGATCCTGGCGGGGCGGAGCGTCCTGGCGGTGGGCGTCTTCCTCGTGCATCTCCGCGGCCGATGGTCGCGCCCGACGCCGCTCCATCTCCTTGGCGCCGCCGCTTTCCTGGGGACGCAGTTCTTCTTCATCACATCCACCAAGATGACCACCGCCGCCAACGCCATCTTCCTCCAGTACACGGGCCCGGTCTACGTGATGCTGCTGGGCGCCTGGTGGCTGGGTGAGCGGCCCGAGCGGGCCGACTGGATCGCGCTGGGTCTGATCCTGCTCGGGATGGGCTTCTTCTTCGGGGAGAAGCTGAGCTTCGACGGCCTCGTCGGCAACGTCCTAGCGCTGCTCAGCGGCGTCACGATGGCGGTGATGACCGTGGCGCTGCGGCGCATCGGCACCCGCGAGGGCGGCGACGACGCACACAACGCGCCAGCGGAGACGATCCTACTGGCCTACGCCGCTGGCGCCCTCATCGGCTTCCCCTCCGTCGCGCGGGAGACCTTCACGCTGCAGAGCGTGGGCATCATCATCTTCCTCGGCCTGATCCAGATCGGGCTCGCCTTCGTCCTCTACACCAGCGCCGTGCCCCACGTCAGCGCGCTGGAGGCCTCGCTGATCGTCACGCTGGAGCCGATCCTCAACCCCATCTGGGTCTTCCTCGTCATCGGGGAGGCGCCCGGCCCGCTGGCGCTGCTGGGCGCGGCCCTCGTCATCGGCGGCGTCACGCTGCGCGCCCTCGCCAGCGCCGGCGTCGGCCCACGCCGCGCGCTCAATCCTACGACCCAGGCCTAGGCACGACCTGATGCTCGACATGACCGTTCAAGATAGCCGTTCATAGTATAACCGTTCGTAGTAACCGATTTATCGGTTACCCACCGGGAAGCAGCCGCGGATAGACGTGAGACGCACCTCTCGGCACGCCTGCACCCATTGAAGTGGTTACTACAAACGGCCCTTATCAAGGAGGACGCCATGACCACTCACGATAGCGCCGATCGTGCGCTCCCACGGGCAGCGGCCCTCGCCGTGCTAAGTGTCGCGCTCCTTCTGGCGGTGGGCATCACCCTCGTTCGCGCCCAAACCTCCGCCGGATTCCACCTGACCTGGCACGCCGTTGCCAACGCTGGCGGCGCGTCCAGCTCCGCCAGCTATCGCGTGAACGGGACCATCGGTCAGGCCATCGCCGGCCCACCCGTCTCCACCAGCGCCAGCTTCATCGTCACTGGGGGGTACTGGGCAGCGACGACGCAGAACATGATCTGCCTGCCGGCGGTGCTGAAAGGGTAGACAACTCGGACGGCGGCCTAACGCCGGGGGCGCAGCATGCTGCGCCCCTACGACGAATGCCGATGCACACATCGATACAAGAACCGATGCCGCTCCGACGCGCTCGCCACTACGCACACCGACGCCCACCTCGATGTGCGTAGATGTGCGTAGATGTGCGTAGGGGCGCAGCACGCTGCGCCC
>JBNGCP010000158.1:0-2262 GCA_049974845.1 Anaerolineae bacterium | reverse complement strand
CCTCGATGTGCGTAGATGTGCGTAGATGTGCGTAGGGGCGCAGCACGCTGCGCCCCCCAACGGACGCCGCTGTGCACTTGATTGCGCGCGCAATCCCGGGTATGCTTATATCGAGAATCTCGACACTCGAGGGCGACGGAGGTAGGGGCGATGACAGCTCGGGAGTTCTGGCGATGGTTCGAGGCGGAGATGGCCCGCCGTGGTTTCCGCTCCGTGCGTCAGGTCGAGCGCGCCGGCGACGTCGGCAACGACACCATCAGCGGGCGACAGCGCCGCGACCTGCCCCCCACCGACACCGTGATCCGGGCGATCGCCACCGCCTTCGGTATGAGCTTCGAGGCCGTCGACAGCATGGCCACAGGCGAGCGCCCCGAGCCCCGCGACAGCCTCACCCTCCGAGAACTATGGGAGATTGTGAGCGAGATGCCCGTAGAAGATCAGCGCGCCGTGCTCGACTATGCCCTGTTTCGACAATCCAGAAGCGACGAGCGGGAGGAAGCGTCACAGCCACGCGGGCGCGCAGCCAGTCGGGAAAGCCCCGCGGCCAGCGAGTCCGGTGGCTGACCAGCATCACGACGGTGTAGACCGCGTGGATCTTCGTCCATAGCCTCCCCCACATCCTGCCTGAATCGCTCTTCATGCCCCATCACCTCCACCCTCAGTATAGACCAATCCCCGGTCCGCTGGCAATCGGAAAACGGTTAGAACTAACGTTCTATCCCGGATTGTAACGATTCTGTAACATAGCCCCACCCGGACGACCACGTCGGTGTGCGATTGTGCTACAATAGGGTTGTTCGCACCAGAGACAAAGGCAAGGAGCAGGTAAATGAAGCGACCACCGGCGGTAGCACCGCGTCCCTATCGGATGCACAACCAGATCCAGCACTACGCCTGGGGCAAACGAAACGGTGACGCGCTCATCCCGGCGCTCTTGGGCATCGACCCGGAGCCCGGCATACCCTACGCGGAGCTGTGGATGGGCGCCCATCCCAAGGCGCCCTCGGAGATCGAGCTGCCCGACGGCACCACCGTGCCGCTGAACGAGTGGATCGCCGCGCATCCTGAGGCGACCCTTGGCCCCGAAGTAATGGCAACCTACAGGGAGCTGCCCTTCCTCCTCAAGATACTCTCGGCGGCGGAGTCCCTCTCCATCCAAGCCCATCCCACAAAGGCCGAGGCGGAGCGCCTCCACGCTCTCGATCCGGAGCACTACCCCGACACGAACCACAAGCCCGAGCTGGCCATCGCCCTCGATGGGCTGACCGCTCTTACCGGGTTTAAGCCTTTCCCCGAGCTGCAGGAAGTGCTCACCCGCTATCCGGAGATTGCCGAGTTCGTCGGCGCGCCGGTCGCCAACGCTATCCTCGAGGCGGAGGACCCTACCCTTGAGGAGCAAAAAGCGCTGGCCCGCGAGCTCTTCACCGCGATGATCGAGCGCGCCGAGGCGGATCCCGACGCGTTGATGGCAGCGGTGGACAAGCTTGTCAGCCGGCTCACTGCCTGGTTCGAGGGATTGCGCGAGGTCGAGATCCGCTTTCTGGAGCTGCAGCAGCGCTACGGCAGCCGGGACATCGGCCTCTTCGCCCTCTTCCTGCTCAACCTGATCGACCTTGCCCCGGGCGAGGGCCTCTTCACCGACGCCGGGGTGCCCCACGCCTATCTGAGCGGCAACATCATCGAGTGCATGGCCAACTCCGACAACGTCGTTCGCGTCGGCCTCACGCCGAAGTTCCGCGACCCGCAGGCGCTCCTCGACATCGTCGACGTGACGCCCAAGCGACCGGACATCCTCTCCGGTCATCCTCAGATGGACCGCGGCGGGATGATCCGGGCGGTCTACGAGACCCCGGCGCAGGAGTTCGAGGTCCACCGCTGGTGCCTCGCGCCGGGCACCGAGCGCGACATGGAGAAAGGGACCGGCCCGGCGATCCTGCTAGTCATAGAGGGGGCCCTCGATATCAGCTGGGGCGATGGACACGAGACCTTCCGACAGGGCGAGGTCGTCTTCCTGCCCGCCTGTCTCCCGGGCTACCGCGTGCACGCCCGCGACGGCGTCGAGATCTTCCAGGCGGACGTGCCCATCGGATAAGGAGATCTCGGCAACGACCCAACGCGCCTACACGCGTATCGTATGTAGAGACGCGGCGTCGCCGCGTCTCCGGCGCGGGGAATCACCTCGCAGCACAAATACCCACTGCGGCGGCGACCGGTCCGGGAGACCGGTCACCAACCCAGCGCGCCTCCACGCATGTGTAGAGA
>JBNGCP010000157.1:0-5163 GCA_049974845.1 Anaerolineae bacterium | reverse complement strand
GACGCCGGGATCCTCCTCGGGCCAGAGCAGATCGAGCAGCTCGTCGGCCATGACGACGTGCCGCCGCCGGAGGAGCAGCACCTTGAGGATGGTGCGATTCTGCTGGCTACGCCAGGCTGCGGTCGAGGCCACATCGCGATCCCCGGCAATCTCGAAGGCGCCCAGGAGATAGGCGCGGTATCGCCCCGTGGCCGAATCCGTCATCGACTAGGGCCTCAGGGGATCCACCTGTCTCTGCTTCTCCCAACGTTGCTTGAGCGGCACGTGAACGCGAGGAAGGACCTCTGGCGCGTCCATCGTCCCGTCCATCCAAAGGTAGGTGGCATCCTCGTAACTGCTGAAGGCGGTGTGATTGCCCGCGGCGTCGACGGCGATGAAGTTCATGCCCGCTAGGAATCGACCGCCCAGCTCGTCGAGATCCTGCATCGCGCGATAGCCCGCTTCGGAGAGCGACAGGCCGAGCTTCATATACATCACCACGCTGTGGGCAGTGGCGGCCCGAATCGCCATCTCGCCGGTACCGGTGCAGGCAGCGGCACCGTAACGATCGTCGGCATAGAAGCCGGCGCCGGGGATCGGTGAGTCCCCTACCCGGCCCGGATACTTCCACGACCAGCCGCTGGTGCTCACGCCGACGCAGAGATGACCTTCTGCGTCGCGGGCGATCACGTTGGTGGTGCCGTGGGTCCGCTCTGGATCCGTAGCGATCTCAACCCAGCGCCACAGGTCATCGCGGTCGGCGATCGCCGCGAGCTCCGCCTCGCACAGCTCGGGCTGGAGCCCTTTGGCCCACGTCTCGCGGGCCGCGTCGGTGAGCAAGTTTCCGGGGGCAAACCCCATCTCTGCCGCGAAGCGCGCCGCGCCCTCACCGGCTAACAAGACGTGGGGCAGGCGCTCCATCACCTTGCGCGCAATGGAGATGGGATGCAGATACCCCTTTAGCGCAGCGACGCTGCCGCTGGTCAAATCGGCACCCTGCATCAAGCCAGCGTCGAGCTCGACCTCACCCAGCAGGTTCGGATAGCCGCCGTAGCCCACAGAATGGTCCTCGGCATTCGCCTCCACGTGCCGGATCGCAGTTTCGACAGCATCGACGGCTGGCTTGCCCTCACGCAGCGCCGCCATGGCGGCTTGCAGGCCCACAGACGCGTTAGGACTGGCGACTAAATACATGCCCGCCTCTAGCGCGCCAACGCCTGCACGTAAAGCTCGTAATCCACGTACGGGGCGTAGCGGACCGCCACGTCAAAGCGTGCCGTCCCCTCCGGGGGAACGGGATCGAGCACCAGGCCGGTGCCCACGCTGACGATCTCCCCGTCGCGGTCCAAAAGAGCCCCGCTGATGGAGACGTCCTGGAAGGCCACAGGATTGGGGTTATAGACAGATCCGGTGATGTGAACCCAGCCAACGTCGTCCACATAGCTGCTCACGCCGCGCACCTCCGCCGGGATCGCGCGGAGCTCCGTGGGGTGCCCGTCGGGATGAAGCATGACCTCGGTGAGGTCTGGGTCGATCGCCTCCACGAGGAACGGGCACTCAGCGCCGACCTCCAGCACAGGGCAGGAGAGTTGAGCCGGAATTGGCCCAAAGCGAGAGCCATCCGCTTTGAAGAACGTCGCGATGACGCTCAGCCCGCCGTAAGGACCCTCACCGTCGTTGCGCAGGATGCCGCTGACCTTATACCGATTGCCCTCCAGCTTGCGGTTCGCGCTGACCACCACCGTGAGGGGTGGGGCCGGGGCCTCATCCGGCCGGATGGTCAGGGCCGATGTCGCCACCACCTGTTCCCGGGGGAGGGTGGGACGTGGCAGGGGCAGCACGGCCTCGGACCTTGGCGTCGCGGTTGGCAACACGGAGGTCACCGTCTCGGTAGGCGTCAGTGCGACCGTGTCCGTCGGTGTCGCCGTGATCTCCAGCGTGGGGGTTAGCTCCAGCGTCGGCGTCACGCCAGCTGTCGGTGTGACTTGAGGCTCTGGCATGTCCGTGGGCGCCAGGGTCGTCGTGGGTTCGGGAGCTTGGGTGGGTTCGGCTGTCGCTTCTGGGACCCCCTCCTCAGAGGCCTCCTCCTCAGAGGGCTGTGTCTCAGCCGTCGGTGCCGGGGTATCCTCGACGACAGGCGTCGCGGTCGACTGAGACTGGCACGCGGCCAAAAGCAACGTGCCGAGAAGCAGACAGCATATCAGTTGGCGAGAGAAGCGCATGTTTCCTCCAAATAAGGTTATGATCAGAATAACCTTACCGCCGAATCGAGATTGCGCAAGATCGAGCCGCCCACTCGTGCCAGGTCGTTCTGGTGTCGGGCTAGAGGATCTGGCTGAGGAAACGTCTGGTGCGCTCGTGCTGGGGCGCCGTGAAGAGCTGCTCCGGTGTCGTGATCTCCACGATTCGCCCATAGTCCATAAAGACAATGCGCTCCGCGGCGGCGCGGGCGAAGCCCATCTCGTGGGAGACGACCAGCATCGTCATGCCCTCCTCGGCGAGATCGAGCATCACGTCGAGGACCTCCTTAATCATCTCCGGATCCAGCGCCGAGGTAGGCTCGTCGAAGAGCATCACCTTGGGCTCCATCGCCAGGGCGCGCGCGATGGCGACCCGTTGCTGCTGACCGCCGGAGAGCTGCTCGGGATAAGCGTCCGCCTTCTCCGGAATGCCGACCCTCTCAAGCAGTTCGTGCGCTAGCTCCTCAGCCCGAGCCCGGCTCCACTCCTTGACGACAACGGGGCCCAGGATGATGTTCTCCAACGCCGTCATATGAGGAAAGAGATTAAACTGCTGGAAGACCATCCCCACCTCAGCGCGAATGCGGTTGATCTGTCTCTCGTTCGGGGTGAGCTCCACCCCATCGATAATGATCATGCCGCCGTCGGGCACCTCCAGGTGGTTGACGCACCGCAGAAGCGTCGATTTACCCGAGCCGCTGGGCCCGATAATGACCACGACCTCGCCGCGCGCCACCTCCAGGCTGACGCCCCGAACGGCCTCGACGTCGCCGAAGCGCTTGAACAGGTTCTCTATCTGGACGATCGGTTCGCCGGATGTCACAATCTCCTCCTCATCTCACGCGACCATGACATACGTCTGGCTGATCCGGTCCTGCAAGGGCAGACCGCCCAGGCGACGCCAAGCCCAAACAAGGCTCAAGCCCGGTACCGGGAGAAGGCTCACCAGGAGTCGACCCATCGCCTGACCCAGCGTCGGCGGGCCGCCGCCATCGGTGACGAGGCGCAGCCCTACCGCCATCATTCCCGGCGTCCGACCGGCGCTCGTCCAGAAACCCAGAACGTAGACGAGGCCGATGAGCGCTATCAAGCCAAAGGACGCCGCTGGTAGCCCCGGCGCAATCTGCGGAACAAGCGCGAAGATCGGCAGACCAATGAAGTCCAAGATCACGAGGTCCAGGATCGTCGCAGCCAACCGGTGCATCAGCGTCGCCGGGACTTCCTTGCGATGGCGCGACATGCCCTGCTCGATATAGAAAACGACCCGGGAGAAGATCAGGGTCACGAGCAAGTAGACGAGCGCGACCAACGTATAGGTCTCGAAGTACGCAAAGGTCCGCGACGCGTATTCACGTCCCCGCCGTAACATATCAGAGATGGCGAGGACCGAGACCAACGACGAGTCCTTGAGCATCGCGATGAACTCGTTGCCGACCGGCGGCAAGACGACGCGAATCGCTTGAGGGACAACCACGTGGCGCATCGCCTGGGTGCGATTCAGCCCCAGGGCTCGGGCGGCCTCCATCTGCCCTTTGGGAATCGACTGAATCCCGGCCCGAAAGGTCTCTCCGATATAAGCACCGTAGCAGATGGTCAGGCCGAGCACCGCCGAGAGGTTCGGGCCCAACCGCACAAAGCGAGAGAAAGCATAGTAGATCCAGAAGAGCTGGACCAACAGCGGGATACCCCGGATCATCTCCACGTAGAGTGAGGCTGCCGTATTGATAAGCTGCGAGCGCGCCGTGCGCCCCAGCCCTGCGAACAGGCCGAGAATAAGCGCGAACGTCATCGAGACGACGGTCAACTGGAAGGTGACGACCAGGCCATCGCCGATGAAGCGAAGGATCTCAGCGTACGGATCGGGCCGGAAGAACACCGACCCCACGACGAAGGCGACGGCGATGCCAACGGCGATCCACCACGCGATCACCAGGCTGCGTTCGCGTGGGATGATCGCGCTGTCGTCTTGCCAGACAGGCTCCTGAGCGGGTGCGGATCTCTCTGGTTCGGACATGCGTCCCCCTTTGTATGACCCCGGCGAGCCAGGCCCGGCTAGAAGCCAGAGAACACGGACCTATGACGTCCGTGTTCTCTGGGCCATCAAGCCCGGAATTGCCGTCTCCGGCAGATCAAGCGACCTTTGACGAGCGACGATCGATGCCGCGCCACAGCCCTTAGCGGAGCCACTGCTCCTCAAGCTGTGCATCGATACTCTTCTCCTGTACGGCGTCGAGTCCCGCGTTGATCATGGCCAGCAGCTCGTCATTGCCCTTCTGGACGACGACACCATAGTACTCGTTGGTGAAGGGCTCACCTACGATCTTCAGCGCTTCTCGGTATTCCTCGCGCTGGAGCGCGAAGTCCGCGGCCACCGGCGTGTCGCAGACGACCGCGTCGATACGCCCGGCGACCAGATCCTCGAAGGCGAGGCCGATCTCATCATACTCGTTGACCTCGACCCCCTCTATGTTCTGGACCTCAAAGGCCCCGGTGGTGCTGATCTGCACGCCGACGGTGTGACCGCTGAGATCGTCGGGACCGGTGATGTCGCTATCTTGAGGCACGACCGTGATCTGGCCCGCGTTGATGTAGGGATCGGAGAAGTCGTAAGTCTCTTGCCGCTCCTCGGTGATGGTGACCGACGAGATGATCGCGTCATACTCACCGGCCGCGAGCCCGGCGAAGATGCCGTCCCACGCTACGTTCCTGAACTCGACCTCGAAGCCGGCCTCGTCGGCGATGGCTCGCATCAGGTCGATATCATAGCCAACGATCTCCCGGTCCTCATTCACGTACTCCATGGGCGGCCAGGTCGCGTCAGTCGCAACAACGACGACATCCGACGATGTGCCACAGCCTGCGAGGACCCCCACAACCAGCACAACAAACAGAAAACCAACCAGCATCGTTCTGCGCGTTCTCATCCTCTCCTCCTTGCACATTA
>JBNGCP010000156.1:0-5288 GCA_049974845.1 Anaerolineae bacterium | reverse complement strand
GGCGTCCTTCGTCAGCATCAGTTCGTGGAAGGTGCTGAAGGTCGGCGGCGAGGGCGCGTCGGGCCTCAAGGGCCAGAAGAAGGCCGCCGTCCAGGTGTCCGCCACCAGCTTGGCGTTGGCCGCCTTGTCGTCGGACTGATACGCCTCGAAGCGCTCGCGGGCGGCCTGCGGCGCCACCTGCGCCAGCTCGTCGAGCTCGTCCCACGCCCGAGCGTTCACCGGCTCGAAGAGCCGCGTGACCTGAAAGAGCCCCAGCTGCGCGGCGCCGGCCTGCTCGAACTCCCGCCGCTCCTGCCGGTTCTGTTTCCGAATCGCCTTAGCGTACTCGCGGTCGTCCCCCGCCCGGCCCAGCGCGAAGGCCTCGTAGGGGATGCCGTCGCGCACCAGCGCCGGCGTCGCGCCCACCAGCGAGTTGCCGCACTTGATGTGGTGGTCGAGGAAGTTGAGCGGCTCGTCGCGCACGCTGGCGTTGATCCACAGGCTCACCTTGCAGAGCTCCACCGCCATCGGGTTGAGGTCGACGGCGTAGAGGCAGTGGGCCAGCACGTCGCGCTTCGCCGCCTGGATCTCACCCTCCGTCGGGTAGGGCTCGCCGGTGCGGATGCGCGCCAGCTCCGCCGCCAGCGTGTTGTTCGCCGCCACCAGAAAGTGGCCGCTGCCCGCCGCCGGATCGCAGACCTTGAGGCCGAGCAGCGCCTGCGCGCCCGCCGCGCGTTGCTGCGGCGTCAGCTCGACGTAGTCGGTCAGCAGCCCACCGCTCGCCGCCGCGGCGGCGCCCTCGCCCACCTCATCGTCCTCAATCACCGGCAGCCCGGCCTTCGCCAGGCGATCGTGGGCCACCGGCAGCAGCGCCGTCTTGATCAGCTGGTTGACTAGCGAGTCGTCGGTGTAGTAGGAGCCCGTCGTCTTGCGCGCCGAGCCGCGGGGGTCGAGCACGAAACTGTGCGGCGGCACCTCGCGCCCGTCGATGGCCTCGGTCCGCGCCGTGACCCGCGGCGTGAAGTCCAGCAGGCTCTCGTAGATGGAGCCCAGCTCCTCGACGCCGAGGTCGGCGTAGGAGATGCGCTGTAGCACGCCCTCGCGCTCGATCAGCGTCAAGGCCCGGATCGCGTGCAACAGATCGCTGTTGCGAACGCCCGCCGCGTTCGTCTCGGAGTCGCCCTCCAGCAGCGGCGTCTGATCCTCGGCAAACAACATCCCATCGTAGCCGAAGACGCCCAGCGCCGGTGCACCCTCACGCACCATCCGGAACGTCGCCTGCAGCCCGGCCCACAAATCGGTGAAATCATCCTGACGAGGAATGTCACCTTCAGCCCGCTCCCGCAGCCGCGCGATGGCGTAGGTCTCGGCGTAGAGCGAGTCGCGCCCTGGCAACATGCCGCGCTGCTCGGCGAAGAGCAGGAAGAGCACGCGGTAGATCGTGTGCAGGATCTCGCCGTAGAAGCGCTGGCACAGCTCGTCGTCGCCCTGCAGCCGGTCGATCAGCGTCGGGTTCGCGCCCAGGAAACCGTTGCCCAGCGTCTCAATCGCTTCCCGCACCTGCTCCCGCAGGTCGTCCCCCACCTGGATCCCCGTCGCCACCGAGTCCTGATAGAACCGCTCCAGCGGCGTCACCGCCTCCTCCTCTTTTCCCCCCTCCGGGGGGAAAGACAAAGGGGGGCGGAACCTACTCGCGTGGCACATCCGATAGAGCGCGCGGAAATCCGCATAGTTCCGCGTCTCAAACATCGACTCGAGGTCGAACTGCACGTACCCCTTGGTGAAGGTGTGATGGTACTCACGGAGCAGTCGTAACAGGATCCCGTTGCTGACCACCGCCCACCGCTGCTCGGGATCCGCGTTCAAGAAGGCCTGTACCAGGTCGTGAGGCGACTTGGCCTTAAGCCCCTGACCGCGCCCACCACGCACGCGTTCGTCCAGCTTCTGCCTGGGCGCCACGGAGTGCAGCACCGGCGCGCGAGCGCCTCCCGCTCCCTCGTCCCGCCAGCCCCGATGCGACAGCGGATAGCGCAACTTGCCGGCCTCGTCGAGCACCACGTCGCCCCGGATGTAGACCGGATCGAAGTCCAAGAGCTCGAAGAGCGGCAGCAGCCACCGCCGCCGCACGTCCGAGACGTCCATGCTATGGATCTCGTCCCAGACCGCGTCCCACCGCTCGCAGAGCAGCTCCCATGCTGCGGCGATCTGCGCCTCCAGCGCCGACGTGTTCGCCGGCGCCGCCGACCACGGCAGATCGAAGGTCGCGGGCTCCGTGCCCGCCTGGCGCGTGCTCACCTCGCGGATGTTCTCGATGAAGGCGGTGCTGATCAGCCCGCCGGAAGTGGTGATATGCGATGTGTCAGGCATGCGATCTCCTTCGAGGGCGACACCTCATGCGGGCTCGACGCGGGGCTGGGGCTATAGCCCGTCTCGACACCGGAGCTCGCTCTGGTCTCATCGCCGGTCCCAGGTGGCGCGCATCAGCGCTCCGAAACGCATTCTCTCACCCAGCCAAGGGCATCACCCGGAGGGGCGATCCGGAGCCCCGAGCAGGCTGCCACCGTTGGGCCGTCGATGAAGTGGCGTCGACTCAGGGTGACGAGGACATCGACCTCAGCTTGCATCGCGGCGACCACGATCGGTACATCGGCCTGGTGAGAGCAAATGTCGTGATGCGCCGCGACATCCTCGGCTCTCGGATCGCGGATGACTCGCAAGTTCGTGCTGCGCAGCGCCTCCCTGTAGTAAGGCAGCGCGTGCGGCGCCTTGCGGGCCAGGGCTCGCTCGGTCTCGGCAATCACCTGCTCGCTGACGATGAGCGCGATGCGACCGCCCTCGGCCAGGAGCAGCAGCGCCCGAGCCGCGCCCTTTGCCGAGATCACGCCCGCCACCAGTGCACTGCTGTCAAAGAAAAGCTCAGGCCTTCTCGTAGTGCTCACGGTAGTAGATCTCACGCTCCTCGTCGAGCGCCTCTAGCAGGTCCTCCAGCGAGATGTCGTCGGCCTCGAGCCGCGCCGCGACCTGATCCCCCAGGCTGGCGACCTTGGAGACGCCGGGCACCAGCATCAGCGCGCCCTCCCCCAGGTCGACCAGGGCGAAGACATCGCCCTCGTCGAGATTGTACGCGCGACGCACGTCGATCGGCAGCGTGATCACGCCCTTCTGGCGGATCGTGACCGTCTTCGTCTCCATCTCATGCCTCCCCATCGGTTGGAAGAAAATCTGGAATTCTTCTAATCTGCTTTTCTTCCACTATACAGGCGCATGGCTGAGCGCCAAGACAACCGCCATCTTCCCACCTGAGCTACTTCTAGTCTCTCCGGAACACCCGTTGCCGCAACTCCATGCCTATCGTATACAAGGTCTCTACGCCGCCAGGTCTCTCTACGCCGGCAGGAGCAAAGTCACCGTAAGCAGATCGAAGGTGCCGCGGGCCACATCGTCGATGCCCGCCAGCCAAGCGGCGGGCTGTCCCTGCGCATCGGAGGCCATCTGCTCCGCCATAGCGCGGCGCTCCGCAACAAGCTCAGCCCGGCGGTCCTCCACAGCGTCGGCCAGGAGCCCGTTCAGGCCCGGGACCCTTAACGCCTCCTCCAGCACCTCATGGACATATCCCTCCGTCCGCGTCTGGCTACTCGCTGTGGCCTTCGCCAAGCCGGCTGATCGCTGACGGCTGAAAGCTGACGGCTCCACCTCATACACCGGCACAGCCACCGGCAGCAGCTCCTCGATGATCGACGTGGGCTCGGTGTTGACGACGTAACGCGCCAGCAGATGAAAGAGCGCCGTCACCTCTTCCACGTCGGGCGTGACGACGTACGCCGTCCGTCCATAGTGGCGCGTCTCGCGGAACGCGTCCTGCTTGACCTCCTCGATCAGGCGCCGCACCAGTGGATGACCCACGTCCAACAGCGTCACGTCGGGGTCGTCCAGCGCCCAGGCCGAGTCGAAGGTCGCCCGTGGGATCTCGGTACCCACCGAGGCTGTCTGGAGCGCAGGCTCCGTAATGGTCAGGCGCCATGAGCCGTCGGCGTTTTGGGTCCTACCGCACCCAAAGCGGCTGAGGCCGCTGAAGACGAAGCGCTTGATGGCCTCGGGCGAGCCGACGGTCTCGGACGTCTCCTTCAGCCGCTCCTCGATCTGCGGGAGTGAGATATGGGTCTGGCCGTAGAAGGAGTCATTCTTGATCCGCTCCAATGTCTCCGTGCTGAAGGGGTCTTGCTCCGCGCCCCCTCCGCTGGCCCCAAGCTGTTGACGGAGCCCTCCCTCGGAGGAAGCAGCATCGAAAAGGCTGAGCTGCTTCGGGCCCAACGTGACCTCGTGTTGGGCCAGTAGATCCAGGATCGACGTCTCGTCCCCGAAGTAGGGAGGCGAGAAACCGTAGTCCTGGCGGATACGCGCCGCCTTCTCGACCAGGACCTTGAGGATCGCGGCGTCGAGCGTCTCGTCCATCACCATCGTGCGGATCGTGACCACGGGCTTGCGCTGGCCGAAGCGATCGACGCGCCCGTTGCGCTGCTCCAACCGGTTGGGGTTCCACGGCAGCTCGTAGTGAATGACCTGCGCCGCCGCGTGCTGCAAGTTGATGCCCTCGGAGATAGCGTCCGTCGCCACCAGCACGGCCTTACGGGCGCGCTCAAAGCTGCGAAAGGTCTCCCGCCGCTGGCGCTCGTTGAGGCTGCCGTGGATCGTCAGCACCTCGACATCGGCGTACTGAGGATCGCGCGAGATCTGATCCGCCAGATAGGTCATCGTGTCCACGTAGCGGGTGAAGATCACAACTTTGGGGTCGAGCCGCATCCGTTCCTTGAGGACGACGTCGAGCAGCCGTTGGAGCTTGTTGTCACGGCCGGGCGTGATCTTCTCGGCCTTGGCCAGCACGTCCTCAAGCAGCGCGAGCTCTCGGCGGATCTGCGCCGGTGCGCCATAGACCAGCCGCTCGGTGCGCGCGCCGACCTCCTCGTCAGTCAGCCGCTCGCCGGTGTCCTCGTCCAGGACGTTGGCCTTTGCCACGTCGGGAGGCACGGAAACCTCGGTCCCTGAGTCCGTCACATCCTCAAACTCCGTCAGTCGTTCCTCCAGGAGCTGCTGCAGCCGCTCTCGACGGTTCCGCAGCGAGCAGCGCAGCGCCTCCGGTGAGCTAAGCCCGCGCTTGTGGAAGTGGAGCACGGTCCAGTGCGCCAGCGTCCGCGCCTGCGCGGTGCCCGCCGCGGCCTGAGCCAGCACCTGATCGCCGTAAGTCTGCACCGCGCGGATGGCGTCCATCTCGTAGGTCGTCGGGGGCACGATCACCTCGTCCTGATCGCGCT
>JBNGCP010000155.1:0-5338 GCA_049974845.1 Anaerolineae bacterium | reverse complement strand
CCACCTCGGGGAAGACGTCGCCGTCCTGGCGCGAGCCCATCAGGTCGGAGCAGGTGTAGGGCTTGGGCCCGTGGCTGTCGTGGAGCGCCGTCGCCAGGTCGGCGTCGTAAGCCGCGAGGCGGTCGAGAAGGATAGCGTGGCTGGCGCGGCCCAGCCGCGGCGGGAGCGACGCCCGCCGTTCGGGCCGCAGCGTCAGGACGAGGCTGAGGAGGTCCACGGTCACCTCCGTGAGCGCGCTGCGGCCCGCAGCGCCTGCAGATCCATGATCTCGGCGACCTCGAAGCGGGGCGGGAGCGCGCCCTCGACGGGGCGCAGACGGACGACGGGCGGGAAGTAGCCCATGCGCCCGTGGAGCTCGGCGAGCAGCGCGGCGGCGGCGTAGTTGAGGGCGGGCAGGACGACGAGCAGCGGCTCGGTCTGCCAGGCTGCGGGGGAAAGCCCTGCCGCGTCGGCCAGCGCCACGGCCTGCTCGGCGAAGGGGACGTCGAGGTCGAGCTGCGCGGGGATCTCGCGCACCGCGTCGACGGACGCGCCGGTCAGCTCGGCGATGCGGGCGGTGTGGGCGTCGGTGAGGGGGTGGGCGTAGTTTAGGATGAGCATGGTCGTCTCCTTGGATGAGGGGCTACGGCATCAGGTCCCAGAGCTCGGCTACCGACTCCAGCGCGGGCCAGAGATCCTCGTTCGCCTTGCGGGCGAGGGTCTCTGCGGGCATCGGGTTACGATTCATGCCCGCGTGATCCAGCTCATTCCGGACAACTTCGATGGCCTTCCAGAGCTCGACAATGCGTTCGCGCTCCGGCCAACCATAGAGCTCTCTGCCGATAGGGCTCAGTTGCGCCGCGGTGAAGACGCTGTCGCCCTCGCGGCGACCGATCCGCGCGAGGCCCGAGATCCCCCAACGAATGCCGTCTCCGCCGTTGCGCTCGCGCACCTTGAGGTCAAGCGCAAACCCTTTGCCCAACTTCCAGCCGACGGCTGTGATCACCCACTCGCGGGCGAGGGTCGCGGCCTGCATGAGCCGGTTGTTCTCCAGATACCAGTGGATGAGGGCAACCTGTTGGCGCAGACTCTCCGCTACGTTCTCATCGGCGGTGGGCGCCGCCAGGGCACGGCCCGCATACTGCTCGCTGATACGGTCGGCCAACAGCGCGAAAGGACGTGCGTAAGCGGCCAGGTCGCTCTGCGCGCGCTGCAGCGCCGTGTCGAGGGTGTCAGCAGACTCCATGATCTCGAGCGGGCGGCAAAGCATCATCGCCAGCGAGAGCTCCCGCAGCTGCTTGCCCGCGATGCCAAGATCGCGCGAGCGCCGGGCGTGGCCCGCATCACTCAACAGACGGGCCAGATACTTGGCATCGCCGGTGTAGATGAACTCATTGGTCGCGGTCAGCCAGTCCAGAAGCTGGACGAACGGCGTGAGGTTGAAGACCGGGGAGGCGTGCGTCTGACGGTCGCGGGCCTCGAATGCGCCGTACAGGACCGCCTCGACCTTGATGCGACGGGCCGTCCTCAGATAGGCCGCGGCGAGAAACGTGAGGAAGGGGATGTAGCGGAACGAGTTGGTGATGTCGAAGACCACCCGGTCTCCCTCATCGACCACCCCCGTGAGGGCGTCAAAGATGCCCCACAGACCCTCCTCCGACTGACTCTCCGGGATCTCGGTGACGGCGAGGCGCTCACCGATCCGCTGACGCAGCGCTTCGATGTTGGCGTGCTGGCGCACGGTGGGTGTGACGAGAAGCTCGACGCTCTCTAGATCGGGGTAGAAGTGCGTCAAGGCTTCGGCGAAGTAAGGCGTGGCATAACGATGCTCCACGCCCTCGGGATCGGTGTAGACGTACACTGTCGCGCTGTAGTCCACAGGCCCAAGGAAGGTCACGGCTTTGAGCGGGGCTCCTGGCTCTGCGGACGCGCTTTGGCTTGGATAGTTAGATGCCATTATGTGTCTCCAATCGACATTATGTGTGGTCAGTGCATGCTTGTAGCGTCTTTGTTTGTCGTGTATTTGTTTGTAGTAACCATTTCAATGGTTACGCCCTTCAAGGGTGCTGCCTGCAGCGATAACCGATAAATCGGTCACTACAAACGATTGGTTACGACAAAGGACTGGCTACGAACGATTGGCTATGCTTTGGAAAGCTCCAGCAGGACCCATCCCACCGTCGACTGGGGACGCTCCAGCCGACGGCCGTCGTGGGTCTGGTGCACGCCAACGAGGACGCGGCGGCTCTTGGGAAAAGGGTCGCCTCGCTCGCGAGGGCGCCGCGCCAGCTTGTAGCGGCTGATCACGTCCTCCATAAAGCGCGGGTCTGCCCGGAGACGGCTGCCAAAGGTCTTGTCGTCCCAGCCAGTGCCCCACCCCACCTGCAGCAGGCACAGATGGTCCGGCAGGCCCGACGTCGGCAGTTGGCGATAGAAGTCGTAGATCGCACGGGCGCTCCGCACTTCCTTGAACCACGCCATCTCCGTCTCCACCCGCTGTGCTGTGTGCCTTTGCACCACCTGCGGCAGGTGCTCAAGCAGCGTCCGGCCCCGCAGATGGGCGCGCTCGGCCCACGCCGAGAAGAGCGCGTCATCGACCTTGAGCGTCAGCTCCAGGACGGTATCGGGTTTCAGCGCCTCCATCTCAATAGGCGACGCCAGATCCCCCGACTGGTGAATGACCTGGGCGTTGGCGACCATGAGCGCATCGGCGCCCACGGACGCGCTGTCGGAGACGTGCAACGCCCGGAGCAGATCCTGGTTGGGGTTCCGACCGAGCAGGTCGCGCTCGTATCGTTGGGCGGCGAAGCGACCGCTTCGATTCAGCTGGTTCATCGCAGGCTGCAGGCCCCGCCGCTCCCACGCCTCCCAGAGCAGGGCCGTGCGCAGCGCGCCCTTGAGGCTTGTGCCGGGCAAGTAGGGACGGTCACAGGCATTCTTGATCTGCTCGATCAACTGAGCGCCCTCAGCGCGCGAGCGCGGGGTCCCGTTGATCACGTAGCGGAAGAGACCGTTATCGGGGACGTAGTCACGGCTGCGATCCAACAAATCCGCTGGCGGCGTCGCCGCCAGACGGGCCACCAGCGCTGGGTCGTCCAGGTTTTGAGCATCGAGAATCGCGTCGCCATCCAGGCGCCAGGTGCGGCGGTCGTGGATGGCGTAGTCATACCGGTGAAGCAAGGTCTCACCACTCCCGATATGGAGCGGCGTGAGCAGCGTCACCTTGGCGCGATAGAGCGTGTAGTCAGCCACGGATCACCTCCTGCATCCCCACAGCGAGGCCCAGGCCCGCCCGCCAGACCGGGTGCGGAAAGCGGGTCTCGCTGGCCTCATACTCGGGCCGGACGTCGACGACCCCGCCACATTGTCCATCCTCGGGCATGCGGATGGTGCTGCCCGCCTCCACCATCCACAGCCGCTTGCGGCGCTGCGCCGCGCCATCCCACGAGCGCAGCCAGCCGCCGACCGCCACGAGCTGATAGGCTGTGCCGGGGCCGTCGAGGCTGTCAGGCAGCTCTGCCTCGCGCGGATGGTAACGGCTCAGCAGCAGCCCTATCCCACCCGCGGTGGGCGCCGGTAGTTTAAGCGTCCCTTCGCGCGCGACCTCGAAGGCGCCATAGCCCGCAGCGCGCTCGCCGCCGAGGCCATCGTCGGCGAGCAGCCCCAAGGCCGTGCGAAAGGCCTCCCGCCAGCAGGCGCCATTAGGCAAGGTGGGCTCGGCCTCGCGCCAGGCCACGCCGAACCAGAGCCCGCAGCCCTCAGCGAAGGTCGTGCGGCCCACGTGGTAGATATCCGACGCGGACCCTACCCGTTCCACAGTGACGCGGGGGACCTGCTGCTGGGCGTAAACCTCTTGCCTGCGCAGCGCGTGCTCCCGACCGCGTGGTGGCCGGATAGCGGGCGGCAGATCGGCGATTTCGTCGGCGGACAGCCACAGCGTTCCCTCCTGGAGCCCGACACCGCTCGTGGTAGGGTCGGTCGGGTCTACAGGAAAGAGCACGTCATCCAGGCGCTTTCCCGCGAGTATCCTGCGGAAGAGGCCTTCCGACACAAAGCGAATGCGCTTGATCAACTTGCGGCGTTCGTCGAGCACCTCTCGCGAGAAGACGCCGTCGATGCGGACCGGCATCGGGAAGAAGCGGACGTCCCCGGCGTAAGGGAAGGCCGACGTCAGGACGAAGGGCGCCGCGCCCTCTGTGACGCCCGCCGAGGTCCGACGTGGAAAGTGCGCGATCCACGCGTCGGGATCGCCGCCAGCGCGGCGATAGGCGTCGACCAACGCGGCGAAGAGGGTGTCCGAAGGGACGATGACGCCCGTCTCCTCCAGATTGACGCCACGCACGCCGATATGCAGTCCGCTGCGAAACGCCAGATCGAAGACCTGAAGATCGGTCGTCATAGACCCTCCCTCAGGCCAACGCCTGGGCGATGCGGTCCTTCAGCGCGTCGAAGTCGGCGATCAACGCCGAAAGATCCTTGTAAGGCTCTCCATCGGGCGTGACAGGGGTTGGATCGGCCAGATAATCACCGGTGCGGAGCGTCACGCGGATCTCCTTCAGCGCGACCTTGCCGGAGCCGCGCGAGCCCAGCCCGCCGAGGTAATCATCCTCGAGCAACTGCAGCCCCTCGGCCAGCACCCGCAGGTTGTCGATGTCGCGGGCCGGATCGCAGTCGTCACCACTGTAGAGGCTGTAGACGAGCTCCGCGGGCCCGAAGACGGCGCCAGCCGGCACGCGCTCCATCTGCCTGGGGTTGGCCTGTGCCGTCACGCGGTCGATGGAGACCTCGGTCTTCGATTCGGTGTAGGGCAGGTCCGTGTGCGCAACCTTCTCAAGGCGTTCTTTGCTCGCTTTCGAAAGCGGGACATCACGCACAACAAGCCTCGTCGGCGTCGCGAACACGCGCTCGCCAGGCACACCAAAGATCTGACACACAGGGCAGTTAAGATACTCTGGTCGTCCCTTCTCCCACTGCTCCCGTTCCTTCTTGTATTCGGCGCCACAGGAGTGGATGAAGCCCTGGTTAATGGACTGGTTTTGCTTGAGCCCCCTGTACTTCTCCAGCAGACTCCGGACCTTGCCTCGAAACGAGGAACCCGGAACATAAGGTTGGTTGTCAAGCTTGTTGCGAATCACAGTCTTGTCGACGCCGCCGATCTCGATCCCGGTGTCGGAGCCGCCGATGTGGAGCCCCGTGACGGCCTCCAGATCGAAGGTGATGAAAACCCGTCCCTCGAGCTTGATCTGCTTGTGTTCTGCCATCGTCATCCTCCCTAATTGCCACCATAGGCCTTGTGATAGGCCAGGATCGCCTCGAAAAACTCCACAAAGCGCTGGAAATTGTCGTCCTGGTTGTTGCC
>JBNGCP010000154.1:0-5354 GCA_049974845.1 Anaerolineae bacterium | reverse complement strand
GCGGCCTTGACCTCGCGCCAGGCGACCGCCGGGTTGTTGCGCTGCTGCTGCAGGAGCGTGGCGACGGTTTGCTGGAGCGGATCGAGGATCTTGGGCGCGGCAGCGACGGCCTGCTGGTTCTGTACAGCGTGGAGGATGTCGTCGATAACGTGATCCTGGATCTCGAAGACGTCGGCCTCGCCGATGACGCGCGGCTCGTCAGGGCCGCAGCGGATGAGGCGCGCGATCTCGTAGCGGTTGTCGAGAAGGCGGTCGGTGCTGAGGTCATAGTAGCGCCAAAAGTGGCGCCGGGCGTCTTCTCCGTCGTCGGGCGCCGTGAAGTAGAAGAAGAGGCCGCGGGCACCCTGATAGGCTCGGCCTGAGTGGATGCCGTCGGGCAGCAAGGCCGCATCGACCTCCCCGGCCTGTAACGCCTCTTGCAGGGTGAGAAGCAGGAACTCGCTGCTGACCAGGTCGGACTCCGCCTCCAGCTCCTTCAGCACGCTCTCGTCCTCGTTGGCGATGCGCTGGAGCGTGTTGAAGTTGCGGGGGTGGACGGTCTCGCCGAGGACGCTGGCGTCTAGCAAGCCGGCGTCGTCAATCTGCTGGATCTTGTGGCTGAGGCTCTCGACGAGGCCAAGCAGCCGCTCCAGCCCCTCCTCGGGCAAGATGTTGGTGATCCAGAGCGTCTCAAAGGGCGAGCCGATGCGGTCGATGCGGCCGGCGCGTTGGACCATGCGGGTCGGGTTCCAATGGAGGTCGTAGTTGACGAGCATGCCGCAGTCCTGCAGGTTCTGGCCCTCGCTGAGGACGTCGGTGGAGACGAGGATGTCGATCTCGTGCTCGGACCCGGCGAGGTCGGGGCGCTCGTTGGCGACGGGGGCGAAGCGCTCGACGCGGGGCACGCGGTCCTGCGGCGAGACGTCGCCATCCATCCGCGCGATGCGGGGCTCGCCCGCTGCCCGCATGAACTCGGGATCCTCGACCAGGTTGCGATAGAGATAGCGGGCGGTGTCCTTGAAGTAGGTGAAGAGCAGGACTTTCTTGCCGTGCAGGTCGCCGGTGAGAAGGCCCTTGACCCGCTGCAGCTTCGCGTCCTGCGCGGGCCCGATGTCCGCGATGCGGGTCCAGACGTCGGTGAGGATGTCGATGTCCTCGGCGAGATCCTCGCGAATCCGGTCGACCTCGTATTGATCGAGCTCCAGCTCCGGCAGCGCCTCCAACAGGGCGCGCGTCTCGCCGTCAGCGTTGAGCGCGTCGGCCTGGGAGGTCGGAGCGGCGCCTTCGGAGCCGGCGGCATTCGTGATGCCGGCGGCACTGTCCTCCTCACCCTCCTGCTCCAGGTAGCGGAGCGCGGTCTGGAAGGTAGCGCTGTCGAGGAGGCGCCCCTCGTCGAGGAGCGCGCGGAAGGTCTTGAGGAAGGCGAGGGCGCGGCGGATGCTGATGCGGAAGGCCGCGACGCTCGACTCGAAGCGCTTGAGGTAGCGGGTCTTGAAGATGCCGACCAGGGCGGATTGGCGCCCGAGCTCCATCACGTCGCGCTCGAGGCCGGCGCGCTTGTAGGCCTCGAGGTTGTAGGGCGTCAGGTGGAGGCGCTCGACGCCGGCGACGATCTCCTCATAGAGGCCGGCATAGGTCGACTCCAGGTCGTAGCTGACGCTGCGCAAGCGGCGGGTGGGCCAGTGGATCTCCTGGCCCTGGATCGTGGCCTTGGGGTAGGCCTGGCGGATAAAGGGGCGGGTGCGGCGGATTACGACCTCCTCCAGCAGGTTGAAGAGGGCAGCGGTCTCGCCGGGCCCCCCGTTGCCTCCGGATTGACGCCGAGCATTGAGGAAGAAGCGGCGCACGTCCCCGATACCGGCCCCGGCGAAGTAGGCGCGATCGCCCTGGGCGAAGAGCATGAGCTGGTTGTAGAGGTCGAAGATCGTGTTGCTGATGGGCGTCGCCGTCAGCAGGATCAGCTTTTTGCGCTCGCCGTCGCGCCCGCGCCCGCCGTTGGCGCCGATCAGGCGCTCCAGGTTGTCGTAGCGGTTGGTGCGGTGGTTGCGGAAGTTGTGGGACTCGTCGATGAGGATGACGTCGACGTCGCGGTAGGGCCGGTCCTCGAAGGTGTCGCGGCCCAGCATCTCCTGGGAGACGATCTCGGCGGAGATCGCGGCCTCGCGCAGCTCGCGGCGCCACATCTCGCGCAGCGACGCGGGGCAGACGACGAGGGCCTTCTGGCGTCGATGGTAGGCGCGATCCTCCAGGAGTTTCTTCCCGATCCAGGTCTTGCCGAGCCCGACGGAGTCGGCGATCATCACGCCGTCGTAGCGGGCGAGGATGCGGCGCGCGCGGGCGACGGCGTCCTCCTGGAAGCGGGTCAGCTCGACGGCGGAGCGGGTGCCCGGCAGCGGCAGCCCGTCGCCGCCCAGCTCGTCCTGGAAGTAGGTGTAAAGGGCCTTGAGGTAGACCTCGTAGGGTGTGTACTGGTAGCCGCCGAACTTGGACTCGTCGAGGAGGTCGATGAGGGCCTGTTTGAAGTCGTCGGCCTCGGCCCAGCTCGTTTGATACCAATCGAGGAGCTCGAGGATGGCGCGGGCGCCGACCTCGGATTTGACGGCGTGCGCCCTCCTTGCATTCCCCCCTGAGGGGGGAAAGGTCGGCGTGGAAGCGGCGTTCTCCCCCCCACGGGGGGAGCTAGAGGGGGGCTGCGGCGGAGTGGAGGGTTGGTCAGCGGGACACCCCCCTTGTCTTCCCCCCTGGGAGGGGGGAAAGGTCGGCGCGGGAGCGGCGTTCTCCCCCCTTCGGGGGGAGTTAGAGGGGGGCGCCGCGGCTGCGAGGAGGGGCGCGATCGCCGCGCGGGCCTCGGGGTCGTCGACCTCGTCGGGGGCGAGGATGGTCTTGTGGGTCAGCATCAGCTCGGCGTTGGAGGTCAGGCCGGCGCGGGTGAAGTTGGCGGAGCCGACGAGCCCGGCGACGGGCACGAAGCGGTCGCCGGGGTGGCGGTCGGCGAAGGCGAGGTAGGCCTTGGCGTGGAGGAAGCCGTGGCGATCGCCGTGGCTGGCGCCCTGGCGGTAGCAGCGCACGGCGACCTCATCGCGGCGCAGGTAGCGGATCAGCGCCTCGACGAGGGCCAGCGTCTCGGGATCGAAGGGCGCGGCGTCGAGATCGCGCTGAAGGCGGCGCCTGAGACCGAGATCGGTTCCGCCGGTCGGCTCGGCGCCGAGAAGGAGGCGGAAGGAGGCGAGGCCCTCGAGGGCGTCCTGGAGCAGCGCGAAGGCGCCGATGTTGAAGTAGGCGGTGGCGACGTCGAGGGCGTGGACGGTGTCACCCTCGAGCAGCGCGTTCAGGACGTCGGCGAGGCGGTGGGCGCGGTTATCGATGACGTAGGGGAGCCTGTCCGCCGACCCTGATCGTAAGGTCTCAGGCATCGTTATCTTTCGCTCCCTGCGACCTTCGCGATTGGATCTGGGCCGTAACCCAGCGCAGTGTGCGTTCAGCGATCGCAAGCGCGCTCTCGTACTCCTCATTGCTCACCGGGTAGTAATCGCCCGGGTACCGCACCTGGACCGCATAGTCGGAGAGCTCGACTACATCGTGGACTGAAGCCGGCACCGTGAGATGCTCTTGCAACTGTGCGAGCAGCAGCGTGAAGGCGTGGGTGCGCGGATAGTCACCGCTAACGCAGAGCAGGAGCGCTTTGAGCGCTTTCTCCGCGGCTTGCTGAGCCTCGAAGCAGAGGTCCTCGAACATCACGTCTTCGCGCTGTCCTGTCTTAGCGATCGCCAGATTGCTTCTGGCCCGTCTCAGCCACTTCTCATACGCGGGCTCGGTCATAGGCGACCTCTCCTTCCGTGAGGGCCTCACGGTAGATCATCCCCGGCGTGTCGCGATGTTGCTCCAGCGTCTCCCGGTCGACGACGACGATATCCGCGGCCACGGCGATGCCGTGTTCGAGCAACGCCCGATAGATGCGGCGCGAGACCTGGCGTTCATTCTGCACGTCGGAGACGACGACCAGCAGATCGTAGTCGCTCTCCGGATCCGGGGCACAACGTGCTCTGGAGCCGAAGAGGATGATCTGCTCCGGCGCTGCGGTTTCGGTGATGATGTCGATCAGGGTCTCAAGTGTGGAGACCTGCGCGTCGCTCATGTGTGCTCCTCTGGTGAATGGACCATCAGTATCAGCCTTCAGCAGTCAGCCAGAAGGTGGGAGAATGGGTTCGTTTCGTAAAATAGCCATTGGCTGTCGGCGTTCAGCGGTCAGGAGAAAGGCAGACGTAGAAATTCCGAAGCAGGCAGTGGGTGCTGGTGTGTGACGAGATCAAGCGCCTACTACCTGGTACTCGATCTGGCTGGGTAGACTGACGCGCTCGGAGGCATCCAGGATCTCGAGGGAGATGAGGTTGCCGTCCGCATCATAGTCCAGAATCACGCCCGGTTTGTCCTCGTCGCTTTCGGCTATGTCAGCTTCAGCGAAGATGACGGTGAGTGTGTCTGTCTCACTGTCGTAGATCACCTTCATGTCCCGTTCCTCCAGTACTTCGCGACCTTGCTGGTGCGGTAGACCGTCACTACCTCCGGCGGCGAGCGATCGATGTCAACGAAGACCCTGAGCAGATAGACCACTCCGGTCTCATCAGGCTGCATTCGTGTCTGACAGACTATCCGTCCCTCCCTAACCTGCTCGACCTGTTCAGGTGCGGTCAAGGCCTGGGCGACCTGTGCCTCTGAGATCCGACGGCGCATCATCTGTCGCCGTGCGTGCTCGGTAAGCTGATAGTGTGCTAGCGACCAATCGGCTGGCATATTCCCCGCTGTCATGTGGTCGATCCTTTGTTCCATTATATGAGCAGTGGCACGATCATTCAAGGCAGCAGGGCGGCTTTTTTGTCGGCAGGAAGCGGATTTGAGGGATCTGTAGGAGAGACAGGCTCAGGTCGGCGCACTGCGCGAAAGCGTACCGGCTTCCAGGATGTGTGCCCGGCACGATCACGTTGTGCGATGGGTGGTTGGCCGCCCATACAAGGATAGGTGTGTTTGTCGTGGGCCGTGGACGCTACGCTCCCGGCAGGTGCGCGGGGTAAGCGGTGTGGAGAGGCAGTGCGCGTTGGCGCAGGGCGTCACGTCGATTTCCGCGAAGTTGCCGCGACGAAGCATTGACGCCGGGTCTTAGCCTCGCTATCCAAACGTGACCACACCCACCACCAACCTGCGAGCTCTGCCCCACGTGATGGCTGAGGGCTACGACGGCGACGCCTTGGCCGATGCTGAGGCGCTCTGTGACGAGGACTGACGGTATCCGCGCGACAGATGGCGAACCCAGCATCCGTCATGCGTTGTTGGCGCTGGTGTACCGCGAGCGTGGCATACCGATGATCGCCACGTTCGAC
>JBNGCP010000153.1:0-5399 GCA_049974845.1 Anaerolineae bacterium | reverse complement strand
CGACGTGTCTTACGATATGGGCATTATAGCCGGTAGAGGGGGCAAATCAAGAGACTTGGTCACAAAGGTCCATGTGCTATAATGTCCCAGTCATGAAGGTCCCGACCACATACAATCAGGCTCCGGACCAGACGCAGCACCGCACCAGACGGCCCTTATTGATTGGTTTGGCGTTCGCTGCGGCGGTGGTGCTCTATGTCGCGACCCTGTCACCTGGCACGGTTTTTGGTGATCCCGCCGAGTATCAGTTCATCCCGGCCATCTGGGGTATCGCTCATCCGCCTGGATACGCGTTCTACACGCTCTTGGCTGGGGTCTGGCAGCGCGTCGTTGTTGTCGGGTCCGTTGCCTATCGCACCAATCTCCTCGCCGCTTTCGCTGGCGCATGGGCGATGACGCGCGTGGTCTCGATGGTGCTGATGATCGCTCCAGAAGCCGGAGATAGAAGGGTGCGGGACGGCTGGGTAGTGCCCTTCTCAGCGCTGGTCGCCGGTGGTGCTGTCGCGGTTGCGCCGGACTTATGGCAGCAGTCGATCCACGCTAACGCGCACGTGGTGAGCGTCGCAATCACATCGACCCAACTCTGGATGCTGGTAAGGTGGGATAGAAGTCAGCGCATGGGCTGGCTGTACGCGCTGGCGCTTCTTGTGGGCGTGGGCATTGCCCACCATCCGATCACGGTCTGGGGACTACCGGCGTATGGGCTCTTTATCGTCCTGCGGCGTCCTAGGACTGTCACGGAGGTACGCGCCTGGGCAGGAGGAGCGCTCGCCGGTGCGGCTGGACTGCTGCCATGGCTCTACTTCCCGCTGCGCAGCCCAACCACGCCCTTCGGTCCCACAGATATGGGCACCTGGGAGGGATTCCTGCGCCACGCAACCGCACAGGGCTTGCGTGTGAATCTCTTCCACTTCGGGCTGGCCGATCAGCCCGATCGATTGCAGGTCTTCGTTTCGCTGCTGAGACTCCAGTATGGTTGGCTTCTGATCGGCCTCACAGTGCTTGGCCTCCTGTGGCTGGCTGTGGAGCGCACTCGGCTGGCGGTGTTGTGGGGCGGCTTTCTCGTGGGTCATCTCGCATTCACGTTGAATAGCGTACAGGATGTGATGGCCTACCTCCTGCATCCCTTTGTGGCGTTGGGGTTTCCACTGGGTCTTGGCGTGCTCGCGCTCGTCAGCGCGACTGGCCAACGCCGAGGCCGCCGATGGGTCTTGGTCGCGCTCATCGCGCTGGTGGTCGTGATCCGCGGCGCCTGGACATTTCCGCGCGTGTCGCTTAGAGCGTGGCGGGTCGCCGACACCTTTGTAGCGGCACTACAGGAGCGATTTGCTGGGGAGGGGGAGGGGGCAGCCCTGGTGTCGGACTGGGAGCATCTGACGCCGTTCTTTTACCATACACTCGTTGGGGGGCTGGCACTCCAAGAGGAGGATCTGCGACCGGTGTACGTAACCGGAGCCACGCCCTGGACTGAGAGCGTCTTTGCCAATCTTCCGCAGGGGCCTGTCTACCTCACGAACTACCGGCGTGATGTTCGCGAGCTCGGGTTTCGCCTGCGCCCTGAGGGCGCCCTCTGGCGGGTGCTGGAGCCACCAGCCCACGAGGCTGTGAGGCCTCAACATAGCCTGGAGGAGGCGTGGGTTGATGATCGCCTTCAGTTGCTTGGCTACGATCTGCCGACGACTGAGGTGGCGCAGGGAGACGTCGTGCCCATCGTGCTATATGCGACGGTGCCGGCGACGGAGACGGAGATCCTGATGCCGTTTGCGCTGTTCGGCGGGATTGAGCAGCGGTGGACCACCGACAGCCGCCGTCTCACGCCCACATGGCGGCCCGGCGAGATTATCGCCGAGCGATATGAGCTCTTTGTGCCTTACGACCTGCCACCAGGCAGCTACCCTCTTCAGCTTGGCTACATCGAGATGGCTGAGGCGCCCGAGATGCTGTCGTATAGGGACGGTGACGCGACACTGCGTCTGGGGACGCTCAGCGTGCGGGAGGCGCCTGGCGGTGCGTGGCGCGGGCACCTCATCGACCGATCTCTGACCAACGTGGGCAACGTAGCGACCTTGCGTCGTTCGTGGACACGCTCGGGTCTCTCCATCCGCCGCGGGCAGTGGCATGAGCCGTTGCGAATTGCGGCTGGAGAGCCCCTGCACCTGCGCCTGACTTGGTGCGTCCTGGCGCGTCCGGAGACGAGCCTCACGGTTTTCATCCATCTCATCGATACGGAGGGACGTCCTCGGTTTGTCCACGATTACACACCGCTGGGAGGGGCCTTTCCATCTTACCTGTGGTTTCCAAAGTGGCTCGCGGGGCAGCAAATGGTAGATCCTTATCGTTTGGTTCTGCCGGATGAGCTCCCAACAGGACTCTACTGGCTTGAGGTTGGCATGTACGAGATGGGCAGCATCAGACGCATTCCTCAGCTTGCGAGAGACGGCACGCTAACGGGCGATCGGTACATACTAGGACCGGTCCTTGTCGAGTGATCGGCTAACATTGGTCTGGAGGTGTTGATGAACGGGGTCTTGGTTCCGTGGGTGATTGCAACCACGATTCTCATGTTTGTGGCGGCGTATTGGATCTACACGCTCGAGAAGCGGCTGGGCGAGTTTTCCATCCGCTACGAGAATCTGCTGGGGATCTCGGAAGCGTTGTCGGAGGTGCCGGACCAGGCTGCGCTGTTACCGATCGTCGAGCGGCTGGAATCGCAGGCCACGGGGCTGAACCGGACCGAGGCACGGATCGACAGGCTGGAGCAGGTGCTGCCTCACACGGTTCAGGGGCTGGGCATAACCCGCTACAATGCGTTTGAGGGCGTGGGGGGGGATCAAAGCTTCTCCGTGGCGCTCGTTGACAGTCGTGGTCGCGGCGCAATTATCACCGGCCTGTATACAGGTGAGGAAATTCGCGTCTATGCCAAGCCTCTAGAGAATTGGAAGTCCTCATACAGCCTAAGTGCCGACGAACAGCGTGCGCTTGCAGAAGCGCGCCAAGTCATGCAGAACGGAACATCTGAGCAATAGGGGCTTGATCTGCCGTCGGCGCGGGTTTGACAATGATTCGTTCTACCCTATGATCGATGCTGGTCGCGCGTACGGGCTGCGCGGTGCGTACTCGAGACGCGGATCTTCTGGTCAACACTGATTCTCACACCACAGACATAATTAGGAGGATACGATGTCTTTTTGGGGAGGAAAGAGCAAGTCAAAGCCTACGACAACAACTGGCCAGGCTCCGAGGCCATCTGCGGGGAGCCGGTCTCCCTCCTCGTCTGCAATCGAGTCAACGATAGGTCCAAATACCCACGTGAAGGGCGATATTCAAGGAGACGGTGGGCTTAGGGTCGATGGCATCGTCGAGGGCACCATTGAGTTGACCGGCAACCTGGTTGTCACCGAAAGCGCCAAGATACGAGCGGAGATCAAGGCTAACAACATCTCGATCTCTGGAGCCGTTCAAGGACCTGTGACGGCTACGCGCATCGAGATCCTTGATACTGGGCGAGTGTGGGGAGATCTCACCGTCAAATCTCTTCTTGTCAACGAAGGCGCTTACTTCCGCGGACAGACGATTATGCCACAGGATCTCAAGCCACCCCAGCTTCAGCCCCCGGCGCCCATGCAAGAGGGTGAGAAGGACGAGGAAGAGGGCGGTGCCGACGCAGGCACGGTCGTCGATGTCGAGGCGAAGGGCTAAGTCCGATAGGGCCTGTCAGATGGCAAGCCACGCGAGGCTGTGGAACACAGTCTCGCGTGTTGCTGCCCAAAAGCTAGTACCTGTTCAGTGTAGTTTTGATCGACTCTCACTATGTGATAAGCTGGGGGCATCACAGCCTACGCCAGGAGAGAGTCATGCCGAAAAAGATCTACATTGTCGACTTGACGGAAGACGAACGTTCATATCTACTCGCTTTCATCAAGAGTGGTACGCAATCAGCGCGTAAGCTGAATCGCGCGCGGATCTTGCTGTTGGCCGATGAAGGGAAAACGGATGGGGAGATAGCCGCTGCACTCCATACCGGCGTCGCTACGGTCCAGCGCACGCGCAAACGGTTTGTGGCAGGGAATTTGGAGGGTGCGCTGAATGAGAAGCGGCGACCTGGGCAACGGAGAAAGCTGGACGAGAAGGGTGTTGCTATCCTTGAAACCGTGGCCCACAGCCGCCCCCCGGAAGGGCGGAAGCGCTGGACCTTGGAGTTGTTGGCGGATCGCTTGGTGGAATTGAAGGTAGTGGACAGCATCTCGTATGAGACGGTGCGCCAAGAGTTGAAAAAAAGCGGATTCGACTTGGCGTAAAGAAGAGCTGGTGTATTCCCAGCGTGGGGGCCGAGTTTGTGTGGCGGATGGAGGATGTCCTGGACGTGTATGCCAGGCCGTATGATCCACAGCGGCCGCAAGTCTGTTTTGATGAACACGCGGTCCAACTGATTGCCGAAACGCGGGTGCCGTTGCCTGCCAAACCGGGACAACCAGAACGCTTTGACTACGAGTATGAACGCCGTGGTACCCGCAATCTGTTTATGTTCTTTCAGCCCTTGGGCGGCTGGCGCCATGTTAAGGTAACGACGCAGCGGACCAAGATGGATTTCGCTGAGTGTATGCGTGACTTGGTGGAGGACTTCTTTCCAGACGCGGACACAGTGGTGGTCGTGTTGGATAATCTCAACACGCACACGCCCGTCTCGCTGTACGAGGCGTTTGAGCCTGCGGAAGCGAAGCGCATTCTGGATCGACTGGAATTCCATTACACTCCTAAGCACGGCAGTTGGCTCGATATGGCCGAGATAGAGATCGGTGTGTTGATCGAACAGTGTCTAGCCGATCGTATTCCTGATGAAGAAACCTTATGCAGTGAGATCGCTGCTTGGCAAAAGGCGCGCAATGATCAACGGGCGACCGCCAACTGGCAATTCACGTCGACGGATGCGCGCACCAAACTTAAGCGTCTCTATCCGATAATATCAAAATCAGATTGAAGAGGTACTAGTCCCGCGCTTGGCACATTGGCAGGGTCGCAATCCCGCCAATTTCTGGGGTTCTGAGGTATAATGGCATACACAGCTGAAGCCATCTTCCGCGAGTTCTCTATAAGTATGCTCCCTAAGCATGCTCTGGAGACACATCGTGTGGACACGGCAGGGGGCTGTAACAACGAGTTTTAGTGCTCTGGCGCTCTCGATATTGTAGGAGGCTTAATGAACGTGACGGTAGAGTTCGCCGGTCTGGCGCGCGTCCTCACGCGGCAGGCCCGCATTTCTCTGCAGGTAGAGGAAGGCACGACCTTCCGGCAAGTTCTCAAGGAACTCGGCACCAGATATCCCGAGCTGGTCGGAGAGGTCATCCACCCCAACCTTGCGTCGCTCAAGTCCTCAAATATGCTCAATGTCAATGGCAAGC
>JBNGCP010000152.1:0-5445 GCA_049974845.1 Anaerolineae bacterium | reverse complement strand
AGCGCCATTTGCGTTCTGTTCTTGCTTTGGTGGTGTTGGTCGGCCTCTTCACAGCGTGTCAAGCCGGCGGCGGGACCGGGGCCGAGCCCGAGCTGTTGCGCGTCTGGATCACGTGGGGCGACAACCCCGCCCAGATTCAGGAGCTCTTCAACGGCTATACTGAGGAAACCGGCATCCGGGTGGAGGTCAACTCCCCGGTCGAGGACGACAAGGTCATCGCCGCTCTCTCGGGGACCGAGCCACCGGATATCCTCGTGCTCGGCGGGCCCGATAGCGTCGCCACCTGGGTCAACGAGGGTTTGGTGACGCCACTCGACGAGTACATCGCGGAAAAGGACATCGACATCGACGATATCTACCCGGCGATGCTCGACCAGGGCAGGTATCAGGGCGAGCTCTACGCCCTGCCCTGGGGCTCGGATACGTATGGTTTCTACTGGAATAAGGACCTGTTTGAGCAGGCAGGGCTGGATCCGGAAAGGCCGCCTGAAACGATGGAGGAGCTGCTGGACTACGCGGAGCAGCTAACCCTCGTCGATGAGAACGGCCGGATCACCCAACTGGGGTTCGTGCCAGACTTCTCCTGGAGCCATATGGAGCAGTATATCAAGCTCTTCGGCAGCTACTGGTTCAACGACGACGGGACGAAGGTCCAGCTCGATACCCCGGAGATGGCGGCGGCGCTTCGCTGGGAGCGGGAGTTCTACTCTCGCTTTGGCGCCGACGAGGTGCTGCGCTTTGTTTCGTCGACCGGGGAGTACGACTCGGCCCAGCACGGCTTTATGGCCGGGAAGATCGCGATGATGGTCGACGGGGAGTGGATGGTGGGCGACAACTTCATCGGTGGCCTGGCGCCCGACCTGTGGTACGGCGTCGGCCCAATCCCCTATCCGGCGGGTCACCCGGAGCGTAAAGGGACCAACACCGTCGGCGGCACCGTCGCCCTGATCCCCAGCGGCGTGGCGAACAAGGATGCCGCGGCCGATCTGCTGGCATGGATGATGACGCCGGAGATCGTCGCCGAGGAGATGGTGGCCAACTTCAACCTGCCCTCCAGCACGGAGGCGGCTGAGGACCCGCGCTTCTACGAGAACGAGAAGTTCGTCGTCTTCATGGATCTGGCTAGCTCGCCGAATGCGACCTCTCAGATCTTCACCCCGATCAGCTCTGAGCTGCTCAGCGAGCTTGACCTCATCGAGCAGCAGGTGCTGCATCAGGGCGCCGATCCCGAGCCGCTGCTGGCGGAGGCCCAGACGAAACTGCAGACGATGCTTGACGATGTGTTAGGTGAGTAAGAGGTTGTCGTGGTCGGCGGATCGGCCTGCGGGCCGATCCGCCGGGCCTTGGCGACCGCTCACAAGAGGAGGCAACCCACGCATGGAAGCCACGACCCCGGCCCCATCGCTGACACGCTCCCGCCGGCGCCGACGGTGGAGCCCGCGCGTGCGACGCAACTTTGTGAAAGGCATCTTGTTTATCACACCGTGGATCCTGGGGTTTCTGTTCTTCAACCTCTACCCGATGGCCAAGTCGCTGATTATGAGTTTTACTGAGTGGCATCTGCGCGTGCCCTCGGAATGGATTGGGCTCGAGAACTACGCCGATATGCTGCAGGATCGCCGATTCTGGACGTCTCTGGCGAACACGCTCTACATGGTTGTCATCGCGGTGCCGCTGAACCTGCTCTTCGCCTTCATCTTCGCGGTGCTGCTCAATCTGAAGCTGCGCGGGCAGTCCTTCTACCGCGTCATCTACTACCTGCCGTCGATCGTGCCGGTGGTGGCGAGCAGCATGCTGTGGATGTGGATCTTCAACACCAACAACGGCATCCTCAACGTCCTCCTGGGCTACCTGGGCATCAAGGGGCCGAGCTGGCTCACCGATCCGCTGTGGGCCAAGCCCGCCTTGATCATCATGGGGCTATGGGGGATCGGTAACACCGTCATTATCTATCTGTCGGGTATTCAGGACGTGCCGGTGTCGCTGCTGGAGGCCGCCGAGATCGATGGTGCGACCTGGCTCCAGCGGCTATGGCACATCACGATTCCCCTGGTCTCGCCGATCACGCTCTTCAATCTCATTATCGGCGTCATCAATATGTTCCAGTACTTTACCCAGGCCTATATCTTCGCGTCGGTCCAGGCGGGGACGGCCGAGCGTTTGGGCGCCCCGCTCGACTCCACGCTCTTCTATAGCGTCTATCTCTACGACCGGTTTCAGAACCTGCGGTTGGGCTACGCCGCCGCGATGGCCTGGATCCTGTTCATCATTATCCTCATCTGCACGCTCGCGCTGCTGCGCTCCTCGGAGCGCTGGACCTACTATGAGGGCACGGGAAGATGACCACCGACGTGAAAGCCGCCGTTGCTAAGCGCAGGGTGTCGTGGCGCAAACTCCTGTCGAAGGTCCTGGGTCATGTCGTCGTCTTCACGGTAGGGCTTTTCTTCCTGGTCCCCACGCTGTGGATGCTGGCCACAGCCTTCAAGTCGAGGACCGACGTCTTCCGCTTCCCGCCGTCGTTGCTGCCCCACGACGTGAAAGAAGTGGAGATCGATGGTGAGCCCTATCCCGTCTACCGCGTGCCCGTCGACGGGGAGATCCGAGAGCTGGCGCGGATCGGCGTCGATGAGGGCGACGGCATCTTCGTGAACCCCGAGGATCCCGACGAAATCGTGGTGACGCGTAACCGGTTGGCCGAGCCGGTGATGACGGTCACGTTTCATTGGAACAACTTCAGCGACGCGATGACGCGCAGCGCGCGCCCGGGGCTCACCGTCAACTTCTTCGTCTACCTCAAGAACAGCAGCATCGTCGCCGCGCTGACCATCGTGGGAACCCTGCTCTCGTGTGTACCGGTCGCCTATGGCTTCTCTCAGATCGAGTGGCCGGGGCGCGACATCGTCTTCGTCCTGGTGCTGAGCACGATGATGCTCCCCTACCAAGTGACGATGATTCCGCTCTTCCTGTTCTTCACCGAGACGCTGAGGTGGGGCAACACCTTCCTCCCGCTGATCGTGCCCTCGTTCTTCGCCAATCCCTTCGACATCTTCCTGCTGCGGCAGTTTTTCCTGACGATCCCGCGGGACCTGGTGGATGCGGCGCGGGTCGACGGCGCGTCGGACCTGCGCATCCTGCTGCAGGTCATCGTGCCGCTGTCCAAGCCCATCCTGACCGCTATCACGATCTTCACCTTCCTGTGGGCCTGGAACGACTTTCTGGGGCCGCTGCTCTATCTGAACAATCCCGAGAAGTTCACGCTGGCGATCGGGCTGCAGGACTTTCAGGGGCAGCGCAACACGGCCTGGAACCAACTGATGGCGGCCTCGGTGGTCTTCACCGCGCCGATCATCATCGCGTTCTTCTTCGCCCAGCGGACGTTTATCGAGGGCATCAAACTCACCGGAACGAAGGCCTGAGATGGAGATCGCATTGACGACGGGCGTGAACACAATCACGAGGGAGGGTCAGGGATGATGAAAGTTGCGGTCATCGGAGGGGGGTCGACGTACACCCCCGAGTTGGTCAACGGCTTCCTCGAACGGGCCGACAGCTTGCCCGTCGAGGAGCTGTGGTTGATGGATATCGATCCCGAGCGGCTGGAGATCGTGGGCGGCTTTGCCCAGCGGATGGTGGCGGCGCGGAGCGAGGCCGAGGGCCGTCCGCTCTTCGAGGTGCGGCTGACCACCAACCTTGGCGACGCAATCGCCGGTAGTCAGTACGTGATCACACAGTTACGGGTCGGCGGCATCCCCGCGCGCCGGGAGGACGAGTATCTCGGCAGGCGGCACGGGCTCATCGGCCAGGAGACCACCGGTGTTGGCGGGATGGCTATGGCGCTGCGCACGATCCCCGCCGTGCTTGAGGTGGCTGCGGCGATCAAGAGGCTGGCGCCCGGCGCGCTGCTGGTCAACTTCGCCAACCCCGCAGGGCTGGTCACCGAGGCGCTGGCGCGCCACGCCCCGGAGGTCGCAGCCGTCGGCGTCTGCAACGTCGCCATCACCACCAAGATGGAGCTCCTTGATGCCGTGAGCGATCGTCTCGGCATTGAGGCCCGTCCCGAGCGGGCCCATCTGGACACGTTGGGGCTCAACCACCTCTCGTGGCATCGGGGCTTTGAGGTCGAAGGGCGGGAGGTCTGGCCGCAGATCATCGACGCGTACGTGCGCGAGCTTGAGTCGGAGCCGTCCCCTGAGTGGGACCCGGCGCTGATCAGGACCTTGCGCATGATCCCGAACTACTACCTGCAGTACTACTACTACACCCACCGCAAGCTGGCGGCGCAGCAGGTTTGGCCGCCCTCGCGGGCCGAGCAGGTGATGTCCATCGAACGGGATCTTCTGGCGCAGTACGCCGACCCGGACCTTACCGAGCCCCCTGTCGATCTGATGAAGCGCGGCGGCGCCTATTACTCCACCGTCGCCACGCAGTTGCTCAACGCCCATCACAACGGGCTGGATGAGGTGCACGTCGTGAACGTGCCGCATCGCGGTGCCGTCGCCGGCTGGCCCGCCGATTGGGTGCTGGAGATACCCTGCCGCGTGGGCAAGGGCCTCATCGAGCCGCTGAGCGCGGATCCGTTGCCGCCGGTCTGCTTCGGCTTGCTGGCGCAGGTGAAGAGCTACGAGCTGCTGACGGTAGACGCGGCGGTCCGCGGTGACCGGCGCGCGGCTTACGAGGCACTCCTGGCGCATCCGCTGGGCCCCGCTGCCGACCAAGTCGAGACGGTGCTCGAAGATCTGTTGAGGACCAACCGAGACTATCTACCTCAGTTCTGACGGAGGGGGTGCAGATGACCAGGCACTACTACCTCGGCGTCGATGTCGGCGCCACGAAGAGCCACGCGCTGATTGCCGACGACGAAGGGCGCGCGGTGGGCTTCGGCGAGTATGGACCGGGCAGCTATGAGGCGGTGGGGTGGGAGGGGTTGCAGGAGGCGCTGGAGGCGATTACCGCGCTCGCTTGCGACTCCGCCGGCATCGAACGGCGCGAGATTGCCGGTGCCGGCTTCGGCATCGCCGGCTTTGATTGGCCGGGCGAGCTCGAGGGCCACCGGCGCGCGATCGACGCGTTGGGCCTGTCGGTGCCTTGTGGTCTGGTGAACGACACCATCGTCGGCTTGATGGCGGGCGCCAGCGAGGGATGGGGTGTGGGCGTCGTCTCGGGGACGGGCAGCAACTGCTGGGGGCGCGACCGCACGGGACGTGAGGCCCACGCGACCGGCGGTGGGGGCATGTTCGGGGAGTACGCTGGCGCGGGGGACATTGTTCTGCGCACGGTGCAGGAGATCGCTCACGCCTGGGCGCATCGTGGGCCGCGCACGCGGCTCACCGACGCGTTCGTCGATCTTGTCGGCGCGACCGACGAGGTCGATCTGTTAGAGGGACTCTACCTCGGGCGCTACAGCGTGTCGGCCCGGGCGGCGCCGCTGGTCTTCGAGGTGGCGGC
>JBNGCP010000151.1:0-5455 GCA_049974845.1 Anaerolineae bacterium | reverse complement strand
ATCGATGGCGCGGGTCGTGAGAGCGCCTTCAGCGCACCGGTATGGGTGCCCCGGCTGACGGCGCCGATGGGCGCGCACACACGCTCGTCGAGCTCGGCGGTCGCTGGTTCAACCGTCTGCGCATCCAGAAGACCGCGTCGGACCGGCTGCAGATCGAGCTGTGGGACGCGACCGGCACCAGCACCGCGCTTGGCGACAGCGTGGCGCACTGGCAAGCGGGCGAATGGCACCACATCGGCGCGACGTGGGAGGCGGGGACCGTGACCCTCTACATCGATGGGCGGCAACGGGCGCATCGTCGCCGTCTGCGGCGCCCTCACGCCCGGCGTCTGCTCCTGCCAGTACGGGCTCGCGCGCATTGACCAACGACCGCCCTCACGTATACTACGGCCCTATGAATCCCATGCTTGCCATACGGCAGAGGTGCACATTTGGCCGGCTGACGCGGAGAGGTTAGTCGTGAACTACCGCATCATCGTCAACCCGGTCGCCGGGCGGGGGGCCGGTGCTCGGGCCGTTCCGGAGATCGAGCAGCTGCTCCACAGCCATGGCCTGAGGTTTGATCTCGTCTGCACCGAGCGTCCCTGGCATGCGGCCGAGCTGGCACAGCAGGCGGCTACCGACGGCTGCGACGTCGTCGTCGCGGTGGGCGGCGACGGAACCTCGAATGAGGTGCTCAACGGCCTGATGTCGCTGCGGCCTGATACCACGCCCGGCGCCTGCGAGGCGCTGCCGGCGATGGGCGTTCTCTGTGTGGGACGCGGTAACGACTTCGCCTACGGTGCTGGTATCCCGACCGATCTTGAGCAAGGTGTCGCAGCGCTGGCCAACGGCGAGCGCCGCGAGATCGATGTCGGCCACGTCTACGGCGGCCTCTACCCCGAGGGGCGTTACTTTGGAAACGGCATTGGGATCGGCTTCGATGCCGTCGTGGGGTTCATCGCCGCCAGGCAGATCCGTCTCAGCGGCTCGCTCTCCTACCTCCTAGCGGCGATGAAGACCATCTTTCTCTACTATCATGCCCCGTTCGTCGCGATCGACTTCAACGACATGACCCTCCAGATGCCCTCGTTGATGGTCTCGGTGATGAATGGGCGGCGGATGGGCGGCGCCTTTATGATGGCGCCGAAAAGCGAGCCGGCCGACGGCCTCCTCGACCTCTGCATCGCCAGAGACGTGAACCCGCTCCGCGCCCTCGGCCTGATCCCGCACTTTATGCGCGGCACGCAGATGACCCAACGCCCCATCACCATGGCGAAGACGGCCCGGCTGCGGGTGACGGCGCGTGAGGGCACGCTGCCGGCCCACGCTGACGGCGAGACGCTGTGCAAGGAGGGCCACGAGTTGGAGGTCTTCCTCCTGCCGCGTCAGATCGAGGTGATCACGGCATCCCCCGAGAGGGAGGGCGCTTAGCGAGATGGCATCGCCGACGCCCACCCCGATCCAAGCCGCCGATGGCGACCGAGCCGCCTCCCAGCGCCAGGGGCTGGGCGCCCGCGTGACGAACCGGCTGGCTAACGCCTTCATCTGGGCGCTGCTGCGCGTGCTCTGCCGCATCGATGACGCGCAAGTCGCCCGCGTGCCCACTCACGGGCCGCTGATCGTCGCCGTCAACCACGTGAACTTCCTGGAAGTGCCGCTCCTCGCCACGCACCTCCAGCCGCGGCCGCTCACCGGATTTGCCAAGGTGGAGACGTGGGACAGTCCCTTCCTGGCGCCGCTGGCGAACCTGTGGGACGCCATCCCCCTGCACCGCGACGAGGTCGACCCCGACGCTTTCCGTCGGGCCCTTAGCGCGCTGCGAGCCGGTCGGATTGTCGTGGTCGCGCCGGAGGGCACCCGCAGCGGCGATGGGCGACTGCAGCGCGGCCATCCCGGCGTCGTGCTCCTCGCCCTGCGCAGCGGCGCGCCGATTCTGCCGCTGGCTCACTACGGCGGCGAACGCTTTTGGCACAACCTGCGTCAGCTCCGCCGCACGGCCTTTCACATCTGCGTCGGTGAGCCCTTCTGCCTCGAGCCCGGCGCCCGAACGGTGACACGCACCATCCGCCGCCAGATCGCCGATGAGATCATGGTCCGCATCGCGGCTCTGCTTCCGCGGCCCTATCACGGGGTCTATGCAGGTGCGGTCGAGAGGGGCATGTCGCGCTATCTACGCCCCTGCCAAGGTCAGTAGGCCTCCCCGTTGGAGGGGCGGGGCCGTTCAGCGGGAAGCGACCCGCCTACTTGAGCGACCGCCTCCGCCTTGAAGCGCTGCCCGCCTCACTCTCCCAGCGGCGTGAGCACGTCGCGGCGGGTGAAGGGCGCCGAAAGGAATCGCCAGGCGACCTTGAAGGGCGTGAGCCACTTGATCTGCGCGCCGTGCTCGGTGTTCTCCAGGACCTTGCGCGCCAGCCAGGGCGCGACGGTCTCCACACGGTCCGCGAGAATGTTGATGATCCAGCGGGACTGCTCCCAGTCCTCCGCCTCGCGGTCCAGCCGCTCGACGAGCAGATCCGTCGTGACCATGCCCGGGCTGAGGCTACCGACGAGGACGGGGCTCCCCCTCGTCTCCGCCACCAGCCCCTCGGTGAAATAGCGCACGGCGCGCTTCGTGGCGCCGTAGAGCGACAGGCCGCGCACGCGGCGACCATCGCTCCCCAACCCCTCCATGTTGTAGAGCGCGCCGAAGCCCTGGGCGAGCATCCCCTGCAGCGCCACCCGCGCCCCGTAAAGCGTGCCCAACACGTTCGTCTGCACCACCGCGGCCATCTCCTCTGGTGAGTGCGCCCAGCCGGGCCGCTGCGCCGTACCCACACCGGCGTTGTTGATCCAGATATCGACGCGCTCGAACCGCCGCATGGCGCCATCCCAGAGTTGCTGAACCGCATCGTGATCGCGCACGTCACAGGGGCGGCCCAGGATGCGCTCCGGCGCCCGCGATTCGGCGAGGGCGACGACCGCGGCGTCGGTGCTCTCCTGAAAGCGTCCAGAGACGACGACGTGACAGCCGAGGTCGAGAAATGAGGCAGCCAGCCCGTAGCCGATGCCCCGGGTGCTGCCGGTAATCACGATGACTTTCGACGACGGGTCGACCACCGATGACCTCCCCTGGGCGTCTGGCCTAGCCCAGCTCGAAACCCAACGCGCGATTCCGGCGCACCAACGCTGCGGGCAATAGCGCCCGCATCTCGTCGGCGCGGCTCAGCACCCGAGCCAACCACGCCTCGCTGGCGTGGTCCTCGCGCAAGAGCGCCTTGGCCTCGTCGCGGCTCGCCCAGCGGTAGGCCTGATGCTCGGCGCTGAGCGCGATCTCCTCGGTGTCGACGAGCGAGCAGTGGTAGATGATGCCCACCAGTTCGTTCTCGGGTTGCGCTTCACCGCGGTAGAAATGGGTCGTGCCAATGATGAAATCGATCACCACCGGTGTCCCTAGCTCCTCCCGCACCTCGCGGCGGAGTGCGTCCTCAAAGCCCTCGCCCTGATCGACGCGCCCGGTGACGCACTCCCAGGCCCCGGGAGCGAAGTCCTTGTCGGCCGCACGTTGCAGCAACAGATACGCACGCCGGGCGGGCGACCAGATGACGGCGGCCACCCCGGCGCAGAAACGACCGACCAAATCTCCGGTCACGAACCGAGCTCCTCCTCCGCTGGCGGCGGCGCAGCATCATCAGATGGCCTCGAGTGCGGGCGCTCAACCCGAGACCTCGCGCTCGAACGCGCTGGGCCAGCATTGCTACGCGAAGCTGGCCGCAACCTGCGGGCAACGTGATCGCGATAGCGGGGGTTTTGGCGCAGCACGCGGCGATGGCGCGGCTCCTGCTCGCGCTCTTCTGCGCGCAGCTCGATCCACGCAGCGGCCACCGCAAGCACGACCACGGCTATGCCGATCACCGCATAGAGGAACTCGGGGATATCCATCGCAGGCGCACACGCTCCTTTCAAGCTGCGGTTGGGGCCTAGTATACGCGCGAAGGCAGGCAGAGCAAGAAACCGTGTCCGGTTGCGCGCTCGCTTGGCAATCGGCAAGATTTATGGTATCATAAATGTGCGTGGGGCTTAGCAGGATCGTAGTGCCGAAGCTGTACAGACCCGCGGAGACTGGATTAGGTTCGGTGCCAAGGCCTCAACGCCCCACGCAACGTAAGTTTAGTTAGTTTGAGGAGTAGAGAAGTGGCTGAGAGAGAAACTGGCACCGTTAAGTGGTTCAATGACGCAAAAGGCTATGGGTTCATCTCGCGCGAGTCGGGAGATGACGTATTCGTGCACTACTCGGACATTCAGGGCTCGGGCTTCCGCTCACTGCGTGAGGGCCAGCGCGTCGAATTCTCCGTGGAGCAAGGGGATAAAGGTCCGAAGGCGACGAACGTGCGGGCTCTGGACTCAGGGCCCAGCGATTTCGGCACCCCAACACGCTGGTAAGCCTTTGGCTTACTAGCTTCAGACAGGAAAGAAGACCGCACAGCCACTCCGCAGGCTGTGCGGGCTTTAGTTAAAAGGGCTCTAGGGACAGGAGCGTCGACGATGATCTTCCGCAAGCGCTCACCACGACAGCACGGTGCACGCTGGCACTATAACCACGGCATCGTGCTCTATCGGGCCGGCCAGTACCGAAAGGCGCTCCACGCCTTCGCCCGCGCGATCCGGCTGGGGAACGACATGCCGGGCGCTCACGCCGGACACGGCCTCAGCCTCGCCGCGCTGGGACGTCCCGCGAAAGCGATCCGCCACCTGGAGAAGGCGATGGCGCTGCAGGAAGAGCGCCAGGGCGGCGCCGATCCCGCGACCGCACCGTGGTTCCCTGAGGCGGCGACCGCGTGCGGGCAGACTTACGAGGAGCTGAGCCAGTGGTATATGGCGCTGCGGTGCTATACGAAGGCCTTGCGGTTGCTGGCACGGCCCGAAGTTGAGCTCCACCGCAGTCGCGCCCGCGTTCACCTGCAACTGGACCAGGGCGAGCAAGCGCTTGAGGATCTCAACCAGGCGCTGGAGCTCGAGCCCGATGATGCCGCCACCTATTACTACCGCGCCCAGGCGCACGAGCGTCTCGGGCACCGCAAGCGGCAGGCCGAGGATCTGCAGCGCTTTCTGGCCCTCGCCGACGCCGACGATCCCCACCGGCTCGCCGCCGTGGAGGCGCTGCGCGCCCTGCAGCCCGAAGCGCCTACGGACGGCGAGACAGCCGCTCGCCGCTAGGCGGAGTTAGAGGGGGGCCGCGCCGGAGCAGCGTGGCTCGGTTGCGCACACCCCCCTTGTGTTCCCCCCTCAAGGGGGGAAATCCAGACTCCGGCCTGCTCCCCACCGGGGCCTGTCCCCGTCCCACCTACTCGCGGAGGGGAGAGCATGCCCTGAGCGAAGCCGAAGGGTTAGAGGGGGGCGGCGCTGGAGCAGCCTGGCTCGCTGGCGCACACCCCCCTTGTATTCCCCCCTCGAGGGGGGAAAGGCTTGTTGCGCGGCACCCCTTGGGTTCCCGTGC
>JBNGCP010000150.1:2555-5595 GCA_049974845.1 Anaerolineae bacterium | reverse complement strand
TTGCGGCCGAGGACGACATGGCCCTCGAGGCGGGCCGAGGGATCGATGACGCTGCCCTCGCCGAGGCTGTCCTGCTCGACGGCGGCGCAGAGCGCCTGCACCTGGTGGGTGTTGGCGCCGAGGAGCTGCCAGGGCTTGTCGACGTCGATGCAGGGGGCGGCGGCGGCGACGGCCTGGATCTCGATACCAGCGCGCAGCGCGTCGGCGACCGCCATCTCGAGGAAGCCCTCCAGCGGCGGCATCATGCCCACGGCGATGTCGGCCATCAGCGTGGAGCAGGCCTCGACGAAGGGCCAGAGCGCCGGGGTGACGGCGTAGGCGGCGATCCGCCCGTCCATACTGTGGCGCGGATGGCCCTCGATGGCGGTAAGCGTGCCGCCTTCGGCGGCGCCGTCCTTGGCGTCGGCGCAGACATAGTCGCGGTGCTCGCCCTCCGCGAGGGGCGCCAGGAGCACGGCGGGCTCGCCGGCCCGCAGCCGCTCGACCAGCGCGCGAAGGTCAGCAGCTTCATAGAGCGTGTCGCCGTTGAGCACCAACGTCTCGGCGTCGAGGTGCGGCCTCACGGCGGCGAGGGTGAACGCGGGGCCATCGGTGCGCCCGACGTCGACCACGGTCACGCGGCGCCCCGGGTCCGGCGGCAGGGCGAAGTGGTGCCGGATCTGCGCGACATGGGGCCCGGCGGCGACGATCACCTCGTCGGCGCCCGCCTCCAGCGCCGCGTCGGCGGCCCACGCCACCAGCGGCCGGTTGGCCACCGGCGCCATCACCTTGTTGCGGATCTGCGCGTAGGGCCAGAGGCGGCTCCCCACCCCTCCGGCAAGAATGACAGCCTTCATCGGGACCTCCTTCGATCGCTGGTCTGCAGCCGCTGCCCGATCCTGTAGACCGCTGCTGTCCTGCCCGAGACTAGGATAGCGTGGATCTCGACCAGCGCCAGCGCGAGGGTTGATTTCTGGCGACAATCGCGTATACTCTGAGCGTACCGGACCCACCAGCCTACGAGCGGCCTGAGCGCATCGCCTGGGGCGGTGCACCTGCCGGGTCATAACACAGGCGTCTGCGATCAGGAGAGCATCGACGATGGGAAAACCGTTCGTGCCAGAAGACTTCGCCGTCCCGCAACGGGTCGAGCAACCTACCTACGTCCTGCGGCCCTTGACCACGGAGGACGTGGAGAAGGACTATGACGCGGTCATGTCCAGCAAGGAGAGCCTGCGTCACGTCTTCCACGAATACGACCCCGATTGGCCTGCGGATGACATGACGCTGGAGGACAACTACCGCGATCTCGAACGACACCAGCAGGACTTCAAGTCGCGCCGCGGGTTCACCTACACGATGGAGACGCCAGAAGGACAGCGCTGCCTTGGATGCGTCTACATCTATCCCTGCCGACGGGGCGACTACGACGCTCAGGTGTATTACTGGGTGCGCGACAGCGAGAAAGGCCGGGGACTGGAGGAGGATCTGGGGGCATTCCTGCGCCAATGGCTGCGCGACGCGTGGCCCTTTCAGCGCTCGGTCTTTCCCGGGAGGGACGTGGCGTGGCGCGATTGGGAGAGGTATCATGCAGACCGCTGAGACTCAGCCAGACCGGCTCCACCCTGCGCCATTGAACGCCGAGCGCGTCCGGGAGCTCTGGTCCAGAACGTACAATCGGGAGGGGAAGCCGGATTGGTCGCACATCCTGCCCTACTACCACGAGGACATCGTCTTTCAGGACAGCATCCAGCGCCTCGAGGGCATCGACGCGTTCAGGGCCCTCTGCGACCGCCTCACGCGAAGGTGCAAGCAGCTGCAGATGGATATCGGGTCCATCGTGGAGGCGCCCGGCGAGATCTATATGGAATGGACGATGACGATGATGTTCAGGCGATGGCCCAGCTCCCCCATCCATGGATGCTCCAAGCTCACGCTCGACGACGACGGCCGGATCATCCACCAGCGCGACTACTACGACCTGTGGGGCGACATCTTCGACGGCATCCCCTGGTTCCGACGCCTCTACCGGCGATTCATGCACCGGTACTTCGGATAGCGAGCCCACCGAGATGAACCTCCCCGACGAGCTGATCTTCATCGCGAACCGCCGCAAGCCGCAGAAGACCACCGACGCGCGCATGGACGGGCGCATCTGCGTCGTCGCCGGCGCCACCTCCGGCGTGGGCTACCAAGCCGCCCGGCGCCTGGCTCAGGGCGGTGCCACCGTCGTCATGGTCGTTCGCAACCCCGCCAAAGCCGGGCGCGTGAGTGAGGAGCTCAAAGGCGACTTCGGCGTGGAATCGGATGTCGTGCTGGCGGATTTCCAGAGGCTTTCCGAAGTTCGAGCGGCTGCCCAGGCCATTCTGGACCGGTATGCGCACATCGATGTCCTGATCAATAGCGCGGGCATCCACAGGACCCGCCGCACCCTGACCGAGAGCGGGATCGAGGCCGTCTTCTGCGTCAACCACCTGGCGCCCTTCCTCCTGACCCGGCTCCTGCTCGACCGGCTCAAGGAGAGCGCCCCCTCACGCGTCATCCAGGTGAACTCCGAGGGGCATCGCTTCGGCGGCCTGAACGTCAATGACATCAACTGGAAGCGGCGGCCCTACCACGGACTCTGGAGCTATGGCGCCTCGAAGGTGGCGCAGCTCCTCACGGTCTGGGAGCTGGCGGAGCGGCTCGCCGGCAGCGGGGTCACCATCAACGCGATGCATCCCGGCGCCGTGAAGACCAACATCGGCATGGACAACGGACCTCTCTACCGCTGGTATCGGCGCAACGTCGTCAACCGCTTCCTCGACGAGCCCGAGATCGCCGGGGAGGCCATCTACTACCTTGCCGCCGCGCCGGAGCTGGCCGGTGTGACGGGTCGGTACTTCAACTTGACGATCGATGAGCCACCGGCGTCCTACGTGATGAACCGAGACGTAGGGGAGCGGGTCTGGCAGATCAGCGAAGCGCTGACCGGTCTGGCCGATTCGGCACCTCCGACGGAGCGGGAGGCGACACAGTCGCTGGCGACACAGTCGCTGGCGACACAGTCGCTGGCGACACA
>JBNGCP010000150.1:0-2455 GCA_049974845.1 Anaerolineae bacterium | reverse complement strand
GGCGACACAGTCGCTGGCGACACAGTCGCTGGCGACACAGTCGCTGGCGACACAATCGCTGGCGACACCGGCGGCAGCGACCAAGTCATCAGCTACCGAATGAGAGGGGCAGCCATGGACTACGATGTGATCGTTGTGGGTGGAGGCATGGCCGGACTGACAGCGGCAGCCTATCTCACGAAGGCGGGCCATACGACACTGGTCTGCGAGAAGGAGCCCGCGTGCGGCGGCCTTGTGCACACGTTCGAGCGCAACGGATTCGTCTACGATGGCGGCATCCGTGCCATGGAGAACTCCGGCATCGTCCTCCCGATGCTCAAGGATTTGGGCCTGGACATCGAGTTTGTGAGGAACCGGGTGTCCATCGGCATCGAAGACCGCATCATCTGGGTCGATTCTGTGGACGCCGTGGCCGAGTATGAAGCGCTACTCGCGCACCTGTACCCCAGCAGCAGCGACGACATCGCCGAGATCGTGGATCAGATACGCAAGAGCATGCGCTATATGGATATCCAATACGGGATCGACAATCCCGTCTTCCTCGATCCGCGCGAGGACCGCGCGTATTTCCTCAAGGCGATTCTGCCGTGGATGGTCAAGTACGCGCTGACCATCGGCAAGGTCAACCGGCTCAAGGTGCCCGTCGTAGCGTATCTGGAACGCTTCACCCAGAACCAGAGCCTGGTCGACATCCTCACGCAGCATTTCTTCCAAGGCACCCCCGCGTTCTTCGCCCTGAGTTACTTCAGCCTCTATCTGGACTACCACTACCCCCGAGGCGGGACCGGCGTCGTGCCAGAGAGACTCGTGGACTTCATCACTGCCCACGAAGGTTCCATCAACACCAACACGGAGATCGTGGCGGTCGATGTCAAGCACAGATCCCTCCGGGATGCCGCGGGCAACACCCACACCTACCGCAAGCTGATCTGGGCGGCGGACCTCAAATCGCTCTATCGGATGGTGGACCCGGACGCCTTCGATGACGCCCCGGTCCGGCGCGCCGTCCAACAGCGCCGCCGGGACGTGCTGGGCAACTCGGGCGGTGACTCGGTCCTCACCGTGTACCTGGCGCTCGATCTCGACAAAAGCTACTTCGCAGAGAGAGCCAGCGAGCACTTCTTCTATACCCCGCGCCGGGAGGGCCAGTCCAAGGCCGGTCCCATGCCCATCGGGGAACCCCGCGAGGCTATCGAGGCGTGGCTGGAGCGGTTCTTCGCGCTGACCACCTACGAGATATCGTGCCCGGTCCTGCGAGACGACAGCCTGGCGCCGCCGGGGAAGACAGGTCTCATTGTGAGCATGCTCTTCGACCATCAACTGACGAGGCAGATCGCGGAGATGGGATGGTACGACGAGTTCAAGGCCATCAGCGAAGCATCCATGATCGATACGCTGGATGCGTCCATCTTCCCGGGGCTGAAGGACGCGGTGCTGGATCGCTTTGTATCCACCCCCCTGACCATCGCAAGGATCGCCGGGACGGCAGACGGTGCCATCACCGGATGGGCCTTCACCGACAAAGGCATGCCGGCGGAGAACAGGCTCCTGGGGGTGACCAACTCAGTCCGAACACCGATCCCGGACGTCTTCCAGGCTGGCCAGTGGACGTTCAGCCCGTCGGGCTTCCCCACGGCCATCCTGACCGGGAAGCTGGCCGCGGATCAGGTGAGCAAGACGCTGAAATAGCGTGCAGCGACAACTCGAGAGACCGGAGGTGAAGTGATGAAGCGCAAACTGAAGGTGGACCTGGGCGAGCTGGCCCTCGCGTTGGCGAACGACTCGTACGAGATGCGCTATTACCTGGACCTGGAGACGGGCAAGATCCTCTTAGTGACCGATGAGAGCGCCCGTCTGCTGGAGGACATCTACGACGAGATCTACGACGGGGAGGACAATCGGGTCGTCAGCCTGGAGGCGTACCTGGACGACCACGACCTCTACAAGTGGCAGAAGGAGGAGCTGCTGGAGGCGGACAAGGTGGAGCAGGGGTACGGATCGCGCTACATCCGCGTGGAGCAGGATGACCCCCACGCCGACTACAACGATATGGAGAGTTTCATCTGGACCGTGGAGGACGAGGAGCTCGCCGCGCGCCTGTCGCGGGCGATCCAGGGACGGGGCGCCTTCCGCCGCTTCAGGGACGTGGTCTTCGAGGATCCCGACGTGCTCGACGCGTGGTACGCCTTCAAGGACGAGTGCGAGCAGCAGCGGCTCGAGGAGTGGCTGGAGGCCAACGACATCGAGCCGATCACGTAGGCGGGCGCCTCTCCACGGAGCCATGGAGCGCCCGAGCCTCCTTGTGTGCTCTGCGTCTCTGCGTTGAGAGGGCCTTTGCCTCTAGAGTAGGACAGGTGCAACGCACCCACACTTGACGGCGAACGATGGCTTTGGCAGCGGGCCGTGGCTGAAAGAGCCTAGGTGCGTTGCATCTTGCCGCGGGAGACTGCCCCCC
>JBNGCP010000149.1:0-5596 GCA_049974845.1 Anaerolineae bacterium | reverse complement strand
CCATCTTCACCGGCCTTCTCTTTCCCCATGTCCGAACTCTTGTCCAAACCTGAGTAATATATATTGACAAATCCTCTACACCATGCTACAATATGGGAAATTCTAAGCCGTGAAAGGACTGAGGAACGATGAACGAGAAAGCACCGAACCGTGTCTATGCAGGTCTGCGAAGGTTCAACGCCGTGATGGGTTTCCTACATCTCATCCAAGGCATCCTGATGATCGTGTTGAGCAACGACACGACTTATCCAATCTTTACCAACTTTCTAAGATTCGATGTGGAAACCTTCTCCCTGAGGCCGAATCCGACCCTGGCGTATGAGCTGCCCTTCGGGCCGGCGGTCGCAGTCTTCCTGCTGATCTCCGCGGTGGCCCATTTCTACCTGTCGACTGTCGGATACAAGCGCTACGTCGAAAACCTCAAGCGCGGGATGAACCCCGTGCGCTTCTACGAGTATGCGCTCAGTTCGTCGCTGATGATTGTTCTGATCGGCATGCTCGCCGGGGTCTGGGATCTGGGCAGCATGATCCTGATGTTCGGCATCAACGCGACGATGAACCTTTTCGGGATCATGATGGAGCTGCACAATCAGCACACAAAGCGTACCGATTGGACGGCCTTCATCTACGGCAGCTTCGCCGGCATCGTCCCCTGGATCGTCATCGTGATGTATTTCTTCAGCGCGCTCGGCTCCGCCGAGGCCAAACCGCCCACCTTCGTCTACTTCATCATCCCCACGATCTTTGTCTTCTTCAACACCTTCGCCATCAACATGGTCCTCCAGTACAAGAAGGTGGGACCGTGGAAGGACTACCTCTTCGGGGAGCGAATGTACATTATCCTGAGCCTTCTGGCTAAGACCGCGCTAGCTTGGCAGATCTTTGCCGGCACCCTGGCGCCGGTGTAAACAACGACCATCATCACCGCAGAGAGCCCGCCGGATCGCGACCCGGCGGGCTCTTTTGCATGGGATAGGAGGGCCCCATGTCGTCAGCGCGAGAGCGCCTATAATTCATGACAGGCTGAGTTCTCGCGACCAGAACCGCCCGAATCGGTCTGAATACTGGCGCGAGCGCGCAGTATCTCGCACCGCTTGCCCGGGAAGGAGGGCAGATGGCTCGGTACGGATCACTTGCAGGGCTCTTCTGTCTGATGTTGTCATCGTTACTCGCCGGTTGTGCGGAGGCGTCGCTGACTCCGACGGCCTCGCCGGAAGTAAGCACCGCCACCCCTGAGGCCGCTCCGCCGACCCAGACAGCGGCCGCGCCCCCCACGGAGGCAGCGGAGCCGCAGCATCCGCTTTTGATGGCTCACTATATGCCCTGGTACCAGACGCCCGAGGTCAGCGGTTATTGGGGCTGGCATTGGACGATGGATCATTTCGACCCGAGGCAAGAGGACGACGCCGGTCGTGCCGAAATCGCTTCCCACTACTATCCACTAACGGGCCCCTATGACTCTCGAGATCGCCTCATCCTGGAGTACCAGACGCTGTTGATGAAGGTCAGCGGCATCGACGGCGTCATCGTCGATTGGTATGGCATCGAGGACTTCTGGGACTACGGTGTCATCAACGCCAGCACGCACCGCCTCTTCGACGCGGTTGCGGAGGCCGGGTTGCGCTTCGCGATCTGCTACGAGGATCAGACCATCAAGCATATGGTCGACAACAATCACCTGTCCGTTGAGGTTGCCCACGACCACGGACAGGAAGTGATGACCTACCTCCAGGAAATCTGGTTTGGCACCGAGCCTTACCTCAAGGCCGACGGTCGTCCGGTGCTCCTGGTCTTCGGCCCGCAGTACTTCAAGAGCGTCTCGGATTGGGACACGCTCTTCTCCGTCTTGGAGGAACGCCCTGTGTTCATCACCCTCGACGGTCACACCGAGGCCGCCGCGACGTCAACTTTCCCTTGGCCCCCGATGTGGGCGAGCACGAACGGCGTCCTGACTCGGGAGAGACTGGATCAGTATCTGACCGCGTTCTACCGGAAGGCCGAGCGTTGGGACTATCGGGTGGCGGGGGCTTTCCCCGGCTTCCACGATATCTACGAGGAAGCAGGCGTTGGCGATTCGTACGGCTATCTAGATCCGGCGGAAGGCGAGACCTTCGGCGCGACGCTCCAAGCTGCTCTGAGCCAGGACCCCGACGTGATTCAGTTAGTCACGTGGAATGATTATGGAGAAGGCACCATCATCGAGCCGACGGTGGAGTTCGGCTACCGTTATCTCGAGCAGGTCCAGGAGACGCGTCGAGCGACGGATGATGAGGACTTCCCCTTCGACGCCGAGGACCTGCGATTGCCCCTGCAGCTGCTCGAGGCCCGGAGAAACTACGCCAGCGATCCGTCCGCCAACGCGCGCCTCGATGAGGCCTTCAGCGCGATGATCTCTGGCAAGCCCCGGGAGGCCGCTACCATCCTGGCCGACTACGTCGAAACCCCTTGAGATGCAATCAAAGCTGTGGCTAGGGCCCGCTCCATATCAGAAATTACGACACACCGTAACCCTGAGTCGAGCGGGCCCTCTGTCTTCGCAGGTTGGCGCCTTTGGTTGTTAGCGTCCGACTTCCGCCAGGTTGAAGAGGAAGTGGATGGCGGTGCCGATGTTGACGTCAAAGTACGCGAGGTCGAAGTATTCGTTCGGCGAGTGCGCGTTGGTGCCATTCGCCAGGCCCATGCTGACCACCGGCACGTCGAGGACGTGCTGGAGCATACCGATGATGGGCACGGAGCCACCAGCGCGTTCCATCCGCGGCTCGTGTCCCCACGTCTTCGTATAGGCGTCGATCACGGCTTGCGCGATGGGTCCGCTGATCAGGGTCTCCGCGGGCCACCCGCTGGAGAGGATCCGTGCGTCGATCTCCAACGTGTCGCAGGCGAAGCTATTGACAAAGGCGACGAACTTCTCCCCGATGTCGTTGGGGTCCTGGTTGTCCACCAACCGCATGCTGACCTTGAAGCCTGCCTCGGCAGGGAGCACGGTCTTCGTGCCGATGCCTTGATAGCCCCCAAAGATACCGTTGACATCGCAGGTGGGCTGGGCCGTCGCGCGCTCCAGATACGTGTACTCAGGCACGCCCCAGAACGTGTCCAGCCCCGTCTCCTCGTGCGCCCGCTCGATCGCCCTCGGCTCGTTCTCTTCGATGAGGGCTCGTTGCGCCTCGGTAATAGGCGCGACGTCGTCGTAGAAGCCTGGGATCTGGATGCGGCCTTCGTCGTCGTGGAGGGCCGCGATGATTTTCCCCACCATATGGGTGGGATTGTGAACCACGCCCCCAAAGCTGCCGGAATGTAGGTCGCGCTCCGGGCCCTTGATCCTGACTTCGGCGGCGACGATGCCGCGCACCGACGCCATCATCAATGGGCACTCGTCTGCGGAGCCGCCATCGGAGATCACGGCCACATCCGCGGCAAGCAGGTTCTTGTGCGCTTCAATGAATGGACTCATCGTCGGCGAGCCGCTCTCTTCCTCGCCCTCGAAGAGGAACTTGACGTTGACCGGCAAGCTCCCGGTTGCGGCCAACACGGACTCGAACGCCTTGAGGTGCAGGAAAACGCCCGGCTTGTCGTCGATGGCCCCCCGAGCGTAGAGCTTTCCGTCCCGAACGACGGGCTCGAAGGGGGGCGTGGCCCACAAGTCGAGGGGATCCACCGGTTGCACGTCGTAATGGGCGTAGAGGAGTGCCGTTGGTGCATCCTCACCCGCGTGCAGCCAATCCCCGTAGACGGCGGGCTGTCCGTCCGTCGCCATAACCTGGACGTTCTCGACGCCGATGCGTCTCATCTCGTCGGCAATCCACTCCGCCGCCTGCAGGACGTCGCCACGATGCGCGGGATCGGTGCCGATGGATGGAATGCGCAGCAGCTCTTCATATTGCTTGAGAAAAGTTTCGGTATGCTGGCGGGCAAAGTTGAGCCCGGCTTTCAATGGTGTTTCAGGCATGTAAATCCTCCAATTTGGGTCTTCTCCAACGTGGAACTTAGGTCAGACAAGCTTACACGCTACGTTGGGAATCACAAGTCTGCGTTCCATACAGGGTTTCAGGATGGTGCCATCTCCCGCGGTACGTCCGCGACTTTATAGATCCAGAATAGTAGTGCGGCGACCACGTGGACGCCGCCGGCAACGTAGAAGACGGCCTGGATACTTGCCGCATCCGCGAGAGCGCTGCCGAGGAGCGGAGCGAGGAAGATAGCCAAACTGACGAGCATCGTGTTGACGGCGAGAAAGCTGGGCCTTCGATTGGACGGACAGACCGCGAGCAAGGTGTCGAACAATGCCAGATTGACGCCGGTGATGAAGAAGCCCTGGACAATCGAGATCAGCGGGAGCCATACTTGACTCGTCACCAGCGCTGTGAGCACCGGATAGAATCCAACGCCTATCGAGCAGATAAGGAGGGGCCGGAAGTACCCTTTCCGGCTGACGACCTTCCCCCATACGGCGTATCCCAGGATGAGGGCGAGCTGATTGGTGGTGGTCTGCCAGCCAACCCAGAGATCTGATGCCTCGAGTTGTCGAATCCAATAGATGCTGTAGAGCGCCGTCGGTAGGTTAAAGCCTAAGCGGAAGACCGTGGCCGTGAGCTCGTAGCGCACGAAGCTTGGCACGTGCAGGCTACGCCAGTAGGCGGTGAGACGCTCCACTACTCCACGTTGGTCTGCAGGCGTCTCGTCCACCGTGATGCTTTCAGGAATCTTCAGCTTGCCCCAGAAGAGCATGCCCAGCGTGCCGCCGATGAACGAGATCACAAAGACGAGCTGGTAATTGATCGGGAAGGGCAGCCGGTCGAGCATATAACCAAACAGCGCCGTGGCGGTAGCTGTCACGATGCTGAGGATCATCCAGCGCCGGCCGTTTACCTCGGCCCGTCGCCGGGGAGGGATGACCTCCGCGATCACCGCCATCCACGACGAGTCCAGAAGCGCGTTTGTGATCGCCTTCACTGTCCAGATGGCGATGATCAACGTCACCAGCCCGCGGCGGGTGAAGAACGGGAGCAGCGCAACCAGCAAGATCGACCCACGGTGGAAGGCGCGCACCAGATTGGTAAAGCGTACGAGATCGCGCTGCCGCTGGATGACTTGCCCGGAGGGGATCGAGGCCAAGGCCATCACGATGGCGGGCAGCGACGTGAGCAGGCTGGTCTCCAGTTTCGTGGCGCCCAGCCGCACGATGAACACCGAGATGAAGGCGAAGATGCCGCCCATCATCAAGCCCTGTAGGGCCGTGTCGACCGTGACGTACAGGATATTCCGGTTCTCTAGGGAGAGCTGCTGCGGACGTAGTCCTCGCAAGCGCAAGCATAGCCGTCTCAGGTGCGCTCGCAGGCCGGCTCTCAAGTCAGGACGGGCCATGGTGTAGACCTCAGGTGTGAATGGAGGGGAGCGAGGTTCGCCTTTGTGAAAACGCCCGGGCGCGTTGGCGCTGAGCGGGCAACCACGTCTTTCCCTCAGTCCCTCGCTATCGCAAAAACAGCGTGCCACTGACAGGGCACGCTGTTTTCGATGGGTCGTGCAGGATTCGAACCTGCGGCCCTGGGCTTAAAAGGCCCCTGCTCTGCCGGACTGAGCTAACGACCCGCGCGAGTAG
>JBNGCP010000148.1:0-5624 GCA_049974845.1 Anaerolineae bacterium | reverse complement strand
GCTCTCCCCTCCGTGAGTAGGTGGGACGGGGACAGGCCCCCGGAGGGGGGAGAACCGGAGCTTTCCCCCTGCCGTGGTCGGACCTTCGTCTAGAGCCCGGCGTCGTTGAGGCGTTGCATGTGCTCTGCGCTCAGCTTGAGCTCGAGCGCGGCGAGGTTCTCCGCCATCTGGTCGGTGGTGCTGCCCGCCACCAGCGGGATGACCGGCGGGTCGCTCTGCACCATCCATGCCAGGATGACCTGGTTGGCTGTCGCGCCGAGCTCTCCCGCGACGTCGTAGAGCGCCTTGAGGCGCGGCGCCTGGTCGGGCCACTGGTACTGCTGGTCGAAGTCGCGCTCCTCGCGCGTGTAGGCGCCCGACAGCAGCGGCGAGTAGGCCAGCAGCGTCACGTCCTCGCTGGCGCAGTAGTCGAGCAGGTCGTCGTTGACCGCGATCTGCGCGCCGAAGCTCGCGCCCGGTCGCGGACGCAGGTAGCTGTAGCGCTGCTGGATGCAGCAGTAAGGCGTCCACCCCTCGGCCTCAGCCAGCGCGTTCGCCTTCGCCATCCGCCAGGCCAGGAAGTTACTGGCGCCCAGCCACCGCACCTTGCCCGCGGTCACCAGCCGGTGGAACGCCTCCATCGTCTCGGCGAGCGGTGTGGTACGGTCGTCGACGTGCGCGTAGTAGAGGTCGATCGTCTCGACGCCCAGACGCGTCAGGCTGCCCTCGACGGCGCGCTCGATCTGCTCTGCGCGCAGGCCCTGTTCGAGGTCGTCGACCGGCGCCGGGAAGCCCACCTTCGAGGCGAGGATGAGCTCGTGGCGGTTGCCGCGTCGCCGCATCCACTCGCCGAGGAGCGTCTCGCTCTCGCCGCCTTCGCATCCGTCGACCCAGTGTGCGTAGATATTTGCGGTGTCGATGAAGCGTCCCCCCGCCGCCACGTACTGATCGAGGATCGCGTACGATGCCTCCGGCTTGGTGCGGCTGCCGAAGAACATCGCCCCAAGGCAGAACGCGCTCACCTCGACGCCTGTTGTGCCCAGCTCAAACGTCCGCATGCCTTCCTCCTTGTGCTCCTGAAAGGTATCGCTTCTATCGTAGGCACGTCCGGCTCCGATGTCAACCGCGTCCGCCGCGGAGCATGACGACCGGGTCCCCGAGCACGCTCGGGGACCCGGCTGGCCTGCCTTCGATGGAGCTGGTGGGCGGGGTGGGGGATGGCCTTTCACATCCTGCCACACCGCCGGTCAGGGCCCTGGATTAGGGCTTATGCAGCCCAGGTTTTGTGTGTGACTCGGGCCCGCTTCACCTCGCAGCATCCATCGCGATCTAGCCCGTCCATCGGCTAGTCGTCATCGTCATCGTCGTCATCATCGTCGTCCGACCCGTCGTCGTCATCATCATCGTCGTCGGACCTGTCGTCGTTACCGTCGTCGTCTGACCAGTCGTCATCATCGTCGTCGGCTAGATCGTCATCATCGTCGCTATCGTAGACGTCGTCATCAGCGTCGTCGTCACCGTCATCGTAGAGGTCGTCGTCACCGTCGTCGTCTAGGTCGTCGTCACCGTCATCGTAGAGGTCATCGTCATTATCGTCATCGTAGAGGTCATCGTCATCATCGTCATCGTAGAGATCGTCGTCATCACCGTCATCGTAGAGATCGTCGTCATCAGCGTCGTCGTCGTACATATCATCGTCGTCGACGTCGTCGTCCCACTCGCGAGCGCCTTCCTGGCAGTCGTCGACGATGACTGTGCCGTTGCGGTACGTCAGCGTACAGGTCTCAAGCTCGAAGTCGTCGTCGAGCTCGCCCGTGACGGTGATCTGCTGACCGTCCACGTCGACCGACGCCGTAGCGTCGTCATCCACCTCGATCAGGATCTGCCCCGTCCCGTCGTTGAGCAGGAACTTGCCATCGCCCAGCGCGGTAGCGATACCCGATAGGGTGAAGACCTGATCCTCATACTGGTCCGCATTCCGCACCACTTCGGCGACCGTCACCGGGGGCGGTGTTTCGCCGGCTGCCGAATTGACCGTCACCTTCAGGCGTTGCTCGGACCCCGTTGTTGTCACACCCTCGGGCGCGGGCGCCGCACTCTGCTCGGTGGCGCCCTTCTCCTTACCCGTCTCCGCCGCCGTGCGGTCGGAAGCCTCTTCCATCGGGCCGCGTGCCACCAACGCATCGACGGAGGAGGCCAGGGCCGGGCCGTAGTTGGTCATCAGCTTAATCCCGAAATAGAGGAGCCCCGCGCTGATCAGAGTCGCTGCCAACAGAAGTGCCACAATTCGCTTAACCATTGTCTTCGCTATCCTTTCTCTGCTTGTGCTCGTGCGAAGTGCTTGTCTGTATCTGCCTGTAGGATAGCGCTCCAAACTGAACGTGGCCTGTACGCTTCCTGAATTTCCGCTGAATACGGCCTGGGGACGGCCATCCCCGGGGAAGCGCCCTATGATCACGCGTCCGATGTGTACCGCCGGAAGTAAAGACGGAACTGCGTGCCCTTCCCGGGCTCGCTATCGACCTCGATCTCGCCCTTGTGCGCTCGCACAATCGCCTGCACGATGGCGAGCCCCAGCCCGGTGCCCCGTCGACGACGGTCGCGTGAGGCATCGCCGCGGTAGAAACGCTCGAAGATCCGCGGTAGCTGCTCCGGGGGGATGCCGCTGCCCTCGTCGGCGATCACAAAGCCGACGTAGGCGTCCCGCGTCTCAACTTTGAGCGTGATCCTCTTGCCCGGCGGGGTGTGGGCGATCGCATTCTCGACGACGTTGTTGAGCGCCTCGCGGACCAACTCGCGATCGGCCCATATCGTTGGGATCTCCGCCTTGGGCCAGACCAGCTCCACCTCCTGGCCCTTTGCCAGCAGCAGCGAACGCTCGTAGACCTCCTCCAGCAGAGGGTAAGGGGCGACCTCCTCGGGATGCAGGTTGGACGCCACGGTGGTCTCGGGCTGATCGAGGCGCGCCAGCAGGAGCAGCGACTCGACCAAGCGCGTCATCGTGTCGACCTCTTGCCGCAGCATGGCGAGGACACCCTCCAATTGCTGGGTGTTCTCCTGCCCCGCTGCCTGCTCCAGCAGGTCGACGCTGTTGCGGAAAACCGTCAGCGGAGAGCGCAGCTCGTGGGAGGCATCGGCAGCAAACCGCCGCATGCTCTCGGCCTGCTGGGCCCGGGCGCGCAGGTCCTCGGCGATGCGGTCGAGCATGGTGTTGTACGCGACGGCGAGCTCACCCAGCTCCTCGACCTCGGGCACCGGCGCGCGGGACTCGAGATCGCCCTGGCGGACGCGCTTTACCGCATCCAGCAGGTCCTTCAGGGGGCGCGTCACGGTGCCCGACAGGGGCACGGCGACCAGGACCGAAAGGCCGATAGCCGCGGTCACCATCAACATCAGCCACCGGCGCAGCGCACCGAGCTGATCCTCGATATCTTCCAGCGACAGGCTGGCCTCGACGCTGCCCAGGACCGCGCCGTCGGGGTCGACCACCGACGTCACGTAGACCAGGCGTGAGGTGCCCTCGCGCTCGATCACCTGCAGGCGGCCCTCGTTGGCATCGCGCACGGCCTGATGCGCCTCGGCGCTGAGCCACGGCCCCGTGCCCAGCGAGGGCGGCACGGGCGCGCCGCTGGCATCCTGGATAAAGAGGTCGGCGCCCAAGACCCGCATCGGCTCTCCCAGCCTGACGGCGAGGACGGTGAGGTCGGCGTCGCCGGCGTGTTGGGCGACCCCGGCCTGCACGACCTCCACCAGACGATTCTCCGCCTCGTTGACCAGGTACGTCTGCTGGAGCCGGTAGACCACCAGGCCGACGGCGATCAGGAGGGGCATCATGCCGCCGACAAACAGCAGCATGATCAACGCGCGAAACGAGAGCCGCCGCTTCATTCTGCAGCCTCGCGCAGCGCGTAGCCGGCGCCCCGGATCGTCTGGATCAGCGAGGGCGGTCCCATCTTCTGCCGGAGCGATCGCACATACTGCTCCACGATGTTGACGTCGCCCTGGAAGTCGTAGCCCCAGACGTCCTCGAGGATCTGCTCCTTCGACAGTACCTCGCGCGTGCGGCGCAGGAAGTAGGTCAGCAGCCGAAACTCGGTGTCGGTCAACGTCATCAGATGGCGGCCGCGATAGACCTCGCGGGTCTTCGGGTCGAGCGTGAGATCGCCGAAGGAGAGCGTCGTCTCCTGCGGATGCCGCCGTCGCAGGCGGGCCCGGACCCGCGCTACGAGCTCCTCCATGTGGAACGGCTTGACGACGTAGTCATCGGCGCCGGTCTCGAGCCCGACCACGCGATCCTCGACCGCCTCCTTCGCCGTGATCATGATGATGGGGACGTCGGACTGTGCGCGGATCATGCGGCAGAGCGTGATCCCGTCCACCCCGGGGAGCAGCCAGTCGAGGATGACCAGCTCGGGCTTGTGCGTCTCCCACAATCGCAGGCCCTCGTGGCCGTCGCTCGCGGAGAGGACCGCGTAGCCCTCGTACTGCAAGCCAAGGGAGACCAGCGACGCCATCGCCGGGTCGTCCTCGACGACCAAAATCGTGAGCTCGTCCTCTTCGTGGTTCATCGCGATCCCGTCTTCGACCATCTCTCCTCCTATGCTCGCGGTTACGCGGGTCTGCCCACATCATAGCGGACAATGCGCCGAAAGGCTATTGACGCTAGCCGCGGGGCGTGTTTCGCGTTGGGGGCTGCTTGTCGATCAGGCCCGGTGCAAGCCAGGGTGGGCTTGACTTTGCCCAACGCGAAACACGCCTTCGCAGTTTTGGCCCACTTTGGGGCAGCGGCGAGCAGATGCGTTGGGCCAAAACTGCCCGCTCTTGTTCCAGAGATGTAATGCAACCCAGCCGCGCCGCTTGCACGCGCACGCGCCACGGTTATACTCAGGGCATTCTAACCTACGAAGGCGCTATGAAGATCGAACCCAATCTCGACCCATCCGCCCTCAAGGGTGTGCTTCGGGAATCCTATGGCATCGAACCCGCCGCGGGTGAAGATCCCGCGGCTCTCGCCTTTGTGCCCACCGGATGGATCTCCGCCTGCTATGCGGTCGGCGCCCGACGCGGTCGCTATTTCCTCAAGCTTCAGCCGCTGACCGGGCCACAGGCCAGCGCAGCCAGCTCGCCGGATTTCTACCTGCCGCTCACCCGTCAGCTCCACGACACCGGCATTTTGCCGCACATCGCCTATCCGATCCCCACCGTCGACGGACGGCTCTGGACGACCTGGGAGGGCTGGCGGGTCATCGTCCAGAACTACATCGACGGCGAGGTCGTGGGCCACGGCGGGATGACCCCGGCGGTCATCACCGAGCTCGGCGCGCTCGTCGGGCGCCTTCACCGCGCCGCGCCGCGGCTGGACCTGCCCGTTGCCTTCCGCGAGGCCTTCGATATCGCCTTCGAGGACGAGTTGGTGGCCGACCTCGAAGCTCTAGCCGCCCTGGGCCCGGAGGCCACGCCCGGCCAGCAGGGCCTGGCCGATCTCCTCGTCCCCCGCCGCGAGGAGATCCTCGGGTACCTGCACAGGCTCCAAGCCCTCGAGTTCTCCCCCGTCCGGGGGGAGTTAGAGGGGGGTGTGCGCGCCCGAACTGGGGCTGGTAGCGCAGACCCCCCTTGTATTCCCGTGCCGCAGACGGCCCCTGGAG
>JBNGCP010000147.1:0-5706 GCA_049974845.1 Anaerolineae bacterium | reverse complement strand
CCTGCTCCGTTGGCGACACTACGAGGCGCTGCACGCCTGCCTCGATCGCCTCAGCGCAACTCGCCCCGATCTCGTCTCGCTGCTCGATCTGCGCGCGCGGGCCTTTACGGCGGAGAGGCGCTACACCGAGGCCATTGAGGTCATGCAGCGCCGGCTGGACAAGCGGAGCAGCCTCGCCGCTCGCGCGCTCCTGGGCGACATCTACCTGGCGCAGGGTGAGCTCGCGCGGGCGAATGAGGTCGCCGCCTCGCTCGCCGCGGATGCTCCCGATATGGTAACGACACAGCGACTTGTGTCAGCAACAGCGCTGGCACGCGGCGACCATCCCAGGGCAGCGGAAGCCAACCAGCGCCTGGCTGAGCTGCGTCCTGACGGGCGGGCCTATCTTCTGAGCATGATGGCCTACTACCGGGCGCGGGACGACTGGGTCACGGCCAGCGGCTACGCCGTCCGTCTGCTCAATACGGCGGAGCGACCTGAGGAGCTCTCCGTAGTGTACCTGCGAAAGCTGCTCGACTACTTCAGAGCCAGTCAGGAGGAGACCCGGGCCCGCCAGATCGAGGAGGCCATTGAGGCCCGGCACGGACAGGAGTTGAGCGACCTGCAGGAGATGTTGGGGTTTCTCCAACCCAGAGCCTTGAAGCCCAAAGCGCCAGATCGCCCCGCCAGCGATGAAGCACCGCCGACGGATCTCCCGCCTGGCGGAACAGAGATCGCAGTCTCCGATGAGGAGGAGGCCCGGATCCGGCAGGCGGTGGAGCGCAGCTTCGGCTTCACGTCGCTGCTACCCGGTCAACTGGAGACCATCGCCTGCGTCATGAGGGGTGAGAATGCCTTGACCGTACTTCCCACCGGGGGAGGGAAATCGCTCTGTTATCAGGTGCCGGCTCTTACCGCCGATGATGGGCTGACCGTCGTAATCTCCCCGCTCATCGCCCTGATGAAGGACCAGGTCGACTCGCTGCCGGCGCCGCTCCGGCCCTACGCCACGACGATCAACAGCAGCCTCGACGGCGATGTCCTGCGCCGTCGCCTGCGACAGGCCGCCGAGGGTCGCTATCGGCTCCTCTACGCGGCGCCGGAGCGACTCCGACAACCCACGTTCCTGCACACCCTCAGCAACGGCGGCGTCCACCGCCTGGTCGTCGATGAGGCCCACTGCGTCAGCGTCTGGGGGCACGACTTTCGGCCCGATTACCTCAAGCTTGCGGAAGCGTGGGAGGCCCTTGGGAGACCCCCGATCCTGGCCCTGACGGCGACCGCCCCGCCAAGGGTACGCCGGGACATCATCCAGCACTTGAGCCCGGGCCATCCTATGGCCACCGTCACCGGCAACGTCATCCGTGAGAATCTCCACCTGGAGGTCTTCTTCGCGGCAAACCGCGACGAGAAGACCCGGCGCCTCATCGAGGTCTGCGCGAACGAGGCGGGCAGCGGCATCGTCTATGCCGACACTCGCGCCCGGTGCGAGCAGTTGGCCTTCGTGCTCCGCCAGCAAGGCGTCGATGCCGCGCATTACCATGCCGGCATCCCCAACCGCGCCGAAGTCCAGGAAGCCTTTATGGAAGGGCGCACCCGGGTCATCGTCGCCACCATCGCCTTTGGCATGGGCATCGACAAGCCCGACATCCGCTTTATCATCCACTATATGCCCCCGTCCTCCTTGGAGTCGTACTATCAGGAGGCTGGGCGCGCCGGGCGCGACGGCCATCCCGCTCGCTGCCTGCTGATGTACAGCCACAGCGACCACAGCCTCCTCACCCGGCGGATGCGCCGCGGCCTCCCGACCATCGAGTTATTGAGAAACGTCTACGCCACTGTGATGCGCTATATGGGCACGGGAGATCACGCCAGCATCGCCCCGGGCGACCTGGAGCGCGATCTGCAGATCGATGACACCCCGCTCCGCGTCGCGCTGAGCATCCTGGAGGAGAACGGTCTCCTGCGACGCGGCCCCGATACGCCCCGCGCGGCCCTGGTCCGCCTGCGCCCGTCCGGATACAGCGCCGATCCAGAAGATGGAACCTTTCGGCGCTTCACCGATGTCGCGCGCCTGCGAGCCGGTCAATGGATCCAGCTCAACCCGATCGACGTCGCGGAGAGAGCGCAGCTTGCACCTGAGACCATAGAAGACCAGTTGCTGACCTGGTCGGATGAGGGTCGCCTTGATGTGCGTTTCTCGGGCCGCAACCTGCTCCTCTCTCGGTTACCCGCGCCCGACGACGTCGCACAGCGCATCAGCCTCTGGCTCGATCGCTACGCAACGGTGCAGGAGCAGCGGGTCGAGGAGATCGTGGCCTACGCCCGCACGCCGCACTGCCGCCACGGCTACCTCAGCGCCTATCTGGGCGGCCCGGCCCTGGAGCACTGTACCGCCTGCGACAACTGCGTGGACCTCTCGACATCGTCAGCACTGAGGCTGCCGTCACAACGCGACCAATTGGCCACTATCCTTGAGTGCCTCGACGCGACGGGACACGGTTGGGGCTTCAGGAACCTCGGTCGAATCCTCCGCGGCGAACCGGACGCACCAGAAAAAGCGAAGGAGCTCCCGGGATTTGGTGCGCTCAGTTTCCGTTCGAGAGACGCGGTCAAAAACCTCATCCAGCGCTTGCTCGACCACAAGCTGCTGGCAACCCAGCTCCTTTCCCACGGCGGCTCGATGATCGAGCTGACCCAGGCCGGCAAAGCCGCTCTGGCGAACCCCGCCAGCCTGGAGGAGATTGCACCGGCCCCCGCCAGGCCCACCACCTCGGAGCCCGCTCCCGAACAGCCGATCGACGAGGCGCTCTTCGAACAACTGCGGGCCTGGCGGCTGGCGGAGGCCAAAGCGCAATCAACCGCGCCCTTCGTGATATTCCACAACAGCGTCCTGCGCAGGATCGCCGCCGCTAAGCCTCGATCCAAGGATACGCTCCTCGCCATCAAGGGCGTCGGATCCCGCAAGTTGGCCCGCTACGGCGACGCCATCCTCACCCTCGTCAAGGAACACGAGTCCAAATCAAGTCCAGACTGAACTCACGTGCAGTTTTCCCCCACCTGCCCCCTTGAATGATCCATCCGTATGCCTTACAATGGAACAAAAGATCAATAACGGACAACACACCCATGAATGAAGCCCAGCAAACCATCGGCAGCCATCATACCCCCGTTACTCCCTACTTCTCTACTGCCTACTCCCATCCTCCAAAGCTGATAGCTGACAGCCCACAGCCGAGAGCTGTTTTTACCAAACGAACCCATTTCTCATCTCCTTCCCAAAACGCGAGAACGTGACATGAATCGAGCAAGCTTCGAGCGCGCCGTCTATCAGAAGTGGGCCGACCGTTTTGACTGCACCATCGAGGATCTGCATCGCCCGGGCACGGAGCTTCTGCCCGACGAGGAGCTCGCGGGCTTAAACGCCATCCATATCTGGACCATCGCCAGGCGCGCATTCGCGCAGGTCGATCCCGACATTCTGGACGTGGCACAGCGAGCGCTGGACGGCGTCATCACTCAGCCGGTCGCGGTGACCGCAGAACATATGAGGACTGGGCCGGGCGCCGCCAGGATCAAGGAGATCGAGGAGAGCGTGCTGCGCTACCTCTACCCACCGGACTTTCAGGCTGTCGCCCCGCCATCTTCTCTGCGCATCCGTCAGCTCACCACAGCGGACGCCGAGTCTCTGGCTGAGATGCAAGCAGCGTGCACCCCGCTTGAGGTGGAGTTCGGTGAGGTCTCGGTGGAGGACGAGATCGGCTTCGGTTGTTTCGACGGCGATCAGCTTGCCGCCGTCGCGACCGGCTACCGCCTGACCGGCTTCATGGACATCGGTGTGCTCACCCATCCGGCCTATCGCCGACGTGGGCTAGGGAGCGCAACCGTCAGCGCGCTCTGCGAGTGGTGCATTGAGCACGCGCTGATTGCCCAGTACCGGTGCTTGGTAAGTAACACAGGGTCTTACCGCATCGCCGAGAACCTCGGCTTCGGCCTGACCTTCCCACAACAGAGCATCTACCTTATACCTTAAAGAATGCCCTGACCGGCACAACGAGAGCAGCGGATACAATGACGGTGGACCGATCTCCACGGATTGGAGCGGAATGATCCGTGGAGATCTGCGTCCTCACCGCCTACGCTTGGGGCTTGTAAGCAATGGCCTCGATCTGAAGTTTGATTGTGGGAGCCAGGAACTCATCCACCAGAATCGTGTTACGAGCCGGATATCCATTGGGGAAATGCCGTCTAAACACGGGCTTCATCTCATCGAAGTTCTCGCCACGCTTGAAGGTCACCGTCACTTTGATGACATCCTCCAGCGTGGCTCCAGCGTCGCTCAGATACCGCTTGAGCGTGGCCAGGGCGCTCTCGGTCTGCTCTGTGATCGTCTCGCCTTGCCCAGAACAGATGCTGGTGAAGAGGAAGTCTCCAGCCCTGACATACGAGGAGTAAGTCCATCCCTGATGATCAAGATCCACTCGCTCTACAGTCATATATCGCTCCTCCCTTCGCCTCCCGCTCCTCCACGCCTTCAAAGAACGCGCACGATCTCATCTAGCGCCGCCAATCCGGCTGCCTCCGCATCTCGGGCCATGCGGAGCGCCTCGACGGCGGCACGGCTCCTGTCGTCTATCGGGAGCACCTCCTCGTCCGAAGCTCCCCAAGACCACGGATAGATCTCGGCGACCTCCCCGAGGCCCTCGGCTACGGCTGTGTAGTGCAGCAGAGCGGCGTCCAGGGGGGCGTCGGCTAGCCCCGCGAGCCGCGACTCAGCCTCGCGCAGGAAGCCTACCGCGTGCTGGCGGCACTCCAGCCACACGCCCGCATTGAAGCGCATGCCCATATCCGACGCCTTGCCCTCTTCCAGCGCGCGGATCCAGTTGTCGTAGCCCTCCAATCCCGCACGATAGCCCTCGAAGATCCACTCCTTGGGGTTACTGGCGTGGTTGAGCGCCGCGCTGAGGGCCTTGCCAACGGCGGTGACATCATCCGCTGCTTCGCCGGGCCTCACAGCGTAGACCTCGACGATGCCGATCCCGGTGTCCCCAAGCTCACGCCACGGCTTCGGCCCTTTACCGTCCTCACAACCGGGGCCCGCATAGTAGTAACCACCATCGGGTCCGTCTTCGTAGCCGCAGATCACATAGAACTCTGGGATCTCCAGCTCCCAGCCGTAACAGGGCAGGCCTTGATCGATGGCACCCCTCACCATCTCCCACGCGCGCTCCTGGGCCTCGCCCAGACCTCCGTCTTGTTTGCCACCGAAGACACACGTCTCTCGATAGCCCAGGTTAGCTCCGAGCTCAAAGAGCATCCTTGTGTCCCAAGCCGTCGGCCCGCTGGGGCAGACCTCTTCGTGCATATTGATCACGAAGGCATGTCCGGTCCCGCCGTAGAGCCAATCCATGGAGACGTCGACGCCAAGATACTCCAGGCACCCCTTGAGACAACCAAGATGCGAGACCCAAGCCGGTTCCCACGTGCAATTCTCCAGCCTCTTCATCGCGCCCTCCTCTGCATGTGCATTGGCGGGGTGACCTCACCCCACGATCCTTTGATCTGGTGACCATGCTAAAGGCTAAAGATGACAAGTGGTGTCATATTCTCGGTCGAAAGTGGAAAATACGTTCTAGTTCGCTACCGACCCACCCAGGTGGGATAAATAGACCGCAGACCTTGTATAAGATAGGCATGGAGTTGCGGCAACGGGTGTTCCGGAGAGAC
>JBNGCP010000146.1:0-5782 GCA_049974845.1 Anaerolineae bacterium | reverse complement strand
CCCACGACGACCCTTCGGGTGCGCCGCGTTCCTACGTCATCCGCCTCTCCGCGCCGGGCTGGCGCACCGACGAGGATCTGCAACGAGTCCCCATCCGCTTTCCCCGCCGTAACCGTCGCGTTTACCGTTTCGTAACCGTATCTTTTTAGCATGGCTATTAAGGTTGGGAGTGGGCCTGTCCGGGGATTCCGGAGGCCCTCCCAGATCAGACGAGGTCATGCCGGGACGTTTTGGACCCGCATCGACGCACCGTGTGGGCGCGCCCGGCGGCTGGAGAATGAATGAGAACCCATACCATGGCTGTCATCATCGCACCTGCTATCGCAGTCGGGTCTCTTGCGGCTGCTGGAGGTCCTGCCTTGCAGGCATGGGGATCGCCCGGTCGCGCTTTCGATGGGCCGACGGTGCTCACAATCCCTCTCGTGCAGTGGGCGTACGCGGGCGCCCTCTTTGTGGGGCTCTTGGCCCTGACCGCCATCGCGGTCTGGGCGCTGCGCCAGCGGCGGGCGGCTCAGCGCCACGCTGCGCACCTGACCGCCTTCCTCGCCGCTTCCCACGAGATTCGCCAGCAGGCTGCGAAGGCCACTGACCCTGTATCCTGGCTGGAGGGTGTCTGCGAGGCGCTCAGACGCGTGCCCGGCTACCGGGACGCCGGTGTGGTCCTCTTGAGCGCGCCCTCCCCAGCGGATGCAGAGCGCGGCGAGGGGGTGAGGACCGCCTCTGGGGCGTCCGACCTGCCGGCGCGCTCGGTGGTGTGCATGGCGCCTGCCGACCTGCCGCCGTGGGCGCAAGAGGCGATTGGCGATGACGGGATGGTTGGCGGGGCTCCACACGCCGACGAGGCGGCGGCTGCGGACACGCCCCCGTTGCCGCTGTTGGCGGAGGGCGAGGTCGTCGTCGCGCCGCTGAAGGAGGGCGCCCGCACGCGGGGGCTCTTGCTTGTGACGTGCGACGCCGGGTTGGCGTCGGACGACGCCGAGCGCGACCGCTTGCGCGAGCTGGGGGAGGAGCTGGCATTGGGCCTTTGCCAGCACGAGGCCCGCGACCGGCAGCGCCGCGCTGCGCCGACGCGCGGCCCGTCCCGCGCGCTCTTCGAGGAAGCGCCCGTGGGCATCTTCCAGGCGACGCTCGACGGGCGGATCACGGCCCTCAACCAGACGATGGCCGACATCATGGGGTACGACTCGCCCGAGGAGGCGCTGGAGGCGCTCGCCCGCACCGACTCGCTCTTGGGCCGGGGCTCGTTGCGCCGTCGTGAGGTGATCACCCAGTTGCAGCGGGTCGGTGAGATCCACGACGTGGAGGCTGAGACGCGGACGAAGGGCGGTCAGCCGCGGTGGCTGCTGATCAACGCGTGCCAACAGCCCTGGGGCGACAACGGCGATATGCGGATGGTCGGCTTTGCGCGGGACATCACGGAGCGCAAGGCCGCGGAGGCTGCCCTGCAGGCGAGCCAACGGGCGCTGGCGACGCTGATGAGCAACCTGCCCGGCATGGCCTACCAGTGCCTCAACGATGACGCCTGGACGATGCTCTTCGTCAGTGAGGGATGCCGGGCACTGACGGGCTACACCGCCGCCGACCTTATGGAGAACAACCGCATCGCCTACCGGGACCTCATCATGCCCGAGGATCGGGCCAGGGTCTGGCTCTCGGTGCAGGAGGCGGTCGAGCGTCAGGTGCCTTTCGAGCTCGAATACCGCATCCGCACGGCCTCCGGCGACGTCCGCTGGGTCTGGGAGCAGGGGCGCGAGGTTGCGTCCGGCGACGAGACCGCCGCCATCTTGGAGGGGTTGGTGCTCGACGTGACGCCGGCCAAGCGGATGGAGGCCGAGGGCGCCGCGCTGCTCGATCGGATCCGGGAGCAGGCAGGCACGCTGCAGGCGCAGGCCGCTCGGGTGCAGGAGCAGGCCTCACAGGTGGACCAGATCATGAAGACCGTGCCGGAGGGCGTCATCCTGCTCGACGCCGACGGCACGATCATCCACGCCAATCCCGCCGCGTGGCGCGACCTCGCGCTGCTGTCCGATGCGGTGGCCGACGCCCTGGTCGGCGCCACGGGCGCGGGCGGATCCGGCGACGGAGAGGGGATGCCCACACCGCCGGCGTCGCCGGTCAAGCTCACGCGCTTGGGGGATCGCCCCTTGGCCGAGCTCCTGACCTCGCCGCCCACGGCCGGGCTCTGGCACGAGCTGCGGGCCAAATCGCGCGGCGCGACCCGGGTCTTCGAGGCCCTGGCGCAGCCCGTCGAGCGGGGGCCGACGCCCGAGGGATGGGTGATGGTCCTCAAGGACGTCACGCAGGAGCGCGAGGTGCAGCAGCGCATCCAGCAACAGGAGCGGCTGGCGGCGCTGGGCCAGATGGCCGCGGGGATCGCCCACGACTTCAACAACATCACCGCCGTCATCATCCTGTACAGCCAGCTGGCGCTGCGAACGGCCGGGCTGCCCGGTAAGGTGCGGGAGCAGCTCGAGATCATCGCGCGGGAGGCCGAGCGGGCCGGTGACCTGATCCAGCAGATTCTCGACTTCGGGCGGCGCGGCGTGCTCCAACGCCAGCCGATGGACCTGAGCTCGTTTCTCAACGAGCAGGCCCGGCTGCTGGAGCGGACCCTCCCGGAGAGCATCCGCCTCGAGCTCTCGTGGGAACGCCCCGAGGACGGCGCCGGAGACACGGCGCCCGGCGCCTATTTCGTCAATGGGGACCCTTCCCGGCTGCGGCAGGTCGTCCTGAACCTGGTCGTGAACGCGCGGGACGCGATGCCGGAGGGGGGCAAGCTGCGTTTGGGGCTCCGGCGGATCACCGTGGAGGATCGTCGGGACGCGCCGCTGCCCGATATGGCGCCCGGCGACTGGATCCACCTGTCGGTCGCCGATTCGGGCACCGGGATCCCTCCCGACGTGCTCCCACATATCTTCGAGCCCTTCTTCACGACCAAGGGCTCCGGCGGTAGCGGCCTCGGCCTTCCGCAGGTGCACGGCATCGTTGCCCAGCACGATGGCCTTATCGATGTGGATACCGCGCCCGGTGAGGGCACCACCGTCCATGTCTATCTACCGGCGCTGCCGGTGGACCCCCGGTCCTCCCACGACGACGCCTCGTGCGGGCTGCCGGTGGGCGCCGGGGAGCTGGTGATGGTCGTGGAGGACAATGCCGTGGTGCGCAGGACGCTGGTCGAGGCGCTTGAGAACCGCGGCTACCGCATCATCGCCACCGCCAACGGGCGGCAGGCGTTGGAGACGCTGGAGCAGCGCACCACCGAGGACCAGGCCGGAGCTGGCACGGTGCCTGACGTCGCCCTCATCCTCTGCGACCTGGTCATGCCCGAGATGGGCGGGCAGGCTCTCTACCACGCGGTGCGCGAGCGGGGTTGGCACGTGCCCGTCGTGATGCTGAGCGGTCACCCGGCCCGCGACGAACTGGATGCGCTCAAGGCCGAGGGCCTCGCCGGGTGGCTCCCCAAGCCGCCCGAGCTCGACGAGCTCACAGCGCTCGTCGCCGGCGCCATCGCCCAGTCGCACCCCTGCTGAAGAGGCCTTACCGCGGAGTCACGGTGAACCCGGAGACGAAGAACGACGTCTGCTGGGTCTGATTGACAAGTCGCCTCCAGCGCGAAACACGCCCCACCTCGCCCCAAGCTTGGCCGAATGCGACATCGGTGGTAAAGTGGGTGGGTATGTGACGTCACCGCTACTGAGAGTGAGGGCATCCGATGGCTGAGCGAACTCATCCAACCTATCCCGTCTTTGTTATGTGCGGGCGCGACGCGAAGCGCCGGCGGCTTCTAGAGGTTCTGGACCCCGAGGAAAAGTACAAGTCGAAAGCCCTGCTTCCCTTCGAGGGCAAACGCCTGATCGACTGGCCTCTCGAAGCGCTGCGGGCGTCGCGCCACGTGGAGGGGCTCTACCTGATCGGCCTGTCGGAGGCTGATGCCGCCTTCGACTATCCCGTTCATTACGTGCCGACCGACACCACCGCCGACTTCTCCCAGAAGCTCAGCGACGGACTGGCCTATCTCGGCGCCCTGGGCAAGCATCCCGATCTGGTCGTGATCAGCTCGTCCGACGCGCCGGGCCTGCGCCCAGAGAGCGTGGAGGCCTTCTTCCGGCGGCTGGTGGAGCTCGGGGATCACGACTTCGTCTTGTCGCTGGTGCCCGAGGCCGTCGTCAGAGACCTCTTCCCGGCGTCGGGCCGCGTCGTCGCCCGGTTCCGCGACCACCAGGTCTTCCCGGGAGAGCTCTATGCCTTGAGCCCCAGGGCGATCCAGATCGGGCAGGAGGTCATCCGCGATATCAACAGCCTGCGGCGCAGGTTCAATCGCCAGCGCCGCAAGATCAGCCTTGGGCCGTTGATCCGCTACGTCGCTCGGAAACCGCAGATGTGGGGGGTCATCCTCAAGTACCTGCTGCGGCAAGCGACGCTGGAGGACGCCGAGCGCGCCTTCTCCGCCGCCTTCGACTGCAAGGCCAAGGCGGTCCTGATCCCCGATCCCGGCTTTGGGATGGATATGGACCTGCCCGAGGACTACGAACGGCTTAAGCTGCTCGTACCCCACGAGTAGCGTTGGGTGCCGTTGTGGTGTGCGCGGTCTGTGTATATAATGGAGTCAACAGCGCGCGCGAGTAGCGCCTCCTTCCTCGCCACCTCCTGACGCACTCGCTCGTGTTCCATGGACGTCGTGCCTTATCGATATCGGTTGAGCGCCGTCTCGAACCAACCCCACAGGAGGTGTAGCCGTGGCGAAGAAGAACAAAGGCGAGACATCCTCAGATCCCCCTCTTGAAGAACGACCGCTGCCCTGGGAGAGGCCGCCGTCGGGCGGGGTCCTCGACTGCAACGGCAACCCCGTCGTGATGGACTTCTCGTCGGAGGCCCTGCGGGAGAGGCGCAAGAGGATCAAACGCAAGGTCTATGAGCGCGAGCTCGCCAGGCTTCACGTTGAGCTCGTGAAGATGCAGGAGTGGGTGCGCCACACGGGCATGAAGATCGTGGTGATCTTCGAGGGGCGGGACGCGGCGGGCAAGGGGGGCACGATCACGCGGATTACGGCGCCGCTGAATCCCCGTTTTGCCCGCGTCGTCGCGCTGCCCGTGCCCACCGAGCGTGAGAAGACGCAGTGGTACTTTCAGCGCTACGTCGCCCACCTGCCGGCGGCGGGGGAGATCGTCCTGTTTGACCGCAGCTGGTACAACCGCGCCGGTGTGGAGCGCGTGATGGGCTTCTGCACCGACGAGGAGTATCGCGAGTTCCTGCGGTCGTGTCCGGAGTTCGAGCGGATGCTGGTGCGCGCCGGCATCAAGCTGATCAAGTACTGGTTCTCGGTGAGCGACGAAGAACAGGAGCGCCGGTTCCAGGATCGCCTCGACGATCCGACGAAGCGCTGGAAGCTCAGCCCGATGGACCTGGAGGCGCGCACGCAGTGGGTCGAGTACTCCAAGGCGAAGGACGAGATGATGAAGTACACGGACATCAAACAGGCGCCGTGGTACGTCGTCAACGCCGACATCAAGCGCCACGCGCGCCTGAACTGCATCGCGCACCTGCTGAGCCTGATCCCGTACGAGGATCTGACGCCCGAGCCGATCGAGCTGCCGCCGCGCCAGGAGGACACGGGGTACATCCGCCCACCGTTCAGCGACCAGACCTTCGTCCCGGAGGTCTACCACGGCGAGTGCACGTAGTGCATTGTAGAGACGCGGCGGTGCCGCGTCTCCGGGCGCGCGGGCTGCCTCGAAGCAGAGCCATCGGCTGCGGCGGCGATGGCCCGTCCGGGAGACGGGTC
>JBNGCP010000145.1:3637-5789 GCA_049974845.1 Anaerolineae bacterium | reverse complement strand
AGATCTTCATTGAGGGCAAACGCGCTGATGGCGCGCGCGGCGTCTATTACGAGCTGGGCGTCAACCCCATCAACACGATCTACGAGGTCTTTTGGACTTGGCTGCAGCCCGTCGTCGAGCGTCGTGATTATGAGCGCCTGAACCACTTCTTCTCCGTCGAGGACTTCCTCTATTTTCTTCCTCGGATGGGCGAGCGCTTAGGGCGCTTCGGCGAGAAGGAATGGGAGCTGACGGGCCTCAAGCACGCCGTACAGGTGGACGGGAGCCTCAACTGCCCCGACATCGTCGATAACGGCTGGACCGTCGAGTTCGCCCTGCCCTGGGAGGGCCTTAAGGCGTTAGGCAACGAGCCCACACCGCCCCAGCACGGCGACGTCTGGCGCATCGGCGCTTCGCGCTGCCAACACTTCCACGATGAGGACGGCAACAACATCGCCGTCGACTGGTCGTGGAACCGGCATGGTTACATAAACATGCACATCCCCGAACGCTGGACCAAAGTTCGGTTTGTCGATCAGAGAGCGTAATCCTATGAAGATTCTCATCGGTGGCTTCGGCCATGAATCCAATACCTTCACACCCTTCCGCACCCGATTGAAGGATTTCCGCCCCCGCTATGGCGAGGAGACGCTCGCGGAGCCGCTCCGCGGCGCCTTTGGTGGCATTGTTAACACACTGCGAGCGCACGACGACATCGAGCTCGTGCCCACCATCACGGCCCACGCGATGCCCGGCGGCATCGTCGAGCGCGAGACCTTTGAGACGCTCAAGGGCGAGATCCTGGCGCGGGCCCACGATGTGGACGGCGTCTGTCTCTATCTCCACGGCGCTATGCGCGCCGAGGGCGTCGACTATTGTGAGAACGTCATCCTCCGCGAGCTGCGGCAGCGACTCGGGCCGATGGTGCCCATCACCATCGCCCTCGACATGCACGCCAACATCGTCGCCGAGACGGCGCGCACTATCAACGCGATGGTCGCCTACCACACGGCGCCCCACGTCGACGCGTACGAGACCGGCGAGACGGCAGCCGCGATGCTCCTCCAGATCCTCAAGGAGGGGCGGAACCTGACGATGGGCTTCGCCAAGATGCCCTTCCTGCTGCCGGGTGAGAAGGCGCAGTCCTCGGTGGGCGCGATGGGCGAGATGATGGCGCGGGTCGCCGAGCTGGAGGCCCGCCCTGAGATCATCTCCGCCTCACTGATGAACGGCCACTGCTGGGCCGACGTGCCCGACATCGGCGTCATCGCCGTGGTCATCACCGATAACGACCTGGCGCTGGCCCAGGCCGAAGCGGACCGGTTGGCGGCGGCCTTCTGGGATCGGCGCGCCGATTTCGACTTCGGCACCGAGGCCTACCCCGTCGACGAGGCGGTCGAGGTCGCGATGGCGGCGCCCGAGTCCACCGTCTTCCTCTCCGATTCGGGCGACAATCCCGGCGCAGGCGGCACCACCGACGTCACCGCCGTGCTGGAGAGCTTGCTTGCCCACCACGCCACCAACGCCGTGGTGGCCTCTATCTGGGATGCGGCGGCTGTCGAGGCCTGCGTCGCCGCGGGGGTAGGGCAGGCGGTCAGCCTCTCCCTGGGTGGCAAGCTCGACACCCGTCACGGCAAGTCCCTCGACGTGATGGGCACCGTGCGGCTCATCAGCGACGGGGCTTACTATTGGGGTGGCGTTCGTGAGGAGCATCGACTTGTCGAGCGCGGCAGCACCGTGGTCCTGACCGTGAACGGCGTGGACGTGATCGTGACCGCGGAGCGGCACAGCTACGTGGAGCCGGCGCAGTTTCTCAGCCTGGGCATCGACCCGCTGGCCTACAAGATTGTGGTGCCCAAGCGCGGTTACCTGACGGCCCCGCTGGCGGCGATCAGCCCGCGCTCGCTCCTCGCCATCAGCCCTGGCGTCACCAACTGCGATGTCACGCAGCTCGACTACCAACGCGTCAACCGCCCGATGTACCCGCTGGACCCAGACGCAACCTGGGCGCCTGACCATGCATAGACCATCGTAGGGCGAACCATGTCCTGAGCGACCTGTGAGGTCCACAGGGCCTGTGAAATCCACAGCGGGCGAAGGATGTCTTGTTCGCCCCCTACGCACTGACCACCAAAACACGGAGGCGTCGTAGGGCGAACTGTCTTGTTCGCCC
>JBNGCP010000145.1:0-3537 GCA_049974845.1 Anaerolineae bacterium | reverse complement strand
ACGCACTGACCACCAAAACACGGAGGCGTCGTAGGGCGAACTGTCTTGTTCGCCCATCGGCAACCGAAGCACAGAGGGCGTTGTAGGGCGAACCATGTCCTGAGCGACCTGTGAGGTCCACAGGGCCTGTGAAATCCACAGCGGGCGAAGGATGTCTTGTTCGCCCCCTACGCACTGACCACCAAAACACGGAGGCGTCGTAGGGCGAACTGTCTTGTTCGCCCCCTACGCACTGACCACCTGAAACAGAGTCATTTAAGGAGGCACCACAATGAGCAAAGACTTAATGTTCCTGCCGGTCCCCCGCCACGTCACGTGGCTGGACGGGACCTTCACCGTGGCCGATGAGGTCACCGTCCTGCTGGATCCCAAAGAACCTCAGGCCCTGCTTTTCACAGGTCGAGAGGCGTGCGAGGCGCTCCAAACTTCGCACGACACTACCTGCAGCCTCATCGCCACCTCAGCGGCGCCCGGTGACGACATCGCTCTTACGCTGCTGGTCGCACCTGAAGCCGTGGGGCAGCCCGAGGGCTACCGGCTTCGCATCACGCCCGAGGGCATCACGATCCACGGGCATGATGCCGCCGGTGTCTTCTACGGCGTCTGCACGCTGAAGCAGCTCCTTCGCCAGACCCAGGGCGAGGATCTGCCCGCCGTCGAAATCCACGATTGGCCTGACTTCCCGGCCCGCGGCATCATGCTCGACGTCAGCCGCAACAAGGTCCCTGAGATGGAGACGGTCTACGACCTCGTCGATCGCTTGGCGAGCTGGAAGTTCAACCAGATGCAGCTCTACACCGAGCACACCTTTGCCTACCGCAACCATCCTGAGGTCTGGGCGGAGGCCTCCCCCTTCACCGGCGAGGAGATCCTGGCGTTGGATGCCTACTGCCGCGAGCGCTTCATCGAGCTGGTGCCGAACCAGAACTCGTTTGGGCATATGGAGAACTGGCTGGTCCACGAGCGGTACGCGCCTTTGGCCGAGACCCACGAGGCGTTCGAGACCCCCTGGGGCAACACGATGCAGGGCCCCTTCGGCCTGGCGCCGGAGCACCCCGGCAGCATTGAGCTCATCCGCAGCCTCTACGATGAGCTGCTGCCCCACTTCTCCAGCAAGCAAGTCAATGTCGGCCTAGACGAGACCATCGACCTGGGCAAGGGTGCAAGCAAGGAGATCTGCGAGGAGCGCGGTGTGGGCCGCGTCTACATGGACTTCCTCAAGAAGATCTATGCCGACGTGACCCGTCGTGGGTATACGATGCAGTATTGGGGCGACATCATCATCCACTATCCCGAGCTCATACCGGAGCTGCCCAAGGATGCCATCGCCCTCGAATGGGGCTACGAGTTCGACCATCCCTTTGGCGAGCACGGCGCGATGTTCGCGGGCGCTGGCGTGCCCTACTACGTCTGCCCCGGCACCGCGAGCTGGAACAGTATCGCCGGGCGCACCGACAACGCCCTGGGCAACCTGACGAACGCCGCCGAGAGCGGGCTCCAGCATGGCGCGACCGGGTATCTGTTGACGGACTGGGGCGACCGCGGGCACTGGCAATACCTGCCGATGAGCTACCTGGGCTTTGGCATGGGCGCGGCCTATGCCTGGGCTATGGAGGCCAACCGCGACGTGGATGTGGCTGAGGCCATCAGCCTCTTCGCCTTTGACGACCCCACCGGCACGATGGGCCGCATTGCGTACGACTTGGGCAACGTCTATCAGGTCCCCGGCGTGCCGCGCATCCACAACTCCAGCATCCTCTTCTGGCTTCTGCAGGGACTCCCGGGCTGGGCCAGGGTTGAGGGTGATCTTTCCGCCGAAAGCTTCGAGACTACGTTGGCGAGGATCGACGACATCATGAGTGCGCTCGATGACGCAGAGATGGAGCGGCCCGACGCCGAGCTCGTCAAGCGCGAGTACGCCAACGCTGCCCGCCTCCTGCGTCACGCTTGCCGCCGCGCCTTGCAGCTTCTGGATGAGGACGAGGATCCAGAGCGAAAGGCTGAGCTCAAAGCGGACCTGGAGGAGGCCATCGAGGAGCACAAGGCTCTCTGGCTCGCCCGCAACCGTCCCGGCGGTCTAAAGAAAAGCCTCGCCCGCTTCGACGACCTTCTGGAGGCCTACGAATCCTGACCCGGCCTCACCAACCGCGGGGCGAACGGTTCTGTTCGCCCCGCGCTTCGCACCGCTACTACCCGTAGGGCGAACTGTCTTGTTCGCCCCCGGATGTCACGTCGCTACCCCTCGTAGGGCGAACTGTCTTGTTCGCCCCCGCGCAACAGCCCTGCGCGCCGAAGCCGAGAAGCCCAACCTCCACACCCCCCCCATTCCTGAGCTAATCGGCAGAAACCCGCGACTTGTCATACTCATGGATATCCCTATAGTTAGACGCACTCGTTGACGCCAGAGGGCGAACAAGACATCCTTCGACGCCTGTGAACCTCACAGGCTCGCTCAGGACATGGTTCGCCCCACGGACCCTACCTATCGCTGATCCTGGGAATGGTGGATGGTTACACGAGCTTATCGATGAGCCCGACAGACTACGAGCGCTACTATGTTCGCCATCTGCCTCATGTGCAGCCGATAAGTGCGACGTTCTTTGTAACCTGCCGACTTGCCGGCACGATTCCACAGCGCGTTAGGTCGGCATTGCTTGAGGAAGCGAAACGCGAAGGAGAGCATCTCGACAGGCTTGAGGATTCGAACGAGCGTCGACAGCAAGCCTATCTGTTCCATAGAAGAAGCTTCGGTCGCTGGGATGCAGTGCTGGACAGTTCAGCCCAAGGGCCTACTTGGTTGCGCGAGGAGCGAGTCGCTCAGATGGTCGCGGAGAGCCTACACTACAGGCAGGATAAGGTCTGGGACTTGCTGGCCTACTGCCTGATGCCCAACCATCTGCACATCGTCTTCACACCCCTCGTCGACTCAGACGGCCACTGCCCAACTGCTACCGCCATTATGCAGTCCTTCAAGGGCTACACGGCGCACAAAGCCAACGTGCTTCTTCATCGCCAGGAAGCGTTCTGGCAGCACGAGAGCTACGATCATTGGGTCCGCGATGAGGATGAGCTCGCTAGGATCATCACATATGTCATCAACAATCCTGTGAAAGCTGGTCTCGTTGAGCACTGGGAAGATTGGCCCTGGACCTACAGCCAGTACGCGTCGTAAGGTGGATGCCCTCCCTGCCTCAACTGCGAGCAGTCGTAGGGCGAACCATGTCCTGAGCGACCTGTGAGGTCCACAGGCGCCGAAGGATGTCTTGTCCGCCCCTAGCTTCAACTCGCATGAGCCAAGCATAAAGAGAGCAAAGGGCAAGACAAACGTTGGGCAGCCATCTTGATAGCAAAAGTGAGGCAGGGCGAACAAGACAGTTCGCCCTACGTCAAATCCATGATTCAGTTAGACGCTGACGCTTTACAAACTGTTCTCCAGCACGCCGCGGGCACGCTGGCCCCGGCGATCCAGCTTGCCGTTCGATGGCGGGGCGAGCTTGGCTTCAGCGCAGCGTACGGCTGGCTCGATCCTGAAACCCA
>JBNGCP010000144.1:0-5813 GCA_049974845.1 Anaerolineae bacterium | reverse complement strand
TCATTTGGAAGAACCATACCACCCTTCGGTAAGATTTTAGGTGAAAGAATGCGCCTGGTTGCCTGCGGGGAACGACTATGCTATAATGATGTTGAAGGCGGGGCCCTATTTGCTAGGTAGGACGCTTGTCAGCAAGCTTCCCAGTCCGCTGCATATTGCGTATGATCTAGATAGTGATGTGCAGCCTGTGTCTGTGCCAGCTAGCGTGCTAGTTCAGCCCGGGGATCTGCCGACGAACCTATGACAGATGAATCTAGTTGCGAGAACATAAGCGCGCCAAATCCAGACGAGGGTCCAGGATCGACACCGAGCGAAGATTCAGGCTCGGAGACGCGTCTGAACGAAGGGGCACCTCGTACGATTCAGCAGCTTATGGCACACGTAACAGCAGCTGTCTGGCGATGGGGTGGTGATCGCCGGGCCGTTGCTGCTTTTGTTGGACGCTACAGCGCTCACCTGGCCATTGTCGCGCTAGCCTTACTGGTTGGTCTGGTTGGGCGCGTTGCTTGGTCCCCAACCGATGTTGTCGTCTCCTCAGCGCCCCGCGGCTTGCTGCTGCCTGCGGCAGCAGAGCCGGTGGCGACCCCCACGGCGCACGATGCTGATCCTGCGCCTATCTACGAGCTTGCCCAGCCCGAGGCCGTGGTGCGGCGGGCCAATCCGCGCACCACAATCCCCGAGCGTGAGCGCCTCGAGGTGATCACCTATACGGTGCAGGAAGGTGACAACATCTTCTGGATCGCCGAGAGATTCAAGCTTCTTCCGACAACCGTGGTTTGGTCAAACATGGAGACCTTACAAGGCGCTCCCTGGTTGATCAATGCAGGGCTTTCCCTCGCCATCCCTCCAGTCGACGGAGTGTACCACACGGTGGTGGCCGGAGAGACGCCCGCTGCGATTGCTGAGCAGTACGAGGTACCGGTCGAGGCACTCTATAATCAGTGGAACGCGATAGAGCCAGGGCAGTCGCTCGCTGAAGGCACCCAGCTGGTCATTCCCGGAGCGGTTGGCTCCGACATCAAGTGGGAGCCCGACCCGCCTGAGCCCTCCGCGCCAGCGGTGGGGGTCGCCTCGGCGAGTTGGGGCTATTGTGGCGATACAGCCGTCTCCGGCTATGGCGCCAACGGGTGGTTTATCCTTCCTACGGGCTCCTATGAAGTCTCTGGATGGGTTTTCCGTGATCCGCGCAACCCCGGTCACATCGGTCTCGATTACCGCTGTCGCCTTGGGGATCCTATCTATGCTGCGGATGCCGGAGTGGTAGTCTGGGCGGGATGGAATGGAGGCTATGGCAATCTCGTGCGCGTCAGCCATGGTAACGGTTTTGAGACCTACTATGCGCATTTTAGCGCCTATGCTGTGGGTTGTGGCGATCCGGTCGCTCAGGGCCAGATCGTAGGGTACTGTGGGAGCACGGGTTGGTCGACGGGGCCGCATCTGCACTACGAGATACGTTTGAACGGTGTCCCGCAGAATCCCAAGCTGTACGAACCCTAGAACCGTCCCTTACCCTAGCTAGATGCAGATGGCTCAACCTAGGCCTTCATCAGAGTGGCATAGCCCACTGTTTGTTCGTCTGCCGGCACGTTTCGCAGCCTTCGTCTGGCGCTGGCACGGTGATTACGTGGGCCAGCGTCCTACCCTGGGGCGTATGACCGCTCACATCGGCCTCATTCTCACATTGGCTTTCTTGGTCGCTGTGGGCAGCCTCGGAATGGATTCGCTCTCTTCACTAATGCAGATGGTGGATACCATCTGCCTCGAGGGCTTCGTGCAGAACGTTGATGCTGCCCCTTCTGCGTCGATTTTGATGGAGCGTCCTTACTATCGGGTTGCCTCGCAGGCGCGTATCGCGCGACAAGCTCAGGTGCATACAGCGATCCCCGACCGCCCACGCCTGGAGGTCATCACGTATACTGTGCAGCCTGGGGATACCGCCGAGAAAATTGCGGCGCGCTTTGATTTGCAGCCTACCACACTTCTCTGGTCCAACCCGGAGATGGAGAAGAAGCCGGACCTGCTCACCGTGGGGCAGGTGTTGACGATCTTACCCATCGACGGTGTCTATCACACCGTCGAGTACAGCGACACGCTCCAGAGTGTGGCGGAAAGCTATAAGGTAGATGTGGGGGCGATCGTTGACTGCGCCTTTAACGAGATCCCGGCGGACGGGGATTTGGTCCCCGGACTGAAACTGATCGTCCCGGGCGGCACCAAACCTTATGAGGCCCAGCAGGTCACCGCCTATGAGGGACCGGTTCCCGAGGCTATTCAGGTGCGGGGGCACTTCAGTTGGCCCACAGTGGGAACGCTGACTCAGGGATACTGGTACGGGCATCGGGCCATAGATATCGGAGCTCCTCTGGGAACCGCGATCCGGGCATCGGACGGCGGTTTTGTCAGCTTTGCCGGCTGGACCGATATAGGCTATGGGTATCTCGTCGTGGTGAACCACCAAAACGGGTATCAGACGTACTATGCACACCTAAGCAACATCTTCGTGCAAGAGGGTGAGGTGGTCGAGTCATCCCAGGTCATCGGGGCCATGGGGAGTACCGGAAACTCGACCGGCCCCCACCTGCATTTCGAGATCCGGTATAGTGGGTTCCCCACCAACCCACTGATCTCTCTGCCTTAGTGGGAAGGGGAGTGCGTTTCGATCGCGAGCCGTGGGGCTCGCGATTTGTGTGTCGCTCGGCTCGCACAAAGACGCGAGTGTGACGTTGGAGCTTCGGGCTCAGCGTGTGAGGGACGGATGGTTTGGGAGGGGCACGTGGATTTGACGGTGGCTGAGGTTCGGGCGCTGTATGGGGAGGCCGATAGCGTTCATGATTTTGATCACATTCTACGTGTATTGCGCTTGGCCGAGCGCATAGCCCGGGCGGAAGCAGCGGACCTGAGTGTCGTGCGAGCTGCTGCGCTGTTGCATGACTGGGGGCGCGCGGAGGCGCAGGAGTTGGGTACCGATCATGCAGAGGTCGCCGCGCAGCGGGCAACGCGCTACCTGCACGACCGGGGTGTCTCCGCCGAGACCGTGAGCGCCATCGCTCATGCGATTCGCGCGCACCGCTTCCGCACAGCGCCCGCTCCCCAGACGCTCGAGGCCAAGGTGCTCTTCGATGCCGATAAGCTGGATGCCATCGGCGCTATCGGGATCGCCCGTGCCTTCGCCTATGGCGGCGCGCACAATCAGCGCCTCTGGATCGAACGAGACTCGGTCGATCTGGCGAGCTGGGAATGGGAGGGGGACGATCCCGACATGCACACGCCGGTGCACGAGTTCGTCGTGAAGCTATCGCGTATCAAGGACCAGCTCTATACCGATGAGGGGCGCCGGATAGCCGTGGCGCGGCATCGGTATATGGAGGGTTTCTACGACCGGCTCGATCGGGAGGTCCGCGGCGAGATCTAGCTGCACGCTTCGCGTGCTACCGAAGCTGTACGTCTGCCCTGCTTGCTGTGTCGGTTGCTGCCCAGCCCTCCCTAATTGCGGGGCCGCAGGTGTGGATAGAGCAGCACCTCACGAATCGAGCGCTGGTCTGTGAAAAGCATCGCCAGCCGATCGATCCCCAGGCCGAACCCGCCGTTGGGCGGCATCCCGTACTTCATCGCCTGGAGATAGTCCTCATCCATCGGTTGTGCTTCTTTATCACCGGCCTCGTAGGCTCGGCCCTGCTGTAGGAATCGGGCCTCCTGCTCGAAGGGATCGTTGAGCTCGGTGAAGGCATTTCCCAGCTCCAGGCCGCCGATGAAGAGCTCGAACCGTTCGACGTGGGTCGGATCATCCCGTTTCTGCTTGGCGAGCGGTGATATCTCCACGGGATAGTCGTGGACGAAGGTGGGTCGGATCAGTGTCGGCTCGATCTCACCCAGCAGATTGTCCACCAAGTGTCCCCACGTGGCGTCGCTGGCGGCGTCATAGCCGCGTCCCCGAATCTCTGCTCGGAGCGCATCGGCGGTGGAAAAGGCCGTGTAGTCGATGCCCGTCCCCTGCGCGATTGCGTCGCGCAGCGTGACGCGTTCCCAGGGCGGGGTCAGATCGATGGTGTGGCTTGCGTAGGTCAGTGTCGTCGTGCCAAGCGTCTGCTCCGCAGTGTAGGCGATCAGCTGCTCGACAGTCTCCATGACACCGTAGAGGTCCATGTAAGCGCAATAGAACTCGAGCTGGGTGAACTCTGGATTGTGCTTGTAGGAGACGCCCTCGTTGCGGAAGTCGCGCCCGATCTCATAGACCCGCTCGTACATCCCGACAAGAAGGCGCTTGAGATAGAGCTCGAAAGAGATCCGCAGATAGAGCTCCTGTTGTAACTGGTTGTGGTAGGTAGTGAAAGGACGCGCTGCCGCTCCGCCGTAGATCGGCTGCAGGATCGGCGTCTCCACCTCGAGATAGCCGTGATCGTCCAGGAAAGCGCGCAGTGCCGTGATCATCCGCGAGCGAACGCGGAAGATCTCGCGCACATCGCGGTTCACGGCTAAGTCTGCATAGCGCTGTCGGTATCGTTCCTCGACGTCGGAGAAGGCACTGTATCGGGTGATATGGCCTTCCTCGTCCTCGTATTCCTTGGGGATTGGCAAGGGCGTGATGGCCTTGGCCAGCATCCGCAGCGACGTGACCTGTACGCTGATCTCTCCGGTCCGCGTCCGCATCATCGTCCCGCTGGCTTCCACGAAATCGCCCAGGTCGACGGTGCGCCTAAAGCGTTCGTAGGCCTCTTCACCGAGATCGTTGCGCCGGATGAAGAGCTGGAGCCGTCCGCTGCCGTCCTCGATATGCGCAAAGGAGAGCCTGCCCATCACGCGGATGCTGACCATTCGGCCAGCAGTGATGACGGCAACCGGTGGGGCGGCCTCTACCGCGGATGTCTCGTAAGCCTCAAACGCTTGGATGGCCTCTTGCGTCGTGTGTGTGCGCTTCGACCGATGAGGATAGGGAGAGATGCCAGCTTCCTTCAGCTGGTTCATCTTCTCAACGCGTTGCTCTTCCAGGTCGTTTAACTCCATCGATCGCTCCTCTCAGGGCATACAAACAGAGCGTATGCATCGTCCAGGCTGCATACGCTCTGTGAGCTTGTGGCTCGTGGTTTGCTATCAGAAGATGGTTAGGTCTCTGCTCCGGCTCCACGTTCTGCGCAGCTCACCGGTGACAGATCACAGCCTCAGTTAATGGCGATAACCTCGAATACCAGGTTACCATCAGGGGCCCGGACGACGGCTTTATCGCCAACGTGTTTGCCGATCAGGGCCCTACCAAGTGGCGACTCGTTCGAAATCTTGCCCTTGCGAGGATCCGCTTCTTCGGAGCCGACGACGAAGTATTCCTCTTCGTCATTCTCTCCCTCTTCCCTGATCTTGACGGTGCTGCCAATAACAACGACGTCAGAGTTCTTATCGGTCTTGGTGATGATTCTCGCGTTGCGCAGCTTCTCATCAAGCTCCAATATCCGGCCCTCGACGAAGGATTGCTCCCGACGCGCCTCTTCCAACTCGGCATTCTCGATCAGCTCGCCCTCGCCCAGCGCGTTATGAAGCCGCTCGGCCACTTCCTGGCGGCGGATCGTCTTTAGGAACTCAAGCTCCTCTTCCAAAGCTTGGTACCCTTCTGGGGTCAGATAGACAACCGCGCGACTACTCATAGAAAGCTTCCCTCCACGCCCGTATTGCACAGGGCTATGATAAAACAAAAACCCGAGAGCCTAAGGGCGCTCGCAGGTTTCGCAATGATACCACAGATCTGCCATTTGTAAAGCAAATGTTCGATTGTAACTGTTCAGCGTTAGGGTAAAGGAGTTATGGAGGAGCAGCGGACTGTAGAA
>JBNGCP010000143.1:0-6047 GCA_049974845.1 Anaerolineae bacterium | reverse complement strand
CATCCAACATCCAACATCCAACATCTAACTTCGCGTCTTTGCGCCTTTGCGTGAGACTAGCTGCGCAGTTTATCCCTCAGCATCGATCAACCGTTGACGATACCACTCCAGGAAATCCCCGGCGGTTCCCAACAGAAACGGCAGCACTTGCGTTTCCGGGTTAGTGAGCAGGTGTTCACGGTCGAAGGTCACGAGATAATCTACCCCTGCAGCCAGCGCTTCGGCGAGCACGCGAGCATCGGGACGGTACGCGACGACGGCAAGGGCCTTCGCCACGTCCTGCTCGCTTGCCTCTGTACCGACCTGCACGCCAGCTTGGTCGAGAAGGAGTGCGAAGTAGGCCTTGCTCCTGGGAACCTTGCGTTCGATCACCGCTTCTGCTTCCTGGAGCGTCCATGGTCCTACCCATAGGCTGACGGCGCGCGCCTCTCCCAATTTGAGGATCTGACGCGCGCCACCAGTCGCTGAGTACACGGCCGAAAACAGGACGCTGGTATCCAGGAAGACCCGAGGCCTATCCTCCATAGCGCTCACGTTCCTCACGCAACGCTTCCAGCATGGACTCTAGCGTTTCCCCCTCTTCGGCCCACTGCTCCGCAATCCTGTCCGCGATCTCGTCGATCTCCGAGCGGCGTGGGCTGAGGACAAACACCCCATTCAGATCGATCAGCGTGAACGTATCCCCTGGCTCCAGGCCGTAGGACTCCCGGAGGGCCTTTGGGATCGTGATCACGCCCCGCTGCGCCATCTGCAACTTGATGCTCTCCATAGGCCACCTCACTGATGTTCAGATAGTCTGCTCATCAGTATACCTGATAGTCAGAAGAGCTCAAGCTCTTGAGTCGTGTATAGATGCTCAGATGTGGCGGGCTACAGGTGTCAGACTCGATCTAGCCTTCGCCTATGCCCTTGCTCTCGGCCGGATCACCATCTCCCATTCCGCTCCCCGTTGACCACAGTTCATGGCTCTGCGCACGCAAGGCCCAACAACACAGAGCCGCAGAGGTTTCCCAGCCCCCTCTGCGCCTCCCCGTCTCCGCGCCTCTGCGTTAGGCTCGTGGTTCAAGCTGCCACAACACGTTCTTGCGTCAACTCGGTTCTACGTGCCGTCCTGATCACCTCACTGCGTACAGGCGCCCGGTTCGCCCCTCCCCGATACGCTATGCTGTCATCCTGAGCCTGCCGAAGGATCTCCCGCCTCGCATACGGCCTCACCCCTCACTCCGCCGGCACCCACACCCGCCGCAATGGCACCTTCGCCTTGAACTCCGGATCCAGCGCTTCGTAGTTCTCCAGTAATAGCTGGATGAACCCGTCACGATCCAGCAGCGTCACCGGCTCCCGTGCCCGCTCCGCCTCCAACCTCGCGTCGCTGGTGAAGCCGCCGGTGGAGACGAAGAGCCCACAATCGCCTTCTCGTAGCGTCGCCACAAAGGCACGCATATCAGGGCCACCGGCCGAGGACTGGCGGTGCTTGACTTGTGCCTTGATCCGCGGTCGCTGGAAGCCGAGAGAGTCAGGATGCGCCGTCACGTCGACGCCGCGGTCAGGTCCGGGCGCCGTACTGACAGCTCGGTACCCCATCGCTTGGAGAACCGCAGCCACCAGGTCCTGAAAGTCGTAGGGGTCCAGGTGGCTCACCAGGTCCGCAATCAGTTCGTCGGCTTTTGCCTTCACTTCATCGTAGAAGGGCGGGGCTTCTTCCTCTTCTTCCTCAGCCGCGGCTTCCTTCCCGGCGGCCAAAGCTTCAATCTGACTGATATAGTCATCAAGGCTGAAGACCGTCAGCGTGCTTCCCATACTGTTGCGCGCGGTCGGACCGAAGTCGTCGCGAGAGACGCGCGCGAGCCATTCGACTTCGCGGACGTGCGGGTAGTGATCGAGGATCGGATCCTCCCGATACTCGTAGGGGCTCGCAACGCGTCCGATCAGCACCTCTCGGCTAGCCTTGATGTAGGTCAGCACGTAGTCGCCCCGGCTCATCTCACAGGCGAAGCGGTAGAGCTGCCCGGCGTTGACCGCCACACGGCCCTTCGAATGCTCAGGTAGGGCCTCGCGGTAGCGATCCTTGATCGCCTCGCGGGTCTTGAGCCCGGACAGGTCGCCGACCTCGGGCCAGCCGACGGCGACAAGGTTCTTCTCGGCAACGACGTCGGCTAGCTCGTTCTCGTTGCCAGCACGGACCATCCATGCGTGGGTGGATTGCGCCATATCATCTGTTCCTCTTCTTGTATCCTTGTTTGGCGGTTGGGGTTCATGATCCCCTTTGCTCGTTTATCGGTGAAGCGCGCTCAGCAATGAGCTCAGAAAAGCCTGTCCGGCGGCTTCGAGATTCCCGTCGACGGGAAAGGTTAGGGCGCGGACGCGCTTGGCGCCCCAGAGGGTGTCGAGTGCTACTGGTACCGGGTAGATGAGCATAGCCTGTTGGGTGTCCTTGAGTTCGGCGTAGGCGACGACTTGCTGGAGATCGTCAGTCGAAGGCGATGCCGCTGACTTGTACTTGGTATCCATCACGCACAGCGTTGTACCGGTGCGGGCATCGTAGAGCGTGAGGTCGATATCGACCCGCAGGCCCGTCGTCCCATCGATCACCACCCGATCCTGACGTTTGAGATGGAGGTCTGGGGGTAGATACGCGGCAAGCCACTCCGCAACAAAGCGCTCATAGAGGCGCGCCATGTCCACAAGAAAAGGTATGACTGTACGGTTACCCACCTGGTGCGTCGGGCCCGTGTGCTCCAAGAAGAATCGGCTCAGAGCATGCATCGGGCGGTAGTCCTCGTTGAGCCGATGATAGAGTCGGTTCGCGCAAGCTTGGGCCGGGCAGGGCTTGACGTCGACGGCGGTGCGCAACGCGTGATAAGCATGCCGAATTGTGGAGACGGTTCGGTGTGTGCACACGTGGCTGTGCAAGATCGTCGATAGAGTCCATGCCAAGATCCGATTGTCGTCGATATCAGCCGTGTGCTCTTGGTATATGCAGGCAAGGTCGGGTGACCACGGTCGCCGTAGGGTCTCGTTCAGATTCATCCGTCCTGTGAGGTATGGCAGCCGGTCGGATCTGTTAACATAGGTGAGGTAAAGGCCTCGGCGTGTGCGATCGATGACACGCTTCGCCAGGATGTGAGCCAGTCGCTCGTAGAGATCGTCGAGGGACGCGACCTGGACGTCTCCCTGCAGGAACTGAAAGCTCTGAAGGTTATACGCATACTCCAGCATGCCAAAGAGGTTGCCGATCGGCGTCTTGGGTGCCAGCACAAGCGTGAGGTCGTCGTTGACCGGAAGCTGGCCCACCCATCCTTTCGGCTTAAGCGACCAGCGATGCGCGGTCCTCGGTGACGGAAACTCCACCTCGATTTGGGCGCCATAGGTCTCGAAGATGGCTTCGCCGGTCTCCTCGGTCAGATCGGACCGGGGGAGCTCGCGCTCCTCGAACTCCCGAAGCGTGATGCGCCGTGGTGCCTGGCTCATGCGTTACCCGTGATCCGCGAGGCGATCTGGCTCCAGCGGAAAGCTTGTACCTGATCAGCCTGGTCGAAGAAGTACTCCTCTAGGTAAGGAACGATCTCCATCTCCCAGATGTCCTCAATGGCGTCAGCGAGGTCTTCATGGAGGAAAAAGGTGATGCCCACGTAGTAGTGAGGGTCACCGATCCTGACATTCAGTTCTCTGAGCACCCCGATGAGTCGCTGAACTGGGAAACCAGTTTCGTGGTCTCGATGATAGCGGCGCAAGACCTCGTAGTTGGGTGCCAACGCGAGAAACGCAAAGCGGCGTCGCAGGGCATGATCGACCAGAGCGATGGAGCGATCGGCTGTGTTCATTGTCCCGATGATACGGACGTTCTGCGGGATTGAGAGCGTGCCGCCGCCGGCAAGCGGCACCTTCTTCCTGCGGTATTCGAGCAGATACATCAGCTCGCCAAAGACGCGCGACAAGTTGGCGCGGTTGATCTCATCGATGATCAGAACTGACCGGCCTTTGCGCGTACTTGCCCGTTCACAAAAATCCAAGAAGCGGCCCGAGACCACGTCGTAACTCAGCGTACCGTCGGCTCTTGCCTGTGGCCGGATCCCCTGGATGAAATCCTCATAGGCGTACGCTGGATGGAACTGGACGAGCTCGACGATGCCGTGGCCGCCGCCCACAATATGCTTAGCCAGATGCTCCGCGATGAAGGTTTTCCCCGTCCCTGGCGGCCCGTAGAAGATGGCTTGCCCTTTGCGCTCAATGGCGCGAACCCAGCGAGCTAGATCGGTCTCATTGAAGCCAGTTTCTTCGGCGCATTCTGCGAGGGGATATATCGGGTTGGTCTCGTCAAGCTCGATTGCCTCAGTACCAGATTCAAGGTAATCGATAATGGCGGGTATCGGATCGTCTTCCGTTGCTAGTAGGACCAATGGAAAGAGCCGCTCGTACGTATTGAGGGTGAGATCACGTAGTTCTTCGAACCTGGCACCAACTGCTTGTTGGCGAGGCAGCACCACACCGAGGCTAGCGTTTGCTGGCTCGGGGTCGCTGAGCCATTCCTTCCAAGTCATAGATATGCCGTGGGCCTCACCATCTTTCAGTTCAATCTGCTCGCTTGCGCCAAAGACCCAGCGTACACCGTCAAAGCTCTCTTGGAGAAGCGCCACCAGCGCCTCACGGTGCTCTTCGCAGTGTTTCAGGAACCGCTTCTTGCCTTCAGAGCTGTACGCCCCAAAGGAGAAGCCGACTTTCAGCATCTGGTAGTTGATCCACAGGGCTAGCTGTACGTCCGACGTGCGTTTGCCGCCTTTCGGATAGAATGCCGCCCAGTAATGATCCCAGGCGCCTCCTTGGCCGAAGTCGTTCTTTGGGATGCGCGAGAAGAGGCGCGACTCAGTCTCGAGCGTGGCTTTCATTCTGGCCGGAAGCTCTTCGGCAACCGCAGTGAACAGGTGCTTGAACGGTTTGATCAGGTGTTCTTCAAAGTCTTCGCGGTGTTCCATGTAGAAATCAAGTCGAGGTCTGCGATGCAGGTCTTCTAGGAGGTCGAAGGTAGCCTCGCTGAAGCGTCCCTCGCTCTCGATTGGGGCTTTGATGCCGTTGCTCAACAGCTGCTCACGGAAGCTAGTATCGAACACCGCCTGCGCGATTTCTGGGATATTGTGTGGGCGCAGGTTGCTACGAGCCCAGTGCCCAAACCGCTTGGCAGTGTAGGTGAGGGTGCTTTCGTATGCCCGCTCCAGTGCTTCGTCCATGTAGCGAACCCGCTCCAGCGGCATCTCGTAAACGCGGACGACCGTGCTGGGATCGTCGGTATTGAATGGACCCCAGGTCGCGTACTCACCTATCTTAGGTGCCAGATCATCGATCAGGGAGATGCCGCACCGGTATTCCTTGTAGCCAGGTGCGTAGAACTGCAGGAACGCCCAGTTACCGTAGTTGAGCCGGAGCGTTTGGTTGTTATAGCGGAGGGTGCAGGCGAACATGGGGTTGTCGGAGTCTGACACGCCCAGGCCGGTGAGAGTCTTGTACAGGAAGTCGAAGGTCCATTCGGCCTCGTCGCGGTTGGTGAAGATCTGCGAAAAGGGATATGCCAACGCATCCGGACGATGCTCCTTGACCAGATCACTAAGTCGACGAACCTGCAGGTTCAGATCTCTGTCAACCATAATCTCGAAGGAAGCATCGCCATACTGCTGCAGGGCCTGAGCTTTGATCAGAAGCCGACCAAGGTGTTGAAGATATGTGCGGTATGTTCGACTGCCCTCCGTCATCTCATCCAGTGATAGCCTGATGCTCCCAGGCCAGTTCCGTTCCTGTCGCCTGCTTATGTCCCGAAGATCGCCGACATCCAATATGGTGCTAGACTCACGCTCATATGCCTCTTGGATCAACCGGAGGACTTGGTCCATCTTTCTATGCCAATAGGTGACAAAATCATTGGACGTGGCTCTTGCCATATGGTCTCTCCTCTGCAGCGCCAGAATCGACACGAAGACGCCGACGCTGCCTACCGGCTAGCTAGTAGGGCCTTGTGCTAGTTGAAGCTCATTGACAAAACGTCCTCCTGTGAGTAT
>JBNGCP010000142.1:1765-6128 GCA_049974845.1 Anaerolineae bacterium | reverse complement strand
CCGGCTTCCGGTTTCGGCACGCTACCATCCAACATCCAACATCGAGCATCCGGCTTAGGCCCGCACTATCTGGGGCCCCGCCTCCCTCTCCCACCGCACAAACCGCTGTCTCCCGACCGGTCCCAGCGACTGATAGAGCCGGTTCGAGACCGCGGGCTCGGGGGCCGAGGCGATGTGGACCCAGCACGCGCCCCGCTCGCGCAGCCGTCTGAAGCACTCGGTGACGACGGCCTTGGCGAGCCCGCGCTGGCGATAGGCGGGGTGCGTGCCCACCGGCTCGACCTCGGCGATCTGAGTCCGGGGATTGAGCCAACCCGCGGCGAAGGCGACGAGCTCACCGTCGGGCGCCACCACGACCAGGTCAAGCGCTGGGTCGTACGAGGGCATATGCTGACGGACCGGCTCGGGCATCGCCGCCGGGTCCCAGCCCGGGCGGAAGACCAGCCAGCTCAGGCGCTCCCGGCCCAGATGGTCGCCGTCCTCGGCTGCCGCGCTCAGCGAGAAGCCGGGAGGCAGCGTCGGGTTGAGGGATCGCTCCGTCAGATCGTAGACGTGGAGATACTCAGCCTCTGCACGCGCCCGGTATCCCAGACCGGTCAACAGGGCCTCGCGATGGGCGTCACCGGCCTCGGCGTAGGTGACCCACTTGTTCTCCTCGGTAGACCAATTAGCCTCTACCCAGGTGTAGATCTCGCGCTCGATCTCACGGTGGTCGGGATCGCTGATGACGTGGACGTCGCAACCGTTGCCCTCCACGATGGCCAGGCCGATCAACCGGCCCGCGTCCGCCCTCCAGAGGTGCAGCTTGCGCGTCAATCCGGCCCGGTCTCCCTTCGGCGGCGCGCTGAACACCATCCAGCCCTCGAAGCGGCAGAAGGACCAATAGTTGGCGGCGGGCGGCGCTTGCCGACGGGCGGGACGGTGGGTCTCCGTCAACAGATCCCAGACCTGCTGAAAGTCGTGGTCGCGATCGGTGACAGCGGTATGGTACACCGGCATATTGACCCCCGAAGACGTGCGCGCAGGTCGCGCCAGGGCTACAACTGCACGAACTGCTCGACGGGGACGACCGTCGCGATCGCGCCGCCGACGCGCACCTCGACGAGCTCCGACTCGATCTCGAACGGCATGTTCATCTCGAAGGGCAAGTAGCGCGTGCTCGCCGGGCACGCATCACGGACCAGGGTAAAGAGGTAAGGGAGACGGCGCTTGCTCGTCCCGACGACGAGCGTGACCATGCGCTCCCGCAGCAGCCCACCGGTGGCATCGACGACCGTCGCGCTGAACCTGCGCTCGCGAAGGGTATCGAGCAGTCCCTTGAGCTGCCACTGGTGGAGGATGATGATGACGAGACGATCAACCGGTTGCTCAACCATGCGCACTTCCTTGAGATCTGGGGTGCCTTCAGGGTTCTCACTGATTGTAGATGAACTCCCCGATAGCGCAAGGGGCGCATTCCATCTCTGGGGCACGTGTGGGCAGTTTTGGCACAACGCATCCGAGATTCACCACCCCAGGGCGGGCCAAAACTGCCAAGGCGTGTTTCGCGTTGGGCAAAGCCAAGGGTGCCCCGGCTTGTACCGGGCTTGATCGACAAGTCGTCCCCAACGCGAAACACGCCCAGCGCAAGCTGCCGCTTGCTAACACGTCATCCTGGTTTACAATAGGCATGACAATCTGCGTAACAAGGGAGGGAGACGAGCATGGCCATTATCGATCGGAATTCAGCGATCCCCATCTATTATCAGCTCAAGCAGCACTTTCGGGGACAGATTGAGGACGGCGAGCTGAAGCCGGGCGACCAGCTTCCGACAGAGGCGGAGCTCTGCGAACGCCTGGGCATCAGCCGGGCGCCCGTGCGCCAGGCGATGTCCGAGTTGGCCCGCGAGGGCCTCATCTACCGGCGCGCCGGCGCAGGCTCCTTCGTCGCCCCGGCGGCCGCCGCGGCGGTTGTGGAGCGCACCGATCTGCGGGTCCTGGCGCATTACGACGTGCGCTGGCTCGGATCGCTTGAGCAGGCCGTCACCCAGTGGAACAAGGAACATCCCTCCCACGAAGTCGACCTCGACATCCGTATGTGCGCGCGCCACGAGTATCATCAGGTCCTGCAGCGCTCGACGGTGCGAGGCGAGGCGCCCGACCTTGCGGCAATGGACTTCATCTGGCTCAGCCATTACGCGCACGAAGGCTACATTACCCCGCTCAACGAGCTCGACGTGCGGTGGGTCGGAGATGCAGCGGCGGACCTTGAGCCCCCGGTGCTGCGCAACAACACCTTCGACGGACGGCTGTACGGCGTGCCGGTCCAGGCCGATATCAGCGGGCTCTGGTACCGCAAGGACTGGTTCGATCGTGAAGGGCTTACGCCGCCCAAGACGTGGGAAGCGTGGCTGGCCGTGCTCGATCACTTCGCCAAGCCCGAGGTGATGGACCGCTACGGTCACCGCTACGCGGTCGTCCTCCCGGTGACCGCCACGACAGGCGAGACGACGGTCAACCTGCTGCTGCCCTTCATCTGGATGGCGGGCGGCGAGATCACCGACGACAGCGGGAACCTGACGATGCAGGCCCACAGCCGCCAGATCTGCGAAGCGCTGCGCTTCCTGCAGACGATCACCCTCGACCGGCGGGCCTACCTGCCCAAGGACGTGTACCGCAGTCGGTGGTGGCACCTGGCGCGTTACTTCGCCCAAGGTGAGGTCCCCATGACGATGGGCGGCTCCTACGAGTGGCCCCGGATTCGCGAGGAGTCGGTCTGGGAGACGGAGCAAGACGCCGCCGAGCATCTCGGCTTCACGCTCCTCCCGCCGCCCTCAGAGGACGTGACGGCCTTGGGATCCCTGGGCGGGACGAGCTGGGTCATTTTCCGACAGTCGGCCCAACAGGAGATCACGCTGGAGCTGCTGAAACTGATGGCGACACGTGAGGCCTCCGCCGCCTTCTGTGAGGAGAACCTCCAGGTCTCGCCGTACGTCTCGGTGAATCAGGGGTTCCTCACTGAGGACCATCCCTGGCTCTCCCAGGTGGTGCCGCTGCTGGCTAACGTGCGCAACCGACCGATGCTGCCGAACTATGTGCGCGTCTCCGGCTTCTTACAGGATATGATCGAGCACGTCCTTTGGGACGGCGTGGACCCTGAGACCGAGATTCGCAAGACCGCCGAGGCCCTCGCCGTCGTGATGACGGAGTAGGGCTGGCGCAAGGCAGACCCCAAAGGTGGGGGGTCCCCACCTTTGGGGTCTTGCGCTGAGAACCGACCCTATTCTTCGACGCCGACGCTGTGCGCCTCCATCCAGTCCCAATCGACCTCGATGCCCAGGCCCGGCGCGTCCCACGGCGCGGCGTAACCGTCCGCGTCGATCTCCGTTGACGCGTCGCGGATGCCCGGGGAGGCGTAGTAGGTCTCCGGCACCAACCGCTCGAAGTACTTGGTGTTGTAGATCGCGCACGCCGCGTGAAGGTGAGGGATCGCCCCGCCGTGCACGGCAGCCATCATCCCAAAGCCCTCACAGATGTGCGCCGTCTTGAGCACCCCGGTGATCCCGCCCTTGTAACTGTCCAGCGGCCCCGTCAAGATGATGTCCGCCGCGCCCATCTGGATGTGCGCCAGCGCGTCCCACGGGCCGCCGTGAGTGGCCTCAGCGACCGCCAGCGGGATGTCCAGCGCCTCGCGCAACCGCGCCAGCGCCGTCATGTTGAAGTGGTCCATCGGCTCCTCGTACCAATAAAAGCCCTGCTCCTCCAGCCGGCGCCCGAACCAGACGGCGTCCTCGAAAAGGTTGAACATGCTCGAAGCATCGTACATCAGCACGATGTCCGGCCCGACCTTCTCGCGCAGCGCCCGGCAGAGCTCGGCGTCCTCCTCCAGCCGGCCCCAGGCGTGGAGCTTGATCGCCTTGTAGCCTTTCTCCAGGCAGACCTCGGCCAGCTCCATATAGGCCTCCAACGAGTCGAGCGTCACGGTGCTGGCGTAGGCCGGGATCCGGTCGCGCATCCCGCCGGCCAGCTTGTAGACCGGCTGGTCGTGGACCTTGCCCGCTAAATCCCACAGCGCGCAGTCGACGGGCCCGATCGCCAGTCCGAGACGCGAGGAGCGCAGGTTCCGCCAGAACTTATGCCAGATCCGCTCGCGATTCAGCGGATCCTCGCCGATGAGCTGGTACTTGATCTCCTCGACGTTGGCCCCCACCGTATACGGCGACCATCCCTCGATGCCCTCGTCGGTCAGAATGCGCAGCAGCGCCGCGTGGCCCGTGGGCCCTGACGGCATGATCTCGTCACGCCAATGGTAAGGACCGCGCTCCCACTCGATGTGATGAACACGAATGCCGGTGATCTTCATAAGAGTACTCCTTTGGGCTAT
>JBNGCP010000142.1:0-1665 GCA_049974845.1 Anaerolineae bacterium | reverse complement strand
CACCGATCACGTCGACGTCCTGCGCCGCTGCGTCCAGCAGGTTCCCGACCAAGTGGACGTCCCGCGTCGCCGACCCGCTGAGCTGCAGAAAGGTCCCATTTCCGGGCCGGGCCCGGCAGCCGCGCACCACAGCCTCGCTTACATCCTGCAGCAGCACTACCGGCGCGGCCGGGTCGGGCGTCGGCGTCGTCAGGCCGTCGATCTCCACGTCGGCGCCGTCGACGACCGTCAGGGCCGGCCCGAGCTGCTCCCGAATCCGCACGTCGCGCAGCCGCAACCCGTTCACATTGCGGGCGAAGAACCCCGCGCGGCGCATCGGCGCGATCTCCGGCGCCATCGCCGGGCGGCCGGCCTCCGCGTCGGGCGCCATCGAGACGTCGACGTCGGTCAAGCTGACGTCCTCAATCGCCATCTCCGGCAAGCCGAAAAGGAAACCGGCGGCGTAGCGCACGCCGCGCGCCGTGATGTGAGCCAACGCGATCCGGCGGAAACGGGGTGTGCCGTCGTCGACGGGCCAGGGGTCGTGATCCGCGATCCGCTCGGCGCCCCATGCGCCGGGCCCGTAGAAGAGGTTCATGATAAACGGGCAGTGCACGTCACGCATCACGACGTTGGTGACCCGGACGTCCTCGACGATGCCGCCGCGCCCGCGACGCGCCTTCAGGCGGATGCCGCGGTCGGTGCCCATAAAGACGCAGTTGCTGATGACGACGTTGCGCACCCCGCCGCTCATCTCGCTGCCGATGACCACGCCGCCGTGCCCGTGGACCATCGTGCAGTTGGTGATGGTGAGATTCTCACAGGGCTTGAGGGCGTCGGGATCGTCCTCGGTGCCCGCCTTGATCGTGATGCAATCGTCGCCGACGTCGATGTGGCAGTCGGAGATATGGACGTTGCGACACGACTCGGGGTTGATGCCGTCGGTATTGGGCGACCGCGCCGGATTCTCGATCGTCACTTGGGTGACGGTGACGTTCTCGCAGTCATACGGGTGGATGGTCCAGCTCGGCGAGCGCCTGAGCGTGACCCCCTCGATGAGCAGGTTGGTGCAGCCGCTGAAGGAGACGAGCCGCGGGCGGGGGGCGTCGAGCGTCCCGCTGCGGTGGCGCGCCCACCAACCGCTGCCGCGCCCGTCGATGGTGCCCCGGCCCACGATGGCCACGCGCTCCAGATCGCGCCCGCCGATCAGCGGCGCGTGGGTGGGCCGGCTCGCGCCCTCCCAACGGCTTTCGATGATGGGATAGTCGGCGGGATCCTCGCTCCCGAGCAGCGTCGCGCCGGCGTCCAGGTGCAGCGTGATGTGGTTGCACAGCATCAGCGACCCGATGACATAGGTGCCCGCAGGCACCGTCACCGTCCCGCCGCCCGCGCCGCCGCACGCCTCGATGGCCGCCTGCATCGCCGCGGTGTCCAACGTCTCCCCGTCGCCCACGGCGCCGTAGTCGCGCACGTTATATGTGCTTTTCATCATCTATACTTGTCCCCATCTATGCCGTGCTGCTTGCATCTCCTCGCGCTGCACCCGCGCTATGAACCGCTCGTAGAAACCACTCTGGTCACTGCGTCAAGGCCGATAGCCAATCGTTCGTGGTGACCACTCTAGCGACTGCGCAAAGGCCGATGGTCAATCGTTCGTAGTAACCACTTTAGTGGTTTCACGTGGCC
>JBNGCP010000141.1:2620-6167 GCA_049974845.1 Anaerolineae bacterium | reverse complement strand
GCGGCGCTGGAGCAGCCTGGCTCGCTTGCGCACACGCCCCTTGTGTTCCCCCCTCAAAGGGGGGAAAGGCGCGCTAGGGCGGAGTTCTCCTCCCCGGAGGTGGGCACTAGAAGTAGACGCGGCCTCCTAGGCCGGAGAAATCGAAGAGGATGTGGGAAAGCGACGTCCAGCGGATGGACTTGGTCTTGAGCGCCACCCAGCCCCACATCAAGCCCACGACACCAGCGGCGACGACGAGTGAAACCGCCGCACCGGGCCGTGGGTTTGGGAAGACCGACTGAGGGGCGAAGTGCCAGACGGCGAAGCCCAACGTGGGATAGAGATACCCCCACCCCACACTGTCGGCAAAGACGCGGGCGTAGGTGCCGCGCCACAATAGCTCCTCCGCGATGCCGTTGACGATCGAGATGGCGACGGAGCTCAGGACGATCGGGAGCGTCGCCTGCGGCAACGCGCGGGGAAACTCATAGCCGTAGGCCAGGAGCAGAGGCGCCACCAAGAGCAGGATGCCCAGCCACCTCCTGGATGTGAAGCGGGGCTGCCGATCGCGGAAGAGCGCACGCAGGCCATCGCCGCCGAGAACCCACAGCGGAAAGGCAAGGCACCAGACGAGCCAATAGAAGAGAAAGCCGGTTAGGTAACCCAACTTGGGGCCGAACGCAGCGACGGCGAGCTGGTAGGCTAAGTAGGTGGTCAGAAGCAGAACCCATGGCGCCGCAATCAGCGCGATCTTCCTCGCTCTCTCCTTGGATGTCGTCATACTCCTTATCCCCTCGTCAGGACACGCGCGAGCCCTCCGCCCACCGATGGACTCGCGTCTTGACCATGCGTAGCGCGCCTCGCTTCAAACGTCTTCCTCCTGCCGCGCCAGCGGGAAGATGACCAGAACTTCACGATCGGCCGGCGGCGTCCGGCTGGGATCGCTCAGGTAGAACTCATAGGCAACCCCGAGCGGCGCACGTCCCTCGTCAGCGATGAACGCGATCAGCGCGTCATAGGCCGGGCCAATCCCCTCGTACGGGCCGATGTAGAGGCAGGATGCGTACCAACCCTCCGGTATCTCGCCCGCCTGGATCTCACCCTGCCCCGGCACAGGCTCAGGGACGGGAATCCCGATCTCGACGTCCAGGTCCTGCTCGTCGCGGCTATAGAAAGCGGTGTACGGTGGGCCGGCAGGTTCCTGCGCTACGTCGGCCATGTAACGGCTTATGAGGCCATACGCCCGCGCCAGTTCGGAGCTCAGGTCCACCGCCGAGGTCCGTGTCCGAATGCACAGCGTCGGCTGCGCCTCTCGATGGCGCAGCTCACAGGTGAACTCCACTGGTGTTCCCCCTTTCGGCGTTCTTGATGTTGGATGCTGGATGTTCGATGTTCGATGTTGGATGTTGGATGTTGGATGTTGGAGGGGATAACGAGAAGCAGAAGCCGGAAGTCAGAAGCCGGAAGCCGGATGCTGGATGGCTGATGGCTGACGGCTGACGGCTGTCAGCTATTCGCTAGTCCCCGCCCATACGTTCCGCCACTCGCTCCAGGATCTCCGCCTCCAGCGCTGCCGCCCGCTTCGCCAGCGCCTCCGCCTCGTCGAGGGCCTCGCGCACGAACTCGGGATCGTCGAGGGTAGTGGTGTTGGTCCGCACGTTGAGATGGGCGCCGCGAACCGCAGCGCGGGCGCAGAGCGCCCCCACCCCGGCGTCGGAGACGGCGTTGGGGTTGCCGATCTCGGCCATCGCCCTGATCACATCCATCGAGTGGACCGCCGCGCGCATGGTGCGCAGCGGCACCGCAATCGCCTCGCGTGTGGCGGCCCGGATGGCCTCGCGGCGCGCCGCACGCTCCTCCGACGTCTCCTTCGGCAAGCCATAGGCCGCCATCAACCCCTCGAAGGCCTGCGCGTCCTCGTCGACCAGCGGCACCAGCCGCTCCAGCGCCTCGCGCCCCTTGACGGCCCAGTCAGAGAACTCCGCCCAACGCGCGTCCCACCCGCGCTTGTGGGCCGAACCGTTGGCGACCATCGTGCCGAGCGCGGCCCCCAGCGCCCCCACCGCCGCCGCTACCGAGCCCCCGCCGGGCGTCGGCGCCTCGCTGGCGACGTCATCGATGAAGCCCTCCACCGGACGATCCACCAATCGCGGGACCGCTTCTCTCCGCGCCAGGGCGTACTCGATGACGCGACGATCGGGATCGAAGGGCGCGAACTCCTCCAAGCCCAACGACCGGATGGCGATGCGAACGATCTCGCGCTCCGGCACTCCCAACGAGCGCTGCTGCTGACGCAGGAAGTACTCACCGGCGTCCAGCAACACCTTGCGCGGCACCATGCCGACGATCTCGGACCCGGTGACGCGCATTCCCCGCTCCCGCGCTCGCTCGCGAACCTCCTCAAAGGCCACGTGGAGCGGCACGGCCTCGATATCCGTCAGGTTCATCGAGACCTGGCAGATGCCGTACTCCTCGATATACCAGCCCATCGCCTTCACGCCCTCGAGCGCCCCAGGGATCCGAACCGGCTCGCCCGACGCGTCGCGCACGATCTCGCCGGTGAGCGGGTTGCCCTTGCGCTTGATGCGGCCGCGCTCGCGCACATCGAAGGCCACGGCGTTGGCGCGCCGCGTCGACGTCGTGTTCAGGTTCACGTTGTAGGCGATCAGGAAGTTGCGGGCGCCGATCACCGTCGCGCCCACCCGCGGGTTGAACTCGGCCGGGCCGAAGTCCGGCGTCCAGGCCGGGTCGCGGAGCTTCTGCGGCAGCCCCTCGTACTCACCGGCGCGGATGTCCGCCAGGTTCTGCCGCTCCGGCGTCGTCGCCGCGGCCTCGTAGAGGTAGACGGGGATGCTCAGCTCCTCCCCCACCCGCCGCCCCAGCTCGCGAGCGTACGCCACCGTCTCCTCCATCGTGATCCCCGACACCGGCACCAGCGGGCAGACGTCGGTGGCGCCCATCCGGGGGTGCTCGCCGTGGTGCTTGCGCATGTCGATGAGCTCGGCGGCGGTGCGGATCGCCGCGAAGGCCGCCTCGACCACCGGCCCAGGCTCGCCGACAAAGGTGACCACCGTCCGGTTCGTCGACGGTCCGGGATCGACATCGAGGAGCGTGACGCCATCGACGGCCTCGATGGCCCCGGTGATCCGGTCGATGACGTCCTGATCGCGGCCCTCGCTGAAGTTGGGCACGCATTCGATAAGCGCTGGCATCGTTGGCCTCCTCCTGGCGCGGGCGCCTGAGCGCCCGAAATGGGTTCGTTTCGCAAAATCGCCGATGGCGGCCCGGAGAGCTCGCCCGCCGTCGTGACGACCTTTACGCCCATTGTACAGGAGCCCGCGGGATCATGCAACAGACCACCCCGGGGAATCGGGGGGAACGGGCGTTGGAACGTTGGAACGTTGCGGAGCGAGAAGAACGCTGCTTCGGCGCAAGCGTTTCCCCCCTCGAGGGGGGAATAAAAAGGGGGTGAGCGCAAGGCAACCCATGGCCGCGCGCACGACCCGCCCCGCAAGCCGTGGCCCCCCCAAATGCGTGGACCCGACGCAGGCGCAGGGCGCAGCCACGT
>JBNGCP010000141.1:0-2520 GCA_049974845.1 Anaerolineae bacterium | reverse complement strand
CCACCCCCCTCGATGCGTGATGCGTGCGTAGGGGCGCAGCATGCTGCGCCCCTACGACGACGCTCTGCGCCTCGATAAGAGGGTCGGGGCGGCGGAGGCGCGTGGGGTTTGCTCAATCCACGGTAATCACTTCATAGGCGAGTGCAGCGTCCACGAAGTGGATGAAGAGCTCTCGCTCGGCAGCGCTGCCTGTCATCCACGCGGCGCGGTCGTCCAGGAGAAACGCGTCATCGCCGCGGTGCAGGTGGTGCTGGTCGGTGATGAACGTGGCAGGTTGCAGGACGTTGCCGTTAGCGTCGATCAGCATGGCGTGGACGCCGGTGAAGGCATCGTTGTAGGGATCGGTATGGGACCATGCCTCCCACAACACGACGTAGCGGTCGTCTCCGATGCCAACCAGCTTCGGTCGCTCAGCGTGCAGGTTGCTCTCCCCCGAGTAGTGCGTCAACCATCTCAAGCGGTTCGTGCGCTCCTCGCCGTTCGACACGACGGTCAAGGTATCCGGCAGGCTCGGGTCTATGCTGCTGTCACTCGTCGCGATCCGCACGATGGCCAGGTTGCGCGGCCCATCGATGGTGCCGCCCGTGTCGGGCGTGCTCTCGGTGGCGAAGAGGGCGAGGTAGCCATAGTCCGAGTCGTGCTCGATGAGGGCCACATTGCCCAACCTCGTGTGCGTATTGTTCTCGCCCAGCTTGCCCTTGATGTGAAAGAGGGGATAGCGCCAGTGGTCGCGGCCAAAGACGATAGTGCGGGGATATGCGTCACCCAAATGATGCTCGATGATGCCCTCGCCGTCATAGAGCAATCGCTGATCGAAGGAGTGGCTCACCCACACCGAAGCGGTACGCACGACGGCGCCGCTCGTCGCATCCAGTCGCGTCGACAGCGCCTTCTGATGGCGTCGATCACCGATGTTCGGATCGGGCGCCGTGTTGATGCCGTGCACCAGGGCGATCTCGTCACCCCCGACTGCCAGACGCGCGGTGGAAGCCAGCATCGGGTTGATGATCATCTCCGCTTGCGGGTCGACGTCGTGCCGGGCGACGTCCAGGTCGATATTGAACAAAACCTCACCAACGGCATTCAGCTTGATCACGCGGACGACGTCGCTGCGGTAGGTATCGGGAGGCGGATACTCCGCGTCGACCACGGCCCTCTCGTCGACCCCGGTGGCGTAGTAGCGATGACCGGCGTCATCGACCGCCAGTCCCATCACGCGATCGAGCATCGGGAGATCGGTGAGGGCCTGGGTGACCCGATAGCCCGTCGCGCCGGGTCGGATGTGGAGCAACACGGCATCCCAGGGCGTCTCAGCATCGTAGTCCTGGGCCAAGACATCCAGCTCGACCCCGTCCGAGGCCACGATGATCTCCGGCGTCTTCCCGTAGCGGGTGGCCCAACTGGACGGTCCGACCAAATCCCGCGTATTGGCGTCAAAGGGTGTGAGCACAGAAGCGACCGGAATGTCGATTTCCGGCGCGATGACGAGTGGGAGATGAAGTGTGTTCGTGGCGACGGTGCTCGCCTGGACGTTCCGGCGAGGCATGGCCGAGGTCCTCGGCGCCGCTGCCGAAGAGGGAGAGGCTACGAGAAGCGCGAAGAGGAGCAAGAGCACGCTGGGCAGCGCGGTGAAAAGCGTGCGGAAGATGTCCTTCGCCCTGGATGGCGCCTGAGGTCTGGAGTTCGTCATGTTATGCCTCCTGCGGGGTCAATCTGCGTGGCCGAGATGTGACGCTTCAGCTCCGGTCCTGGGACGAGAGCCCATGTCCGGTAGCCACCATTGTAGATAAGGCGCGGCGACCTGTCAATGCGTCGTCGCGCCCCGCGTTCCTAAGAATCCCCGCTAAATCATCGATACCAGCGTCGGCGTGGTAGGGGCGCAGCATGCTGCGCCCCATCGTCGACGACAGGGGAAGAGCCCCGCGTCCAGAACGTGTCAACCACCCTACGATGGGCGCGCACCGCGGGGGTCGTCAAGTTCGTCGTCACAACCGGTCGAGAGTGCTCGGCTCACGTGTTTCTCACTTGAGAAAGTCAGGGCGGGTCGAGTCGTAGCGGTCGCTGGCCTCCGGATCATCGATGAGCGGTTCGAGGTACTTCTCGACGCCGCTCGCCTCCCAATCCCCGGCTTCGCGGTGTGCGCGAATGTAGTTGGTGGGCATGGGATGGCTCCCGACGACGACCGGCAGCCCGACGTAGTGCTCGATATAGTGGATAAAGTCCTCCAAGTAGGGGCAAGGCGGGTATCCCGCCAGGAAACATGAAGCCAGGACGATCTCCTCGGCCCCGTACTTCTTCATCTCTGCCGGCGCGCGCTCCAGGCGCTCGCCGGGGCATCCGCCGCAGGCGATGAACCCCACGACCTCCAAGGGCTCGTCCTTGGGGTACTTCCGGAAGACCCCGGCCCGTTCGTTGATGGCCATAAAGCACTTGCCGCCGATGCACGTCCTCTCCCGGTTACAGATGATCACACCGATCTTCGTCATTCGAGTCTCTCCTGTCTATGTCAATGGATGCCAT
>JBNGCP010000140.1:0-6188 GCA_049974845.1 Anaerolineae bacterium | reverse complement strand
GGGAACGGCGGGGCGCTTGCTCCCTCCGAGAGAGTGGGGCGTTCGGGCGCGCCGCTTGCTCCCTCCGAGAGAGTGGGGCGTTCGGGCGCGCCGCGTTTTGCTGCCACGGTTTTCTTAAGTGTGGACTTGTGGAGCCATATGTGACGACTTGGCAGGCGATTCTCTTGGGCATCTTGCAGGGTTTGACGGAGTTTCTCCCGGTGAGCAGCTCCGGACACCTCGTCATCGTCCCCTATCTTCTTGGATGGCCTGACCCGGGGCTGGCTGTGGATGCGATGCTGCACCTGGGCACGCTGTTGGCGATTGTCGTCTTTTTCTGGGCCGATATCTGGCGCCTGGTGAAGGCGGCAGTGGTAAGCCTGCAGCGCCGCTCGCTGGCCGATCCCGATTCGCGGATAGCCTGGGGGCTGGTGGTGGCGACGATTCCGGGTGCGCTGTTGGGCTTCTTCTTTGAGGACTTATTTGAGCGGTTGTTCGGTATGCCGCGGGCGGCGGCGGCGTTCCTGCTGGTCACGGCGCTCCTGCTCATCCTGTCGGAGGTGATGAGCAAGCGCTTCCGCCCTATCGCGGCGCTTTCGTGGCTCGATGCCCTCCTCATCGGGCTTGCCCAGTCGCTGGCCATCGCGCCTGGAATCAGCCGTTCGGGATCGACCATCGCTGCCGGGATGCTCTTGGGCTTTCATCGCGAGGAGGCCGCGCGGTTCAGCTTCTTGCTGGCCATCCCGATCACGTTTGGCTCGGGTGCCTTCCAACTGCTGAAGCTGCTCACCGGCACGCCCGTGATGGCGGCGCCGGCGGTCGTTCTGTCCGGTATGGTGGCCGCGGCCGTGGCCGGCTATCTGGCTATTGCGGCGCTGCTGGCGCTGGTGCGACGGCAGAGCCTCCTGGTCTTCGCCGTCTATTGCGGCGTCCTGGGCTTAGCGGTGCTGACCGGTCTATTGGGCTGAGGCTCTCACGACTGTGATCCGCGCTCGGCCTCACTCGATCACGCGGCTTGCGTCGCAGCGGCGGATTCACGAAAGGCGGGGCGTGGGCCGTAACGCGTTCTGGCGCGCAGGTCTCTCCCTGGCGAGCCTGATGCTGGTGGTGATGGCCGCCGGCTGCGGCACCGCGCAGGCCCTCATCCCCTCACCGACTCCGGCGCCTACGCTCGCCGAACCGGCCGCGCTGACGGTGGTTTGTCCGGACAGCCTAGAGCCGGTTATCCGGGCCGCGGCGAGCACCTACCAGCGCGAACATCCCGAGCTTGACATCACCGTGATCGTCAGGGCGGACACGCTGGCGGCTGAGGCGTTGCGCCGCGGGGAGGGCGATGTCGCGCTGTTGACGTGGTTGCCCGACACGTTGTCGGAGGGGGCCTGGGTTCGACCCGTCTCGCGGGATGGACTGGCTGTCGTCGTGAATCCACAGAATGGGGTGCCCGGGCTCACGATGACGCAGCTCCAGGATCTCTACCAAGGCCGCCTGGAGGACTGGGCGTCCTGGGGTGGGCTGCCCGGATCGCCACAGCTTATCAGCCGGGAGACGGCATCGGGGGACGCGGCCTTCTTCCAGGCGTGGGTGATGCGGGATGCGCGGGTGTCGCTCAACGCGCTGCTGGCGCCGAGCACCGACGCCGTGCTGCAGTTTGTGATGGAGGATCAGCTCGCCATTGGCTATCTCTCGAGCGCCTGGGTCGACAGCCAGGTGCGCGTGGTCCCGATCAACGGGGTGCCACCGGCGAAGGAGACACTGGAGGCAGGTCTGTATCCAATGACGCGCACCCAGTTCGTTGCGACGGCCGCGGAGCCGGAGGAGCCGAGCCGGGGATTCGTGCAGTGGTTGCTCGAGCCGCCAGGCCAGTCCGTTTTTGAGGCCCACGGGTTCGTGGCAGCGCCTGAGTAGGCGCCTGTGGCATTGGGCGTGTCCTGCTAGAGGCGGATCGCTCGGACGATCAGCGGTCGGCGAGGGTCTCGTCGGTGCCGTTGAAGAAGCGGTAAGTGAGCTGGCCGATCTCCGCGAAGGTCGGGACGCTCTCCTCCCAGACCAGCCACTCGGGCTGATAGAGGAAGATAGCCAGGACGAAGTCGGCCTTTGGCCCGTAGACGATGGAGACGTCCGCGTGCGTGTCCCCGCGCCAGCCGTGCTTGTGGGCGATACGGGTGCCCGGCGGCATCCCCTGACCGGCCAACGGCTCGATCTCATTGCGCTCCATCAAGGCGAGGAGATCCTGACATTTCGCCGGTGTGATCTCCCGGGGATAGAGCGCTCGTAGGCAGCCCCCACCTCTGGCGCAGTGATAGATGCTCTCCAGCAGCATGCCGATCTCGAGTGGCGTCGTCTGGATGTAGGGGTCGGGGTTCGTCGCGATGTCGGTGCGGACGTTGGCGGGCGTGGCAACGTTGGGCGCCGGCACATCCGCCCTCAGGTCGTAGGGCGCCGCAAGGTAGGTGCTCTGCAGCCCCAAGCTCCCGACAAAATCAGTAACCCGCAGGACGCCGGTGTAAGGATCGCCAGTGCCAATCTTGGCCAGGAGGCGATTCGCCGCGGCGTTATCGCTCTCGGTCAGCATCTGAGTCAGCAGGGAGGCGGTTTCAGCAGCCAGCGGCGTCTCGTGGATGCGATAGGTCTCGAGGCCGATCGGGATCTTCATCGTGCTCAAGCCGGCGAAGGCGACATCGCAATTGATGCAGACCTCCAGCCCGGTTTTGAGGCTCTTGGCGAAAATGCCCGCGACGCCGCCGAAGTCGGACAGCGATGCGTTGAGCGCCTGGACGAGCACCTCGGTCGAGACGTCAGGCGGCGGCTCAGTCTCGACGACGAGGGCGACGTGCCTTTCAGCGGGGTCGGCAGCCAAGATCGCGTCGATCAGCAGCGGGAGAGAAGCCTCGATGTCGAGCGTTGTGCCCTCCAAGGGAGGACGGAAGGTAGCGGCTTCCGGGAGCGCAACGGCCTCGAGCGGTGGGTGATCGTACTTCTGCGCGGTGCGCTCGAGGAAGGCATTCACGCGCTCCCGCGAGTAGAGGACGACCGCGTTGACGTCGATCACCTCTGGCTCCCGCTGTAGTGCCTGATCGATCACGTAACGGACGAAGGCCTGCCCGCCAGCCTCGTTGGCGATCGCTTCGTCGAGGTTTTCACTGGTAGCGGCCATATCGACGCGCAGCTCTATGATCTCGGGGAGGAGGGGGGGGATGGGCTCGCCGTTGTAGGTCACGCTGACCGGCACCGTGTATACCATCTCGATGGCATTCAGCGCCTGTTGGCGTGTCATGCCTCCCATTGACTGCCCATTGATCCTCAGGTTCGGCGGCAGCACCGCCTCGCCAGAACGCCACGTGGTGTAGAGCCACGCGCCACTGAGGATGAGGAGGGAAGCCAGGAGCAGGATCAGGAAGCTACAGCCGGTCCTTCGTCGACGTCTCACGATAACCTATTATACCGAATTCTGGGTCCAAAGTCCACCGCCAGGTGCGTCGTGCGTCGAGTGGGACAATCGCAGTTGGCCTGCGGACCGCGCACCCTTCGACAAGGCGCCGAAGCCGACTATAATGACACCGTCGTGTCGATGTCGAGGATCGGTGGGCTAGCGGGCTCACGAAGGAGGCGCAGATGACGGAACCGGTCGAAGAGCTATCGTTCGAGGAGGCGCTGAGCGAGCTGGAGACCATCGTCGAGAGGCTCGAGAGCGAGGGGCTGACCCTCGAGACGACGATGACGCTGTATCAACGCGGACGCGCATTGTCGCAGCGCTGCCAGCATCTGCTGGACGCGGCGGAGTTGCGGGTGCAGCAGATCACCGCCGAGGGCGGCGCGGATGCTGAGCCGGTCCCGTTTGTGCCCGAGGATGTCGAGCCATGAACGCGCCGCGGCGGGTCTCCGCAGCATCCCTCGCGAGGACCTTCGCGCTGGGCGTGGCGCTGGTGATGGTGCTGTCCGGTTGCATGATTCCGATCCCCGAGTTCCGACCGCTCACGCAGATCGACCTGGTGGAGCAGGTGGAGACGGTGGATCGGGCCGGGGCGACGTGGGCCACCGTGCGGCTGCGGCTGGTCTCAGAGGAGCTTGTCGTCCGTGCGGCGGGTGACGTCGACCTGCTGCGAGGGACTTTCCGCTATAACGTCGAGGAGTGGGCGCCAAAGATCGAGCAGACGACCGCCGAGGGCGAGACACGGGTCACGGTTGGCCAGGGGTTAGGCTCGCAGATTCCCCTTGGTAAGGGCGACACCTACACGAACCGTTGGGAGATTGGGCTGGCGCCGGGCATCCCCCTCGATTTGGGTGTGGACATGGGGGCGGGGGAGGCGTCGCTGGATCTGACCGGGCTGTCGCTGCGCCGGTTGGCTGTCACGTCAGCGGGTACCGACGTGAGCTTGGCGTTCAATGCCCCCAACCCGGAGCCGCTCGGCACGTTGCGCCTGACCGGCGGCGCCGGGAAGGTCGTGGCGACGGGGCTGGGCAACGCGAACTTCGACCATCTCACGGTCTTCGGTGGCGCCGGGGCGATGGATTTGGACTTCAATGGCGCCTTCCGGCGGTCGGTCGTCGCCGACATCAAGGCCGGGGCCGGCAGCGTCACCATCCGGGTCCCCGCAGATATTGGGGTGCGTATTACCTTCAGCGGCATCCCCCTCGGCCAGGTCGATACGGTGGGATTGACGGAGCAGACGGAGAACGTGTACGTCAACGCGGCCTATGGCGAGGCCCCCCTCACGCTGACCATCAGCCTCACCTCGGGTGTGGGCGCGATCTCGCTGATCTCCCAGTAGATCAGTTGGGCGACGCAACGCGGGATGGCGCAAGCGGGTTATGGGAGGCTTTATGGCTAGCGGTAGGGCTCGTGAGCGCGCCGCGCGCGGACGGCACGTGAGGCTGATCCGCGAGGACGGTAGCGCGCTACCCCTGCACGTCCGTCGCTGCGACACCTTTCTGTGCCGGCTGCGGGGGCTTACCTTCCGCCGGTCGCTCGGCGACGGCGAGGGTCTGCTCTTCCTGGAGCCGACGGAGAGCCGCCTCGGCACCGCCATTCACATGCTCTTCGTCTTCTTTCCCATCGGCGTGGCGTGGATGGACGGCACGGGCAAGGTCGTCGACCTCACGGTCGCGCGCCCCTTTCGGCCGTTTTACGCACCGCAGGCGCCAGCACGCTCGTTCCTGGAGGGGCCACCCTCGCTGGTCGATTGGCTCCGCGTGGGGGAGCGTCTTCAAGTGGTGCCGGAGACGGTTGCGGCGGCGAAGGATGCGGGAGACGGTGGAGCTGCGTAGGCTGGAGGTGAGGGCGGCGCTGGGGCTCCTGCTGGCGCTGGCCCTGACGCTGGGCCACGTGGACGCGGCTGAGGCCGAGGTGCACGCCAACGAGGGGCCCGGCACCTACGTGGTGCAGCCCGGCGAGACGCTCACGGAGCTTGCCGAGCGGTTTGGGGTCTCGGCGCGGGCATTGATGCGCACCAACGGGATCCAACATCCCCGCGAGCTCTATCCTGGGCAGACGCTGACGATCACTGGCGGCGTGCCGGCGGGTACCCTCCGGCGGACTCTCGCGTACGGCGAGGATCTGCTTGCCTTGACCCGGGCTGCGGACCTGGACTGGGCGCCGGTCGCGCGGCTGGGCGGGGTCCTCTTGCCGACGCGGTTGGAGGCAGGCCACACGGTTTCCCTGCCCGCTGACGCGATGGATGCCGCGGCGGCGGGGCGCACGCACTGGATGCCGGTCGCACCCTCACGGGCGCCACGGGTGGTGGGCGCGGTCCGGCACAACGTGAGCCTCTGGGAGATGCTCACGCTGAATCGCCTGCCCGTGACGGCCGAGCAGTGGCTGGCGGTCCCGATGCAGGACGGGGCGGCTCCGGCGGAGACGGGGCTGCCGTATCCAGTGACATCACTCAGGGTCTCACCGCAGCCGATGCAGCGAGGGGAGACGGCGGCCATCGCCGTTGAGACCGCGGCGCCGGTCACGTGCCGGCTTCGCTACCTGGACCGCACTGAGGTGTGCTACCCGACCGCAGAGGGGGGGCATGCCTGGCACGGGTTGGTGGGACTCCCGACGATGATGGCGACGGGACCGGTAACGGTCACCGTCGAGCTGGAGACAGAGGAGGGGGCGTGGCTCTTCATCCCCGTGCCGATGGTGGTGAGCGCGGGCCGGTATGACTATGAGCGGTTGGACCTGCCGGCCGACCGCCAGGCGCTGCTCGATCCCCAGCTCAGCG
>JBNGCP010000139.1:0-6591 GCA_049974845.1 Anaerolineae bacterium | reverse complement strand
CCCTTTAACGGCCTCTTAACCAGAACGTAATCCCATTCGGTCCGGACCTGGATATACTGTACATACATCACCAATGCAAGCGGCGCTCGCCCTGCCGGGCCCTGTGCCTCGCAAGGACCGTCGGAGCCCAGAGGGATGCCCCAGGGGGAGACGTACAGGATAGAGGTGAGGCGCCTATATGCAGGCAGCCCGATGGTCAGGAGGAGAAGATGAATCCAAGTCTAGCGTCGTCGGTCCAGCGTGCTCGGAGCAGAACCAGCGACCTTATGGAGGAATCCCTTCAGGACAACGGTGAATTGGAAAGCGATACGCCTATGGTCAACCTGCTGCATGCCCGTTGTCTTGCCGATGGCATCTTCGCGCTCGACGAGCCGTGGCGCGGGCGCTTTATCGAGCTGATCGCGCGCCGGGCCCGGGGATGGGACGATCTGGCGCACATGCCCACCCGAGCGGAAATCGCCCGGTGGCTCTGCGAGCCGCGGCTCTACAACCTGATCCGTCTGATGTTGAAGAGCTGGAATCATGAGCTGTAGTCGGTGGTGAGCCCTTCTGAGCGTTAGGGCTGTTTGATTCGGGATGAGGGCGGCGCGTCGCGCCGCCCTCATCGCATTCCGGGGTGGGCGCATATGGCCTGCGCGGGTCAGTCCCACTTCTGGGGCCATTGCAAAGATACGTGACCGGGGTATACTAAATATAGATGTAGGCGGGTCTTTTCGGCTGCTGGTTGGGCCGAGGAGTCTATCTTGTTGGACCGTGTGCGAAGTGAACCCAAACCTGCGATGAGCGACGACGAAGCCCGGCTGATTGAGGCTGCCAAAGCTGGCGACCGCGAGGCGTTCGCCGAGCTCTACGAGCGCTTCCAGCCGAAGATCTATCGCTACATTCGCCTCCGCGTCGACAACATCGCCACCGCCGAGGATCTCACCAGCGAGGTGTTTGTGCGCGTGGTCGACTCGATCGACCACTTTCGTTATCAGGGACGGCCCATCCTCGCCTGGCTCTACACGATCGCGCGCAACCTGCTGACGGACCATTACCGGCGGGCGGGCCGCACCGAACAAGTTCCCCTCAATGATTTCCTGCCGGCGGAGACGCGCGACCCCTCTCAGCGCGCGCATTATGCGCTCCTTGAGGAGGAGTTGGTCGGTGCGCTGCGGGAGCTGACCGAGGATCAGCGCAACGTCATCGTGTTGAAGTTCTACGAGGAGTTTGACAACGCCACGACGGCCGAGATGTTGAACAAGAGCATCGGGGCTGTGAAGTCGCTTCAGCACCGCGCGCTCGCGGCGCTGGCACGCTCCTTTGCCAGATTGGGTGCGGATTGAGAGGGTCAACAATGTCAACCCGTATCCTCTACAGAAGTTCTGCGTTAGTCACAGTAGTATGGGCGCTTAGCCTTGGGTCTCCTAGCCTGGGCTACGAGCTGTCCGGAGTGTATGAGCGAGGATCGATAGGGTATGCGGCGTAGGCGCGAATTTCTCCATGTACTAGATATCTGCCTGGCACGCATGTTGCGAGGCGAGCCGGTTCATCGTTGTCTGGCGCGCTACCCCAAGTTTGAGAAGAAGCTCCGCCCATTGCTCGAGATCGTGGCACGGCTGCGGGAGAGTGAGCCGATTGCGGCGCGGCCTGCGGCAGTGGAGGCCGGGCGCGAGAGGATGTTCGCCGCGCTGGCGGAGAAGAAGCAGGCGGAGCGCCTTAAGGCCGCCAAGCGCGACGGGCCGCGCAGCTCGTATCGGCGTGTCGCCATGGTTGTGGTCGCGGTTTTGGTCGTGATCTCCCTCCTCGCCTTTGGAAACGGGCTGGTGCCCTGGGGGCCGCAACCGGTCTCTGCCAGCGCATTGGCCACCGAGGTGGAGGGTGGCGTCCTTCGCCTGCCCGTCGGCGAGCGGACCTGGGTGCCGGTGGATGCCGGCGACCGTGTGGCCGTGGGAGAGCGCGTGCAGACGCTGTCCGATGGACGCATTAAGCTGAAGTTTCACGATGGCACCCTGGCGACTGTCCAACCGGCGTCCGAAGTGGTGATGCTGAAGGCGCCGCAAGGCTGGCCGATCCGCAGGGGTCAGACGATCCTCTACCAAGAGCGGGGCCGCGTGGACGTGCAAATGGCGGGGCCCGCCTCTTTGGACGCGCCGGAGGGTGCCGAAAGCGCGAGCTTTGTGATGCAGACCGCGCGGCTCTCGGCCCAGGCCTACGGCGGCGATTACTCGGTGATGGTGGCGGAGGACGGCAGCACGACGTTGGCCGCCGGGACGGCGCTGGTGCAGATCACGGTAGCGGGCGAGACCCGCTTGCTGCAGCCGGGTCAGACGCACACGGAGCGACCCGCGCCGCTGAGCAGCACGATAGAGCCGACGGGAGAACTGGACGCCGAGGGATCAACGCCGAAGCCGCCGCGCACGGGCGAGACTTCGCCGGATACGGGGCCGCCGGATGAGGGCTCGCCGGGTCTGGAGGACAGAGAGAAGGAGACGCCGCCGGGCTTGGAGGACGAAGATGGACCGCCAGGCCTGGAGGATAAAGCCGGACCACCAGGTCTGGAGGATAAGGACACACCACCGGGCCTTGAGGACAAGGACACACCTCCAGGTCTCGATGACAAGGAAGAGCCACCGGGCCAGGAGGATAAGGACACACCTCCGGGCCTCGAGGATAAAGATGTACCAGCAGCCCCCGTCGAGGACGGCTCGCCGCCGGGTCTCCAGGACCAGGTGACGCCATCGGCGCCAGACGAGACGGACGTCCCCGAGGAGCCGCCGGATGATGTTGAATTGCCCGACGAAGGCGAACCGCCTGGCGATAGCGAGCCGCCCGACGATGATGACAACGAACCGCCTGGTGATGACGGCGACGAACCGCCCGACCCAGGCGAACCGCCTGACGATAGCGAGCTGCCCGATGACGACAACGAACCGCCTGGTGATGACGGCGACGAGCCGCCCAAAGATGGCCCGCCACCTCATGGCGACGGACCGCCCTATGGGCCGCCCGATCCCCCACCGGGTCTGATCGATAAGGGTGGCACGCCTCCCGGACAGCAGAAGAAGGATGAGTGAGCGTTAGATCAACTTTGTGATGGGCGCACCCCTCGGGGATGGGATAAAATCCCCAGCGAGCCCGAAGCGTCACCTTCGGGCTCTTTTTTTGTCCCTCACCCTTCGGCGCTTCGTCTCACGCAATACCAACGTAACCCCAACGCGCCCCGACCTTCGTTGGACCAGCCGCGCGTTATACTTCATGCACAGGGACAGACCCTGACGATAAGCGATAACAAGGAGGCTCACGTGCGAACGAAGACACGGAAGAGAGAGACGAGTTGGGGTGGGCGCTACGGTCTGATCGGCGCGCTCATCCTGGTGTTGGCTTTGGTTGTGGCCGGCTGCGTGCCGGGCCCGACGGCGCAGGTTCAGGCGCAGGCGCCTGACGATGGCGATGATGTGCAACGGACCTTGAATGTCTCCGGCACCGGTAGGGTTGAGGCGCCGACCGACCGTGCGCGGATCACCGTTGGCGTTCAGACCGAGGCGGAGACGGCGGACGACGCGATGGCGGAGAACAGTGAGCAGATGCAGGCCGTGGTCGACGCCCTGGTGGAGGCCGGTATCGACGAGGCGGACATTCAGACGCAATCGGTGCGCCTGAGCCCGCGCTACGAGGAGCCGCCCGTGCCCCAAGAGGAGACGGGGGAGCGCGAGTTGGTGGGCTTCACGGCCTCGAACCTGGTGCGTGTGACGCTCCGCGACGTCGAGGCGGTCGGTGAGGTGTTGGACGCGGCGATCGCCGCGGGCGCTAACCGGGTCGAGGGCATTCAGTTCGAGGTCAGCGAGCCAACGGCCCTGCTGGCTGACGCCCGCGATGCTGCGTGGGCCGACGCCGAGGCCAAGGCGGAGCAGTTGGCCGATCTGGCCGGCGCCGAGCTGGGCGACGTGCTCTCCATCAATGAGAGCAGCCGCGGCCCCGTTCCGATCGCGCGCGGAGGACTCGAGGCGGATCAGGCGCTCGCCGTCCCCGTTCAGCCCGGAAGCGAGACGCTGCAGGTCGATCTACAGGTGACGTGGCTCTTGGAGTAAGGGATCGGTGCGATATAGACGGCCCGGCGGCAACGCCGGGCCGTTCGTTGTGGCAGGGAGTAGGGAATAGGAAGTAGGGAGTAAACAGCACGCCGTTTACTCCCTATTTCCTACTCCCTACTCCTGGCTTCAGCTGACAGCTCGCAGCCCCGCCTTGACCGCTCACCATCCCCGGCTACAATCGCCAAAACAACCTCAGGAGGAGAATTCTATGACCCGTGAAACGCTGCAGCGTTTGTCCGTCGTTGCCCTTGTGATTGTCGCCCTGCTAATTGTCGGCGCGATTGTCAACCAGCACGCCTATTTCCTCGCCCGCGTCGATCAGCAGGAGGTGGGCGTCCGCTTCCGCGGTGGAAGCATCTATGAGATCGTGGGGCCCGGTGTCTACAGCGACGTCGCGCTCTATGCCGAGCTGAAGAAGGTCTCCAGCCAAGCCGTCGCCTTCTCGGTGGAGGATCCCGAGGTGATCACGCTCGACCGTCAGCGCATCGGGCTGCTGGTCAGCGGCGATGTCTTCCGCCCCGGCATCGGTCAGAGCGAGCAGCTGCGCACGCTCTGGGCCTCCTATCAGAATCTCTACCTCAGCGACGAGGCGCTGCGCTTACGCGTCAATGATCTGGCCTTGCAGGCGATGAAGTCGTGCGCCGGCGATCGCGCTTTTATCGATAACGTGGTTGGTGCGGGCCGCGATACCCTGCTGATCTGCATCGACGAGCGGCTGAGCGAGCTGGCGGCCAACCTGGGGCTGGAGGTCCAGAACGTGGCGGTGCCCAACGTGATCCTCTCCGAGGAGGTGCAGGCGAGCCTCGATGCGATCACCAAGAGCCGCCTGGACACCGAACTGGCCCAGCAGGACGCCATCAAGGCGCGGGAGCAGGCCGCCGCCGACCAGGCCCGCGAGGAGGGCGCCGTCCGCGTCCAGCTCGCCCGCCAGCAGGAGGAGGTGCGGCAGAAGACGGTGCTCTCGGAGCTCGAGCGGGAGCGGCTGGTGGCGCAGCTCGCCGTGATTGAGCAGGAGAAGACCAACGACCTCTTCGCCGCCGAGCAGGACCTGGAGATCAACCAGGCCCGGGCCGAGGCGGCCCGCTTCGCGGCGCAGGCGGCGCTGGCGGAGGAGACGGTGATCGCCGAGATCTACGCCAACAGCCCCGGCTACGCCTACATTCAGTCGCTGGTGACGAACGCCTCGGCCCTCTCGGAGATGGATAAGATCATCTTCACGCCGGAGGGGACCGCACCGACGATTGTGGTTCCGGGCCCCGGCATCATGCCAACGGTGGACACGGCGCCACAGGGCGTGACCGCGCCGGAGCCCGTGCCGACCGAGGTCGCGCCGGGGCCGGAGTCGACGACGCCGTAGCGTCAAGCGTGAGTGGAAGCATCAGCAAGACTCTGCCGGGCTGCGCCATTGAGTGTGGCCCGGCAGGTCCTCTTTTGCGGCTGTCGCGGTCTCGGATCAGCGTCTGGCATCGAGTGTGACGCGCGGCCCGGTCAAGGGGTTGCCCTGCGGCGTAACCCGACTACCATAGTAGGCAGCGTGGGTACCGGGGCAGCAGCGACGTCAGCAGCGCCGTAGGGTGCGGGGAGGGGACCTATGGGAGCGGAGCACATCGTGCGTGATGAGGAGCCGATCCGGCTCTTCGAGTCTGACTTTTTGGAGTTCTTCACCCACATCCACCCGGCGGTGGTCGTGGTCATCTGGCTGCCGGTGGCGGTCTATGCGCTGGTGCGGGCGGTCCTCGATGAGCGGCTGGGCATCGGCGGCTTGATCGTCGGCGTGCTCGCGGGCCTCTTCGTGTGGACCTTCGTCGAGTACACGCTGCATCGGTTCGTCTTTCACTTCAAAGCGCGGACGCCGCGGCAGGAGCGGCTCTCTTTCCTCTTTCATGGCGTGCATCATGCCCAACCGCAGTCCAAGACGCGGCTGGTGATGCCGCCGGCGGTCAGCGTGCCGCTAGGGCTCGTCTTCTACGGCCTTTTCCACCTGGTGATCGGGCGGCTGCTCGGCGCGCCGGCGTGGATCGCGCCGGTCTTCGCAGGCTTCATCGTTGGTTACCTCGCCTACGACCTGACCCACTACGCCACGCACCATTTCCGCGTGCGGCGCGGGTACTTCAAAATGGTGCGCAAGCACCACTGGCAACACCACATCCAGACGCCCAACCAGCGGTTCGGCGTCAGCTCGCCGCTCTGGGACTACGTCTTCGGCACCGAACCGAGCTAACACGATGCTGTCGCGCCTGTTGTAGAGACGGGCTGGTAGCCCGTCTCCCGGACGCGGAATCGCCATCGCAGCCAATGGCGCTGCTTCGAGGCAGCCCCCGCGCCCGGAGACGCGGCACCGCCGGAGACGCGGCACCGCCGCGTCTCTACAACAACGACGGGCGCTGTAGAGACGGGTCGGTGACCCGTCTCCCGGACGGGCCATCGTCGCCGCAGCCGATGGCTCTGGTTCGAGGCGGCCCACGCGCCCGGAGACGCGGCACCGCCGGAGACGCGGCACCGCCGCGTCTCTACAACG
>JBNGCP010000138.1:1365-6667 GCA_049974845.1 Anaerolineae bacterium | reverse complement strand
CCGTCCAGGAACGATCCCACATCGTCGTGGACCGCGTAGGCCGGGGCGAGGACGCGATAGGTCGGTTCGAGGCTCGTGATGAGACGCCAGGAGGTCTCGGCGGTGCTCATCGCCCCGCCGAGGATGAGGACGGTCTCAACGCCGGGCGCAGGCGTTGTGTCGTCGCCCGTAAGGATGTAGCGCCACATCACGCCGTCGATGGTCCGCTCGCGAACTGGGCGAGACGCGGAAGTCCAACAGCGCTTTGTGCCGGTCCTCGTGTGCGATCATCTCGGATTCCGATCTCAGGGAACAGCGCCGAACTGCTACATATGCGCCTTGCGGTTGTGCTTGTCCCAGGCGTTGGAGTGCAACGGATTCCGCAGGTTCTGCGGCTTGACGTCGACGAGGCGATCGCCCCATCGGGCTTCGGCCGCATCGGCCTCGGCGAAGCACTGCGCGGCAAAGGCGGCCCGCTCCGCGGCGGGATGATCGGCAATTTCCAGCGCCCGGTCAACGAAGGTCTTCTCGAGCTCGTCTCGGTCGTCCTGGTAGAGGGGGATCAGGGTCGCGTAGTCGCGGAGGGTGGCGCGGTGGAGCGCCTCGTGGCGCCAATAGAGGGTGGCCTCGTCGTAGGTGCCGGTGGGCACCGGCCCGGTCTCCGGCAGTTCTGCGTCGAGCCAGACGGGCTTGAAGAGACTGGTGCACGGCGCCGCCGTGCCGGTGACGAAATGGGTGGGGTGGTTCGGATCGAGATGCGAGACCATCGAGCCCGTCGTCTGGCTCCTGCGCACAGGGCCCGCGCTGGCGTGCATGCAGACGTCGGCGCCGGTGAGCGCCATGTCCGGACGCCATGAGCTGTCGGCGTCCTCGCCGTGGTCCCGCAGCGCCGCCATCATCGTCTCGACGGTGATCTGCCCGCGCTGCGAGGTGAGCAGCGCCATCGTGCGCCGCCGTCGCTTGTGAGCGTCGCTGAGCTTCGTGTAGATCGTGTCGGAGTAGCAGCGCCCAAAGTCGAAGTCCTCGGGGTCCTTGCACCATCCCTGCTCGACGGCGTGGGTAACCAAATCGGGCGAGGCGAGGTCCCACGTCTTCTGGAGGGTGATGGCGTTGGAGATCGTGTAGACCCCCTTGACCTGCTTAGCCGCCCAATGCGGGCCGGCGGTCTCCAGCACCCAGGCGTCGTCGGGGTCGGCGATGAGAAAGCTGTTGTGGTAGAACATCGCGTTCTGGAACCCGCAGTTGCCACCCTGACCGTGCTCGGCGAGCAGGTCGGTGATGACGGTGACGGCCTCCTGGGCGCTCCCCGCACGCTCCAGCGCGAGGCGCAGGAAGTCCATGCCGATCAGGCCCTCGTCCTTGTCGTAGGGCACCTTGGTGAAGACGGCCTCGTTGCCGATCACGACGTTCTGATCGTTGGCCCCCATCTCGGCGCCCCAGATCCAGAAGGGCTTGGCGAGCAGCACGGCGTGCGTGTGGGCGACCTGCGGAATCTCAATATAGGTGCACTTGACGCGGGCGCCCGGCTCGTGATCCGCTGCGGGGATGCGGATCACGTGGTGGGCCTCGTTAGGCTCGCGATCGGAGTTCTTGCCGAAGACGGTGACGCCGTCGGCGGTCACGCTACCCGTGGCGACCAGGGTATCACACATCGGATCAGCTCCTTTCGGCCTCGCGCATCAGCAACGTGGCCCTAAGTAGGACAGCGGACCTGCGGCCCGACGACCCAACAGCATTTGAAGCCGGTGCAAAACGTGCGGCTTGTGCACAATGGTATACAATGCGATCTGTGTGTCAAGTCAGGGGGAGGGGGGCGCGGTGGGCAGGATGCAGGAGAGCTCGCACGAGGCGTTGTTGGTTGGGCACGAGGAGGCGCGCCCCGACATAGCCGTAGAATGGACCTCCGATCATGGGTTTACGGGCCGCGACGCGGATCTCGAGCGGGCGTTGGGGCATAGGGAGGATCGGAGATGATACGTCTTCTGGATGAGGCGGACTTCGAGGCGATCCTGACCATCGTGAATGACGCGGCGCAGGCCTACAAGGGCGTGATCCCGGCGGATCGCTGGCACGAGCCCTACATGCCGGCGGACGAGCTCCGCGAGGAGATCGACGCGGGCGTCGAGTTCTGGGGGCTGGAGGAGGCGGGCACGCTCTTGGGCGTGATGGGTATCCAGGACCGGGGTGACGTCACGCTGATCCGCCACGCCTACGTGCGGCCTGCGGCCCAAGGCCGGGGCATCGGCACGCGGCTGCTCAAGCATCTGGAGACGCTGACGGAGAAGCCGATCCTGATCGGCACGTGGGCAGCCGCGACGTGGGCCATTGGCTTCTATGAGAAGAACGACTACCGCCGCGTCTCCGTGGCGCAGAAGACGCGGCTGCTGCGGACCTACTGGTCGATCCCCGAGCGGCAGGTGGCGACGTCGGTGGTGCTGGCGGGGCCGCGGTGGTGGGAGAGCGGCCCGCACGGCGCGTGAGGCCAGGCGTAGCGCACGGCGCGTTGCTACGCCGTCGCAAGCTCGCGAACGTGGAGAATCTCTTTGCGGCCGACGGGACGGATATCGTCCGGGCTGAGGGTCAGGACGGCGATCGTCTCACCTTCACCGGTCACGAACTCGACCTCAAAGGCTTGCCCGTCTGCGTAACGGTGGACGACAGCGCCAATATCGCCACGCTTCAGGCCGTGCTCGTCCACGTCCCGTGCCAACACAACGGTATCTAGTTCGCGTATCATCTCATCCTCTGAGCAGCTCATATAGGATACGCCGTCACAAAACGGGGCCTGGTCTCCCCTGTCTCGATGATCCAGACGGTCCGGACTATCACGCTACTGCAGCTTGGCAGAGCCAGGTCACCATCAACCACGTACTTGTCACCGTAAGGCGACGGTACGGTCTTCACGACCGCGCCGGTTCTGGCGATCGCCAGCAGACTCTGTTCAAGCCTATCCACAGTTGTCTCGTCGAACCCGCAGGCGCGAAAGAACTTGGCCTTCGACTTGCCCACAGTGTGCGCCTCGGACAGTAGATACTGGGTCAGCTTAGCCCGCGGGACGTAAGCCTTGGTACGGTTAGGTAGTCGCATTTCGTTAGCGCTCTGCCGAGTCGACGGTCAAGATCCACTGTTGGCGCTATTGTAGCATTCTGTGGTTGACTTGGCAACGGTATCCCATTCCGAGCGGAGAAGGCGCGGCTGCTGCGGACGTACTGGTCGATCCCCGAGCGGCAGGTGGCGACGTCGGTGGTGCTGGCGGGACCGCGGTGGTTGAACCACTGAGGCACTGATTGCACTGAGTTCACTGACTCTTCGCCAGCGGGCCGGCAGTGCAGACAGGTGTGCCGCGCACGTGATGCGGATGCTGTGACCCTCGCTCCTATGAAACGCTGTTCAGCACCAGGGGCAGGAAGATCTTGCCGCCTTGCTCCGTCCCCCATTTGCCGTTCTCATACCGCTCCACCCACGACCATTGGGGGATGACGTCGCCCTTGGCATCGAAGCCCTCGTACATGCCCACCACGCCCTCGTAGTCGGTCGTGGTCGCGATCTCGTCGCGAACCGCCTGGGGTAGGGCGCTGTCGGCGCGGTCGAGGGCGGCGCGAGCACCCTCCTCAGTCAGGGCCCGATATCGTTCGGCTCTTCTGGGCTCCCGAGATGCTGCACCTCCAGGTCTTCCGGCTCTGGAGCAGGCCGCGAGACCAGGTCCGCGAAGAAGGCTTGCTTTGGAAACTTCGATCTTGCCAGACGCTCGTACACCTCCCGCCTGGACAGCCCCTCGAAGGGCCAGGCGATCTTTTGGGTCCAGACGACGCCGCTGGTCCCGGTAACCGCGTCCCGAATGCGCTGGCGGTGCCACCAGAGGAGCGGCTCCGGCAACACGCGCGGGTCGAAGTAGGCGAGCTCGACGATCTCACCGACCTGTGGCCTCAGGGACCCGCTGGTCGGGGTGGCGGCGAAAAGGACGTTGTGGTTGTCGCCAGCGGGACCGGCAGGTCAGAAGTAGATCCCGACGAGCCGGGTCACCGATATCTCGAGGCCCGTCTCCTCAAGGGCCTCACGGCAGGCAGCCTCGACAACGGATTCGCCGGCCTCGATGCGACCGCCCGGCAAAGCCCAGGCCTCGACGTCGTCGCGCTTCGTCAGCAGCACGCGCCCGTCCTCGATGATGGCAACACTGGCGCCTAGGTTGATGGTCATCGTCCATCCTCCGTGGTCTGTGGGTCGAGAGGCGACCACGTGCCCCAATATCCGCTGTATCCCTCGGTCCAATGGCGGAGGCTGTCGATCAAGGGGGCGGGCTGCAGGTTGCGGTCGACCAGATCCTCCGGCGTCGACCAGATGAACTCAAGGTGGGGCTCCAGCGAGCACGGGGCGGCGTCGGGGCTCAGGCCCGGCACCGCGACTTCGAAGAGGAGGTTGAGCTCGTGGTTGTCTTGGGCGTCGTCGGCCCAGCGGTACTCGACGGCGCCGACGAAGCGCTTGACGGTAGGCTTGGCGCCCAGCTCCTCCTCAAGCTCGCGTACCAGCGCCGTCGTCGCACGCTCGCCAGGCTCGATATATCGGCCCGGCAGGAAGGTATTGTCGGCGCCAAGCTGGTGCGCCAGCAGCACCTGACCGTCGACGAAGAGGATGCCCCGGACCACGTAATGGACTACGATCATACCGTCCCCGACGGATCTTCAGCCTGCCGCGTGAGGATCACGAAGCGTCTGCGGTCGCCGGGCCGCTCGAAGCGATCAACCTGGCGGAACCCGACCTTCTCGCAGACGCGGAAGCCCCGTCGGTTGAAGGCGGCGACCGTCGCCCGGAAGGCCGGCGGCGCCCAGCGATGCCGCGCAAAGCGGAGGGCCGCCTTGATGAAGCTTGGCCCCAGGCCCTGTCCGGTGAGGTCGGGCCTCAGGCCCCAGCCGACGTCCAGGGGATCTGCACCGTCGACGTGCGCGTAGTCGCCGCCAGGCACGCGCGCATCCTCGCCGTAGCAGACGAAGCCGATCAACCCAAGGGCCGCGTCCCACACGCTGTAGTAGTGATAGTCTCGGGTCAGTAGCCCGCGGACACTCGCCTCGACATCGGTTGGGTCGTGGTTGTAGACGTCGTACGGCGGGTCATAGCGCCAGGCCACGATCTCCTGTGCGGCGGCCTCGTCCATCTGGCGAAAGGTGAGCGTCTCGATTCTGTTCATAGCCCCAGCACGCCCCAAGACCCTTTGGTGTGGCGTGGATTGTATACAGGCTGAGGGTGGGCGTCAAACCCCGGTGTCCCCTTCAGGGGCGACGAGGTGACGCGTGCAGGAGAAGCCGCGGCACCGCCGCGGCTCTACCAC
>JBNGCP010000138.1:0-1265 GCA_049974845.1 Anaerolineae bacterium | reverse complement strand
GCGCCGTCTGGCGCCGGTGACGCGTGCAGCAGGAGCCGCGGCACCGCCGCGTCTCTACAGGACGCGAGGCGTCCGCCGCAGGGAGAGCGCCAGGGCGATCAACGCCAGCGGGAGCACGATGGTGCTGCCGATCGCGCCAGGTGGGGCTGCGGCTGCGTCGAGGGGCTTGAGGAGCCCGACGCCGATGCGCAGGGCTTGCTCCAATGTGACCACGGCCAGCATCGCGGGCACGAGGAAGCGGTAGCGCAGGACCACGAGCCAGGTGAGCAGCGCGAGGATGAGCTGGCTTGCGCCCCACTGGGCGAAGATCGCGACGAGGTTGCCGCCGCCGTCGACTTGGATGGTCAGTCCGGCGATCGTACCGGCGCCGCCGTCGGGCGCGAGGATGTGGATGAGGCTGCGCACGGTGCCGGTGACGGCGAAGAGCACGAGGAAACAGAGGGCGAGCGGCGAGCCCCTGTATCTCGCGGATACCGGCGGCAGAAGCCCTGACAGATTCATCGCACGTGCGCCTTCAGATGCCTCGCTTCTCCAGCCGGGTTGGGAGCTCGACGGGCTCGTCGGCCCGCTGGGCAAATCGATAGGCCGGCTCGAAGCCGACGCCGCGCATGCCGTCGCCGTCGATCGCGACGCCCGACCGCTCGGAGATGGCCAGGACCGGTTGCCGGCGCTCTTGGACATAAGCCTGGATCCGCTCGTGATCCTCCGGCACGTAGTGGACCCAGACCGCGTGCCCGCCCGCGAGGTCGAGGCCGCGCGTGTCGGTCAGGCCGATGTGGTTGGCGTCGAGGTGGCTCACCGTGCGAATATCGCAGCCCAGCACGGCGGCGCCGGCGCTCCCGCCGTAGACCGGCCCGCCGCTCAAGGCATAGTCCCTGAGTGCGCGGTCGAAGCCGCTCTCCCGCAGCTCCGCCAGCAGCGAGAAGGTGTTCCCGCCCCCAACGTAGATTCCGTCGAAGGTCTCGATCTCGCCGGGCTGATGCTCGGCAAGCTCGGTCCACATCGTGACGTCGGTCACGCCGAGGGGCGCGAAGATGGCCTCGATCCATGCCAGGCAGGTATCAAGGGGCCGAATGCCACGGAGAGCAACGGGCCAGTAGAGCAGCCGGCCCTCCGGCCTGATCCAGGCGGCAAAGGCCTCGTCGAGCGGACGCGAATCCTCCGCGCCGCCGCCGCCGCCGAGCGCAAGCTTCACGTATGCCTGCATATGTGGCTCTCGATGAACGTATACGTGCGCTCGGCGACCTCCTCCCACTGACGGTCAA
>JBNGCP010000137.1:0-6709 GCA_049974845.1 Anaerolineae bacterium | reverse complement strand
TCCTCATCCTCGGGGGCGCTGTAGTACTTGAGCCCGACCATCTTCACCCCGCGCAGCAATAGCCCGTGCTCCTTGACGTTCTTGAAGTCGGCGTCCGTCAGGTCGCTGTTACTGAGGTCGGCGCCGCGAAGATCGGCGTTGCGGAAGTCGGCGTCGACGTACGAACCCTGACACAGCCGGGCGCCGCGGAGATCGGCGCCGTTGAGCTTGGCGTCGGTGAAGTCGCTGTTACTGAGGTCGGCGCCGCGCAGGTCGGCGCCGCGCAGGTCGGCGTCGACGAAGGACGTATGGCGCAGATCGGCGCCCTCGAAGCGGGTACGGCTGTCCATCTTGGCGTCGGTGAGGTCCGTGTGCTCCAGCAGTGCACCGCTGAAGCGCGCGCCCTGATAGCGCATCGGGCCCACCGCCTCTCCCTCGGCGCCGCCGAAGCCGGCGCCACGGACGCTACGGAAGGCCTCGGCCATCGCATCGTTAACGATCTTGCCCACGTCGGGAATCGGCGGCACGTGCGGCATCTCGATGTGCGGGAACCCGGGCCCGGGGCCGTGGTGGGCGTGAGGATGCGGCCCGCCGGCCTCCTCGCCGGTCTCTTCGTTCAGATCCTCCACCTTGCTGAGGAGTTGACTCGCCTCGTCGACGCTGATTTTCCCTTCCTCCAGCATCTGGAGGATTCTCATCCGTTGTTCACTCATCTCTTCTTGCTCCTTTTCTGGTGTCCCGATATGTGGAACGCGCGGGCTGACGCTACCCCAGCTCTTCCAGAAGCTCCGTGGCCTCGGCGGCGCTGATCTCGCCGCGGTCGAGGCGGTCGAGGATCTCCATCTGCGCCTCAGTCGTATCCTCGGGCGGCGGCGGTGCGGGCTCATAGCCCAACGCCTCGATCAGCTCGTCCACCTGCTTGCGGACGGTCCAGTAGGAGATGTCGAGCTCGCGTGCCATCTCCTTGACGTTGCCGCGAGAGCGGACGAAGGCGCCCAACAGCCGTGTATGCTCCGGTGAGAGCTGGCAGAACCGGCACGGGGCCCATTGCCCTGTGACGACGGTGCCGCAGGCCGGGCAGCTCATTCGCGTGACCACCAGGTCACCCCCACACGACGGACAGTGTTCCAGGATCTTGCGCATGACCCACCTCCATGGTTCGTTTTGCATGATACTCGATTTCTTGTAGTTTGTCAAGGGGTTTATACAATCAATTTGGTACATCTGCCAAATTATTTGGCGGTCCTTCGAAAGATGAGGGGATTTGCCCGTCTGAGGTGGGGGCGTCGGGGTGGCCAGCATCCAGTCGACTTGCGGGACGTGCCCGCGGGCGTAAGATGGGGGTCGACACCCGCTGAAAAGGAGGTGGCCATGATCCCCAATCAATGGTACGTGGTGTTGAGCTCGTCCCAGGTGCGAGGGGCGCCGATCGGCGTGACGCGCATGGGAGAGAAGCTCGTCTTCTGGCGGGATGCAGAAGGTGGTGTGGCGTGCCTGCGCGATCACTGCGCTCATCGGGGCGTGCAACTGAGCAAGGGCAAGGTGTTGGAGAACGGGCGGCTCCAGTGCCCGTTTCACGGTTTCGAGTACGACGCGGGTGGTGCGGTCCAGGTCATCCCGGCCAACGGCAGGAACGCGCCTGTGCCAGAGCGTTTTCGGGTGCACAGCTATCCGACGTACGAGGCCCACGGCTTCATCTGGATCTGGTGGGGCGAGACGCCGCCAGCCGACCTGGGGACGCCGCGCTTCTTTGACGACCTGGTGGATGGCTTCTCCTATGGGCAGGCCATCGATCCGTGGCGGGCGCACTACAGCCGCGTGATCGAAAACCAGCTCGATGTGGTGCACCTCCCCTTCGTCCACCACAACACGATCGGCCGGGGCAACCGGACGGTCGTCGATGGGCCGGTGGTGCGGTGGGTAGACGATCAGCAGCTCGTTTTCTATGTCTACAACCGCGTCGACGATGGCACCCGGCCCCGACGCCCCGAGGAGATCGAGGTGGATCCCGAGCGCGACTTCCACCTGGCCTTCATCTTCCCAAACCTGTGGCAGAACTACATCGCCGATGACGTCCGTGTGGCGGCGGCCTTTGTGCCGGTGGATGACGGCCACACGTTGCTCTACCTGCGCTTCTACCAGCGATTCTTGCGCGTTCCGGTGTTGCGGGAGGTCGTCAACCGGCTGGCGATGCCGTTCAATGTCAAGGTCGCGCATCAGGACCGGCGTGTGGTGGAGACGCACCAGCCACAGCCGGTCTCGTTGCAGATGGGCGAGAACCTGATCCAGGGCGATCGGCCGATTGTGGCCTATCGGAAGCGGCGGGCGGAGTTGCTGGGGGAGATTGGCGGCGAGGTGTAACGCACTTAGGCTTCACGTCGGGCGGTGATGGGCAGAGCTGAAGTGCGTTGCACCTTTCGCCTTACAGGCGCAGGTCGTAGCGCTGCTCGCGGATGAGGTCGCCCCACAGCTCGTGGAGGACCTCCTCCGTCAGGATGAAGCCAACGGACTGGTAGAGGCGTATAGCCGAGGTCAGCCGCCCGGCGGTCCAGAGGTGGATCGAAGTGTAGCCGCGCGACCGGCAGAAGGCAATGGCGTCGGTGATGAGCTTTCGACCCAGGCCGCGCCCGCGCAGGTCGGGGTGCAGCAGAAACCAGCGAAGCTGCGCGTCGAAGGGGGAGGCCTCGACGATGGCGATGCTGCCCGCCACGTGCCCCCGATGCTTGACGATCCAGAGGCGCTCGCGATAGCCCTGGCGCTTGGCGAACTGAGCCAGGGGCTCCGCGACGTAGGCCTCGAAGGTGGCATCCCAGCCGTAGGCAGCGGCGTAGAGCTTCCCGTGAAGGGCGATGATCTCGCCGATGTTACCCGGCCTGAGATCGGTGTGAATCTCGATGTCCTGCAGGTCTGTTTCAATCATAGGCTGCTCCCGGTCACCGCGGGGGCATGTCATGGGTGTTCTCTGTGTCTTCGTGGTGAGTCCCATTTTCTGTGTACTGCATGGGTTCATTCTAGGAGCGGCTACCTCGCAGTCAAGGTGCGCCAGCGCTGCGGTCCGCGCATGCCTTTGCCTGAAGGCGCGAGAAAGCGTCAAATCGACTATTGACAAGATGTCCATAGTGCGCTATACTGTGATCGTCAAGATGAAGGGAGATCGGGAATGCGGGGAAGACACGGACGAGGACCTGGACACGGACGCGGAAGGGGGCGCGGGCGCGCGGCACACCTGTTGGAGCCCGCGCTGCTCTGCTCGCTGCTGAATGGGCCGGCGCACGGCTACGCGTTGGCCGAAGCAGTGGCGGCGTTCAGCCTTGAGCAGGTCTCCCTACGGCGCATCTATCGCATGCTCAGCGATATGGAGGAGATGGGATGGGTGGTGTCGGAATGGGAGACGGAGAACACTCAGGGGCCACCGCGTCGCGTTTATGCGTTGACACCGGCGGGCGAGCAGGTGCTGGCCGGTTGGATGACGTACCTGCGCGAGAGCCGTGACGCGATTGATCGTCTGATCGCCGCGTATGAGCGTGGTGGCGCATACCCCACAGGTTCTCGTTGACCGTGTGTGCTCAGCTTTGCTGGGCGATCAGTTGGCAACCAAGGAGGTGAGCATATGCCAGGCTTTGATGGACGTGGACCACGAGGCGAAGGGCCCATGACGGGCCGTGCCGCAGGGTACTGCGCCGTCGCCGAGCCCCGTGCCGGACGCCCGTACGGGTACGCCGGGCTGCAGGGGGCGCCGATCCGTGGCGGCTTCTTCAGCCGGCTCGGTCAGGCGTTCCGCCGTGGGCGCGGATTTGGCCGCGGCGCAGGGCGGCGCGGCGGACGCGGACGTTGGTAAAAGGATGGGAGCGGCAAGCCCCGGACGTTCGGGGCCTGCCGCTCGCCACACACACTCAGATGATAGCAGAGGAGGACTTACATGCCAAGAGGCGATAGAACAGGACCGATGGGACAGGGCCCGATGACGGGTCGCGGTCTCGGATACTGCGGAGGATACGATGAGCCCGGTTACGCCCACCCCGGTCCCGGTTACGGATGGGGCGGCTATGGCCGAGGCGGCTATGGCTGGGGCGGTGGTTGGGGCCATGGTTGGCGCCACGGCTACCGGGCGACCGGTCTGCCCTTCTGGGCGCGCTACGGTGCAGGTTACGGCCCTTGGGGGCCGGCGCCTCAGGCACCGACGAGCGAGCAGGAGGCTGCCCAACTGAAGTCCCAGGCCGAGTGGCTCCAGAAGCAATTGGACGCCATTCAGGGCCGGCTGGACGAGATCCAAGGCGGCAGCCAGGAGGGCTGATCTCTAGCGGCCCGGCAGCCTGCAGGGCTCACGCCCTCTGCAGGACGCCACTGTCTGACTGAATCCGTGCGACGGCGAAGGCGCATGCCTCCGCCGTCGCTGCGCGTCTCAGAGGTACGCCTCCCGGGGCATAAAGCCGTGCGCCTCCAGGAGGGCGCCTATTTTGGCGATGAGGTCGCGCGGCAGCTGCACGCCCCCATGACAGACGGGCGGCGGGACCTCGGCTGCGTCGGGCCCATAGGCCATGAAGTGATCCATGGCCTTGTTCGCGTTGGAGAAAGCATTGCCGGTCTGGAGGTCGGCGACCGCTGCGAAGGCGGCCTCCACCACCGCCGTTAGCCGCTGGGAGAGGGCCCTCGCCTCCGCGATCCGGCCCGCCTCGAGCCGGGCGATGACCTCGGCGAGCTCCGCGGCGAAGCAGTTGGCCGTGCTCAAGAGCAGGCCCTGGTAGGGACCGCCGGTCTCGCGCAGCCAGCGCGCGTAATTCCCCTCGGCCCCCCGAACCAGAAAGACGCCGCTCTCGCCGCGGTCGGCCAGCGGTACGTGGTCCTGCCCGCTGGTGTCCTTGAAGAGCAGGAAGTTGGGGTAGCGCGCTGCCAGATCCTGGAAGACCTCTATGGAGATTTCATTCCCCGTCACCTGGGGCAGTTGGTAGATTGCCATAGGCAGCCCCAGGTCCAGGACGCGCTCGAGGGCGACCCGGATCTGCGCCTGAGAGAGGGCAGCCCCCTTCGGCGGGCAAATTGTGAAGCCGGCGACGTGGCGGGCGCGCAGCGCGGTGAGGGGGTCCTGCTCGCCCGTTTCCGCCATCAGCCACGCCACCGTCTCCTCGATCACCGTGCGCATCGCGTCGACCTCGGTGCGGAGCACGCCCACGAGGACGAGGGTATCGAGCTCGACGGCAAGGTCGGTCGCGATCTGTAACAGGGCGTGGATCTCCGCGGCGCTCATCTCCCACCCGTCGCCCGTCGAGCCGGGGGTCAGAAAGCCGCCGACGTGTCCGACCAGCGTCCGCCAGTGGGCGCGGGTGCGCGCCGCATCGATGGCGCCGGGCGCATCGCCGCCCTCGTCGTAATGCGTGATCGGCGGACACCAGAGCCGCGGCATCCGGTGGCTTTCGGTGTGATCGGTGATGACTTGCTGGATCAGCGCATTCCTGCGCGTGTCTGTGCTCTCCATACGCTGTCGGCCTCCGTGTGGTTGGCTTTGCAGGGGTTATACACCGGAGCGGGCGTCCGCGAAAGCGCCGGGGCTGCGCTCAAGAGCGCGGCACGCCCGCCTTGACAGGGGTGGGGGGCGTCGTACCATAGCGATGATCATACGCGTTTCTAACTTCCTGGGGGGGCGGTTGCCCAAGAAGACCCGCACGCGGCGCCCCGCGCGGATAGGAGGTGGCGATGTCGTCGAATGCCGGATCCATCCTCAAGACCGTCGGCCTGATCCTCGGGATCGGCCTGCTGCTCGGCCTCCTGATCCCTCTGATCTTGCTGATCGTCCAGGACTTGGGCCTGTCTCAGGCCCGGGCCAACCACGCACCGCCCGGGTCGCGCGTGGACGTCGACGGGCTCCGTCTGCATCTGGCGTGCGAGGGGCCGACGTCGTCAAGCGCGCCCACGGTGGTCATCGACGCCGATGTCGGCGCCTTCTCGTTGGACTGGAGCGGCCTGCAGGCCGACTTGGCCGACGCTCTGCGCGTCTGTGTCTATGACCGGGCGGGGTATGGATGGAGCGGGCCGAGCGACGAGCCGCGCAACGCGCTTCAGGTCGCGGACGAGTTGCACGCACTCCTCGCTGCGTCCGAAGAGACGGGGCCCTACGTCCTGGTCGGTCACGGGCTCGGCGCCCTTCACGCGGAGCTCTACGCGGGGCGCTATCCTGATCAGGTGGCGGGGCTGGTGTTGATCGACCCAACCACGGACTTTGCGCTCTCTCCGCCGGGCGCGCAGCGAATCGGCCGCGTGCTGAGCACCTATGAGACGATGGGCCGCCTTGCTGCGACGGGGGCGCTGCGCTTCCTGCAGGTTATCGCTCCCGCCGCCGTCGTGCCGCCGCGGGTGGCGGGGCTGGAGACCCGCGCGCAGGCGCCGTACCGCGCGTGGCTGCTCGATCCGACCTACTACGAGACGGCTATCGCCGAGCTCGAACAGCTTGGCGTCAGCCTGGACCAGGCTGCCGACGCGCTCTGGGGCGATCTGCCGCTGGGGCATCTGCCGCTGATCGTGCTGACGCCCGCGCGCACGCAGCCGCTCGATGCGGGGCCCTATAGCGACGAGACGATCTCGATGCATCCTGACCGGGCCGCGGCGCAGGGGCGGCTCACCGCGCTGTCGAACCGCAGCGAGCGTCGGAACCTGGGCCGCAGCGGCCCGAACGTGATGTTGGACGCCCCGGAGGCAGTCCGCGCCGCGATCCGGGACGTCGTTGGGATGGTGGAGC
>JBNGCP010000136.1:0-6759 GCA_049974845.1 Anaerolineae bacterium | reverse complement strand
AAGATGGAACAGACCTTGGAGCTGTGTAGATGGACCTATAACGAGACTTTAGCATATCGAAAAAACTCTTTCGAACAAGAAGGCAAATCCAGATCTAAGTATGAGACTCACAACTTGCTGCCAGAGTGGAAGAAAAACAAACCAGAACTAAAGGAGGTATTCTCTCAGAGCCTCCAGAACGTCCAAGAACGGGTAGATCTGGCCTTTAAAGCGTTCTTCCGAAGGGTCAAAGCAGGAGAGACCCCAGGGTATCCCAGGTTCAAGGGGAAAGGATGGTACGATTCGTTCACCTATCCACAGCTGGGATTCAAACTGTCTTTCGGGAAGCTTCGCCTCTCCAAGATCGGAGATATCAAGATCAAGCTCCACCGACCCATCGAAGGCAAGATCAAGAGGTTAACCGTTCGGAGATCTTCGACCGGAAAATGGTTTGCCTGCTTCTCAGTGGAGATCGACGATCCTCCGAAGCCTCCCTGCCGGCGAGCTGAAAGTCCTGGCCTCCCCAGATCTCGAAGAGACCCTGGAGCTGGGCGACGAGGGGATATACACCCTGGCCCTGATCGAGGACCCCCAGTCTTCGGAGAGGAGGCTCGTCCTCCTGATAGAGCGCTTTGAGGAGTAAAAGACGGATAAAACTGAGGTGACGAGATGGCAGCTCATCGCCATCTAACCCCTTTTTCTAGCACCCTTTCGTCACACTACTTCGGTGACGGCCTCGCTTTCGACGGCCCCTCCGGATGTGCCCTATTTTGAAGCGACTTTGGGCGCCTTCAGGTTCGTGATCTCCTGGCAGGTGAGGTTGTTTTCATAGTCCGTGTACACGAAGTCCCAGTCGGGCGGATGCCATATGGGCAGCGGAGCCTCTTCCTCTCCCTCAAACTCGCCGATCTCGACGATGGAGTTTACGTAGACCGGCGGCGAGCTGGACCCGTCAACCGACCTCGCGTCCACCACCGCCCGGTTGAGGAACTTCCCGCTCCGGAGGGCCTCGGCCCCGTAGACGATTCTTTCGGTCTCGTAGGGGCCGATGTCGATCAGGGTCCAGGTGACGGTGTTGCCGTCGACGGAGGAGGGTTCGACCGAAGAGTCGAGGAACTTCATCCCCTCCGGGAGGAAGTCGGCGACTGTGGCGACCTTGGTCTTCTCGTCGAGGTTCTGGACGGTGATGGTGTAGGTGACGATCCTCAGATCGTCCTCGTCCACCTCGCCTGTCTTGGTTGCCGTCACCGAGGCGTCTTCGGTCCAGCTCAGCCAGTCGGTCTCGAGGGCGGAGAAGGCGCTGGCCGTGGTGACGTTTCCGTTGATGCCCGCCGAGGCCTCAATTCTGTTCACGATCTCGTCGCCGCGGCAGTCGGTGAGGTCAAGCCAGAGGTTGAAGCTGAGGGTGCCTCCGAGCCCCAGGTTCAGGAAGGTCCACTCGGCGCTCTCGGAGATGAGGCTCGAGGTCCTCTCAGAGGCGTTGACGAACTCGGCTCCCGGCGGGAAGAGGTCTTTTATCACCAGGGGGCCGAGGGCCCGGTTGCCGTCGTTTCTCAGGGTTATGTTGTACCGTGCAAGGGTGGCGTCCTCCTCGTAGAATATCTCACCCGACTTCTCGGCCGAGAGGTGGGGCTCGTCGTACTCGAAGTCGCGGGCGAAGATCACCCTCCTCTGGATGGAGTAATCTCCGAAGTACTGGTCGTCGATATCGATCTCGGCCTCTCGGAGCCGCTTCATCGAGCCTTTGACCGACTCGTTATCCGACTCGTTGACGGCGGTGTCGACGGAGACCGCCCTGAACCGCCCCATCCCGGAGAACTCGGCCTCCGTGGCCACGTCGCCCAGGCCTCTGACGAGCGTCTCCTTATCGAGCCGGCCTAGGCTGGAAAACTCCTCGCCGATGAAGGTGGTGCTGTTCTCGCTAACGTTCTTCGACCAGATCCCCTCCTTCCACATCGCTTGGGAGCTGGCTGATAGATCGCCGCCTCCGAGATCGAAGCTCGTCGGCTGATATACAAGGCTGATATCCTTTGCGATGTAGTTGGTCGCGGCCTCGATGATCTCGTCGGACTCGTAGGCGCCAGATCCGGACTCGTAAGACCTCTGCTGGTCACCGATCCTTTTATCCGCCGAGACGGACCCGGTCCCCGAAGCCGCCTTCTCGTACTTTATGCTGGTGCCGTTCGCAACCTGATAAATCTTGAAGCTCCCCGAATAGGTCTCTTCGGATTCGAAGTCGGCGGGGTCACCCTCTGAGGAGGGCTTCTGGAACGCTCTGAAGCTTCCCATCCCCTCGAACTCCGAGTCGAAGGCCATCGAGGTGCTCGTCTCGTCGAGCTTGAAGTGAGAGTCGCGGTCGATGGAGGTGGCGTACCGATAGGCTTCGCCCATGGTGGTTCCGGTGATCCTGTTCTTTCCGGAGGCGGTCTCGGTCCACCTCGATGAGTAGGCTACAGATCGGTTGTTGTAGAGGCCGAGGGTGGTGGTTGCGTAGGTCGCCGAGACGTCCTTTGACATCTCGATCAGTTTGTCTTCGGTCTTCACCTCCACCAGCTCCTCGCTCTCGTAGCTGCCGCTCCCGTGCTCCCGAGTGGATAGCTCGGTTCCAAGGTCGGTCACCCCGACGGTCACGCTGGCCGAAGCCTCAAAAAGCTCGTCGTCGATATAAGCGCTGACGTTGACCACGTTGGTGAGGCCGTACTCGGGTGGCGTCGTCGAGTAGTCGTTGGCGACGTTGACGAAACCCCCGCCCCTCACGTTCTGCTCCATCCCGAACTCGAAGTCCTGCATCTCGGGGACGATCACCTCCAGGGTGATATCCGGAAGACACTTCCCCTTTTCAATCGAATTGAAGGTCCAGACGATCTCACTAAACCGATCCCCTTCGGAGTATTCTTGGATGGGTGCTGGACCTGCAGAGACGAACTCCACATCTTTGTTGAAGGCGTCCTCAACCACCAGGTTGGTCATATCAGCGTTGTCGAGGTTGCAGACCTTTATTGAGTACTTGACCTTCGTTCCTCGCTCTACAGATTCCTTGTCGGCGGTCTTTGTCACGATGAGGGGCTCCCTTATTCCGATGAAGACCTCTTCGCAGCCTACAGCGCTGATCAAAGCTTCTGTATCGTTGAGGGCCACGACATTGGCGCAGTTTTGAAGTTCATAACCCGAAGGCCTCTCCGTTGAGACGTTCACCTTAAGGGTGATCTCTTTGGATCCTCTGGCCTCGATCTCTGGGAAGTTCCACTTGAGCTCAGCTCCTGTCTCGTCTGGCATAGGGTCGGCGTAGACGAAGGTTGAGTCCATCTGAAGGACGTCCGTGACGCTGACGTCGGTCACAGGGTCATCATCGTTGTTGCTGATCTTTATCCTATAGGTCAGGATATCACCAGGCTCTGCAAAGCGCCTATCAGCGCTCTTATTCACGTTCAATAGACCGCTCTCGCCGGTAACGGTGATGAAGTGGTATCCTTCGGGGATCAGATAGTAGGTTCCGATATAACCTGCCTTCTCAACCCGAACCTTGTACTCGCCGGTCTGTTGAAGGGTGACCGTTGCGATTCCGGTGTTGTTTGTGGTGTAGGGAGAGCCAGGATCACCATCGATCTTGACGGTGGCGCCTACGACAGGAACCCTTACCAGGTTCCAGTTGGCGTCGTACTCCTCCGTCTCCACCTCGACTTCGAAGCTCTCGCCCACGAAAGCGTCTTCGGGCGCGTCCAAGTAGAGCGGCGTTACGGAATACGGCGCGCTGACGGTGATCCACTCGTCCCCATTGAGATAATACTGGTCGAGCCCAACGTCGGCCAGACTGCCATCAACATAGAACGAGGGCGATCCATAACCTGCGACGTCGGATACATAGAGGCCCCAGCTCCATGACGATAGTGAATAAGATACACCTGTCAGCTCCAAGGCGCCCATGGCCGTAGGATTGTCGACATCGAATCCGTCTTTTGTGAACGGCACAGAGCTAACCGTCTTCTCACCGCTGAATAGCTTGTTTCCGTTTCCTAGGACGTGGATGGTCACATCTACAAAGTCACCCGCCTCACAGCTTATGATGTGAGGACTGCAACTCAGATAGCTGGTCCCTATGTAACCTGGCTTTTCTGCTTTCGCCTCGTACTCACCCGCCTGACTCAGGGTGATGTTGTCTGTGTATCCATCAGTTCCGGTGGTGTAGACGGTCGTCCCGACGATGACCGTTGCGTCTTCGGCTGGGACCCTCACCAGGTTCCAGTTGAGGTCGTACTCCTCCGACTCCACCTTAACCTTGAACTTCTCGCCTACCACGACGTCGGTGGGCGCATCCATGAAAAGTGGATACACGGTATAAGGAGCGCTTACGACGATGCAGTCTCCGTCGCTGAGATAATACTGGTCAAGCCCGACGGGGGCTTGGGCACCGTTTGCGTAAAAAGATGGAGATCCATATCCAGCGACGTCCGAGACGAAAAGGCCCCAGCTCCATGATGATAGTGAATAAGATATACCTGTCAGCTCCAGAGCCCCCATGGCCGTGGGGTTATCGATCACGAACCCATCCTTCTCGAAATCAGCAGTCTGGACCTCGACCTCACCGCTGAAGAGGGGAGCGCCGTTCCCAAGGACGTGGATGGTGACGTCTACAGGCTCGCCGCTCTGACAGTTTATGATTTGGTACCCGCAGTTCAGGTAGATGGTAGCTATGTAGCCATCCTTTTTGGCCTCGACTCTGTACTCGCCGGGCTCGTTGAGGACGATCTCGGTTTTGCCATCTTCATCGGTGGTGTAATCTGCGGAAGAGGTGTCGGAGATCACCATGACCGTCGCCCCCTCCACCGGTTCTGATACGATGAGGCCCTGATCATCCAGATCCTCAGAAGCGACCTGGATGGCGAACTCCTCTCCAGTGACGACCTCTTCCGGCGCGGTCAGCCTGAGGGGCAGAACGGTGTCGGGAGCGCTGATCACTACGCACTCGTCGCCGGTCAGGTTGTATTCACCGATGGGGTCATCTTGCCTCGCCCCGTCGACGAAGTAGATGGGAGCGCCATAGCCCTCCAGGTCCGAGACGGCCGGGCTTCCCGAGCCGTCCAGGTCGGCTAGGGTGTAGGTGAGCCCCGTCGCCGCGAGTGCTCCCATGACGGTGGGGTTTGAGACCTCAAAGCCGTCTTTGGCAAAGCTCTCGGCCCCTATGGCGAGATCGCGGCTGAAGAGGGGATCACCGTCCCCCAGAACGGTGACGGTGACGGTGGCGCCCTCGGCCTCGGCTTCAACGCCTCGGGCGGCGGCAGTGATGGGGAGCTTCTCGCCCAGCAGGGCGATGATGCTGTAAGAGGTCGCCTCAACGAGGAACCCGACAGAACCTTGGGTGTCTGGCTTCCACCAGAAGACCCCGCTCTCCTGCTGGCAGCTCAAAAGGTGGCTCACAGGAGTCTCACTCCCCTTCCACCACTCGGTGGGGTCGACTCCCGCTCCATTGAGGGCCATGATCGCCCAGTAGTCGCTGATGGCGTTGGAGTCGGCGCTCATCCCCGAGGAGGCAAAGCCGCCATCATCGCTCTGCTGAGTTCTGATGTAAGCTACGGCGTCCTTTACCATCTGGGAGTCCAGGTCCTCGCCCGCGGCCAGGAGGGCAGAGGTGACGATCCCGGTGGTGTCGAGGTCTGGGGCTCCGCCGCCCCAACTCCAGCCGCCGGAGGAGTGCTGCTTATCCTTTACATAGGATATGAAGGCCTGAGCCACCGCCGAATCGGATTCGCCGGCGGCCGCAAGGCCCAGAAGGATGTAAGACTCGGAGAAGAGGGTCTCCTCGCCGTAAGGCGGCTTTGCAAAGTCCTTCAGCCTCTCCACGTAGTCGATCCCCGATACGTCTCGGGGGTCGCCCCCGGCGGCCACGATACCCATCAAGTACCGGCCCAGGTTCCCGCCGGATGCCTCGTCGCCGGGCGGGTTTGCGACCAGATAGTCGAGGGGGGTATTGCCGCCTTTATTCGCGCGGTTCAGGTCGCCGGCCAGGGCGAGGGCACCGGCGGCGTTGGCCGTCGGAACGATGCTGCTCGTTGTGGCATCGGGCTCGTTATTGAACCCTCCGTCATCGTTCTGACAGGATAAGAGATAGCCCACCGCTTCCCTGATGGCGGGATCGTCCCTGGCCGGGGGGAAGTCCTGGGCCGCTCCGATCGCTGCCGTCAGAAAGAGGAGAAGAAGGCCGAACCCAAGAGGCCTCAAATACGGTTTCATCTCGACTCACCACGCATATTCGGCGGTCATACGACCGTCTGATGGACCAAATCGCAGCGATTGGCAGTCCATTTCCCTCTCGCAATCCGGCAAAATCCCAAAATGGATCTCCTCATGATGAGGAGCAATTTCCCTGAAAGATCCGTAAAAGATACTTAGGGGCCTTCCGATGAATCTCTTCTCCTGCAGCCTCGATCCCTCCCATCAACCTAATTTGATTCAAATCAGATTGTTTTGTTCGAGATCTGCCCATGGTAGTTAAACTTTTTTGTCTTAAAACAAGAAAAAGTTACCATTTGAGACGGGTCCGTATCTCAGGCCAGCCTCGACAAAATTAAGAATTTTAGCCCGATTGCAGGATCGGAGGATCTCCGTCCTCCTCCATATGGAGCTCAGCTCCAAAAATTGGAGCGCTCAATATGTCGGTGAAGTTATTCTGCCTCTCGACCTATCAGAACGCGATGAGCACGAAGGTCAAGGTTTATCTATTTTGGCGGAGATGGGCACAATCTACTTTTCCAGTGATGAAGTTGGAGGCTGGATACTCCCTCC
>JBNGCP010000135.1:0-6800 GCA_049974845.1 Anaerolineae bacterium | reverse complement strand
CCTGTTTGACCCCGCCCCGCTTCGGATGTACAACAGACTCCGATGTTGACGCCATCGGCGCTCGAGGAGCGCGTCCGGCAGGCGCTGGCGGAGGGCATCACCGGGGACAGTCGCGGCTTCGTGCTCATACCCTCGGCGTGTCCCAATGGGCGGGAGATCCCCCCACGGGTGCTGACAAACTGCGAGACCGTGGTACGGTTAGCGAAGATGTTAGCGAATAACCACAGATCGGATAGCGTGTAATGGCCACAGTTCACCAAGGCGCCGGGATCCTTCATTCATCGCACAGCAAGGGAGAGCGGACACCCATCAGACCATTCATCGTCGCGGCGCCACATCCGCAATCCCCTGCCGACTGATTCAAGGAGGACCAAGAATGGCAGTATCGAAATCGGAACGGGTGATCAGAGAGTTGCTGCAGGGAACCGACATCGAGATCAACGGGAGCAACCCCTGGGACCTGCAGGTCCACGACGACCGGCTCTACGACCGCGTCGTCCAGGAGGTCGAGATGGGCTTCGGCGAGGCCTACATGGATGGGTGGTGGGACTGCGAGGCGATTGACGAGCTCATCCACCGTGTTGTCCTAGCCGATCTGCCCAGCAAGCTCAAGGGCAACTGGAAGCTGCTCTGGTATGCCCTGCAGAGCCGCCTCTTCAATCTGCAGACTAAGTCACGATCCCTGGAAGTCGCCGAGCGCCACTACGACCTGGGCAACGATCTCTACCGGGCGATGCTCGACAAGCGCCTCAACTACACATGTGCCTACTGGAAGGACGCCGACAATCTCGACGACGCTCAGGAGGCCAAGTTAGAACTGGTCTGCAAGAAGATCGGCCTGGAGCCGGGGATGACGGTGCTGGAGCTGGGCTGCGGATGGGGCAGCTTCGCCAAGTACGCCGCGGAGAACTACGACGTCCACGTCACGGGCGTCAACATCTCCAAGGAACAGGTGAAACTGGGACGCGAGCTCTGCAAAGGGCTGCCGGTGGAGCTCAAGCTGCAGGACTACCGCGACGTCTCGGGCACCTACGATCGCGTTGTCTCCATCGGCGTGATGGAGCACGTCGGCTACAAGAACTACCGAACCTACATGGAGGTCGTCGACCGCACTCTCAAGGAGGACGGCATTGCCTTCTTCCACACCATCGGCAGCAACGTGAGCACGACGGGCGCCAACTCCTGGTCGACCAAATACATCTTCCCCGGCGGCATGCTGCCGTCTATCGCCCAGTTGGGCAAAGCGATGGAGGGGCTCTTCGTGATGGAGGACTGGCACAACATCGGCCCGCACTACGACGCCACGCTGATAGCGTGGCACGCTAACTTCGAGGCCGCGTGGCCTGAGCTAAAGAAGCAGTACGATGATCGCTTCTACCGGATGTGGCGCTACTATCTGCTCAGCAGCGCCGGCGGTTTCCGCGCGCGCGCCCAACAGTTGTGGCAGGTCGTGATGACGCGCCCGGGCACGCCACAGCCCGAGTGCCGTTTCAGCTAGTGCTGTAATGACATGATTCGAACCGAGGTCTTGATCGTCGGCGGGGGACCGGCGGGCGCAGCGTGCGCTTGGCGCCTGCGGCGGCACGGTATCGACTGCCTGGTTCTCGATAGCCAGCCATTTCCCCGCATCAAGTTATGCGCCGGTTGGATCACGCCGGACGTGCTCGAGGCGCTGGAGCTGAGCCCCGAGGCCTATCCCCACGGCCTGATCACGCTCACGAAGCTGCGACTCTCCGTCCGCGGCCTCGTCGTCAAGGTCCCGGTCCGGCAGATGGCGATCCGGCGGATAGAGTTCGACAACTGGCTGCTCCGTCGCGCCGAAGTGCCCGTGGAGACCCACCACGTGCGTACCGTCGCCCGGCGCGATGGCGGCTACGTGGTGGACGGCGCCTACTTCAGCCGCTACCTGGTGGGCGCTGGCGGCACGCACTGTCCCGTGGCACGGACCTTCTTCGAGGGGGCCAACCCCCGCTCCCCGGACCGCCTGATCGTGACCCAGGAGGAGGAGTTCGCCTACGATCGCGCCCCGGTCCAGGACACCTGCTACCTCTGGTTCTTCGAGGATGGCCTGCCCGGCTATGCCTGGTACGTCCCGAAGGCGGGAGGCTACGTCAACGTGGGCGTGGGCGGCAAGGCGGAGACCCTCAAGGCGCGTGGAGACGGGATCCAGCGCCATTGGGCCTTGCTCACGGCGAAGTTGAACCGGCTTGGGTTCGTTCGTGACTACGACTACCATCCCAAGGGACACGCCTACTACCTGCGCGAGGCCCCTCGGCGGCTGCGCCTGGGCAACGCCTTTGTGGTTGGGGACGCCGCGGGCCTGGCCACCCGCGACATGGGCGAGGGCATCGCGCCGGCGATCAAGAGCGGCCTCCTCGTTGCCGACGCCATCGCCGGGGACAGCGACGTCAACGTGGGCGAGATCCGCGCCTGGTCGCAGCCTCGCCTTATCGGTCGGCTCCTCGCAGCGGGCTATGGATGAGCCAGGGTCGACAAGGCGCCGCCAAGCGTCAGCAACCTGCTCAGTAAGCTGAAGCTGAACAGCCGCACCGAGGCCGGATCCTCGACCCTCCGCGAAGGATCGATGGAGGATTAGGGGCGTCTGATCCGGCCCCTAGCTACCTGACACTTTGACAACAGCACTAAACGACTACCGGCTTTCAGCCGGTAGTCGTTTAGTGGCTTCAGCGGAGAGCGTGCCATTAGTGACGGAAGAGGCCCGTCACTGAAAGGGCAGGCCTCTTCGCGACGTGTGGAGTCGTGCACTCCCTACGGAGACTAGCCCCCGGGGAACGTGCAGTGGATGTCGGTGATCTGCCATTCCCAATCCACCAGCGCCAGGTCGACCAGGATGGGATTCCAGGCCTGGACGGTGACGCGCGCTTGGTGGCGGTGTTGGGGATTGCCACTACCATGAGGAGGTGTCGTTCCGAGGCAGAGTCTGGTCACCGGAGGTGAGGGTGTGAAGGATCCGAACAAGACCGCATCGTGGACGCGGCGAGAGACCCTGGCCTTGATCTGGATCGTGGCGGCGCTCGTCGGCGCTGTGGTCGCGACGGGCGTGCTGGAGACAACGCTGCCGATCTTTACGTTCATCTGGCCGAGCGTGCCGCTGGTCGTGCTGCTGCGCACCCGGGACGCCCGGCGGATCGGCATACGAAAGGTGGCATGGCGCGATCTCCTGCCGGCGACCGGCCTCAACCTGGTGCTCTGGTGGGGATTGATGGCGATCTTCGAGCCGTGGACCCACATCTACCGCGACCTGGTACGGGAGGCGATGTCTAGCATGCCGCCAGACACAACCTTCGCCTGGCTGGCGCGCTATAGCGGGGCCGGTGGGTGGGTCGGGATGGTGCTCTACAGCGGCCTGGTGAGCTTGTTCGGCGAGGAGCTCTTCTTCCACGGCTGGCTGTTGCAACTCCTGAGCCGACGCATGGCTCGCGGCTGGGCCATCGCTCTCCAGGCGACGCTCTTGTCGCTGCCCCAACTCATCGTCATGCTGCTCTTCCCGCCGCTGCAGGCCGTGATCTGGATCACCGTCTACTCCTGGCTCGCGGTAGGCGCCGTCGGCGGGTGGTTCGCCACCCAGACGAAGAGCATTTGGCCGAGCCTGATCGCAGCGACGCTAACCAACCTGATCCTCACGGCATTGGTGCTGCGCTAACAAGGTTGGGTGTACCCGGCGATAAACGGCATCGCGGCGATCCACCTCATCGCGTGGCAGGTGCCCCCACCTTTATCCCTCGTCGTGGCGCGCCAGCGGCTCGAGCGACTTAGGGAGGGCGCAGCAGGCGTCGAAGCGTGCGATCTCGTAGCCGCGCTCCTCGGCGAGATCCAGCGTCTCTCGTGACGGAAGCACCATGCGGGTCGCGCCGGCATCGAGGGCAGCCACTTCGATGGCCACGCGAAGATCGCGGGTGCGCGGACGCATGCACCCCAGCGAGATCTCGGTTGTCGGATAGGCCGCCTTGATCCCACGGATCACGTCCCCCACCATCGACGCCGACGGCGGCGTGACGTCGGCCATTGGCGTGTCCCGCGTCGGGGAGAAGACAATAACGGTGACGACCTCCGGTGGGGCAAGGCCCTCTAGCAGCCGCTCCTCGCCACCCTCGTAGACGGTCACGTGAGGCGCCACGCGAATGCCCGCGGCGCGGAGCGCGTCATAGGTAGCCACGTAGTCGTCGCGAGTTGCGTCCAAGCGAAAGACGTCGCGAATAGTCTCGTCGCTTGGGATCTCCACTGAGGCGAAGTCGATGACGTCACCCAGCGCTTCCGCAGTCTCTGCGTCCATCAGGCCCGGATGGAGGTTGAGGATGAGCCCGGTCTCGGCCTTGATGCGCCGGATCGTGGCGACGCGGTCGCGGAGATTCAGAATCGACCCGTCCCGGTCGGATCCACCACTGAGCAAGACGCCGATCGCGCCCTCGTCAGCGAGCCGTTTGCACGTCTCGTAGAGGGCCGCATCGGTCGTCGCGGGTGCCATCCCCCGGAGATAGGCACGGTTGCAGTGCTCACAGCTAAGCCGGCACTGGGCCCCGGAAAGGGAGATGGGTGGAAACTTCGGCATTGGGTAATAGGTTTTTAGCAACATCCGTATCTAGCCTGCCCCTTCCACCGCCGCCATAATAACGCGAACGATATCCGCTGGCCCCGCGCCGAGGACCTGCACGTCGGTACCGTAGAAGGCCTCCGCCGCCTGCTGGAGCGCCTCGGCCTGCAAGGGCGTGCCGATCAGGCGTGCCTCGAGCTCGTCGATGGCATCCTCAGGATGGATGAAGAAGTCGCCGGTCAGCGCCAGCGATGCGATGACGGGTGGGGTCTCCTCCTCGTCCAGCGTCAGCCGCACCCTGAGTAACTTGCCACCGGGCACCTTGTAATCAGCGCTTACGGGTCCACGCGTCGCTTTCATAGCGCTCCTCTCTGAGCTTCTCTGCCAGGCTCAGCTCGCCGTCGCTCAGCTCGCCGGGCTCGACGGAGATCCCCAACGTCTGCACAAACCCCGCAATCATCGCCTCGGTGACCCGCTCGCGGTCCACCTCGCCCATCTCATGCCGGATCGACGTCACCCGCTCCTCGACACCGGCGATGAGCTTGTCGCGGATCTTCTCATTGGGCACCTTGAGCAGTGTGAACATCAGATGGGGGTCGACCTCACAGAGCAGCGTGCCATGCTGCAGGATCCCACGGAAGCAGCGTGTCTGGGCGTTGCCCGAGATCTTCTTCCCCTTGACGACGATGTCGTTGATGGGTTTGAATTCGGCGTCCATACCCAGGGCGCATAACCCCTCGACCAGACCCGCGCAGAGCACGGCATAGGAATCGAGCACGTTGCGGGGCACGCCGGGATAGTCGTCGGGGAGCGTCAGCGAGTAGGTGATCTCCCCGTCGTAGTCGTGGTAGACAGCGCCGCCGCCCGTCAGCCGGCGGATCACGTCAACGCCCCGTGCCTTACACGCCGCCAGGTCGACCTCCTGCTCGATGCCTTGAAAGTAACCGATGGAGACAGCCGAGGGTTGCCAGCGATAGAAGCGCAGCGTCGGCGGCGACGCGCCCTCCGCCACGTGCCGCAGGATGGCCTCATCGATCGCCATGTTCTGATAGGCGCGGCGCGCGCCGTGCCTGAGCAAGCGCCAAGTCTGGGTCATGGGAGCTCCTTTGTCTTTGGGCTAGCGAGTGCTAGGCTGGCCACATCCGATCGGCTGCAGTCATGTGCAGTCAGGCGGCGGCTTCCGGCATCTCAAGGGGCAGCACCAGATAGGTCGCCAGCTCCTCACGCGCCGCCACCACCTCGTCGCCGCTCAAGGGCGCCGCGTAATTATACATCACGCCACCGGGCCGCTCGTTGTAGAGGGGACGGTTGCAGTCGGGGCAGCCGCTGGTCTGAAATGGGGCGCCCTTCTCCAGCGGCTGCGCGAGGACGGCAGGATCGACGTCGATACCGACGAGTCGCCCGTCCTCAAAGCGCATGTCCTCGAAGCGCGCTCGCTCACCGATGATCAGATAGCGCGCGAGCTGCAGCGCTCGATAGCGCCCGACGTCCGGTGGGGGCAGGTCGAGCTTGGCGCCCCGCACCGGCGTAAAGGCGAAGAGCGCGACGGCGCAGTGGCGATCCCGTGCTTCCTGCATCTTGCGCACCAGATCCTCGTCCCTGTCTCCTAGGCCCACGATCAGGTGCACCGATCCCGTGCCAAAGACATCGACGATCGCCTCGAGGAACGCATGATAGCGCTCCCAGTGGAACCCTGGCTTGATCCGCTCAAAGGTCTCCTCGGTGGCGCAGTCAAGACCAACGCCGATGCGTTCGACGCCGGCTTCCTTTAGCTTGACCAGCCACGCCGGGTCGGTGGGATTCATACAGACGGAGATCGGACGATCGGTCACCCTGCGTAGGGCCTCGACCGTCCGCACCAGGTTGGGCAGCAGGTGGGGGTCCCGAAGCGTTTGCAGACAGATGCGGCGCAGGCTGTCGTCGCGACGCAGGGCCTCGAGCACAGTCCCCAGCTCGAACTCGGGCCAGACCACCCGGGAGAGGAACTTCGAGTCCGCGTCGCTATCGCGGGCCTGAGCGCAGAAACGACAGGCGCCGAGACATCGCTCGCCCAGCATGGTGTAGAGCGTCGTCGGTCGAACCTCCATCCGGGCCTGGCGCAAACCGAGCACCACCGCCGAGCCGAGGCTGAGCCGGATCTTCATCGGGTCGCTGTTCACAGTTTTGTCGATCCTTACCCCTCAGGATTAGTATGATGGTAGTCTAGCATTCTTACGGACCTCAGACAAGCCCATGGTGGACTTTGTGT
>JBNGCP010000134.1:0-6804 GCA_049974845.1 Anaerolineae bacterium | reverse complement strand
GTGCCTTCGATCATCGCTGGAAGCCTCCTGGACAGGTGGGTGTTGGGTGACCGACGGTCATCATAACAGCATGGCCGCGGGCGTCAACGCCTAGTGCTCAGTTAAGCTGATGTTTGAGGTTCGTAGTAACGACTTCAGTCGTTCCGGTGCCTCAGAAACCGGCGGCATAACCGATGACGCCCACCGTGTGGGGGCGGTTACTACGAACCAACCTAACTGACCACTAGGTGCAACGCACGTAGGCTTTACGATGGGGGTGGCTTCTGGCGGCGGACGGTGGTGGGCCAAGTGAAGTGCGTTGCACCTTTCTTCGGGTCTAGGTGATCTGGTCGCCGGTGCGGAGGGCGTCGCGACTCACCGGTCGGCCCCCGCCGTCGGTGAGCGCTGCGTCGATCTCATCCACCAGCTCTAGCGCGATTCGAGCGGTACGTCGCCCGTGATAGAGGATGTAGCCGGGTGGATGGTCGCGCTCCGTCCTGCGCTGCCGCATCGCGATCTCAGCGATGCGTTGGACCTGGGATAGATTCACGGCAGGGCGACCTCCTCGGGCCAGAGCTTATCCCAACGGCTCCGCTCCGGCCCAAGATACCAGATCATGCCATCCTGCGCAAGCAGATACCAGGCGTTGTACTTGTAGCGCGTGGTCCGCTGCATGACCGTCGTGAACCCCTGCTCCTCGGCGAGCGCCCATCCGAGATGTTCGCGCACGTAGGGGTGCTCGCGCCAGACCAGCCCGAACCCCCGGATCGGCTGCTGGCGCCCGGGCGACGGCGTGAGGTCGGGGTCGCGGTCGGGCTCGCTCTCGTCCCACTTGTCGGTGAACCGGTCCCAACCGTAGGCCACGGCTTCCTCACCGTAGAGGACGTAGATCGCATCTTCGGCCTCCACCCAGATCATGGTGCCGAGCTCGAAGTGCTGCTCGGCGGCCTGGCTGATCAGCGGCGCCGTCGGGCAGATCTCCTCGGGCGGCGGGCTGAAGAACCACGCATAGCGGCAGCGCAGCTCGACCGTGGCGCCGGCGCTGGCGTGACGGTCTTGATCGTCCCACACCCAGAGGAGGAAGTTGACCCAGTTGGTCTCGTCCTCCGCGATGGTGTAGGTCATCGTCCCCGTCGGCGGCACGTCGATGCCCTCGGCGGGGAGCTGACCGCTGTAGAAGAGCTTGTAGATCGTAGCGCGGGTGGCGCCTACGCTTGCCCAGCTCAGCGCCACGGTATCGCCGGGGTCGGCGACCTCGGGGGAGGCCTCAAAGGTGTGGATGACCGGACCGTCGGCCGACGGGTGTGGTGTCGGCGACGGGGTCGCTCTCGTTGGGGTGGGCGTAGGGGTCGCAGTGGCCGTGGCGGAGGCGGAGGGCGTGGGGGTTGGCGTTTCCGACGGGCTCGGTGTCAGGGACGCCGTCGGGGTGGGCGGCTCAGTCGTCGGCGTTGCGGCGGGTGTGCCGGTGAGGGTGGGTTGTGGGCTCGGCGTAGGACTCGGCGAGGCGCTTGGCACGACCTCGGTAGGCCGAGGGGCGGGCCAGCCGACGCAGGCCGCGAGGATCGCGACCAGCCCAAGACATACACAGGCCGCGATGAGGATGCGGACACGTCTCTCGCCATCGCTCATCGCACGACGCTCCTCTCAGGGGCTATTCTAAACTAACGATAACATAAAGTGGGTCCTCAGCAAGGGGGGAGACGCGGGGCAGTGGGCGCATCGCACGTACACTGTCGAGGCTGACGTCCGGGTGACGTTCGAGGACGGATCCGCGGCCCGCCTGCGATGGAGCTCGTGGCGCTACGGCCTCGCGCTCTGCCCCGTGGTCATCGGCATGGGTGATGGACCGCCGGGCAGCTTCACCCTCCTGCCGGACGATACTGGAGCCGGAGGCCAGCGCTGAGGGCTAGCGCGGAGGTGCAGCGCGGAGGTGCAGCGTCTAATCCGACTCTTCCTCTTCCTCCTCGAAGCGTGTCAAGTCGTCGAGTTTCGCCATCTCCGTCGCCGTGAATCCGTAGTTCGGAGCCTGGGCATTCTCCTCCAGGTGAGATAGCTTCGTCACACCGGCGATCACCGAGCAGACGGCGTCGTGGGCCAGCAGCCAGGCGATGGCCAACTGGGCCAAGGTGCAGCCTTTGTCCTCGGCAATCCCCTCGAGCTCATCGACCAGCTCCAGATTGCGCTGGGTCAGGAACTCACCGGCCCAATCCTCCTGGCTCAACCGACCGGAGGGATCGAGATTGCCCTTGTGATAGCGCCCCGTGAGCAACCCCACCGCCAGTGGGACATAGGGCACGAGGCCGATTCCGGTCTCGATGAGGTAGTCGAGGAAGGCCTGCTCGTCCTCAACGGTGGCACCGTCGGTATACGCCGAGACGCGCGGGCGCTGAAGGATATTGTACCAGTTCTGGACGGCAATGATGCGTCGCGCCGGGTTTGAGTTGACGGCGGCCAGTGCCTGACGGTCGGCCTCCAACTGCTCGATGGTGCGGTTGGAGACGGCGACGTAGCGTACCTTGCCCTGTTGAACGAGCGTGTCGAAGGCGTCCCACATTTCGTCCAGCGGCGTCTCGTAGTTGCCGTCTTCCAAGAGGACGGGGGCGTGGTGGTAGAGGATGTCAATGTAGTCGGTCTTCAGGCGTCGCAGTGAGCCCTCGACGGCCTGGAGCACGTACTTGCGCGACGCGCCACGCTCGTTCGGCGAGAACTCGCGTGTGCGCTCGCCCTCGGCGCGGACCGCATTGCGGACCTTGGTCGCTAGCACGACCGTGTCGCGGATCCGAGGATCCCGGCTCTCGAAATAGCGCCCGATCAGCCGCTCGCTGTTGCCGGCGCCCTGGTTGTAGGAGTTGGCCGTGTCCCAGTGGGTGACGCCGAGCTCGAGGGCGCGGTCGAGAATCTTGAACCCCTCCTCCTGCCCGACGCGGGAGCCGTCGTAAGAAGGATCACCCCACTTCCAAAGCCCCAGGCCGACCTCGGAGACCCAGAGTCCTGAGTTTCCCATACGTCGATGGGGCATTCCTCGAAAGTCCTTAGTTTGCATAAGCCTGTCCTTGTGTTGTGTCTTGCGCCTCTGCGCAGTCTTGGTGGCTTGGTCGTGCGGCTCAAGCTATGCGTGCAGAGGCCGGGAGTCTGTCTTCAAGTGTAGATGCACCCATCTCGGGGTCAAGTCGCGGTGAGGGGGGCGTCTCCGTACCCAGCCTTAGCTGGGTCTTCGCAAAAAGCAGAAAGCCACTGAGCGTGATCGCTCAGTGGCCTCAGTCTTTCGGTAGCTCAGTGATTCAGCGCACCGCTGCGCGTTGCGTCTGACGCTCCCGACTCTCCTCGATGACGGCCTCGGCGATGTTATCGGGGAGGACGTCGTAGCGCTTGAACTTCAGGCTGAAGGTGCCGCGCCCCTGGGTCAAACTGCGGAGGTCGGTGGCGTAGCCACGCGCCTCGGCGAGCGGAATCTCGCCGTCGACGTTGCGATAGTTGCCGCGCACGCGCATCTCGTTCATCGTCCCACGACGGCGGCCGATGTCGGCGACGACGGTGCCCAGATAGTCCTCCGGGATGTTCACGTCAAGCTCCATGATCGGCTCCATCAGGGCTGGGGCCGCTTTGCGGATCGCGTCCTTGACCGCCATGCTGCCGGCGATCTCGAAGTCGATCGTGGCGGAGTCCACATCGTGGTAGTCGCCGTCGAGCAACGTGACCTTGATGTCGGTGAGCGGATACCCGGCGACGACGCCTTCCTCCAGCGTCTTGCGCACGCCCATCTCGACGGGGTGCACGAACTCCCGCGGCAGGTTGGCGGGCGGCGATTCGTCCTCGAAGACGACGCCGCTCTCATCGTCGCCCAGCGGCTCGACCCGCAGCTCGATCCGGGCGTAGTGTCCATGTCCACCGGACTGCTTGCGATAGGTCGTGCGCACCTCGGCGCTCCGCTGCACGGTCTCGCGGTACGAGACCTGCGGCAGGCTGACCTTCGGCGACAGACCGAACTCGCGGCGCAGGCGATCGACGGCGATCTCCAGATGGAGCTCGCCCATGCCCGACAGCGTGAGCTCTCCGGTCTCCGAGTTGACCGTGCGGATCAACGTCGGGTCCTCGTCGCAGAGCCGGCGAACGGCGGCGTTGAGCTTGTCGCGCTCGTCGTTGGAGCGCGGCGCTAACGCGACCGAGATCACGGGCTCGGGGAAGTTGAAGGACTCGAGCACGATGGGATCGTCCGGATCGCAGAGCGTGTCGCCGGTGATCGCAGACTTCATCCCCACCAGCGCCACGACGTCGCTGGCGGCCATGGTGTCGACCTGCTCACGGCGGTTGGCGTGCATCCGGTAGATCCGGCCCACACGCTCTACCTCGTCGGTTCGCGGGTTGTAGATGGTGTCGCCGGTATGGAGCGTACCCGAGAAGACGCGCACCCAGGTCAGGTGGCCGACGTAGGGGTCGACGACGATCTTGAACGCCGAGGCCGTAAAGGGCTCGGTGGGGTCGTCGTGACGCTCCACCTTGACGTCGGGCTGACCGGGTCGGTGTCCCACCATCGCCGGCATATCGATGGGCGACGGTAGGTAATCGACGATGGCGTCCAGCAGCGGCTGCACGCCCATATGCTCGCGCGTCGCGCCGCAGAGCACGGGGACGATGTCCCCGGCGATGGTGGCGCTGCGCAGCTGGGCCTTGAGCGTCTCCAGGTCGGGCTCGTTGCCCTCCAGGCGCATCATCAACAGCTCGTCGTCAAGCTCGCAGATGCCGTCGATCAATTCGTCGCGGGCGGCCTCTACCGCCTCGACCATTGTCGGCGGGACGTCCTGGACCTCGTGGTGTCGCTCGTCGTCGATCCAGACGTAGGCCGTGCGGGTCAGGAGGTCGACCATGCCTTTGAAGCTGTCCTCGATCCCAATCGGCAGCTGGACCGGCAGGGCGCGTGGCGTCAGATGCTCGTGCACCTCGCCCAGCACGCGCTCGAAGTCCGCGCCGACGCGATCGAGCTTGTTGATGAAGATGAGCCGCGGGAGGTCCTCGTTGTTCGCGTGCCCCCAGACGGCTTCCGTCTGAGGCTCCACGCCGCCGACGCCGCAGAGGATCATCACGGCACCGTCGATCACGCGGATGGACCGCACGACCTCAGCGGTGAAGTCGATGTGGCCCGGCGTGTCGATCAGGTTGATGCGATGATCGCGCCAGTGGCAGGCCGTGGCGGCGGACATAATCGTGATGCCGCGCTCGCGCTCCTGCTCCATCCAGTCGAGCTGCGTGCTCCCCTCATCGATATTGCCGGCGCGGTGGATCCGCCCGGTATGGTACAGGATCGCTTCGGACGTCGTCGTCTTGCCGGCGTCCACGTGTGCAAAGATCCCGATAATTCGTACGTTCTGTATCGCTGCTTCTTTCCTCGGCATTGCTCTAAACTCCTCGGTTGCCCCCCGACTTACACCGCGACGGCGGTGTGCGCGTACGCATTCCGCGTCGCAAAATGGCACAAAAAAGACCTCGCCGATCGTACACGCGAGGTCTCACGTAGTATCCCAAACCACCAGTATAGCGTTCGCGTGCTAAAAGTCAAGCTCCCGTTTCTGGGCTCTTCCGGACCCTCTCTCAGGCGCCCAACACCGCATCGACGGCCTCGACGTATTGCAGCCACTGATCCCGCTGCTCGGCGAGTTCGTCTTCTCCGACCGGCGTCAGGCGATAGTACCGACGCTGCCGACCCTCAACGACCATGGTGTAAGCCTCGATCTTGCCCTCATCCTCCAGCTTGTGCAAGGTGGGGTAGAGCGCACCCTCCTGAAAGTCCAGGATCGCGCCCGACCGTTCCCGAATGTCCTTAGCCATCTGGTAGCCGTAGCTGGCTCCTTTTGAGAGCGCGTCGAGAATCAGCAGCGGAAGACTGCCTTTGATGTTCACCCTGTCCTCCGTCCTACCTCGTTACGCTTGATACCTCACAATGAGAGATATTATACCATGTAACCAGAGGTATGACAAGGATCATCGCATAGGGGCACACTGCCTGCAGACCGAGCGAAGCCGTCATCCCGAACGGGTCAAGGGGTCACTGGCTCTTGCCTGCCACCACAGTGAGGGATCTCGCGCTGCGCAGGTGTATGCGTGTTCGAGGCGCGAGATCCTTCGCTAGGGCGCTTGCTCGACAAGATACCTTGCTGGGCTCGCTCAGGATGACAGCATAGCGTGTCGCGGTGGTCCGAACCGCGTGCGAGCGCGGTGGCGGTTATTGGGATGACAAGTGTGCAGGCGGTGTGCCCACATACGACTGCCCCGGGGCTGGGCCTTTGAAGCCATCTGGCGCCTCGGGTGAGGAGGTGGCTAGCTCACCCCTCCTCAACGAAGAGCGGCACCATCGCCTCGATCTCCTTCGCGAAGACGCGCACGATAAAGCCCTTGTGGATGGCGAGGTCGCCGGGCAGGATCTCGCCGGTCATCACGTTGAGGATGCGGCCCCCGTGGATGAGCGTGTCGACGGGGACGTCCCCGCGCGCTGCGGCAAGCAGGTCGTCATAGTGTTCGATCCGTCGTTCGAGCAGGCCCATGGTTCACCTCCGCTGTGTGGGTGTCATGGGCTATTCTACATCCAGAGACCGCGAGGTGCGACGCACTTAGGCTTTACGATGGGCGGTGATTCCGGGGGCGGACGGTGGTGAGCCGAGTGAAGTGCGTTGCACCTTTCGGGGGCATGATAGCGTCCAGGTGCAACGCACTTAGGCTTTACGATGGGCGGTGATCTGGGGGGCGGGCCTTGATGGGCCGAGTGAAGTGCGTTGCACCTTTCCGGAGGGTCAGAAGGCGCAGCCTATGGGGAGGGGGTCGACGTCCTCCAGG
>JBNGCP010000133.1:1573-6894 GCA_049974845.1 Anaerolineae bacterium | reverse complement strand
TTGCCATTCCCATACGCACACCTACACGGGGTACTTGATCGGTATGCAGGACAGGGAGGGATCGACATTCCCCCTGCGCACACCTACACGGGGTACCTACCAACCGCGATAGGTCCAACCCGCCTGGCGCTCCTCACGGTAACGCTGGACCCACGCCTCGGCGACGGCGTCGCTGAGGCGCTCGAAGGCGGGCGGCGGGATCGCGATCGCCGTGTCCAGGTCAAGGTATGCCAGCACCTGGCGGATCGTCCCGGCGTAGTCGGCGACGAAGTCCTCGTAGACAACGGTCAGGGGAACAATGCCCGCCTCCGCCAGGAAGGCCTGGATGCCGGCCTCGCGCATCACCACCTCGTCGACGAGGCGGTCGATGGCGTCGAAGCTGTAGACTTCCTCTTCTGGGGGCGGAGCCGCGTCATCGCCGACGGGCCTGTGCCACGCCTGCGACTGGATCGCGCGCCACCACGAGACCGCCTGGCGTACGGTGTTCCGCCGGGTCATCACAATGTGACGGTGGTTTGGGAAAGCGTGCGCCCAGACCTCCGGACGGGAGGCATCCGGCGGGCAGCCGTGCAGCTCGCGCCAGCGCGACAGGGCCTCGCTGATCATCGGCTCGTGGAAAGAGACCTTCGCGCCGAAGACACGATTGGGCGTCGTACCCCGAGCCCAGAGGAGGTCGCGGAGCGCCGTTGGCGTCTCCACGCCGTAGTGCGCCAGGAAGCCGACGCCCTCCGGGGTCTCATACCACTCCTCGGGCTTTCCCGCGATGCCGGTTGCCGCCAGCGCCGTCGTCAGGAGGGTGCTTCCGGTGCGCTGGCTGAACCAGATGGTGTAGCAGAGGCGCGGCTTCAGCACGCCCCACACCAGCGCAGGGCGTTCCGCAGCAGCGTCTGGAACTGCGGATGGACCATCACCGCCTCGGTGTGGCCCGGTGTCAGCACGCAGACGCGGCCCTCGCCCGGGGTACGCGTCCAGCCCGCCGGCTGGTCGCCGTGCTCCGAGCGCGAGGTCAGGAAGACGTCCACGTCGACATCGGCCATCTCCATCATATAGTGCTCGTCCTGCACCCTGAAGGACTGCACGCCCGCGGCCAGCGGATGGTCCGGGGCCGGGTCCACGGTCACGGGACACTGGGGCGGATGCTCAACAAAGACGCCGCCGATCAGCTCGAAGAGCTCAGGCATCTCGCGATAGCCGACGGTGCCCGCGTGCAACACCAGCAGGCCGCCACCCCCGCGCACGTAATCGGCGAGGGCCCGCCGCACGGCCGGGGTCAGCCACTTGCGCTCGTCCTCGGGGGACACGCGATCCGACTTGGCGAGCACCACCACCGGATAGTCGCCCAACGCATCGGCCGACCACCCCGCGGTGCTCGTCACCCAGTCAAACGCAAGCTCCTCATCATCCAACGCCTCCAGCCCCGCCCGCACCACCTCGCAGGGATGCCAGTAATCGCCGCACAGTACCAGGATCTGCATTGTGATCTCCTTTGTCTCTAGACCTACGCTCAGCGCACCAACGCCAATGGCGCTCAGCCCTCAACTCAAAGCTCTAAGCTCGAACACTGCACCAGTCTATCCAGACAGGCCGTGCCTGTCAATGGTCTAGCCCGAAACCTGGTGGTTCGACCAGTGGACAGGCGCAAGATTGGCAGCTATAATGGCGCCTGGACGTCACCGTGACATCGCAGACTCACCCCACTCGTACACAGGAAGGATCTATGAGCACGACAGAAGGCGTAGCTGTGGCCAGCGCCGAGCGCGGAGGGGCCGAAGCTGCCAGCGCCGCCCGGGGCCCCTTTGGGATGCTGATCGGGATGATCGTGAAGCCGCGGGCGACGATGGCGGCGCTGCGCGAGGCGCGTCGCCGCTGGTGGATCGTCCCGGCGATCCTGATGGTGGGCGCCCTCATCTTCAGCGGCTTTGCTTACTCGCGGGCGAACGCCGAGTTCCTCTATCAACAGCAAGTCGAGATGTTCGAGCAGATGCCGCCGGAGCAGCGGGGGCCAATGGCCGAGCCGCCCGCGAAGGCGACGCCGCCGCTTCTGACGACGGGCCTACGCATCGCGGGCCAGGTCGTCGGCGTCATCGTCACCTGGGTCGTCTGGGCAGGGCTGCTGGCCCTGGCGAGCACCTTTTTCGGCCAGAACGGCGCCCGCTTCGGCGGCTTCTTCGCGATGGTCGTCTGGGCGTGGCTGCCCCACGCTGTGCGACACCTCGTCCAGGGCGTCTATCAGTTCGTCACCCAGACGCCGATCTACAACCAGGGGCTCTCGGGCCTGGTGCTGGACAACACCCCGATGGCCTTCTCGCCCTTCAGCGGCCCACGTTACGTGCCGCCGACGCGCAGCGACCAGGTATGGGCCGCGTTCTTGGGCCGCATCGACGTCTACCGGGTATGGAGCCTGCTGCTCTTGGTGACCGGCGTCATCATCTTCGCCCGCGCGTCAAAGAAGAGGGCCTGGCTGCTGACCCTCGGCATCTGGCTGATCGCGACGTTGCTCAGCCTGCTGCCGACGATCATCGGCCTTACCAGCGGTCTGCGCCTGTTCTAGCAGGGGCTGGACGAAAGCGGCGACGGGACGGAGCATGGGTGGCGACGGGATTGTGATCCGCGTCAACGATCTCCATCGCGATTTTGTGATGGGCGATCAGGTCGTCCACGCCCTTGACGGCATCACCGCCGCCATCAAGGAGGGGGACTTCCTGGGCGTGATGGGCCCATCGGGCTCGGGGAAGTCAACGCTGCTCTACCTCCTGGGCGGGCTTGACCGGCCCACCGCGGGCCGGATCGAGGTCCGCGGTCGCGAGATCACGCAATTGGACGAGAACGCGCTGGCGGCCTACCGTCAGCAGGAGGTGGGCTTCGTCTTCCAGTCGTTCTATCTCGTCCCGACGATGACGGCCCTGCAGAACGTCGAGTTCCCGATGGTCTTCGCGCAAGTGCCCCCCGGCCCACGACGCGAGCGCGCCGAGTCGCTCTTGGAGATGGTCGGGCTGGGCGACCGGATGGACCACAAGCCGACCGAGCTCTCGGGTGGGCAACAGCAGCGCGTGGCCGTGGCCCGTGCCCTGGCGAACGACCCGACGATCATCCTAGCTGACGAGCCGACGGGCAACCTTGACTCGAAGACCGGCGGCGAGATCATGGCGCTGCTGGCGCGGCTCAACCGCGAGGAAGGGCGCACCATCGTCGTCGTCTCCCACGACCCCAGCGTCGCCCAGTACACAACGGCGACGCTCCACCTGTTGGACGGTCGCCTGCTGGAGGCCGAGGAGCCGGACGAGCTCGAGGCCCTGGTTTTGAACCCCACGTAAGGAGTGAAGCGTGCGTAGATACCTCATTGTCCTCTCGATCCTAACGGTCACACTGATGACGGCGCTGGCGTCGCCGGGCCTCGGCGTGCGGGCCGCACCGGAGGACGCCCCGCGCGCCCAAGCGACGACGCCCGGTCCGCTGCAGCTGACGCAGATCGAGCCGAGCCAGGTGCGCAACGACAGCCCACAGACCATGAGCCTGCGCGGCGCCAACTTCACCGACGCGTGCGTCGTCCGGCTGGTGGGCTACGGGTTCCTGCCCACCACGTTCCTCAACGCCACCGCGCTGACCGCACAGCTTCCGGCAGGGGTGCCCCCCGGCACCTACACCGTCGAGGTGAGCGACGAGTCGGGGGACAGCGACTCTCTGCCCGACGCTCTGACCGTGGACAGCCCCCCACCCCCGACGGCGACGCCGAAGCCGCCCTCCGAGCCGAAGCCCGGGCGGCCGATCCTGACCATCCGCAACTACACGATCGAGCCGGCGCAGGTGAAGGCCGGTGAGGAGTTTGTCGTCACCATTGAGATCTACAACAACGGCAGCCGCGCTGGCGAGAACACCATGGCTGTCTTCCCGGGCGGCACCTTCCTGCCGGTGGGCGAGACCGGGCACCTGCTCTGGCAGCTGCACATCAACCATACCGTCAGCGTCTCGCAGCGGATGCGGGCGCCGGACACACTGTCGTCGGGCGTGCACCAACTGCAGGTCGACCTCGCCGCCAACGATTGGGAGGGCAACCACTACGACTATCCCGAGACCATCCCCGTCGAGGTGATCGGCAAGCCCGAACCCAGCGACTTCACCGGGCAGCCGAAGGTCGTCGTCGAGGGCGCCGAGACGGACCCGCCGGTGCTGGTGCCGGGCGAGACCTTCAGCCTCACGCTGCGGTTGGCAAACCGCGGCGCCCGGACAGCGGTGAACGTCTTCGCCACCTCGTCCTCCAGCGAGCTGGCGGTCCCCGCCAGCGGAAGTGACACCGTGTCGACGCCCAAGATCGGCATCGAGGAGACGGTGACGGTGACCCTGCCGTTGGTCCTCGGCGCCGTTGACACCGGCGGACGCCAGAACATGGCGATCTCGCTGGCCTACAGCGACTACAACGGCGGCAACTACACGAACCAACAGAACATCGGCGTGGACATCAACACGAGCCTGACGCGCCAGCCGCAGCTCATCATCGAGGCATACACGACCGACCCGGAGACCTTGGCGGCGGGCGACACCTTCACGTTGTCGCTGCGCCTGGCCAACGTCGGGGGCGCCGACGCCAGCCGGCTTGTGATCGCGCTGGGCGGGAAGGGCGGCGCCAGCCTGGCGCCCTTCATCCCGCTGCGCTCGGGCAACGTGATCTTCGTCGATGAGGTGCCACAGGGCGAGAGCGTCACCGTCGCCCGACAGCTCATCGTCGACGGATCCGCCGACCCCAAGGCCTACAACCTGCCCATTGCGCTGGCCTACGACGACCTACGGGCGTCGCGCCAGGAAGACGTGCAGCGGCTCAGCATCATCGTGTGCCGCCGGCCCGAGCTGCAGGTGAGCTTCTATCGCCCGCCCGACCGGCTGATGGTGGGCGCGATGATGCCCGTCGCGCTGGAAGTCGTCAACATCGGCAGCAGCGCCATCAACATCACCGAGCTGACGGGCAGCAGCCCGACGATGGAGACGCAGGTCGACGGCATCCCCTTCGTGGGCCCGCTCGACCCCGGCGGCTCGGCACCGCTCGACCTAGTGGTGACGCCGCAGGAGCCCGGCCCGACCGAGCTGGTCGTGTCCGTGCGCTATCGCGACGACTTTAACCAGACGCAGACGATCACCGACACGCTGGAGGTGGAGGTCGTGGGCGGCCCCCAGGGTCCCGGCGGCGTCGAGGGCCCGATGGGCCCCGAAGGCCCCACAGGTCCCGGCGCCGAGGCCCCCGAGCCGGCGGAGGAGACGGCGATGCAGAAGGTGTGGCGGGCGCTTAGGGGATTCTTTGGGTTGGGGAGCTAGAAGATGGACGATGGACG
>JBNGCP010000133.1:0-1473 GCA_049974845.1 Anaerolineae bacterium | reverse complement strand
GGACGATGGACGTCCAAATGGTGACAGCTCAGCGTCAGGAGCCTACTCCCTACTCCCTACTCCCCTACTCCCTACTTCCGTTTCTGGCTGAAAGCTGAGACCTGATACCTATGTCTCCCCGAGACCTCGCCCGCCTGATCGTCAGCAACCTGAAGCGCATGAAGGGCCGCGTCATCATGACCACTATCGGCGTGGTGATCGGCACCGCGGCGGTGATGGTGCTGGTGTCGCTGGGCGCGGGGCTACAGCGGCAGGCGACGGAGAGCTTCGCCACCGGCGGGAGCCTCAACGATCTGCGCGTGACGGCGCCGCAGAGCATGGAAGGGCCCGTGCGCGCCGTCGGGCCAAGCAGCGAGGCGGTACAAACCTCACCGGGCCGACAGGAAGGCCCCGTGCTCGACGATGAGATGCTGGAGAGCTTCCGCCAGCTGCCTGGCGTCGAGCTCGTCACGCCCCTGGAGAACCTGCAGATGGGCGGGATGATCCAGTATCGGAACCTGCAGGGCTACGGCCAGATCATTGGCGTCGAGCCAGCCTATTTGGAGACTTTGGAGGTCGCCTCGGGCAGCACGGACCTAGCCCGTGGCGAGGTCGTCCTCGGCGCACGGATCCCGGAGAACATGCGCGATATGGAAGCGATGCAGAGCGGGCGGATGACGGGCCCAATGCCGGAGCCGACGGAGCCCCCCGACCTGCAGGACCAGCGCTTGACGATGCGGCTGCAGCGCTTTAGCCAGGAAGACAGCACGATCTCCGAGAAGACCATCCGCCTGTACGTCGCCGGCATCCTGGAAGCCAGCGGCTGGCGCCACGACTACACGATCTACGCACCGCTGCGGGACGTCCTCGAGTACAACAGCTGGGCGCAAGGCAAGCGGCGAGATCCAAGCCGCGAGGGCTATCAGGAGGTGCTGGTGCGCGCGGCCTCGTCGCGGGAGGCACTCGAGGTTGAGGAGGAGATCCTCAACATGGGTTTCGAGGTGCGCTCCGAGCGCGAACAGCTCGAGCAGGCCTCGTCCTTCTTCGTCACGCTGCAGGCGATTCTCGGCGGCATCGGGGCCATCGCGCTGCTGGTGGCGGCCTTCGGCATCGCTAACACGATGCTGATGGCGATCTACGAGCGCACCCGCGAGATCGGCCTGATGAAGGCGATCGGCGCATCGAATAAGGACGTGATGGTCGTCTTTCTCGGCGAGTCGGCGGGCATCGGCCTGCTGGGCGGGCTCGGCGGGTCCCTACTCGGCTTCGCGGTCACCGGCGTCCTCAACCTGGTGGGCCGGTCGATCCAGCAGCAGAACATGGCGGGCGTCGGCGGCGGCGTCGAGAGCACCCCGACGAGCATCACCCACACTCCGCTCTGGCTGCCCATCTTCGCCGTCGTCTTCGCCACCCTCATCGGCGTCATCTCCGGCGCCTATCCAGCGAGCCGCGCGGCGGAGTTGAGCCCGATCAAGGCGTTGAAGTATGAGTGAG
>JBNGCP010000132.1:0-6923 GCA_049974845.1 Anaerolineae bacterium | reverse complement strand
AAGTAGGAAGTAAGGGAGTAAGAAGTAGTGAGCTGGCATCAATGGCTCGTATCGTCTACTCCCTACTCCTCTACTTCCTACTTCGGCGTCTTCGCTCCTCCTGACTGCTGAAGGCCGAAAGCTGAAAGCTGATCGCTGAAACCTATCATCCCCGCCACTCTACCATCCGCATCGGGCGTGTCAAGCATTTGGAGTGGGCACGACCGGGCCGTAATTGTGAAGAAGTGGCTCCCCTGGTATGCTATGGAGCGCCGCCGGTGGGGCGGGCAGCCGGGTAGAGCATCGACAGACTGCAGGAGGATGGATGTTCAGGCATATGAAGTGGTCGAAAGCCGAGAAGAAGGTGGCACGGCGAGCGTACGACCTCGCTTACCGGCGGGAGTGCGAGGCGCTGATCAAAGAGGTCAAGGCACGGAGCCGCAAGGTGGCCGAGCCCGATGAGCTTTGGAGCTTGGCCGACTATCTCTGGGCGCATCGCCAGGAGATCGACGATAAGTACGACTACCGGTACTCGGTGCTGCCCCTGGTCTTCGCCCGGCTTGCCTCCGAGGGCTGGCTGTCACTGGCGGACCTGGAGGGGCTCGATCCGGACAAGTTGGCGACCATCGAGGGTCTACTTGGACCCAACGACGAAGGGGAGACCGACGGCTGAAGGGCCTCAGGTCCCAGGGCCTCGCGGCGAGGAGGCGCGCCCCGGGTCGGAGACGTTGAGCAGATCGCGCAGCTTCGCGATCGTCAGCGGCGACGATCCCTCATAGTGGTTGTTCACGTTGACGTAGACGTCGAGGTCGCGGTCGAGAAGCTCCTCAACCATTTTCGCGATGCCGGGCAGCTCGTCGTCCTTCGGCAGGACGATCTCGTGCCAGCCAGTGGGCGCTAACTTCTCAATGGCCTGGCGGTCGGGCCCCATCAGGCGGATCACCACCGCCGGATGGTTCCAAAGCATCTCACGCCACGCGTCGTAGACCGCGCGGATGTCGGGCATCCAGTAGCCCTGGACCAGCACCGGTATCAGCTCGAACGCCTGCAGGAACTGGAAATAGGCGCGGTTCAGATACTGCGGGTTCCGCACCTCGAGGCCGTAGGTGAACTCCCCAGAGAGCCGCTCCCGCACCTCGCGGCAGAAGTCCCCGAAAAGCGCCTGAAACCGCGCCTGCGTTTGCATCTTCTGTTTGTTGAGGTACTCGAACTGGAACATGATCGGCCCGAGCAGCGGGTGAAGGGGCGCAATCCGCGCCACGAAGCTCGCGAAGAGCTCGGTCGAGAGAAAGTGGGGGTTGGGCCGCAGCGGCTCGTCGCCCTGCTGGTAGAAGTGGGTGAGGGTGACGCTGTTGGGCGCTTTGACGGTAACGCGGAAGCCCGCACCCCCATCCGACCGCTGCGTCACCGCCGCACGATAGGCCTCGGCATCCGCAGGGTCGGGAAGCCCAAGCGTCTCCGGGCCGAAGAGCGACCAGAACCACTGATCGATCTCGACGGTATTGTACTGCTGTGCGTACTCGACCAGGTAGCGAGCGCGCTTGGCGTCGTCGCCGACGCTTTCCACCTCGTCCGCGTCGGGGGGCGCGCCCGATGCCTCAAAGAGCGGCCCGGCTTCTGCGAGGCGCGCCTCAGTATCCGCTTGTTGCGCAGACGGCGCGCCTTTGGGCGTCGAGTAGACGAGGCCCACCCACGACGGGAACTTCCAGCTACACGTGCCGATCCGCAGCTCGGCCATAGCGACCTCCTCTCGGTCGGGGCAAGTCCTGCCCGAGATGCTACCGCTCGCGCCTCCCTGTGCCTGCCCTGCCAGCGATCGACGCGACCAGGGCGCCGACGGCGCCGAGGGCCAAACCGGCGGTCGCCAGCCCGCGCCAATCCAGCGGCAGGCTCCGGCTACCGTCGGGGATCAGCGGCGCGTTGGGATCGAAGTAGCGGTAGAGGCGACGGATGGTGGGGATGGGCACAGCGCTCTGCTCCGCCAGGACGAGAAACTCGTCGGTCAGGTGCTGCATCTCGTCACGGACCGCCTCAGCGTGCTTGGCGAGCGCCACCTCCATCCGCTCGTGGTCCAGCAGCTTCTGGACCAGCGGCACCAGCAGCGGCTCAGGCAGCCGGGCGAAGGGCTTGAACCGCGCGGGTGTCACGGGATACCCCAACGCCTGAAGCGCCCGAAAGGCCTCCCGCACCGCGCGGACGCAGAGCACCACGGCGTCGCGGGTGCGCGCCAGCCGGTGGGTGTCGGTGCCACAGGCATAGAGCGCCGCCGCCAGCCCCGGCACCACCAGGGCTACGTGGTACTTGAGCCACGCGTCCATATCGGTGCGGATCTCGGCGCCCAGGCCCGGCGTGCTCTCCAGCACCTCGCCAATCCACCGAGCCCGCGGGGTCACCGTCCCATCCACCTCGCCGAACGGAATCGCGGCCCGATCCTCCGGGGTACCCGTCAGGCAATGCATCACCAGACCGTCGCGATAGCCAGCAGAGGCAGGGAACCCGATAAGGACGCGATCCCTCCCGAGGGCCTCGACCAGCGCCTCGGGACCGGCAGCGTTGTTCATCAAAAAGAGCACGTTGGGCGTCTGACGGTTTGCCGCAAGGATCGGCAGAATGCCCAGCGCCGCGTTCTTGCGCATGATCACGAGCACCAGGTCGTAGGCGTCGTCGGGGGCCAGAGCCTCGACGGCGTGGACCGGTGCCCTCATCATCTCATCGGTCACCACGTTGTGAATCACCACGCCGTGCTCGCGGATGTCGCTCAGACGCTGCCCACGCGCCAAGAGCGACACGTCGTGGCCGCCGGCGTGGAGCTGCGCGGCAAAGAGACTGCCCAGCGGTCCTGCACCATAGACGAGGATCTTCATACCCCCTCCTTCAAAAGCGGCTGCTCACCCAGGCGCGGGCGCGTCAGGTGAGGAGCAAAGTATCTCCTCGGCCCCTCTGGCTCGCGGCCTCAGCCGAGGACGACGTCGACGCGGTGCACCGCGCCGTCGCCAAAGGCAGCGACGACCTTGCCCTCGACGGCGTGACCATCGACGGTGATCGACCGGATCCCCTTGCTCACGTGATCGGGGTTTCGCACCTCGATCTCGTACGTCGCTCCGCGGAAGACGCGGTGGACGTGGAAGCCGTCCCAGTTGGATGGAATACAGGGATCGATCTCCAGCCCTAGATAGGTCGGACGCACGCCCAGGATGTACTGCGTTCCAGCCTGATAGGCCCACGACGCCGTGCCCGTGAGCCAGCTATTGCGGCCGAGCCCGAACTGAGGATGCTCATCGCTGAGGATGTTCTGGCAGTAGACATAGGGCTCGACCTCGAACTCCTCGATCCTCTCGTTGCGCGTGGCGGGGTTGATCTGGGTGTAGTATTCGTAGGCACGATCGCCGCGGCCCACGAGGGTCTCGGCGATCATCATCCAGGGATTGGTGTGGAGGAAGATACCGCAGTTCTCCTTGGCGCCGGGCGGGTAGGTCGTGATGCCGCCCTTGTTGGGATCGAAGCCATCGTAGCCGGGCGTCGCGACCTTGAGGCCCTTGGCGGTGTTGAGACGCTCCCGCGCCGCGTCAAGCGCCTGAACGGCCCGTTCGGGCGTGGCAAATCCCGAGATCACGGCCCACGATTGCGCATTGAGGTAGATCTGCCCCTTCTCGTTGGTGTGCGCGCCGATGGGCTCACCGGTGCTGTCGAAGTAGCGGACGTACCACCCTCCTCCGTCGACGGCGTCCCAGGCCACGTCGTTGACCCGGTCCTTCATCGCGTTATACTGGGCAAGATAGGCCTCCGCGCGCTCGTCGTCGCCCAGATGCCCCATCAACGCGATCATCTCCAGCAGCGCCAGCCCGAAGAGGTGCGCGTTGAAGAGCGACTCCGCCCCAGTCCGCAGGTTCACGGTGTCATTCCAGTCGGCAAAGCCGAGCAACGGAAGCCCGTGATCGCCGACGTTCAGCCAGGTGAAGGACAGCGCTCGCCGGAGATGGTCCAACACGGTGCCCTCATCGAGAGCGTGGCCCCCGCGATCCTTCTCGTAGTAGGGCAGCACCTCGTCGAGGAAGGCGAAGTCGCCCGTCTCCTTGAGGTAGGCCGTCACCGCCAGCACGCTCCACAGATGATCGTCGCCGTAGTAATCGGGGCGATCCTCCATCTCGGCGGCATCGCCAGGAACCGCCGTCATCGTGGAGGGATAGAACTGATGCATCGCCGACCCATCCCGACGCTGCACCTGGAGAAGCTTGGACATCAGCGCGCGCGCCTCCTGGGGCGCGTTGCCGACGACGCCCATCACGTCCTGGGAGCTATCGCGGAAGCCGATGCCACGGGCGCCGAGGCCCACCTGGTAGAGCGACAGGTAGCGCGACCAGTTGAGCGTGATATAGCACTGGCGCGGGTTGTGAATGTTGAGCATACTCGTCATCTCCGGATCGGGCGTGTCGACCTGCATCCGGTCGAGATAGCCGTCCCAGAAGGCCGCCAGCTCATCCCGCGCCTCGGCGACGGCCTCGGGGTCGCGATAGCGGGCGATCGTCGGACGCGCCGCCTCCAGGCTGGGCGCCTGCCCGAGCTGCGTGATCAACTGCCGGGTCTCGCCGGGCGCCAGGTCGTCGAGACGGTGCAACAGCGCCCCGATATTCTGACCACGCCACGCCTCATAGTTGCCGAGCGCGGGCGCCTGCAGAGCCGCAGGCGCGGCCCAACTGCCGTAGCCGAGAAAGCGATTGCGGTCGGACTCGAAGGAGGCGACCGGGAGGTTCGAGGTGAGGTAGTTGACCCGGATGTCGCGAAACATGAAGGGGTATTGGAGCAGCACAAGGCGACCGTCTGCATCCCGCTCCGCCCGGCTGACCATCGTCTGCGGCACCCAGTCGTTGTTGTTGAACTGCTTGATGGCCTCGGGATGGGAATAGTCCACCACCGGGATCGCATCGAGCGTGAGCGCCTCGTCCCTGAGATTCGTGATGCGGATGTCACGGACCTCGCAGGCCCCATCGAGGGACACGAAGATCGTGGCGTCGACGCGCACGCCGTAGAACTCCGAGACGATGCGCGTGTAACCCAGCCCGACGTGGCACTCGTAGCGGTCGTAGGGATCGAGCGTGGGCACGTAGAAGGGCGAGAAGACGCGCAGCCCGTCCGCCTCGTGGATGCGCAGATAGAGCGTCGTGGCCTGGAACGCCGTCACCGGGCGCTGCGGCACGTACCACGTGATCCGGTTGAGGGCGGGATCCCCTTTGCAGAGGGCCGCGCCGCCGGTGTGATCCACGTAGCCGCCGAACGCCAACGTGCCGATGTAGTTGATCCACTTCACCGGCGTCCGCGGGTCGGTGATCACATATTCGCGCTGTGCATTGTCGAAATACCCATATTGCGTCATCGTTCCTCCGCTCTCCGTTAAGGCTCAGGCGTCGCCGATTTCGTCGAAGGTGGGCTTGAGGGCGGGGTAGAGGCCGCGGTAGAGTGGGTAGAGGGCCTCGTAGGCCGCGACCTGTGAAGGCTGCGGCTCGACGCGATCGACGACCTTGACGATCGCTCGGCACGCCCCAGGGACGCTCTCCCATGCACCGGCGCCCACGCCTGCCAAGACCGCGGCGCCAAAGGCAGCGCCCTCGGTGGTGTTCACGGTCACCAGCTCGTGGCCCAGCACGTCGGCCAGGATCTGGCGCCACAGCGCGCTCCGCGCGCCGCCGCCGGAGAGCCGGATCTGACCGATCTCGCCCAAGCCAGCCTGTTTGACCAGCTCCATGCTGTCGCGCAAGCCGAAGGCCACCCCCTCGAGCACCGCGCGGGTCATATGCGCTTGCTCGTGGCGCAGCGTCAGCCCGACGAAGCCCGCACGGGCCAAGGGGTCGGGATAGGGGGTGCGCTCTCCCGTCAGATAAGGCAGGAAGAGCAACCCCTCAGCGCCCGGTGGGATCTCCGCCGCCGGCGCGGTCAGCTCGTCGAAGGAGAGCTCCGGCGCCAGCGTATCCTTGTACCATTGCAGGCTGCCCGCCGCCGAGAGCATCACCCCCATCAGGTGCCACGTCTCGGGCACGGCATGGCAGAAGGCGTGCAGCCGGCCCTCAGGCTCGATGAAGGGCTCGCCGGTCGTCGCAAAGACGACGCCGGAGGTGCCCAGGACCAGGCTCACGATGCCCGGCTCGACGGCGCCGACGCCGACCGCCCCGGCGCCCTGGTCGCCACCGCCACCCACGACCGGCGTCCCGGCCTTCAGCCCGGTCAGCTCGGCCGCTTCGGCGCTGATCGACGCCGTCACCTCCGGCCCCTCGTGCGTGGGGGGCAGCCATTCAGCAGGGATGTCCAGCGCGTTGAGGACCTCAGGCGACCAGTCGCGGGCCTCCAGATCGAAGAGGATCGTGCCCGCCGCGCCCGCCCTATCGGTCGCGTAGGTGTCGGTGAGCCGGTACCGGACGTAGTCCTTCGGCAGCAGGATGTGCGCGGCTTGAGCATAGACGTCGGGCTCGTGCTCGCGCACCCAGAGGATCTTCGGTGCGGTGAAGCCGGTGAGCGCGTCGTTGCCCGTGATCTGGATGAGTCGCCGCTTGCCGATGATCTCGCGGATCTCGTCGCACTGCGCGCCGGTCCGCTGATCGTTCCAGAGGATGGCCGGGCGCAGCACCTCACCGTCGGCGTCGAGGAGCGTGAGGCCGTGCATCTGACCCGTCATCCCCACGGCCTTGACGTCGTCGCCCGTCGCGCCGACATCGGTGAGCGCGCGCCGGATGCTCTTCACAATGCCATCCCACCAATCGTGGGGGTCCTGCTCCGACCAGAGCGGCTTCGGCGTCGAGAGCGACAGCGCCGTCGTGGCCGTACTCACGACGTCACCGGCTTCATCGATCAGCAACGCCTTCGCGCCGGTCGTCGAGATGTCAATGCCTAGGAAGAGAGGTTGAGTCATGGAAGCCTCCTACAATTGCGAAACGGCCAGAAGTAGGGAGTAGGAA
>JBNGCP010000131.1:0-6973 GCA_049974845.1 Anaerolineae bacterium | reverse complement strand
CGCTCCAAACGATCTCATGCTAAGCGCCGCCGTGCGAAGCTTAAGGAACTGTCGTCGTAGTATTAACAAGAGGAGGTCGAGATGAAGGTATTCATCACCGGCGGAACAGGCTTTATCGGCACGCATCTGGTGCGTTTGATGGCCCAGACGGACCATGAGCTCACCTGTCTGGTGAGGGCGACCAGCGACGTCAGCACCCTACGCGACCTGGGTATCCCGATGGCACTGGGCGATGTGACCGACCGTGCGTCCCTAGAAAGGACTATGCCAGGCCACGACGCGCTGATCCATCTCGCCAACGTCTACGATTTCTGGGTGCCGGACAAGAGCATCTACCGCAACGTCAACGTCGAGGGCACGCGCAACGTGATGGAGGTCGCGTTAGCAGAAGACGTGGCCAAAGTCATCCACGTGAGCACCTGCGTCATCTACGGCAAGCCGGCAGCGTGTCCCTTCGACGAAACGTGCGAGCCCGGACCGATCCGTTTCAGCGAATACGCCCAGAGCAAGTATGAGGGCACCGAGATCGCCTGGCACCTCTACGAAGAGCAGAGCCTGCCACTGGTCGTCATCTACCCCGGGGCCGTCCTGGGACCAAACGACGATAAGGCTACGGGGCGGTACATCAATAATCTCGCCAACGGGCAGCTGCCGATGACGGTATTTACCCAGTCCGTTCTCACCTTCGTCCACGTCAAGGACATCGCCGAGGCGATCCTGCGCGCGCTTGAGAAAGAGGGAAATATCGGTGAGAAGTATCTGATAGGAGCAGAGGCCCTCTCGTTTGCCGAGGCCAACGCGATGGTCAGCGACGTCTCTGGGGCCCCTATACCCAAGTTCCAGCTACCTAGCATCGTGGTGATGCTCGCCGCTCGGGTCTTGACGGCAGTCGCTGACCTCACGAAGCGACCCCCGCTGTGGGATATGTCACTCGACCAGATGCGCACGATAAAGGAAGGAAGCCGGTTCGACGGCAGCAAAGCCGAGCGCGAGCTGGGCCTCACCTACACGCCCGTCCACACCGCCATTCAAGAGGCACTGGCCTCGCACCGGTAGCAACCTCCGGGGGACAGGGCATTCGCGACGATCTTGCGCGCTCGACGTCTATCGCCGCAGGTATGCAGAAGACCGTTGACCTCCTGCACGCCTCACATATACTTCCCGGACATAGGCGTTCGTCTGGCTGGGCGTCTAGCATACCGATCATGAACAACGTCTACTGGCTGATACCCGGACGGCTCGCAGGCCGTTGCGGACCGGGCAAGATTGCTTGGAGTCCCGCCGAGCTCTATCGGAGTGGGTTTCGGACCGTGATCACCGTCGCCTCGGAAGTGTCTGTGGAGGACTTGGCGCCCTACGGGCTTTTGCATCGCCGTGTGCCCTTCCCGCCGTTGCCGGTGCTTTGGCAGCCTGGGCAGCGCCGGCTGGTGCGGCGGCTCGAGGCGGCGCTCCCTTTCGTCCACGCTCAGCTCGAGGCCGACCGCCCCACCCTTATCCATTGCCACGACGGCGACGACCGAACCGGCGTCGCGCTCGCCGGTTATCTCATCACCTACGACCACATGGACTGGCAGCCTGCCGTCGCCCGCGTGCGAGCGATCAACCCGCGAGCGATGAAGATGCCCGGCTACGCTAAGGCCTGCCGGTGGTTTGACACACTATAGAGAGGGCATCTGCAGCGAAGTGCCCCGACCCTGGCGTTGCGAGCACACAGATCCAATAGCACGAGAGGAGTGCGATTTATGAAGGAGATCGTCATCACTGCCGGCGACGTGGTCCTATCAGCTGAGCTGAACGACAGCCCGACCGCCCAGAGGATCTGGGAGCGGTTGCCGTTCCAGGCCGAGGCCAGCACGTGGGGGGACGAGGTTTACTTCGCGATCCCGGTGGAGATGGATCAAGCCGCCGACGCCCACGCTGAGGTCGAGGTGGGCACTCTGGGCTATTGGCCGATGGGCCGTGCCTTCTGCATCTTCTTCGGCCCCACCCCCGGCAGTACCGGCTCGAAGCCACGCGCCTACAGCCCGGTCAATATCATCGGCAGGGTCACCGACGACGCCACCCAACTCCGCGGCCTGAAGCATGGCGCGTCGGTCCGGGTGGCCCGGGCCAAGTAGCCCTACCTCATCTCCCTCCCTCGGTAGCGAGCCAACCGTCGCTGAGACGGGATGAAGCGTGACGTGCCAGGGCCTATGCCACACCCGCATCGTTCCTATGTCCTGTCCCCTGTACCTGATCCCTTTTCCCCTCTGCCCCGTCCTATGCTATCATAAGTAGTAGCACAGGCTGACGGCCATCATCCCATCCATAGGAGAGTGCCATGGATTTTGAGAAGCTGGGAGCTTTCTACCTCGGAAAGACCTATAACCTGGAAGAGCAAGCATTAGGCGATCACCTTGTAATGTACGACGCCCGGGACCTGACGACGCACGCGATCTGCGTCGGCATGACCGGCAGCGGGAAGACGGGCCTGTGCATCGACCTGTTGGAGGAGGCCGCTATCGATCGTGTGCCCGCCCTCCTCATCGACCCGAAAGGCGACATCACGAACCTTCTGCTCACTTTCCCCGACCTAGCACCCGAGGACTTCCGTCCGTGGATCAACATCGACGACGCACGACGCAAGGGACTGAGTGAAGACGAATTCGCCGCGCAGCAGGCTGAGCTCTGGCGCAATGGGTTGGCAAGCTGGGGCCAGGATGGCGACCGCATTCGCATGCTCAAGGAAAGTGCCGATTTCGCCATCTACACTCCGGGGAGCAACGCCGGACTGCCGGTCTCGATCCTGCAGTCCTTTGCGGCGCCCCCGCTCGACTGGGATACCGATGCAGAGCTGCTGCGCGAGCGGGTTCAGGGATCGGTGAGCGCCTTGCTGGGGCTCGTGGGCGTCGATGCCGATCCCGTTCAGTCTCGTGAGCATATCCTTCTCTCCAACATCTTCGAGCATTATTGGCGCCAGGGCGAGGATCTCGATTTGCCCAAGCTGATTATGGCGATCCAGACGCCGCCCATCCGCAAACTGGGCGTCTTCGACGTCGACACCTTCTTCCCGGAGAAGGACCGCTTCGGGCTGGCGATGAAGGTCAACAGCATCATCGCGGCACCGGGGTTCCAGAGCTGGCTGCAGGGGCAGCCCCTGGACATCCCCAGTTTCCTCTCCACCTCGGAGGGCAAGCCCCGCCACTCGATCTTCTACATCGCCCACCTCAGCGACCCGGAGCGCATGTTCTTCGTGACGATGCTGCTCAACCAGTTGATCACGTGGATGCGCACTCAGCCCGGTACGACGAGCCTTCGCGCCCTGCTCTATATGGACGAGGTCTTCGGCTTTTTCCCGCCGGTGGCCAATCCGCCCAGCAAGACGCCAATGCTGACCCTGATGAAGCAGGGCCGCGCCTTCGGGGTCGGTGTCGTGCTCACGACGCAGAACCCCGCCGACCTGGACTACAAGGGCTTGACCAACGCCGGCACCTGGTTCATCGGGCGGCTTCAGGCGGAGCGCGATAAGGCACGGCTTTTGGATGGATTGGAGAGTGCGGCTGCAACCACGGGCGCCGGCCTGCAGCGCAGCGAGATAGAGAAGATCATCAGCAGCCTCAGCAGCCGGGTCTTCCTATTGCACAACGTCCACGAGGATCACCCCGTCATCTTCAACACCCGCTGGGCGATGAGCTATCTCCGCGGCCCCCTCACCCGGTTGCAGGTCCGCGATCTGGTGCAGCAGGAGGGCATGCGCATAGAGCCGTCCGCCGTCGCGACAGCTGCCGAGGCGCCGAGCCCCACTGCCACTGCAGCCTCCACACCCTCGGCGCAAGCGCTGGAGACTTCGGAGACGTCTAGGGTGCCTTATGAGGCAGCCCCACCGGTGTTGCCATCTGGCGTGCAGCAGGTCTACCTCCCTCTACGCAGGGGCGCTTCGGCCGCTGCGGTCGAGGTCGAGCAGCGCGTGGGTGGGCGCGTCGAGATTGAGGATAGCCACCTGCTCTACGTGCCCGCAGTACTAGGGATGGGGCGGGTCCACTTCGTTAAGAATACTAAAGCGATCCAGGTGAACGAGGAGGAGCCGGTCGCGCTCCTGGCCCAACCCCCGCAGAGCATCGGCTCGGTGCGCTGGGAGCAGGCGGAGTCCCTGGACTTGACGATGCGAGATCTGCTGGACCGGCCCGATCTGGACGCGTACTTTGATGAGGTGCCCGAGACGGTCAATGAGTCGTCCGATCTAACCGCCCTCCGCCGCGAGCTCGACGACCATCTCTATCGGGCACGCAGCCTCACATTGCTCCACAATCCGGCAACCGATCTCTACTCGAACCCCGGAGAGAGCCAGCGTGAGTTTCGACTTCGCGTCAGTCAGGTCGCCCGAGAATTGCGGGATGAGGAGGTGGACGAGCTGGAGGATCGTTACGAGGACAAGCTTGATACCTTGGAGGATCGCCTACGCTCGGCCGAGGCCCAGCTGGAGAAACGCGAGGCGGATGCGCGGATGCGCAAACAGGATGCCCTCATCACCGCCGGGGAGACGGTGCTCAGTCTCTTCTCGGGACGCCGCCGCTCGATCTCGGCCGCCGCCCGCAAGGTCTCCCGCGCCACCACAACCAAGTCCGATATCCAGGAGGCAGAGGAGAAAATCGAGGACGTCCAGGCCGATATTGAGAAGCTGAAAGAAAAGCTGAAGGAGAAGACCGACGCCATCGTCGCCGAGTGGGAATCAGCCCTCGACGACTTTGAAGAGATCGTGATCACCCCGCGGCGCACCGACGTCGAGATCAACCTCTTGGCACTGGCCTGGGTGCCTCACTGGTACATCATCTATCGAAGCGGCAATATCACGCAGACCGCGCTCGTGCGGGCGATCTGACGTCACGAACCTCACCGGACCTGATCAAGGCTCGCCCAGCTGGGCGAGCCCTAATCCCTTCGGCTCCTTAGTGCGGCGGGAGACCGCTCCTGACGCACATTGTGGCTACGGCGCCTTCGCACCCACCAACCACGCCAGGTTCAAGCGATAGTGGAGCCCGCTGGAGATGAGATGGATCGTGCCGTCCGGCGGTTGCGTGGCGGCGAGATAGCCCCGCGGTTCGGCGTGGGTGGCGTCGGCGTGGAACTGCCGCGTGTGCCCCCAGGTGGCGTAGTCGCCCTCCCCGCGCGTCAGCAGTCTGCGCACCGGCCACGTCCCCCCCTCATCGAAGGACAACGCCGCGAAGAGACCGTAGCCACGAAACGCGTTCCCCTCTTCATCGCAGAACAGCATGCCGGGATCGTCGTCGACGGGACCGGTGAAGGAGGCGAAGAAGAGGGGGCCCTCGCGCAGCCGCATCAGAACCAGACGTTGCCCACCGCTGATGGGAGGGAAGGAGCTCGCGCTGTAGGTCCACGTGCCCCCCAGATCCTCTGAGATGCTCTGCGGCATACGCTCATGGATATCGTCGCCGCGTCCATAGGCCAACAGCCGCCCATCGGCTAACTCCACCACGCCAGCGTGGATGCCGGCGATGGCGCCGCCCTGCCCGCCCTCCACAAACTCCGGCGGCGGCGTCCCGGCACCGGGATCGACCCAGGTGGCGCCGCCGTCACGGCTCAGGTGGATCGCCGTCCCGCCGTTGCCGCCCCAGACAGCGTCACAAGGCTGAATCAAGACGCCATCGCCGGTCATCAGCGTCCCGTCGATGACCTGATTGCGCCGCTGATGCTCCGGGTTGATCAGACGCGGCCTCGACCAGGTCGCGCCGTTGTCCGTTGACGTCCGCAGCACCAGGGCGAGGTTTGCCCACCCTCCGCCTGCCTCCAGCCCGTTGAAGTGATAGAGTGTCCCGGCGCCGTCGTTGAAGAGGCTCGAGCCCGTCATATTCCGATCCGGCGCCTTGAAGAACTCGCTCGAGGGCTCCCACGCCTCCGCCCCCGCCCGCAGGCGGCTTGCCAGGATTGTCATCTCGCGTCCCCGTTCGCTGATCGTGGAGAACCAGCACGCCAGCAGGTCGCCGTTGTCACACCACGTGATCGAGGGGCAGTGGTTGTGCGGATAGAAGGGGTCCCCCGTGCCCTCGAGAGGCGGATGGACGAAGGGGATCGGGGCGCGGAAGAACGGTGTATCGCCATCGTCTCGCGCCCGCCAAGGGTAGTCAGCTTGCTGCACTTGTTTCTGCCAGAGCTTCACCGGGGGATCCTCAAGGGGCTCGCCGTCCGGCGTCCCAGCCTGGACGACGCGGAACCCGATGAGCCAGTGCTGGTCCTCGGGGAACGTGCCCGAGCGATTGGCGCTACGTAGATACGCAAGGTCCGTGTTGTGGCTGCCGCCGCGCGTGACCTTGCAGAGACCACGAGCGCAGCCCACCGGGTCGATCTGCGGCCCCTCCGGATAGGGCCCGTACCAATCGCCGCACCACTCCTCCACCAGGCCGTGCATATCGTGGAGACCCCACGCGTTCGCCGGCGTCCGTCCCACGGTGAGATCGACCGGCTCCGGATCCCAACTGAAGCCCTGCGCCCGGTGGTAGACGGCGGGCAGCGTATCCCCGGTGCTGTACGGCGTCGACGTCCCGGCCCGACACGCATACTCCCACTCGGCCTCGGTGGGCAGGCGATAGGGCCGCCCCTCCCGCGCACTCAGCCATTCACAGAAAGCGACGGCGTCGTGCCAGGAGACGAAGATGACCGCCTCATCATCCCCCGTCGACAGCCCGCGCTTCCCTCGGAGCCTGCGGTGGCTGGGATCGAACCGCTCATATTGCGCGTTGGTCACCGGCGTCGCCGCCATCAAAAAGGGGCTCGACAGAGTGACCTCGTGCACCGGGCGCTCATCGTAGTCGTTTGCCGCCGAGCCCATCTGAAAGCTACCCGGCTCGATCCGCATCAGCGCTATGCCTAGAGAGTTCGTTTGCCTGGACTCCACCTCCACCTCCCCCCTTGCTCAATGCCGATACAGACCTTGTATAAGATAGGCATGGAGTTGCGGCAACGGGTGTTCCGGAGAGAC
>JBNGCP010000130.1:0-7126 GCA_049974845.1 Anaerolineae bacterium | reverse complement strand
CCTGGAGAGCGCGTGAGCCGAAAGGCTCCGAGGGTTCGAATCCCTCCCTCTCCGCCTTCAGACAGAGAAGGGCCCCTTGTGGGGCCCTTTTTTCGTGCCGCGCTGGTGCCGCCGAGTAGGTTGGGCTAGAGCCTAGAGGACGGCGCGGGCCATGCCGCCGTCGACAAGCAGCGTCACGCCGGTGATGTACGAGGCCGCCGGTGAAAGCAAGAAGGCGGCGACTCGGGCGTATTCCGTGGGATCGGCCATGCGGCGCAGTGGGATCTCCGCCGCGATCCGATCCGCCTCGCCCTCGGGTGTCGTTCCGGCCTTGTCTGCCCGAGATCGGAGGAGTTGATCCACGCGCTCGGTGCGGGTCCACCCAGGGGCGATGGCATTGGCGCGGATGCCGTCTGGCCCCAGCTCAATGGACAGGCTCTTGATCAGGCCGACAACGGCCATGCGCACGCTGTTGGAGAGGATCAAGTTGTCGAGAGGATGGCGCACGGTGATGGAGGTGTTGGCAAGGAGGCTCCCGCCGCCCCCGGCACGCATCGTCGGGACGACGGCATACGCAAGCTCCACGGCGCTCTGCAGCGTAAGCTGCGTCGCCGCTTCCCAATCCTCCGGCGTGAGGTCGAGAAACTCCCCGGGCGGCGGCCCGCCCGCGTTGATGTAGAGGCCGTCGATGCGCCCGAAGCGCTCGAGCGCCGTGTCGCGCAGTGTCTCAATATCGGCCCGATCGGTGACGTCCGCCGCCACTGGGACCACCGCTGCGCCGCTCTGGACCACATCCGGATCCTCCCTGATGCGCGCGGCGGCCTCCTCAATCGACTGTTGGCTGCGCGAACAGAGGACGACGTGCGCGCCCTCCGCACAGAGTGTGCGTGCCGTTGCGTATCCCAGCCCGCGGCTTGCGGCGGTGACCAAGATGACCCGATCCTTGAGCATCAAGTCCATCGTCTGCCTCCTTTGTGCTCTCCTCCGCTGGCATCCGTCGACCTATGTCTCGAATCGGAGGACCGTCTCCCCAATAGCGATGCGGTCGCCGGACGTCAAGGGCTGCGGCCGATCGATGCGCATGCCGTTGAGATAGGTTCCGTTGTGGCTGTCGAGATCCTCGAGCCACCAGCGATCCTCGCGCCAGGCCACAATCGCGTGGTTGGCCGAGGCAAACGGGTCATCGACCACGAGATGGTTGCCGGACGCTCGACCGATGGCGGTGACGGGCCGCAGGGAGATCCGTCGATCGGTGGTATCCGGCGTCTCACTGATGAGGCTTGCCGACGCGTAGGGGGACGGCTCTTCCTGTGTGTGGGCCTTGAGGTCGCGCCAGATCACGTAGAGCGTCAGGACGAGGAAACCGTAGAGTAGGCCGGTCAGGAGCAGGCGTAGGACCAGGATGAGCTCAGGCACGACCCGTCCTCCTACGGTAAGCCGCCGGCGCGTTCCACGGGCGCTTCAGTCATCCGTCACCGGCGTGAAAGGGCGGGTCTCCCCGCGATTGTCGCGTTCCAGCGGTTCGGACTCGGCGTAGATCACATCGACGCCGGAGAGGGAGATCAGGTCGCCGGGGCGCAAGACGATCTCTTGCACCGAGAATCCGTTCACCGTCGTGCCCCCGCTGCTATCGAGATCCTGGAGGATGTAGCGACCGTAGCGGCGCCGCAGGAGCGCGTGGTGGCGTGAGACTTGGCGCTCCTCGAGGATCACATCGTTGTCCAGAGCGCGACCGATCCGCACAATCGGCTTGGTCAGATCCAGGGTCTGCTGCCCTTGGATGATGAGATAGGCGCGAGTCTCCGTCGGCTGATCCTCGAGTTGCTGCAGCGCCTGGTTGAGCCGCTCGGGATCGAGGTCCTGCGTATGACCGCGAGGTTGATCGCGATCGGAGACGGGGCCGGGCGCAGGCTCCTCCTGGTCCAGTTCCTGGGCGGCGGGTGTGATGCGGACCTCTCTGGCGGGGAGGTCAGGATCGGCGACCAAGATCACGCCGGGTGACTCCGTCGTGCGCAGGTTGATGCGCTCCACCAACACCGCGAGGGCTGCAGCTAAGTGTCGCTCGAGGTTCGGGTGGTGATATTCAAGCGCCGTGAGATCCGCCGGGTTGAGCGCAATCTCATACCGACCGGGCACCATCGACGTGCCATCGGGTGCCACCTCCTCGCCATCCTCCAGCGCCTGGACCAGATGATGCGCGACGTCGTGAGGCAGCAGGCGACCGGCGAAGAGCCGCACGAAGGGCTCTTCAACCAGCTGCTCGATCCAGCGTTCCAGATGCCTCAAGCCATTCATATATCCGCTATTATAGGGCCGAATGGATGAAAAGAAAACTGTGAATCCTCCCGGCTCAGGGTATAATCGGCCCCTATGAGAGGACGCCCTTGGCTTGCATTGCTCTTTGGATTGGTGCTCGTGGTCGTGGCTGCGCTGGGCGCCCTCCAGTGGCATGCGCGGTATGTGTACCGGACGCGCGGCTGGGCCTTGGAGTTCCCGCAGCCGATCGCCGATACGCCGGGCGCGACAGGCGAGGTGGTGTCCCGCGCCTGCGTCAACGCGCCGCTCCTGCGCTATGATGACGATGAGCTCTCCTGGGCGTTAGGCGAGATCGAGGCTGGGGGATTTGCCTGGGTTCGTGTGGGTATCCCGTGGGCCTTGGTGGAGCCGACGCCGGGCGAATGGCGATGGGAGGCGATCGACCGGGCGATTGAAGCGGCGGTGGAACGGGGGCTGCGCCTGCTGGTGGTGCTGGAGGACCCCCCGGCGTGGGCGGGGCTGCCGCCGGATGGGGCGGCCTTCGCGCGATACGCCGAAGCTGTGGCGCGCCGCTACGGCGATGCCCTCACGTACTATCAAATCTGGCACAACCCGAACTTGGGGGATAGCTGGGGCGGGAAGGCCGATCCCTTTGGCTATGCGGACCTGCTGACACGCGCCGCGGCGGCGATCCGGGGGACAGACGCGGATGCGCGCATCGTGCTGGGGAGCCTCGCGCCCACGGTGGAGCTCGGGGGGCGCAACTATGCCGAGGCGCTCTTCCTCGAGATGCTCTACGACGCCGGCGCTGCCGATGCCTTCGATGTGGTGGCTGCGCAACCCTACGGATTCGACACTGGGCCTGACGATCGCCGGGTGCACCGCGATGTGCTCAACTTCTCCCGCGTCATCCTGCTGCGCGAGGCGCTGGTCGCCGCGGGCGAGGGACACAAGGCGATTTGGGCGTCCAACTTCGGATGGAACAGCCTCCCGGCGTCGTGGCCCGGCGCGCCCTCGATCTGGGGTCAGGTCGATGAGGCCACACAGGCCGCGCATACGGCGGAGGCTCTGGCGCGGGTGGAGCGCGAATGGCCGTGGATGGGCGTGATGTGCCTGAACGGCTTCCAGCCCCGGCCGGCGGTGGAGGCGCGCGCGGTCCCCGACGCACAAGAGCACTGGGGATTCGCGCTCGTCGGACCTGAGGGCGAGCGGCGGCCGGTCTTTGAAGCGGTGCAGGCATGGACGCAGCGGGCACCGGTGGCGCACGCCGGTGTCTATCGCGCCGATACCGACCTGGCCCGCTTTGTGGGCCCGTGGACGCTGGGTCCGCAAGGCGCAGACATCGGCGAACACGGTGAAAACCGGGTCAGCTTGGTCTTCGAGGGGACCGACGTCGCTCTGACGGTGCGCCGGGGCCCTTACCGGGCGTTCCTGTACGTGACCGTCGACGGCGAGCCGGCGCCCGCGCTACCGCGAGACCGGCAGGGGCGGGCTTACGTCGTGCTCTACGATCCGTTGGCAGCTACTGTCACGGTACCGTTGGCCGAAGGCCTGGACCCCGGACGCCACGAAGTCGAAATCGTCGCGGATCGTGGCTGGGGGCAGTGGGCGTTGGCGGACTGGCGGATCGTCGATGCCCCGGTGGGGGCGTCGGCCTACCGTTGGGGCTACGCCGTGTACGGAGGCCTGGCGATTCTGGGGCTGTCGGCAGTCGTATGGTCCGTCCCGCGGGTACACTGGGCGGCGCTGCAGGACCGCGTCGGTTGGGTGCGGCAACGCTTAGCCGAGTGGCTGCAGGTGCTGCTCTCGCTGTTGGTCGGGCTCGTGACCCTTTTCGCTGCGTGGCAGACCATCATAGGGGACGCGCTCTTCCGTCGCCTTGGCGAGCACGGTGACGTGGTGGCCTTGGCGCTGACGACGGGGCTCTTCTATTTCTCGCCATGGTTTCTCGTCACCTTGGGGACGGGGGCGCTGCTGGTGGTGATCGTCATCGTGCGGCCAGACCTCGGGCTGGCGCTCACCATGGTGGCGGCGCCCTTCTACGCCTTGGATACCCATCCGCTGTCGGTGCTGGGTAAGTCCTTCTCCCTGGCAGAGATCGTGCTGATCCCGACGCTGGCGGGATGGGCGCTTCGGTGGGCTGCCGGTCGCCTCGGACGTAGGACCACGAGAGGGCCGCGGCTCTCGGCGACGGCGAAAGCGTTGCTTCGGCCTCTCGCGCTGCTTGCGGGGATCGCCGTGCTGTCCAGCGCCTTCGCTGAGCATCCGCGGGAAGCGCTGCGTGAGCTCCGCCTGGTGATCCTGGAGCCGGTGTTGTTCTGTGTGGCGCTGGCTGCGTTGCCGTCGGGCGAAGCCGCCGATGAGGGTGGGCAAGCGCCTTCTCAGGAGCCCTGGCGCGCGCGCTGGCGCGTGCTGGACGCTTTCGTGCTGAGCGCGCTGTTGGTAGCGGTGATCGGGCTGGTGCGCTATGCGAGCGGGGACGTGATCACGGCGGAGGGTGGGGTGCGGCGGCTGCGCAGCATCTACGGATCGCCTAACAACGTGGGGCTCTATCTCGGGCGCGTGGTGCCGCTCATCGTCGCGCTGGTCCTGTGGGGCGACGGAGCGGGTGGGCTGCGAGCGTGGTTCTGCTCGCTGCTGGGGGATCGACGCCGCATGGGTTATCTTGGGGCGGCGGTGCCGATTGTGGCGGCGCTGGCTCTGAGCCTGTCACGGGGCGCGCTCGTCCTGGGGCTGCCGGCGGCGCTGGTTGCAATGGGGCTCCTCGCCGGGCGGACGTGGCGCCGCGTGACCCTTGTTGCCGTTGTGGTGGCGGTTGTCGCGTTCATCGTGTTGCTGCAGGTGCCGGGCATCACGCAGCTACCGCGGCTTGGCGACATCTTTGACGTGCGCAGCGGGACCGGAGGATTTCGCGTAGCGCTATGGTACAGCTCTCTGTGGATGGTGCGCGACCATCCCCTCTTGGGGGTGGGCCCCGACAACTTCCTCTATGCCTATCGCACGCGTTACGTATTGCCGACAGCGTGGGAGGAATTCAACCTCTCCCACCCCCACAACGTGGCCTTCGAGTTCGCCACGCGACTGGGCCTTCTGGGGTTGGGCACCTTCATCTGGAGCCAGGTGAGCTTCTGGCGCCATCTGGCGCGGTTGCGTGGGTTGCGCGATCCGCGACACCGTGCCCTGGCTATCGGCCTGGCAGGGTCGATGGTAGACTTCTTGGCGCACGGCTTGGTCGATGCCGCCTTCTTTGTCATCGACCTGGCCTTCGTCTATGCGTTATCGCTGGCTATCGTCGTCTGGCTGGATCAGGTTCGGCGCGATGACCACGATCGTCGCGGTTTGTAGGATAAAGGAGGCGTCTGTGCAACGTACAAGCGCGCTAGTGGCGTCAGCCTTGCGGATCTTGTTGGGGGGATGGGTCTTAGCCGGGAGTATTGTGCTGGCAAGCTGTGGCCCGACACCGACCCCCTCGCCCACACCGGTCACGGCGGTGGAGGCGACGCTTCCACCGGACACGGAGGAGGCCCCGGCCGCGGTGCCTGAGGGGACCGCAGCCGTGGCGCTTGTCTGCGAGGCCGAGCGCGTGCCGGTCGGCGAGACGACCGAAGTGCTGGTCACTGCTGATGGCGTGACGGATCTTTACGGCATCGAGGTTCATCTGGCCTACAACCCCGCCTATCTGGAAGTCATCGATGCTTACGACGAGCTGGAGGGGGTTCAGGTCCAGGATGGCGATCTCCTGGAGGTCGGCTTTGTGGCTTTGAATGAGGCCGACAACGACGCAGGGACGGTGGCGTACGCGGTCTCGCAGATGCCACCGAGCGTGGGTGTGGAGGGTTCGGGTGTGCTCGTAAGCGTGCAGTTCCGCGCCAAGGCCGCGGGAGAGGGTGGGGTTGTGCTTCAGAACGTCTTGTTGGCCACCGCCGCTGGGCAGCCGGTGCCGCTTGAGGTGATCAACGATGAGCTGTCGGTGCGTATCGAGTGATGCGCACCGCGGTCTCGCGACGGGTCCTCCTGACGCAGACGGGGCTGCTGATCATCAGCAGCCCCGTACGCTGTGGCCGAACCGGAGCGCAGCTCAATCTACGACATCGAGCTCGATGCGACCCACGCCGGCCTGAAGGCGGATGTCGAGGGTGACGTCTGACGATCCATAGGCCGGATTCACCCAAGCGCCGCCCTCCTGAGTCAGGCCGTTGACGTCGGTGTCGCCGACGCCCTTGGTGACATCGACACGGACGCCGACGTCATCGGGGAGGCGGAGGTGAATCGCGCCGACGCCGCCTTGGATGTCCACGTCCGCGTCCTGCTCCCAAGTGCCGCTCAGGTCGATATCCACATCGCCCGCGCCGAGATCGAACTCCACGTCCTCGAGGATCGGCGTATCGCCCAGGCGGATGGAGGCATCTCCTGCGCCGACCTGCATATCGAATCGCGTGACCTGTAGCCCGGCGAGGTCGATATCGTGGTCGCCGGCTCCGCACTCGATGCGCATATCGAAGGGGATCTCGCCGCCGAAGCGTAGAGCCCATTCATTGCGCGTGTTCCCGCTGATCGAGATACGCTCGGTGTTGGGCTGGCGCACTTCGAGACGGCCCTCACCGTCGGTGACCTCATAAGAAACCTCAGGCTGCCACGCCTCGACGTTGTACGTGAAGTCCGCGTCCATCAGGTCCTCGGCACCGCTGTCGATCCGTAATTCGCCGGCGCCCATTCTGACGTCGACGCGCACCCGCTCAGCATCGCCGGCTTCGAGGGTCGTCGACTCCGTTCTCAAGCTGCCGACGCGCACCGTCTCGACCCCGATGCTGCTCAGGGTGCAGCCCAGGGTGAGCGTCAGGGCCACAAGGGCCAAGATTGCCATCCTACCTCGTCCTGTATCCATATTGTC
>JBNGCP010000129.1:0-7174 GCA_049974845.1 Anaerolineae bacterium | reverse complement strand
GGGAGGGAGTATCCAGCCTCCAACTTCATCACTGGAAAAGTAGATTGTGCCCACTTCTCACAATCTCAGGCGATCATCATACATCACTAAGATATTTGCGCTCTCTCTCCTGCCTAATTTGAATATACCTTTCCCCCCCATATATTTATAAAACAAAAATAACACTAATTATCACAAATAGAAACATTCATATATTCAGAGATGGCTCTAAAGCTCGGTGATAAATTTATGAGACGATACTTCGTCACTGCGATGGCTTTGCTGGGATTGCTGGTAGCTTCCGCCAGCGCCCACAGCCTCTGGGTTGAGACGAGAGATATGGCGGAAGTGGGCGAACCCCAGACCGTCTACTCCTTTTTCGGTCATACGACCTCCGCCACCGGGATCTACGTCCCCCTGATGGACGCCCACTACCTGATCGCCCCCGACGGCAACAGGCAGGATCTGACGATGGATACTGGAGACTGGCTCCCCGGCTTCGGATGGATCGGCTGCTCCTACGCCGAGGTAACGCCGGACGCCGCTGGCGACTACGTCTTCGCGGCGGTTCGATCACCGGGCGTCTATGACCCGGCCTGGCACGGCTCTCCCAGCAACCCCAGGCTCTCAGCCAGCTTCGCCAAGGCGATAATCCACGTCGGCGATGAGGAGAAGGGCAGCTGGAACGCAGGCTTCCCCCTGGAGATCACCACCGAAGTGGCCCCCTACGAGATAGAGGCTGGCGAGAACGTCACCTTCGTCGCCATGTACGAAGGCGAGCCGGTCGACGCCACCTACTCCGCCTACTACTGGACCTGGGATGCCCACTCCGGCGCGAACGTCCAGACTGGAGCCGCCGGCGACGACGGCGAGTTCACCGTCAACTTCGGCCAGGGTGGCCTGTGGCTGGTGAGCGCATCCTACGCCGTCCCCGGCGAGGGCGAGTGGACCGCTACCTACGACAGCGGCGAACACTACACGATGGGCGACGTCGTTCCATACGACTCTTCCAGCTACACTTCGACGCTCTCGGTGTGGGTCAGGTAAACCCACACCGTTTTCTTTTATAGGGAAGCATACCCATCTAATTTTAATATTATTCAGTATTACTAAGATACGTTTATTAATACTGGAATCGTATGCCGAGATGATTGATATGAGGTTGACTTGTCTCTTGGTGTTGGCCGTGGCAGGATTAGTATCCGTCTCATGCGGCCACATGCTCTACGCTGAGTTCCCAGAGGAGATCTCGGCCCCCTCCGAAGTGAATGTCTGGATAACCTATGGTCACGTCGATGAGGGACAGACGGCACCCTGCCTATCGATGGCCAGGGCGATATCCCCCGACGGCTCTTCTGAAGACCTGGACCTCGATGAGCAGGAGGGCGGCCTTGAAGGCGCCCTGAAGATCGAGGAGGAGGGCTGCTACATCCTGGACCTGGAGAAGGAGGCCCGCCTCACCGACATGGAGTGGTTTGGGATCAGCGGTCCTGCTTCCCTCATCCAGGAATACGGCAGAGTTCTGATGCCGGCAGGTTCGGGCAGAAACTTTGACTGGTCTTCAGGAGAGGGGCTTGAGATCGTTCCACGTGTGGACCCAAACGACCTTGAGAGGGGCGATATCTTCAAGGCCCAGGTCACCTGGGAGGGCGAACCCATCGGCGGAGACTACAGTGCCACGGTGGTGAGAACTCCAGAAGACCTTTTGACGATAAAGCACGCTCAGGAGGTGGAGGTCTCAGGCACTTCCTCCGATGGAGTGATGGAGTTTGAGCTCACCCTTCCCGGCCTCTGGGTTGTGACCTTTGAGGCCACCGTCGATGAGAGCGGGAGTTGGACCGCTTCAAGCGACGATGAGAACGGCAACTACGCCGACGGCGACGAGCTGGAATACGACCAGATAACGCCTACAGCCTACATCACCTTCTGGTCAATCTGACCCATTAACAGGTGAGAAGATTTGGTCCACATATCTGATGGGGTCCTCCCCCTAGAGGTTTTGGCCACAGGATTCGTCCTCAGCGCAGCCGTCCTCCTTCTGACCCTCCGAGGCGTGAAGGCCGAGGAGATCCCCAGGATCTCCCTTATCACCGCAGCCCTCTTCGTCGCCAGCCTCGTCCACTTTCCCGTCGGGCCCACCTCGGTCCACCTGATAATGAACGGCCTCGCGGGCATCATCCTGGGAAAGAGGGCCTTCGTCAGCGTCCTCGTCGCCCTCACCCTCCAGGCCATATTCTTCCAGCACGGCGGCATCAGCGTCATCGGGGTGAACAGCCTCAACATGGGAATCCCGGCCCTTCTGGCCTGGCAGATCTTCGAGCGCCGATGGGGCTTCGGATATCCCCGAAGGGAGATCGTATTCGGGGCCGCGGCAGGAGCTGTGGCCGTTTTGGGGTCGGTTCTCCTTCTATCCGCAGAGCTTCTGCTACTGGGCGAGGGGTTCAGCGAGATCGCAACCCTGGTCCTGATGGCCCATATTCCAATCGTCATCATCGAGGCGGCGGTTCTGGGGACGACCGCAGGATATCTTGTCAAGGTGAAGCCAGAGATGCTGGTGCCGGCAAAGGCCGCTCAAATTCGAGGTGCATGAGATGAAGAGATGGATCGTTCTGATTTTGCTGGCCCTGGTTCTGGGATCGGGATCGGCCAGCGCCCACCGCATGTTTGTAGGCCAGAAGATCAACGTGGAGACTTACGCCATCTTCGACGACGGGACCCCCGCCAACGACGCTTCGGTGAAAGTCTACCGAGAGAACGCCACCACAGGCCTTTATGACCTCTTCTGCGAGGACCAGGCCGACTCCAGCGGCAAGTACTCCCTGGGCCTCCCGGGAAAGGGGACCGGAAACTGGCTCTTCGAATTCTCGGCTGGAGGGCACAAAGAGGAGCTCTCGATAGCGATATCAGATGACCGGTACAACGCCTCGACGGCGAAGGCGGCGGCGTTGGCGATGCTGCCGGTGACCTTCCTCGTCTGGAGGGGGCGACGGAAAAGATGAGCGGGTACGAGAAACTTTTGGTCGTTCTGGTCTTGGCGCTACTCTTTTCAGCCGGCACATCCTCCGCCCACAGGATGCTCATCGGCTACCAGATCAAAGAGGTTCAGCTGAACACGATCTACGACGATGGAACCCCTGCCCAGGGAGCCGAGATCGAAGTATACAAGGACGGGGAACTTTACGCCGAGGGCGTCGCCGACTCAAAAGGCACCTTCACCTTCGAGCCGAAGAGGGGCGACAAGATCGAAGATCTGACCTTCGTCTCCTCTTCCGTTGGCCACAGGGCCGAACTTTCTCTGAGCCAGGATGGCGAGGATGCGACTTCAGAGGAGCTGCCACTGCCAATGAAGGCGGCAGCGGGCCTCGGCTACCTCTTGGGCATAGCTGGCATCTCCATGATATACGTCTCCAGGAAGGGCAGGTAGAAGAGAGAGCAAAAGAGAGCAAAACGATGCATAGAAATGGGAAGAGAACGCCGAGAGGGATCTGATGAGCCATCTGGAGATAGACGGTTATAGCCACCTCGACTCGCCGATACACCGGTGGGACCCCAGGGTCAAGATGGTCTCCATGCTCGTTCTGATCTTCTCCGTCGTCCTTTTGAAGAGCCTGGCCGTGGCTCTCCTGGGCCTTGCGGTCTCGATCGGCCTTCTTTTGATATCGAGATTGCCTTTCGCCTACGTCTCTCAGGGGATAAAGTGGCCAGCGTTGTTTCTTCTTCCATTCCCTCTGATCCTGCCTCTGACCATGGAAGGCGAGAGGGCTCTGACCCTCTACGGCCTCAGCTTCAGCGTCGTGGGGTTGGAGCAGGGGATGCTGATGATGACGAGGGGTCTGGCGGCGGTGGTCCTGATCTACCCGATCTTTGGATCGTCGCCCTTCAACACCACAATCCACGCCATGAGAGGCCTGGGACTTCCCGAGACCGTCACCCAGATATTCCTCTTCGCTTACCGGTACCTCTTCCTTCTTCGAGAGCAGTTCACTTCGATGAGCCGGTCTCTATCGTCCAAGGGCTTCTCCAAGAAGACCGACATGCCCACTGCCAGGGTATTGGGCTCAGCCCTTGGCATGCTTTTTATAAGGAGCTACGAGAGGTCAGACCGGATCTACAAGGCGATGGTCTCCAGAGGATACGACGGCCACCTGCCGGACTCTGAAAGGTTCAAGATCAACGGCTCTGATCTCGTCAAGGCTTTGATGGTTTTGGTTTTGGCCTTCGGCCTCCAGGGCCTGGACCATCTGGCGGCGATGTGAGGTTTGAGGCATGAACCCTGCGATTGAAGTTACAAATTTATCGTACCGTTATCCAGACGGAACATTAGCTCTAGACGGCGTCGAGTTCAGCATCGAGCGGGGCTCGTCGGTGGCTCTTCTGGGGCCAAACGGGGCTGGCAAATCGACCCTCCTACTCCATCTCAACGGCCTTCTCGGGGCGGAGGGCTCGGTTCGCATCCTTGGAAAGAAAGTCGAAGAGGCGAACCTGCCCTGGGTGAGAAAGAGGGTAGGCCTCGTCTTCCAGGACCCCGAAGACCAGCTATTCATGCCTAGCCTCTGGGAGGACGTCGCCTTCGGGCCCCGGAACCTGGGCCTCTCAAACCGAGAGGTGGAGGAGAACACGTCCTGGGCCCTGAAGGTGGTGGGGCTCGCGGAGATGGCGGAGAAGTGTCCTCACAACCTCAGCTTCGGCCAGAAAAAAAGAGCAGCCTTGGCTTCGGTCCTCTCCATGAAGCCCGAAGTTCTGGTCTTGGACGAGCCCACATCCAACCTGGACCCTCGGTCGAAGGAGGAGGTGATCTCCTTGATCTGTGATCTGAGGAGGAAAGGGACCACCATATTCACCGCCATTCACGACGTCAACATCGTTCCCAGGATCGCTGACCAGGTTCTGCTTCTGGACAGAAGAGTGGTCGAACTCGGCCCAGCGCGAGATGTGCTGGTGAAAAGGGGCCTATTGAAGGGGTTGGGGCTTGATCTCCCCACCATTGCAGACCTGTTCTGCACCCTGAAGGATGACGGCTACGAGATAGGGGATATACCCTTCACCTCGAATGAGGCTTTGGCCGCCTTGGCCGGGCTGATCGAAAAATAAAAATTGAGGCAGACTCTGAAATTCAGTCCGCCTCGGGTTTGATATAGTCAGACCTCAGAGTCAGAATGGAGAAGTAGCCGGTTCCTACGAAGCTCTCGTCCACAGCGTCGGGCCCGTGCTGGGGCAGAACCTTCATCTCACCCTCTTTATACTCGGTCTTGACCGTCCAGAATCCGGGCTCTGGTATCTCTAATGTGACCTCACCCTTCTCGTTGGTTTTGCCTTCCGCAACGGAGTGCTCCCCTGTAGTTGCAAGGCTCACATCAAGCCCCTCTGCTGGCTCGCCGTCGAAGAGGACCTGGAACTTGAAGTCGCCGGTCCCAAAGGCGGTGATGTTGTCGAGGGGGACAATCTCCAGTTTCTGGCCTATGGGAACCGAGGCAGAGGCGAAGTCCGAGTTTTCAGCCACCAAAAAGAGCTTGGAGTACTTCACCATGTCCTGGTAGGCCTCAGCGATGTACCAGTCAGAGTCCCATTCGCTGGAATCGATGCCGCCCCAGTCGATCTCGTCGTACCCTTCCATCTCCTCGTCTGACGCTCCGAAGTTGGTGTGGACGAAGGTCAGGGCTCCTTCATGCTGTTCTGCCGCTGCAACGTAGAGCCCGAGATCTTCCACCCCAAAGTCGAAACGGTAGTAGGGCCCGTTGGTATTGGTCGACTCGTCCGCAACGAACGTCTCCTCAGATCCATCAGGGCCGATCACCTTGAGGGATATATCCCCTGGTGGTGGGCCCATGGGCACGAAAGAGTGTCCTTCGGTCATCTGCACCAGGCCCAAGTCCCCCTGGCTCACCCATCCGCTGGTGGACGAAAGCCAGGTATCGTGAGCCTCCGCCCCGGCGATGCATAAAGTCAGGAGGGTGAAGATTGCCGTAATCTTATTCATTCAAAACCTCCAGTTCGAATGAATAACAGAAAATACTTAAATGTTGCTAATAAATTTTGAAATTAAGCAGAGGCAATACGAAAAATTGTTCAGGTATTCTTTGCTTTTGTTGGTGGGAGGGTTCATGCCCACCCACCATATTCTCTTCAGTACTCTGCCAGATAGTCAGATCTCAGGGTCAGAGCCGCGCGGTAGACGGGCCCGACGTAGCTCTTCTCTTCGGAGAGGGAGCCTCTTGGCAGGTCCACGGCCTCCACCACCCTTGTGTCCATCTTGGTGTCGGTCCTCACTACCCATTCGGAGAGCTCTGAGGCGTCGGTCAGGTTCAGGGAGACCTTCCCCTCATCGTCTGTGACCCCCTCCATGGGTGTGTCGTCACCGACTTTCGTGGCCCAGACGTCGAGGCCAGAGATCGGCTCTCCTTTGAAGAGGACCTGGAAGCTGAACTCGCCATCGCCAACGGTGGTGATGTTGTCCAGAGGTACGATCTCCAGCTCCTGGCCGATGGGCTCGTTGGCTGAGGCGAAGTCCACATCGTCGCCTACCGCCACGAAGGCCTTGGCGTAGCAGTTCTTGAGATAAGAGCGCTCCACGTACCAGTCGTCCGCCCAACCGGTCTTGTCCAGGGACTCAAAGTCGATCTCATCGGCGTACAAGTGCTCCCAGTACCCTTCGGCTGGAGGGTTGGTTATGATGTTAGTCCAGGACCCTTCGCAGTGGTAGACATCGGCGATGTAGAGGCCGGCCTCAACGTCAGAGAGCTTGTAGATGTCCCAGAAGCCGGAGATCTCGCCCTGGCCGTCCAAGACGATATCGCCCGAGGGTCCCAATACGGTGACGTTCACGATCCCTTCAGGCAGCTCAGAATTGGCGGCGGTATGGCCGCTTCCCAGGGGCAGATACACTACGTCGCCGGGGTTCGCCCATCCGGATATGGGGCGAAGAAAAGTCTCATGTCCGCTAGCTCCTAGAGTTAAACACAGCGTTATCAGCGCCAGATACAACGCTATTCGTTTCAATTTAGCACCTCTGACATAATAGAATGAATTTTAGTATATCAATTTTGCTATTAAATAGTACAAAGCTACTTAAATAATTTGACGCGACGCAACCTAGTCTCGAAAATGAGAATACCCCCACATCGCCGAGATAGGCGAAATTTCGGGTAGTCTCCCTATTTTGAGTTGATGCAATTAGGAACTACGACAGTTCTCATAA
>JBNGCP010000128.1:4376-7302 GCA_049974845.1 Anaerolineae bacterium | reverse complement strand
GGGGTTCCCGTAGCTTGAGAAAGTCAGGGGACGGGCGTTGACCAGATCCTTGAGCGCGCGACGCACGCCCTGCTGGCCGCCCGGACCGCGCAAGACCATCCGCAGTGCATAGCCATGTTGTCCGAACTCGCCCGGCACGTCGCCAACATCGGCATGCTCCACCTCGAAGTCACCAAGCGTTTCGCCCGGAAGGGGAAACGCCATCATCGCGCACCACTTCTTCGCAAAGGGCATCGCTCGCTCCTTATCGCCCGCTCTCACACTCAATCGGGGTGGTTCCATGCTGCACCGAGTTTGCCCTTGGCGGAAGGCCCTGGATCGCGCCATATGCAGACTACGCCAAACGTCCTTAGGGTAGGGAGCTTTGAGTGGCTGACGGCCTGGGATGCTCCACGATGAGGACTGACGGCGCCCTTCCGATCCTCGTTGTACCCCTGTCACCTGGGACTATACTCGGTCGCGATGAGTTATCTGACAGACTGGTTGGCCCGCCGGCCACCAGTTTCCGTTGAGGTCACCGTGAACGAGACGCAATATCAGCAGGTAGACGTATCGCCGCAGCACCTGAGCCACCTGGTTTCCGTGGAGATCGCCTACGCTTTGGGGCTGCCGCGGCGCGGATTTCACATACGCGTCATCGGGTTCTTGGTCCGGCGCATTACGCAGCGCTTTAGCCAGCTTGCTGTCGACTTCGACGCGGACATCGCCGCGCTGGGCTTTCGCGAGGGCTGCCACCGGTTCGTCGATCACTTCGTTGCGGGCTACAGAGCAGCCGGCGTGGAGCGGGTACCTGCCCGTGGGCCTCTGATCGTCGCCGCTAATCATCCAGGCGTATCTGACGCGTTGGTTCTCATTGCTGCGCTTCCCCGCGATGATGCCAGGCTCGTGATCTCCGATGTGCCCATCACTCGCGCGCTTCCTCACGCTGCCGCCCACTTCATCCACGTCTCCGGTGAGACCGACAGCCGCGTGCGGGCCGTTCGAGAGATGGAACGCTACCTACGCGAGGGGGGCGCCGTGGTTATCTTCCCCAGCGGGCACCTCACCCCCGACCCCGAGGTGGCTGTGAAAGGTCGCGGGGATGGAAGGAGCTTCGAGACCCTGGCCCGGGATACCTTCGAGCCGTGGTCGAGGAGCATCCTGCTGCCGCTCAGGCGCGTGCCTGACTGCCAGATTCAGGTGGCGACCGTTAGAGGCGTGCTGGCCCCCCGCTTCGTCCGCCATCCTCTGACGGGCCTCATCCCTGCCCCGGGCGGCTGGGAGCGTCAGCGGCTGGCAGAATTCCTGCAGGTGATCTACCAGTTGCGTACCGGTGATCACCTGAATTTGGCCCCTTGTGTCTCATTTGCGCCGCCCCTGGGGCCTGATACCCTGCGCGGGCTAGAACCGAAGGCCGCGATGGCTGCCGTCGTGGAGCGGGGTATTGAGTCGCTAAGGTCACAAAGGGGCGGCTCTGTCGTTGACTAAGCACCTCGGTCAGGTACAATGTATCAGATATGGACTACAGAGTCGACGCACCGCTTATTGTCCAGGGGGATCGCACGGTTCTTCTGGAGGTCAACAGCCCAGATTACGAGGACGCTCGGGATCACCTCTCCCGCTTTGCTGAGCTTGAGAAGAGCCCCGAGTACATTCACACCTATCGGCTTTCCTCGCTCTCCCTGTGGAACGCCGCCGCAGCAGGGCTAGACGCCGAGGAGATCATCGACGGGCTGCAGCGCTTTGCGAAGTACCCGCTCCCTGATAATGTCGTCTTCGAAATCCGCGACGTGATTGCCCGTTATGGCCGGGTGCGCCTGACTCGCGACCCCTACAACGAGGCCCGTCTGCGCCTGATGTCCGACGAGCCCCTGCTGCTGGTCGAGCTTGAACGCAACCGTTATTTCAAGCCTTACGTGCTGCAGCGCGTGGGCCCGCATACCGTTCAGGTTCCCGCGGATCGACGTGGACACGTCAAGCAGGCGCTGGTGAAAGCCGGTTATCCTGCGGAGGATCTCGTCGGGTACACGCCCGGGGCGCCGCTCTCCTTTGAGTTGCGTGAGACAATGCTTAGTGGCGAGCCATTCGTGATTCGTGGCTATCAGCAGGACGCGGCGGACGTCTGGTGGGCCGATGGATCCGAGGCCGGTGGTGCTGGCGCCGTCGTCCTCCCGTGTGGCGCCGGCAAGACCATCGTCGGGATGGTGGCGATGGAGCGGATTCAGCAGCACACCTTGATTCTCACCCCCAGCACCGTGGCGGCGCGACAATGGCGCGAGGAGCTGATTGATAAGACCACGATCCCTGAAGATCAGATCGGCGAGTACACCGGTCAGCGCAAACAGCTGCGGCCGGTTACGGTGACCACGTACCAGATTCTCACCCACCGCAAGCGCGGCACCAAAGACAACGGCGACCTGCCGCTCGCTGAGCAATACCCTCACTTCGAGCTCTTCAGCGAGGGCGATTGGGGGTTGATCATCTATGATGAGGTGCATCTACTGCCGGCTCCGGTCTTCCGGATCACGGCGGAGCTTCAGGCGCGGCGGCGTCTGGGCTTGACGGCGACGTTAGTGCGCGAGGACGAGCGTGAGGAGGATGTCTTCTCGCTGATCGGCCCCAAGAAGTACGACGTGCCGTGGCACGACCTGGAGCGGCAGGGGTGGATCGCGCCAGCGATCTGCTACGAGATTCGCGTCCCGATGCCGGAGCCCGAGCGTATCGATTACATCATGGCGGAGACCCGACAGAAATACCGTGTCGCCGCCGATAACTCGACCAAATTGGAGATCCTCGACGAGCTCCTCACCTACCATGAAGGCGATCGCATTCTTGTGATTGGGATGTACCTCGACCAACTTGAGCAGATTGCCGAGCGGTATGGTTACCCCATCATCACGGGTAAGACGAAGGTCGAGGAGCGCGAGAGCCTCTACGAGCAGTTCCG
>JBNGCP010000128.1:0-4276 GCA_049974845.1 Anaerolineae bacterium | reverse complement strand
ATAGCAGGATCAAGGATGCGCGCACGGCGCTCAAGCCCGAGCTTGGCTATCGGTGGGAGGCGCCACCGGACCCCGCTCCATACCCTTACGATCCGTTTTGGCAGTTGACCGAGACCGACCTGGTGGCCTCGATGGTCAACGAGATCGTCGAGATCGAATGGCGTGTGGACCACCTGCGCACGCAGATCGAGAAGCTGGGAGGCGAGCCCCGGGGTCGCACACGCCGGAGTCTGGCGGAGCAACTGGCTGTGTTGTTCCTCGATCCGACGCGGCTTGCCGATGCTTTGGGCCGTCTCTCCGATGAGGGGCGTCGTTATTACACCAATCTGCTCTTGCATCTAGGCGTTCAGGGTTTGTACGTCGCCCCTAAGACCAAAGGGCTCTGGAGTGGCTTCTCGAGACCATGGCCCGAGCTGGCCCGGAGCATCGCTAAGGCCGGGTTAGCTTTGCAGTCGGAGGCTGGTGATCTCTTTGTGCCTTATGGGACGACGGCGCTTCTGCCCCAGCTCACCATCGAGTTTCCCCGGTCACCAGAACCAAAGCACGTGGTGTCGGCAGCCGACCCTCGTCGCATCGTGGCTCAGGTGCAGCAATTGCTTGGCCTGTTGCAGACGGAGACCTTCGAGCTTCGTCCACAACCGCGTTGGGAGGCACCGGAGTACCCCTATGCGGAGCCGGTGGTCTGTTGGCCGCCGACGCCGGCCGATGCTGAGAGGTTGCAGGCGAATGTGCAGCGGGAACGGACATTCGAGCTTTGGCCGCCAGTACCACCCCTGACGGAACGGGCGTTGCGAAGATGGGCGGATGCTTTGGCGACTTCTGAGGACTGGGTGGAATTGCTCTACCACGTGCTGGTTGAAGCGGGCATCCTCTGGCAAGGTAGCCCACTGACCGTAGACACGGATCTGGCTCACGACTGGATGGCGTTGACGCCCGGGCGACAGGTTGGCGTGATCTACCGTCTCTACCGCAATATCTCCCAGTGGGCCGCGTGGTGGCCCCTCTGGCGGGAGGGCACCGTGCGCCTACGACGGACCTACCACGGATACTGGAGTCTGAACTCCATCGATGAGTCCGTGGCATTGTGCTGCTCGAATCTTCGTTGGATTCTGCTCGAGCTGCTTTCCTTCTTGCCCCATGATACCTGGCTTGCGACCGCGGATTTGTATCAGTGGCTGGATGAGCTCTTTCCAACGCCGGATACCCATCCTTACCTCATGGGTTTAGCGCCCGAACAGGCAAAGGGCGGGTGGTCGACCTTTCTTCATACCGCGCTTCGGTGCATGCTCACGGGACCTCTTCACGCTCTGGGGCTGGTCGATCTCGGCCCTTCCCTCGAGAACGTCACCGCGGTGCGGTTGCGCGGGCTGCAGAGCCTCCAGTGGGGCAAGATCGCCGAGATCGCCCTTGACGCTGCAGGACAGCTCGCGCCGGAAGCTGTGTGTTATCTCGCGGATGAGCAGAGCTTGGAGCTCAAGACACCGGTGCCGCCAGACTTTATGACCTTCATCCTGCGCTGGGCTAAACCGTCGGGATTCTCTCAGAGCCTGGTGCGCTATCGTCTGGATGTGCAAAGGCTCCACCGGACCTTTGAGGGTGGCGCAGATCCTGCTGCCCTGGTGGAGGCCTGGAGGACCTATGTGGGATTTGATCCCTTGCCTGAGATTGTTGAGTGGTGGGAGCAGTGGTGGACACGGTACGGTCGTGTGCGCCTTTATCCCCCGCAGGCGCTCCTCGAGACTCGTGATGCAGTCACGATGCAGGAACTACAGGTCTCGCTGCCCAGTTTGCAGGCCTCGATCACGGGCATACTGACGCCGAAGGCCGCTTTCCTTGAGGAGGAAGATGTCGATCGCATTCTCGAGGACTTGGCGAGGCAAGGCTATATGCCCAAGGAGACCTCGTAACGTGGAGTCCCTCGGTACCGCGCTGCAGAGCTATCACATCAACGCGCTTCAGGCGATTGCGGATCATCTGGGCTTGGAGCCCGACCACCGGCCGGTGCGCAAGGCCTGGTTGGTCGGTGAGCTTGGCCGGCTGATTCCGCAGTTGGCGCGCTCCCGCGACCTGATCGGCGCGCTAAGCGCGGCGGAGACTGCTGCGCTCGGCGTGATCCTCAACACTGAGGAGCCCGTCACCTTGCAGCAGGTGGCTGTGCCCTTGATGCTGGCCGGCCTCGTGCAGGCTGGGAAGCCAGAGATCACCGTCGGTCGGCCCGCGGTGCATGAGGTCGTGCGTGGCCTCCTGATGAAGGGCCTCGTGGTGAGTCAGACAGAACCGATGGGCACGTCCACGCTTCGGACGTTGACTCAGTTCTACCACTTTGGTATTCCCATCGAGGTTCGTAACGCGCTCTCACGCTTCTCGTTCGCGCCCCCAGAACCTCGGCCCGATGCGCTCCGGGCCGAGGTTCCCGACGCGATGCACGTTCGTGAGGGTGAGTTGCGTCAGTCGTTGCGCGAGCTCTTCTTCGCCTGGGCAGAGCTCCGCCGTCAGCCCGCCCGGGAGCTGAAGTCTGGGGAGATGGGCAAGCGTGACCGGCGCCGGTTGGCGCAGGCTCTCGGACTCGACGAGGAGACCGGCCTCGAGCGGGTCGCCTATCTCTATGAGATGCTGTTGGCCCTGAATCTCGTGACACGGGATGGGTCGACCATCTCGGCCGCGACCGGTGATGCCGTGACGCTCTTCTGGAGTGCCTCTCCGGTGCGGCAGCTGCGAGACCTCATGTGCGCCTACGCACGCTTCGCGGCTCCTTTACCCGATAGTGTGGATTGGGGCCGTCTCCATGGCATCTATCAGGGTATTTCGCTGCGCCCGATCTCGGAGATGCGTGACAAGATCATCGCGCTGGTCGGCCGGATCGCGGGGGTGGGCTGGGTGAGCTATTCGCTCTTCTACGCGCTGCTTACGGGCGGGCGTCCTGGCTCGCTCGTGCTCGACGAGGAGACGCTTGAGTTTCTCTTTGAGAGCTTACATTGGTACGGGGGAAGCTATCGCGAGAACGTCGAGGACAATCTACGGCGTCGGGAGCAGGGGATCGTGCAGACGGCGCTGGAGGAGATCCGAGCACTGGGTGTTGTCGATCTGGGCTACCCATCCACCAAGACCGGGGTCTCGGACTCTGAGGACGAGCCTCTGCCCATTGCCCTGCGCGCGACGGAGGAGGTCCGACGCTATCATCTCAACCGCCTGGGTGAGAGACCGCCGGAGTTGCCCTGGCAGGTGATTCTGCAGCCTGATTTTCAGATGCTGGCGATGGGCCCCGTCCCGTTGCGGGTTCTTGCTAACATTGAGCAGTTCGCTGCGCGTGAGAAGATCGACGAGAGTGTGGTGACCTATCGCATCACCCGCGACTCCGTCTATGAGGCTTTCCAGCGTGGCGAAACGGTTTCCTCGATCCTCGCGTACCTGGAGGAGGCATCGGAGCAACCGGTCCCTCAGAACATTACGCGCTCGCTGGAGGAATGGAGCCGGCAGCACGAGCGCATCGTCGTGCACCGAAGTGTCAGCATTCTCCAGGTCAATGATGCCGAGCACCTGGATGAGTTGCTGGCTGACCCGGTTCTGGTGGACCGGCTGCACCCCTTAGGTGATCGTATCGCTTGGCTGCACCCTGACGATGCGCAGGCGGTTGAAGCGCGGCTGTTGGAGTTGGATATGCTTCCGGCCCATTCGAAAGGTCCGGAGGCGGATCTTCGCGAAAGCTTGCGCTGGCGCGAGGAGGAGCTCGAGCCCCGTGCAGCAGTTCCCAGCCTCTACGTGACCGGCACGCTGCGTCGTGTTGCCGAGGCCGACAACGGGCGCTGGCGCGTGACGCCCCAGACCGTGGGAAATGCAGCGACGCTGGGTATCGACCCTCTGGACATCATCGAGATGCTAGAGAAGATGACCGGCCAGCCGCTGTCCGAGGAATGGGAGAAGCGGCTCAAAGCATGGGGTAGAATCTACGGCGATGGCCAAGTCGCTAGAATCCACCTGCTCCGGCTCCCGCGTCCAGAAGCCCTCGCAGAGCTCCGCAAGGCCGACGACCGTCTACACCGGTGGCTGCGTCCCCTTCCCGGGACGAGTGATCTTGCGGTCATCTCCGAAGGGCACTGGGAGGAGGTCTCCGAGGCGCTCTCCTCCTGGGGCGTCGAGCTGCAGCGCGACCGTTGGTGGTGAGGCTGTCGCACTCTCCATCATCGCGCCCCCCAACCATGCCCGTCACTGACTTGCGGGTGGCCCGGCCCGAAAGCGTTGAGCCTCCTCGAGTCGCGCCTAGCCTGAATTCCGCGCA
>JBNGCP010000127.1:0-7309 GCA_049974845.1 Anaerolineae bacterium | reverse complement strand
CCCTCCGCCAGCGGCTGGGCATCCCCGACGACGCCGAGCGGGTGCTGGTCTTCACCGAGTCGAGCCACTGGGATCCCAACTGGCTCTACACCGCGGATGCCTACTTCGATCGCTTCGTCCGCGCCAACCTCGACACGGCGATTCTCGCGCTGCGGGAGGAGCCGCGCCGGGTCTACGGCGTCGAGTGCATCTTCTTCCTGCGCATGTACTGGGACCGCTGTCCCGGTCAGCGCGATGCGGTGCGCGAGCTCGTCAACGCCGGGCGGCTGCGCCTCACCCACAGCGGGGTGACCACGGCGGACACGCTGCTGCCCAGCGCCGAAGCGCTCCTCCGCGACTGGCTGCTGGGGCAGGCGTGGCTCCGCGCCAACGGCATGGAGGTCGAGCCGACGCTCGCCTACTTCACCGACAGCTTCGGCGCCTCGCCGGCGCTGCCGTCGCTGTTGCGGGCCGCCGGGTTTGACCGCACGGCGATCACGCGCGTCGATGGCATGAAGGGCATGGGGGCCGACCTGGAGTCGGGCAAGCACTTCCCGCGTCCAGAGACCAGCGCCGAGCTGCTTCTGGAGAAGGAGCGCACGCTCGACTTCGTCTGGCGCGACGCCAACGGCGCCGAGGTGCTCTGTCACTGGAACGCCTTCAGCTACGGGCAGGGCGACATGCTGGCGCACCGCGGCATCGGGCGGATGTATCTCATCAACTTCGCGCTTCCCGCGGGGTCGGACCGGCACGTCGCGCGCCGCATCGGGCAGTATGTCGATCAGCTCGCGCCCCTCAGCCGCACGCCCTACATGCTCTGCCCCATCGGCTTCGACTTCGTGGCGCCGCTCCCCGACCTGGTCGCGCTGCTCGACCGCTACAACCGGAACCACTACCCGACCACCGGCGTGTGGACGGTGAACGCCGGGTTCGACGACTACATGGCCCTGATCGAGGCGCACCGGGATGCCCTCCCGGTGGTGGAGCTCGATCCGAACCCCTACTGGACCGGCTTCTACACGGCGCGCCCGCGCCTCAAGGAGCGCTGCCACGCGCTGGTGGACGACCTGCTACTGGCCGAGCGGCTCTCGCTGACGGCGGGCGACGTCGCGCAGGCCAAGGCCGTCGCCGAGGAGCTCGCCGAGGCGTGGTGGGCCGCCGTGACGTCGAACCACCACGACTTCATCACTGGGACGTCGCCCGACGAGGTCGTTGAGGAGGAGCAGATCCCGTGGCTCAAGGCCGCTGCGGCGACGGTGCAGACGGCGCTCTACCGGCTGGCGCCGGACGCGCACGACGAGGCGCAAGCGGCGGTGGGCGCGCCCGTCGCGGCGACCGGGGATCCGCCGGCCTGGCGCCTGGAGGACGGCACTTTGAGCGTCGAGACCGTCCACTACGTCGCGGTGCTCGACGAGGCCGCCGGCGGGGCGTTGGTCGCCCTGCGTCCAGCGGGGGCGTGGGGGACGCCGCTTGAGGCGCCATCCAACGATCTGGTCATCTATCGGGACGGCGGCGGGCTGTGGCGCATGGGCTACGAGTTCCGCGGCGGGGCCTGGCGGGAGCAGGCTAGGGCCAGCGACGCGCGGAGCGAGCTGGATGTGCGCGAGCTGGGTGGCATGGTGACGGTGACGTCCCGCACGGAGTCGGACGGCGAGACCCTGGTCCGTCGCCTCTGGTTCACAAACGACGCGCCGCTGATTCGCTGTCAGGTGGAGGGACGCGCGCCCGAGGGACACTCGGTGACGGTGCGCCTCGCCACGGACCTGGCGATGGACGAGCTCGTGATGGACACACCCGGCGGGGTCGTGGCGCGCCCGCCAACGCGCTACTACGAGCCCACGTTCTGGCCGATGCAGACTTTCGTGCACCTGCGCGACGCCCGACAAGGGCACGGCTTGGCGGTGCTGCAGCGGCTGCCGGGCGCCGTCAGCGTGCAGCCCGACGGCAGCGTCGAGCTGGCGGCCCTGCGCAACGCCACGCACGAGATGGTCTACGGCCTGATCGGGCTGCCTGCGACGCCCGCTGAGGGGCACGTGCGCGAGCCCTACGCCTTTGATTATGCCCTGCTGCTGACCAAGGACGGCGACTGGCGTGAGAACGGCCTCGCCACGCTGGCCCGCACGATGCGGACCGAGGGTCCTTGGGCCGACCCCGAGCGCGCTGAGCTGTGGCGTCGCGTGGCGGCGGATGTGAGCACGGATACCCGAGGCGTGTGGGTGACGGCGGTGAAGCTGGCGTCGCGGGGCGAGGGCGTCATCGTGCGGCTCTACAGCCCGGCGGTGCCCGCGTCGGCGGTGACAGTCAGCGCCCCCAGCCTTCGGGTGCGCGGGGCGTTCCTGTGTGACGCCCGCGAGCGCGACCTGGCGCCGCTGCCGGTGGTCGATGGCGCGGTGCGCCTGGAGATGGACGGGACGATCGCGACGGTGCGGCTGGTTGTGTAGGGTGCGCCAGCCGACCGACCCGGTTCGAGAAGGCTGGCTGGTCTCTAAGGAGTGGCGACGTGGCTGTGACTTACAAGAATCGCAAGGGTCAGACGTACTACCTGCACACGCACGCGACGGGCTCCGGCGGTGTGGGCTACCATTTCTCGTTGAAGCCCGAGGGCGACCTGATCGAGGAGATACCGGACGGCTACGAGATTTATGAGAGCCCACGGGGCCAGGTCTTCCTCCGGCGGGTTGTGCCGCAGGCGGTGAGTGACGAAGAGGTGGCAGTCGTTAGGCGAGCGCTCGACCGCTTCGAGCGTCTACGCCGTTGCATTTCGTGCTGCTCGATGCGGAGACACGCGCCTTTGGGGCGGAGCGGTTCTGCTATCTGGGCGACATTGATGACTGGATCGAGATCGGCGATCCAGGTCCGCTGGACGTCCTGGTTCGCCGGTACGTCAAGCATCTGGGCAGAGACAGCTTCTTCGATTTGATGTAGGCTGGTTCGACGCGCTTTCAGGTGGGGCGCACTAACAGCAAGTGCGCCCCACCTTTGGGCGTTGGCGCATAGGCAGAGGGGGAGGACCGTGGCGTGACGATCCTGGAGAGTGAGCGGCTGCAGATTCGGGGGTTCAGGCCCGGCGACTGGCGGGACCTGCGCGAGTACGTCACGCTGCCGGAGGTGACGAAGTACGACTACGACTATCCGAGCTCCGAGGAGGATCTGAAGGGGATGGTCGAGTACTTCATCGAGACGCCCGGCTATTGGGCGGTCTGCCTCAGGGCCAGTAGGAAGCTCATCTTGGGCGGCGCTGTAGGGGCGGGGGCGATCAGCGCCGCAGAGGGTGATTGCGCGGCGCGTGGATGTGACGCGCGTACCCGCGTTGCGCGCACGGTTTGTGGGTAGGGGCGCAGCATGCTGCGCCCCTACCACGGCCTTTCGGTTGCCTGGGGCGTGAGGCGGCGCATAGTGTCGCTAAGTTGGGGAGCACTCCTAGTCTATGAAACAAGATCCCATTGTGGTTCCCTACGATCCCGTGTGGCCTGACGAGTTTGAGGCGCTGCGGGCGGTGTTGGCGCCGGCCCTGGGCGCGCTTGCGGTAGCCATCCATCACGTGGGCAGCACGGCGATCCCGGGGATGATCGCGAAGCCGGTGCTGGATATCGACATCGAGCTGACGCCGGGCGTGGCGGTGAAGGCGGCGACGGACGCGCTGGCGACGCTGGGCTATGTCTATCGAGGCGATCTCGGCGTGCTGGAGCGCTATGCCTACGGGCGGCCCTCAGCCGCCGTGCCGTTCTCCGAGACGCGGTCGGCGTGGCCCGCGCACCACCTCTATGTCTGTCCCCACGGCTCGGCGGAGCTGGCGCGCCACCTGCGCTTCAGGGACCGGTTGCGCGGGAGCGAGCGGCTGCGCCGGGAGTATACTGCGCTCAAGCGTGAGTGCCTGCGGCGCGCGGCGGGCGATCGTGAGGTCTATGTGGACGAGAAGGCGCGGCTAGGGTCGCCGTGGTTCGAGAGGGTCCTGGCTTGAGCAGGGTGGTTTTGGGAAGCCATAGCACAGCAGAGCAGCGGGGCGCGGAGCGGAGCCAAGCCAAGGGTCAGACCGTGTTGACCTACGCAAGTCCAGGGACCGTCGTGTAGCGCCGAGCTGTCTTCGTGGGTTCAGAGATCGGGATGGTGCTAGGGTTCAGTTGTCCAGTTCTCCAGTGAGAGCTCCGGTACACGCCCAAAGTGTTGAGTGTTGTTGGTGACGAGGATTAGGTTGTGGGCGAGTGCGGTTGCCGCGATGAGGAGATCTAGATCCTCCATGAGCATCCCGATACGGCGGAGGTGCGCCTTCAGGTCGCCAAAGTTGAGCGCGCTAGCCGATGACAGATCGAGGACACCGATGCCCGACGCGAAGTCGAGGACGGCTCGGTGGTTCTTCTCAGGATATGCGGAATATGAAGCGCCGTACCATAGCTCGGCGAAGTGACAGCCGAAATTGCAAGATCCTCGGGTTTGGTTGCCGCGATGCGCGCCTTGACACTCTCGTTGCCCCGCAGCCAGAAGATGCAGGTGTCAGTGTCGCGCAGGAATCTCACAGTGACGGGGGCTCCGAGCGGGATTGCCGCGTTTCGCGGAGATCCTCGATGATCTCTTCGGCGGAGCGGTCGTCTTCCCACGCGCCAAATGAGGCCATCAGGCGCTCAGGATCGGCGGCTGCCGGTTCGGGAACTTGCTCTGGCTCAAGAAAGGTAACCAGCACCCGGTATCGACGGCGGTCTGGTGGGCGTTCTAATAGACGCACCCGCTCTCCATCATATACGGCTGGGACCGAGATGATCGGCATTTTCTGCTCCTGCATTACGCATGATCTGTCTGCAACCTATACTTATTTTAGCACCGGCGTTCAGGAGAACAAGCAGTACGCGGCGCACTGTCGAGCTTGGATCGTCGGCGTGTTGCGGGTGGGCCGATGGATCGGCCTGGCGCTTTGCGTCGATGATGACGGCTAGAGACGAAGGCCGAGGGCCGCGGCCTTGACGATCTGGCACGTGTGGGCCAGTTGATCAGCTCCCCGGTGACCGACACGGGCACGGGGTTGCGGAGCATATCGATCAGCGGCGATGTCTCCTGCACGTAGTCACAGAGCTCTACGATCTGGTCTCCGGATTCGTTGGACTTCACGCGATAGTGGAGCTCATAGTATCCCGTGGGGATCCGCTTGGGCCAGGATGTCGGTCAGCAGCGGCATGGCCTCGGTGGCCTGTTCCTTGAGCAGCCGACGCTCCAGCGCCAGGCGCTGCAGGAGGTTCGCTGCCTTACAGCGTCGCCGCGACAAAGCTTGAAGCGGCCGAGCAACAAGATGCGAATGCGGTTTGGTCACTACGATGGTTGACAAGCGCCGATGAGGCTGCGACTTGGGGCGCGAGATCCCCTGAGGAGGTGCCCCGCATGTGGGCTTTCGCTGGCGCGTGGTGGGTGTAGGATAGGACTGGGTCCGGCGATAGACGTACGGACGGACACAATCCTGTCTGCGTGGAGGAGAGCGGCGAGATGATCCCGGTACCGAAGAGCGTGTTGGGCGCCCTGGCGCGGACGTATGGGGTGGGGGCCGACAGCCTGCGTCACTATGCCGGCGGAGGGCCGGAGGGCGACGGCGTGATCTATGCGTATCCCTATGGCGAGGGCCGAAGGCTGCTGAAGATCCTGGCGATCCCGTCAGGGGGGCGGCGGCGGGGCCTGCTCTGCCTGGATGAGCGACTGCGCTTCGTGCGCTTCTTGGGCGAGCACGGCGCGCACATCGTCTTTCCGCGGCGCTCGCCACAGGGCGAGCTCTACGAGACGGTCGAGGCGTACGACCATCTGTGGGCCGGCTACAGCATGGACGTCGCGCCGGGGAAGGGGCCAGCACAGGACCTGTGGGACGAAGGCTTCTTCCGCGCCTGGGGGCAGACCCTCGGGCAGTTGCATCGGCTTGCCCAGGACTATCCCTCTTGGCGGGCGTCGATCGATCCCGACACGGGCGAGCCCTTCCTCACGTGGGAGGAGGAGTGGGCGGGGTTCTACGAGTGGTGCCAGGACGAGGAGGTGAAGGCGGCGTGGGTCGCGCTCAAGGCGGAGCTGGACGCGCTCCCGGTCACGCGGGAGGCCTTCGGCTTCATTCACAATGACCCGCACATCTGGAACCTATGCCGCAGCGGCGACCGCATTACGGTGCTCGACTTCGATGTGGCGAATCACCACTGGTTTATGACCGACATCGGCATCGTGCTGCAGAGCGTGCTGATCTTCCACGCCGGCGGATTTCACGGGCCGGTGCGCGACCGCGCGAAGCTGTTGACGTTCCTCGACTGCTTCACTGAGGGCTACGCGCGCGAGAACGCGCTGCCGGCGGCGTGGTGGAACCGGCTCGATCTCTTCATCGCCTACCGCCGGATCCTGCTCTTCATCGTGATGGCTGATTGGGCGCGGTCGCAGCCGGGGCTGCACGCGTCGTGGAAGGCGACGATCCTCTCCGCGCCGGAGGTGGTGGGCAACGCGTGGCGGCAGTGATCGGGATTGCGACCCAAGACGGGCTGTGTACGGGAATCTGACTATTGATAACGAAGGAGGTGAGGTGTGAGCATTCATATCGGTGCTGAGGCGGGGCAGGTCGCGCCGACGATCCTGCTGCCGGGCGATCCGCTACGGGCGAAGTTCTTCGCGGAGACCTTTCTGGAGGACGTGATCTGCTTCAACGAGGTGCGGAACATGCTGGGGTTCACCGGGCGGTATGGGGAGAAGCGCGTCTCGGTGATGGGCACGGGGATGGGGATTCCCAGCCACTCGATCTACGTCAATGAGCTGATCCGCGACTACGGCGTGACAACGCTGATGCGGGTAGGGACCTGTGGCGTCTTGCAGGCCGATCTGGCGCTGGGCGATCTGGTGTTGGCGATGTCGGCGTCGACGGATTCGAACGTGAATCGGCTGCGCTTCGGCGGTCGGGATTACGCGCCGACGGCGAGTTTCGAGCTGCTGCTCGCCGCGTATGAGGCTGCGCAGGCGCGGGGCATCGACGTGCGCGTAGGCAAGATCCTGTCGTCCGACGTCTTCTACAACGACGATCCGGACTGGTGGAGGATCTGGGCCGATTATGGGGTGCTGGCGGTGGAGATGGAGGCGGCGGGGTTGTATACGCTGGCGGCGAAGTACGGGGTGCAGGCATTGGCGATCCTGACGGTGAGCGACAATATCGTGACGGAGCAGGCAGCGACGCCGGAGGAGCGCGAGACGGCGTACACGCGCATGGCGGAGATCGCGTTGGCGATCGCGCCGTGACCTGAGGGACCTCCCGGGTCTGTGCTGTAGCGGTGTTGCAAGGGCGCAGCATGCTGCGCCCCTACCCCCAACGCGGCGGGCGTAAGGGTGGCGC
>JBNGCP010000126.1:0-7373 GCA_049974845.1 Anaerolineae bacterium | reverse complement strand
ACGGCCTCTGCGGCATCACCGCCTGTTCCCTACTTCCTACTCCGATACTTCCTACTCCCGCTGTTCGTACATGCCCCTATGGGACTGTCGAAACGGTTCAGACTTGGCTTGCGCCGCGATCCGTCTGCGCTATCATGCGTGCAGCGAAGACCCTTGGCGACATAGCTGCGTGGAGGACCCATCTGGAGGGATACACGATGGTCAATGAAGAGGCGATACTGGCGAAGCTCGCGCAGATCGAGGAGCGATTGGCGGCCTTGGAGAGTGTGCGCACGGATCAGGTGGTGATTGAGGGAGGAACCGTCCACGTGCACACGGGCGAGCACGCCCCGATCCTCGTGGCGCAGGCCGACCGCGTCGCGATCACGGCCAAGCGCGGCGTCACGATGCACGTCGGTGGGGACCTCAAGGGCAACGTGCGCACCAAAGAGGGCAAGCTGCGCATCAAGGCAAAGGGCGACGTCACCGGTGGGGCCTGGACCGACGGCGGCGAGGTGCAGGTGCGCTCCAAGAAGGGCGACATCAAGCTCGATCTCGAGGCCGTGCAGGCCGTCTCTGGGAGCGAGGAAGAGTAGGGTCGGGGCCCTTTTTCGCGCCTGCACCCCGGCTTGACGATAGGATGGATCCCCAGATGGAGGCTTCCCTGCGCGCCCACGTGCAGGCGATCCGCGACTGCAACCAACGCGGAGGGCGGATGCTCTCGCTCATCGACCTCATTGAGGCCGGAACGGTCGATCTGCCGCTAGCGGCCTACCTCGCCGCCGTGATGCGCGCCGGTGGCTCCCTCCTGGTGGGCGCTAACCCTGGCGGGGCGGGCAAGACGACGGTGATGGCCGCGCTCCTCAACTTCCTGCCCGACGAGACCGCGATCCAGCCGATCGAGGGACCGGTGGTGCTGCGTCAAGGGCTCGCGAATGCGGCCTACGGTGAGACGTGCTATCTCGCCCACGAGATTGGCGATGGCTTCTACTATGCCTATATCTGGGGCGAGGAGGCACGGGATTTCTTCCGCTTAGCCGGGCGCGGTCACATCATTGCCTCCAATCTCCACGCCGATACCCTGTCGGAGGCCGAGGCGCAGCTCTTGGGGCAGAATCACGTGGCGCCCTCCGACCTGCAAGCCGTCACCCTCAAGGTCTTTATGCGGACGGCACGGGGCCCTGATTTTCGGATGCGTCGCTGGATCAGCCACGTGCACGAGTCCAACGGCGTGGAGGACAGGCTGATCTGGACCGCCTCTCGCAGAGGCGTCTTTGCGCGCGAGGCGGCGAGCGATGTCGTCAGCCCCAATGACGAACGCCGGTGCCTGACGGCCCTGGAGGCGATGCAGGCGCAGGATATCCGCGGGATTGAGGAGGTGCGCCGCTACGTTCTCCAGGAGCTATAGCTCCCCGGTTTGTGTCTGGGTACAAGACTGCTGGGGGCATTGTCCCCGGGATCATTCCACTCCCATCGTGGCGATCAGCCATGTTTGGGAAATCTCTCTTTCAGGAGGCTTCAAGGCCAGGTCTATGTCTCAGAGCGAAGAGATTGAGTTTGTCTCGAACTACAGCGGCATGAGTACGGATCGGGGTTTCCAGTAACCGTGGCGCTTGCCCACAGCAACGCCACGGTCGGGGCATGCGGGGCCGGTTATCCGGCCTCGTTGTTGCCTTCAGTTTCCGGCGGATCGGGCGTTTTGGTTGCTGCCCTTGCCTCGGGTACCGCTGACACGAGCACCTTGTCGATCCGGCGCCCGTCCATATCGATCACCTCGAAGCGCAAGCCGTGCCAGGTGAAGCGGTCGCCCTCCGACGGGATGCCCTCAAGCTCAGTCATCACAAAGCCGCTGACGGTCTGATAGCCGCGATAGATCCCGTCCACCTCTTTTTCCAGGTCGAGCTCCTCCCAGAGCCGGTCCACGCGCAGCAACCCATCCACGAGCCAGGAGCCGTCGTCTCGGCGGGTCGCCCTAGGCTCCTGAGGCTCGCCCTCGGCTGGGATGTCACCGACGATGGCCTCCAGGATATCCATGTCGGTCACCATGCCCTGCACGCTGCCGTATTCGTCGGTCACCAGCGCGATATGGTTTCCCTCCTGCTTGAAGAGCTCCAACACGCGCAGCGTCGACATCGTCTCGGGCACAAACATCACGGGGCGGAGGCAGGCGCGCAGATCAAAGGGCTCGCCCCTCAGGTTGCGGACGACCATATCTTTTGTGTAGAGGATGCCGAGTACGTTGTCGGGATCCCCCTCGATCACCGGAAAGCGCGAGTGCTGCGCATCCAACAGCGTCGCGTGGATCTTCTCCTCAGGATCCTCAAGATCGATCCACGTGACGTGTGGGCGTGGCGTCATGAACGCGTCGACCCGTCGCTCATCGAGCCGCAGCACGCTCTCGATCATGTCCTGCTCCGACTCCTCGAAGACGCCGAGCTCCGTCCCCTGATCGATCATGATCTCGATCTCCTCAGGCGTCACGTCGGGCTCGTCGGAGGGATGCATCCCCAACAGGCGGACAACCGCGTCGGTGGAGACGCCGAGCAGCCACACGGCAGGACGGGCCAGCGCCGAGAGCGCGTGCATCGGCGGCGCCACGATCGCCGCGATCTTCTCTGCCTCATTCAGGGCCAGGCGTTTGGGCGCCAGCTCGCCAATGACCAGCGATATGTAGGTCACCCCAAGCACCACGAGCGCCGTCGCGATGGCCTGGGCGTAGGGGGCCAGCAGCGGAACATTGGCAAGGCCGCGTCCGATGACCCGAGCGAGGGTAGCCTCGCCGAAGGCCCCGGCGAGGATCCCCACCAACGTGATGCCGATCTGCACCGTGGCGAGAAAGTCCGTCGGGTCTGTCGCCAGCTCCAGCGCAGCGCGTGCCCCTTCGTCGCCCGTCTCAGCCGCCTGGCGCAGACGCGCCTTGCGTGCCGACACCACAGCGATCTCGGACATCGCCAGCACGCCATTGAGGATGGCGAATCCGACGATGATCAGAACCTGCCAGACTGGGTTCACGGCCCCTTCCTCTCGCGCTATCTGCCCTTATTGTACCGGAAAATCCCACGTATGCCGTAGATCCAAATACCAGACCAACATCACTTCCTGGCTGACGTGGGGGTGACCGGCGTAGGCATACTGGTTGATCTCGCCCAGCTTAGCGCCCTGGCTTCGGTAGAAGCGGCGCGCGGGGACGTTGACGTTTTGGGTCTCGATCTTCATCTGGTCACATCCTCGATGACGGCACCATTTCGCAGCGCGCGCGAAGAGCGCGCTGCCGATGCCCTGTCCCCGGTAGCTCGGGTGGACACGGATATCCCAGAGGATGCCGAGGTTGTCCCGCTCGGCGAGCATGTGGACGCCGGGGGTGTCGAAAGCGATGGCGGCGCCACCGACCGTCATGTCCTGCCAATCCTCGTCCACCGCGAGCAGAAATCCCCAGCGGCTCACGTCGAATTCCTCTGCCCAATCCTGGGGACGGCCCTCACCGTAGGCATCGTAGTCTTTGATATACGGCACGTCCACTGGCTCCACGCCGAGCGCGATGCCGCTCAGGCCGTCGTCGACGAGGATCGGTCTCAGCACGGTCCTGACCTCAAAAGCGATAGGGATCGTCGCGTACCGATCGAGGCTCTCAGGCCCGACTTCATAGATCTCGATGGGCATACCGTAGCTCCTCTCCTGTGCTATACCATCGCCGGGATGCCCGGGCCGACGACGTGCCAATGCATGTGGGGTGTCACGCCGGGAGCCGCGGCGTTGGTCCGGACGAAGAACCCGATCTTGTCGAGCCCCAATTGCCTCGCGGTCTCCTGCACGGCGCGCACCATGGACACCAGCAGCTCACCGTCCAGGGCCAGCGGGTCGAGGATCGAAACGATGTGCGCCTTGGGGATGACGACGACGTGGTACTCGGCCTTGGGTTTCGGGTGGTGGAAGGCCAGAACGCGCTCGTCCTCCCAAACCACCTCGATGTCGAGCTTTCCCGACAGAACGTCCTCGCAATACCAATCGCGTCGTGCCATGAGAGTTTTCTCCTCGATCACGTTAAGGCGACCAGACCACGGAGGCACAAAGTGCACGGAATCCGGGGCCTACGAGGCATCCGACTGGATCGACACAAGCTCTCCACGACAGATAGCGCTCGGACGCTTTGGCCTGGTCGGAGCTTATGGCGTCCGACGTGGTCAAGTATAGGGCGGTTCAGTTGCCGAGCAAGCAGGCGGACCACAGGACCGACGTGGCCCGGGCCCCATCGTCCCCCTCAGGGCTGGGAAACGACCTCCCGCACGCAACGGTAGCTGTGGCGCGGATTGCCGCCAGGCAGCGCCATAACCCAGCGGCGCAGTCTCGGGGCTCGCGGGCGGTCCTCAAGGATCACGCTGTTTGCCTCAGTCACCTGCCCGACCGGTCACATCGGGCCTTAGCGAGCGCGCTGCCCACCACCAAAACAGCGCCCATGCGGCCCCAAAAGCCCATCCGCCCAGCACGTCGGTCGGCCAGTGGACGCCGAGATAGATACGGCTGACGCCGACGAGCAGGCTCACGGAGATCGCCAGGCCCACAAGGTAGACGCGTACCCGCTGTTGCTCCTCCATCCCCGCCAGGAGCACCGCCAGCGTCAGATACGTCACGGCGGACATCATCGTGTGTCCGCTGGGAAAACTCGGGGAGGTGGCATACGCAGCGTGGGGGACAACGTCGGGCCTTAGCCGCTGGAAGGCCGCCTTGAGCGCAAAGCTCAGCAGCGCGCCGCTGCCGGTGGCCGTCAGCAGGAAGAGGGAGAGGCGCGTCTGTCCAGAGAGGAGCAGGTAGGCTGTGATGGCGCCCGTCAGCAGGGTCAGGATGCCGACGCTGCCCAACGCCGTGATGTCGCGCGCCAGCGACTCTACCCACGGCGCGCCGACGGGATCGGCCAGATTGTCAGGATGTCGCATCGCCAGTAGAATAGCCTCATCGAAGGCGCGCACTGCACCGGGGCGGACGAATTCGATAAGCTGCGCGATGACCCAGATTCCCCCCGCCAGCAACGCCATGACGCCGAGCACGCGTACGATGCGCCAGTTCGAGCTATCGCGACGGTCAAAGTTGAGTGACACGAGACTCGCCCAGCTTAGTCGATGCGACACATCAGTCGATGCGACACATCAGTCGACGCGACACACAGGATCCTGTGTGCCTCTCACAACGCACCGCTGCCACGGCCAATAGCCCGTCGTCTCCACCTCCAGGGTGAAGCTCAAAAAGGTCCGTATGACGATAATGAGTGCTAAGCCACCGATGTTGCCCAGCGTGGGGTGCACCGTGACCGTGTTCACGATATCGGCGGCGACCAGGAATTCGAGTCCCACCAAGATGGCTTCGCCAAGATGCTCCCGGTACGATTCGTAGCCCGCCTTGCTCGGCCCGAGCCGCAGCAGGCGATAGATAAAGGCCGCGCTTGAGCCGGCCAGTCCCAGGACGATGATCAGCACGCCGGTCGCCTCCAAGATCACCACGACCCACTCGGCAACAACGCGGAACGGCGATACCGTTCTCGGGAGATCACTCTCGGTTGGTGGCGGCGTCTCTGCTGAGTCCGGTGAGCAGCCAGAGATTGCCAGGAGCAGCAAGGTGAGCACAACAAGGACCGCACGCAGACGGGGGTTCATGGGTGGATGCCTCCTCTCAAGCCATTCGCTAGGCTCCATTCTACAGGCATTTGGACCGCTGTGCCAGCCTGGCCCGCTTTGGGGCGTGTTTCGCGTTGGGGGCGACCTGTCGATCAGGCCCAGGTCAAGCCGGGGTAGGTTTGGCTTTGCCCAACGCGAAACACGCCCATCGCCAACTAGCCCGTGGTGCGTCCCGATCGGCCCAAGTGTCCGAGTTTACCCATCAGCTGCCGGAGGTGATCCTATGAGACCCGAACGACGGAGACCCCTGAGCGCCGACGTCGGCATCGTCGGCGTCGGCTTTGACGTTTACTGGCGCCAGTTTCCCCGCCTCAAGACGGCGCTGCTGAAGCACATGGACACCTTCGAGCGACGGGTCGCCGCTCATGGGGTGACCCCTACGAACTTCGGCATCATCGACAACGCGCAGGTGGCGTATGACCTGGTGCCGAGGATCAAGGCCGCCAACCTGGATCTCCTTTTCGTCGACATGCTCACCTACGCTACGTCTGCAACCTTTGGTATCTTGATTCGCGACCTGGACATGCCCGTTGTGCTCGTGGCCCTGCAGCCTCGCGCGCGTCTCGACTACGCCCATGCGACGATCGAAATGCAACTGGAGAACGACAACATCTGCGCGATGCCCGAGTTCGCCGGCGTTGCGGTGCGCATGGGGCGGCGCGTGCCGCCGATGATCATCGGCACGCTGGAGGGCGACGTCCGCGCGCAGGCCGAGGTTGCCGAATGGTGTCGCATCGCCCGGGTTCTGCACGATCTCAAGCGAGCGCGTATCGGCCACTTCGGCCATCCGATCGAGGCGATGCTCGATATGCACACGGATCAGACCGCGCTGACGGCGACTTTCGGCCTCCACGTGGTGCAGACCGAGCTCGACGACCTGGTGCGCCTCGCGCGGACCGTGACGGACGCCGAGATATCCGAGAAGGAAGCCGAGATCTTGGCGATGTTCGACACGCCGGACCCCGTCTCGGATCCGCTGACGCGCAAGCTGACCGATGTCGATCTGCGCAACGCGGCGAAGATGGCTGTGGCGCTGGACAAGTTTGTCGACGCCTTCGACCTCGATGGCCTGGCCTACTATTACAGAGGCGAGCCCGGTACCGAAAGGGAGGCAGTCGCCGCAAACCTCATCGTTGGGAACTCGCTGCTCTGTGCCGCCGGATTTCCGATGTGCGGTGAGTCCGATCTGAAGACCGTGGTGGCGATGCTGATCATGGACCGCCTGGAGATCGGCGGCAGCTTCGCTGAGTTCCACCCCATTGATTTCGAGGAGGGCTTCGTGCTCGTGGGGCACGACGGGCCGCACCACATCGCGATTGCCGAGGGCAAGCCGGTGCTCCGCAGCCTGACGACCTATCACGGTAAGCCGGGCTCCGGGGCCTCGGTGGAGTTCAAGATCAAGGAGGGGCCCATCACGATGCTGGGCATCACCTCGGGGCCGCGTGGCTTCAAGTTCGTCCTCGCCGAGGGCGAGTCCGTCGCCGGCCCAATCCCGGCGACAGGGAACACCAACACCCGCACCTTCTTCGAGCCCGACGTGGTCACCTTTCTGAAGCGGTGGCTGGCCGAGGGGCCGACGCACCACTTCGCCCTGGGGGTGGGGCACCACGCCGCGACGATCGCCAAGATCGGCGAGATCCTGGATGTTGAGACCGTCGTGGTCACGTCCTGAGCAGACGTTTGCCGCCCGCTGACTCTAGCGGCCTTGAGTGTAGGACTATTCTAACC
>JBNGCP010000125.1:0-7742 GCA_049974845.1 Anaerolineae bacterium | reverse complement strand
AAGGCCTGTGCCGAAGCAGCGTTCTCCCCCCTCCGGGGGGAGTTAGAGGGGGGCGCCGCTTGAGCAGCTCGCCTCGCCACCGCCCACCCCCTTTGTATTCCGTGCCGCAGACGGCCCTCTCAAGGGGGGGAAAGGTTCGGCTAGAGGGCGACGTCAGACCTCCAGGTAGGCCTTCCAGACCGCCGGGATCTCACCGGAGGCCACGATATAGCGGGCGCGAGGCGTCTTGGGCTCCCAGAGCAGCTTCATGTTGGCCTCGTGCGGCAGCCGGTCGGCCTTTCTCTGGTTGCATGTGGGACAGGCACAGACGGTGTTGCCCCAGGTGTTCTTGCCGCCGCGGCTGACAGGCAGGATGTGATCGACGGTGAAATCATGCTTGGAGAGGGTCCTCCCGTGGCGACGATCGCCGGACTGCACCCCACAATAGGCGCACGTGTAGCGATCGCGTCGCAGCACGGCCTCCCGGCTCCAGCTCACGCCGCGCCGGGGCACGTTGACGTAGTAGCGGAGACGGATCACCGTGGGGATGGACCACGTGCTGGAAGCGCTGTGCATCTCAACGGACTCGGCACAGGCGGCCTCCACACGACCCCTCAGCATCAGGGAAATCGCGCGCTTAAGCGGGATGATATCAAGCGGCTCATAGCTTGCATTGAGCAGCAGGACGCTGGACGTCACAGCGAGACCTCCTCCATACACAGACATACGCACATCGATCGCCAACTGTCGTAGCCACCCTCCGAGGCTCCGGCGATTCGAGCTCAAATCAACAAACTGCCACCACCTCGTTCATCGTAAGGTCGATGCACCGTGCTTGGGCCGGGAGAAGCGCGAGAGCCACAATATATGGGGGCGTGAAGGGCGCCAAGCCCTATCTATTGGCGGAGTGACGGTGCACGTCGCGCCTGAGACACTCGAATTGTACACGCTTTGTGCCCTTTGACAATGGTCTTGGCAAAGGCCAAGACGTCAATCTCCGAGCCCCGCCGCCGTCCACATGCGGTCCATGGACCGGGCGACGCGTTCAGCGGCGGCGCGCGGGTCTCTCGCCGCCAGGCCGTTCAGGGCCTCATTGAAGGGCTCGGTCGTCACCGGGCCGTCGTAGCCCAGCTCATCCAGCTTGCGAATGAACGCCGGGAGGTCGATCACGCCGGTCTCCATCGGCAGGCAGCGGACGTTGTCGATCTGCTCGTCGCGCGGCACCCCTTCCGGCGCGTCATTGACGTGGACAGTAATGACATCCTCCGCGGTGATCCCATCAAGGTCGTCGACGGTGCCGCCGGAGGTGTAGAGATGCCAGGCGTCGAGGAGCAGCCCGACGTTTCCGGTGCCGATCGCCTCGGCGAGCTCCATTACGCCCTCGAGGGTGTGGATGAACGCGTAGGCTTTGCCCTCTCGCAGCGTCTTGGGCCCGATGAACTCGATGCCCAAGCGGCAGTCATAGGCCTTGAGGACCTCGGCAATCGGTCGGAACCGGTCAGCGTGCCATTGGAAGTTCTCCTCAAACGGTCGCTCATCGGAAGCCGGGGGGCACCAGGTCGCCGTGCGGGTGCAGCCCAGCTCCCGCCCCAATGCAGCCAGCCGCGGCAGCTCAGCCAGGTCCTGCTCCCATCGCGCGTCGTCGTTCCACGCGACCGGCAGCCCCCATTGCCCAGGACGCACGCCGGCTTCGTCGAAAAGCGAACGCACGCGATCAATTCCGTAGCTATCGGCCAAGACCGCAGCCTCACGGATGCTGAAGTCGATTCCACCGAAGCCCGTGTCCGCCGCCAACCTGATGGTCTCGGCCAACGTCGCGCCGCGGATCCCGATGGCGGCTGCGTTCAAATTCTTGTACATAGAGGCCTCCCCGTAGGGTGACTCCGGCGCGTTCGCCGGTGCCAGAGCGCCAAGCCCGAACTCAAAACAAAGTCTACCCCGGAACGGGAGGAGCTGCAAACCTATCAGGCCACGGCACCGGAAGGGAGCGAGCGCCCCAGTTGCTCGTGCACCCAATCCCAACTTTCGCAACGCAGAACAAAGGGAGTCCATCTTCAACCCACCGTTAGCTCATCACGGGTAGCTGGTACACTCAAACTGCGTACCTGACACGAACAAATGAAGGAGGTCAAGATGAGGATAGGTCAGCAACTTCGGACACGGATCATCGGCCTGGCGTTGCTGGTGGCAGCGCTGCTGGCGATATCGGGCTGCGCGGGGACGCCCACCCCGTTGGTCACCGAACCCCCCAGCGCGCCCACGGACACGCCGGAGCCGACGCATACGCCGGAGCCGACGAGCACACCGACAGCGACAGCTACGCCAGCGTCGACTTCGATCGACCCGACCGCAGTGATCGCACCCACCAGCGGCCCGCCCGGGACCGCGGTGATGGTCACCGCTGAGGGCTTCCCGCCCAACGCGCCGGTGGACATTGGCTTCGGTCGCCCCGAGTCCGAGTACGATGTAATCGCCATGGCGCAGAGCGACGCTCAGGGCATGGTAAGCACGAGCTTCGAAATCCCCTCCTTTGTGGGCGAGGACGATCTCTGGGTGGTGGTCGTGGTGACGGAGGATCGCGAGGTGCAGGTCATCTCGGAGCCCTTCCAGGTGACCGCCTCAGCAGCGACGCCGACACCATCTCCGACGGCGGAGAGCGGCCTCTTCACCCATGCGAATATCTACCTCATCGCCGTGGGGGACGCCGGGCAGTCGGGTGACCTCATCGGCTGTGACGACAGCGTGGTGCCGGTGGAGGTCGAGATCGAGCCCACCATCGCGCCCTTGACGGCTGCCCTCGAGAGGCTCTTCGCATTCGATCCCGAGGCTGAAGGTTATCTCGACCTCTATAATGCCCTCCGCCAGTCCGATTTGACGGTGGACGGGATCAATATCGTCGCGGGCGAGGCAACAATCGCGCTGTCAGGCGAGCTGATCCTGGGCGGCGTCTGCGTCAATCCCCGTGTCGAGGCACAGCTAGAGCGGACGGCCCTACAATACTCGACGGTCGATCAGGTGAGCATCACGCTCAACGGGGAGCCGTTGGAGGATGTCCTGAGCCTGCAATAGACCGCGACACAACGACAATCCAGGGCCCGACCGGGCAGCCCGGTCGGGCCCTTTTGGCGATGCGCTAGCCCGTGCGCCCTAGGACGCCGAGTCCGGGACGCCATCGAGGGGTACAGCCATCGTGAACGTACTTCCCGCGTTCGGGGTGCTATCGACGGCGACCCACCCACCGTGGGCCTCAAGAATCTCCTTGACCAGGGCCAGCCCGAGTCCGGTGCCCCCGTAGCGGCGGCTGGTGCTGCCATCGACCTGGTAAAAGCGATCGAAGATGCGCTCATACTCTGCCTCTGGAATACCGATCCCCTCGTCCCGAACCTCGACGGTGACATATCGCCCGTCGTCCGAGAGGCCGGGCGTCACGGTGACGCGCGTGCCGGCGCCGGAGAACTTTATGGCGTTATCGAGGAGCTGGTAGAGCGCCTGCGTCAGGCACAGGAAGTCGCCGGAGACCTCGGGAAGATCATGGGCCTCGACACAGCAAAGGGTGACATCCTCGACGGTGGCACGTTGCGTGACCATGCGACAAGCAGTCGGTACCAACTCCGACATGCGAATCGTCTCGATATCGAGCGGTTCGGTCCTGATGTCCTGAAGGGTGGTGATGGACTCGACCAAACGAACCAACGCCCCCACCCGTTCGTCGACGACCCGCAGCGCGTGCTCCCGTTGGGCGGGAGATAGGCAATCCCCCTCGAGCAGCAAATCCACATAGCCGCTGACCAGCGCCAGAGGGGTCCGCAGCTCGTGGGCCACGTTCTGGATGAACTGCTCGCGAAGGTCGTCGAGACGACGCAGCTCGGCGTTGGCCGCCTCGAGCTGCAGGTTTGCGCGTCGAAGGTCGGCCGCATAATGCGCGCGGGTGATGGCGACCCCCAGTTGGCTGCAGACAACGTTGAGGAGATCCAGTTGTTCACTGGTAAAGCCCTTAGTGTGATCGGCAAAGACGCTGAGGACGCCCACCACCGCGTCCCCGGCCACGACCGTGCCATCCCAAAGCGTCGCGCCATCGCTCGAACGCAGGGGGACGTAGGCGTAGGAACCGGCGCCCGGCGGCAGCGGCGAAACGATAGGCGACCGCGCCACCTCTCTGACGCCGGTGCGGAGATGTCCATCCTGCGCCACACGTCCGGGCATGCTCTCGCTTCCCAGCGGAAGGGGATCGCCGAAGGGGAGCTCGTCACGGGACAGACCGCTGACCGTAGTCACGTAGAGATGCGCCGTTGCAGGACTGACCAACTGCACGCACCCGGCCTCCGCCTCGACGCCCGATAGCACTGCGGTCAGGGCACGATGCAACATCGTGTCCACCTCGGGCGCGTGACTGATCGCCTGGGCCACACGGCCCAACGCCGTCAGCCGGAGATTCTGCCGGCGGAGGTCCTGCGTCTGGGCGGCAATTTCCGCCTCCAGCGCGCGATTGAGCTGCGCGATCTCCGCCTCCGCCCGACGCGCGTCGGCCTGTGGGCGGGCGCGCAATCGACGGGCTCGCGTCATCACACGGCGGATGACGGCGAGGACCTCCGACAATGTCCGGATACAGTCCCAGGCGCCGTGGCGCATCACCCCCAACGCTGCCTCGGGGCTCGCAGCGTCCGCGACGGCGACGATAGGGAGGCACTGATGTTCGGACGCCAGCGCTGCGATGATCCCAGGGCTGCCGTCGTGCGGCATGGCGTCACGCCACAGGGACACGTCCGCAAGAACCAGGTCGACGGCGCCCGTCCGCACAGCGTTCAGCGTCGCCTCCTGATTACGAGCGAAGACGATCTCGCAGCTACACGCTTCGGTCAGGAGCTTGACGAGCGCAGGCCAGACCCCTTGGTCGCCCCTGATAATCAGCACACGCCTGAGTTCCATAGCCGCCTCACATCGGAAGTGCAAGACCTGCAGGTACAAGCCATTGCAGCACATGGCATTGTAGCACAGGCCTGCACGCTTGACAATCTCAACCAGTTCTGAGGATCGAGCGTATTATGCAGAACAATTCGCGGGGCGGTATGTGATGAGAGCAGCAGCGTAGAGGCCAATACGCCCGGCGTTTCACACGTGGAAGACCGTCGTCACCTCCTCAGAATCGCACGGCGTATTTGATCACGTCGTCTGGCCGGTCACGGATCAGATCAAAGACACCCACCGCCTCATCCAGCGTGACCACCGGCCTGATCAGGCCCGGCGCGGTGAGCTTGGCCTGGCGCATCATGTCCGCAAGGCAATCGTACGCGCGCTGTTCATCCCACAGCGGGTAGTCACGCGGCGGATGCCCCCAGCCGCAGCCGTGGGGCACGATCATCTGCAGGCGGTTGTGGTGCCATTCGCGCCCCAGCCACAGGTCGTGCGCCTCGCGCTGGTAGAAGCCGGCGGAACAGATCGTGCCGCCGACGCGCACCGAGCGGATCGCCGTCGCCAGACCGCGATAGTCGCCGCTCAGCTCAATAGCCACGTCGACGCCCTTTCCCGCTGTCGCCTCGTGAATCGCCAACCCCACGTCAACCTCAAAGGGATCGAAAACCGCGTCGGCGCCGTGATCGCACGCCCAGGCGCGCCGCGAGGGCAGCGGATCCACGGCGAAGAGGCGCTGCACGCCCGCTGCCGCCGCCATGCGCACGGCCAGCAACCCCAACGCCCCCAACCCCACAACGGCCACGCTGTCGCCGTAGCGGACGTGGGACTCGCGGAGGGCGTGAAACGCCACGTAGGCAGGCTCGATGAGGAGCGCCAGCTCGGGCTCGATGTCGCCCAAGGCCCAGATGCGCGAGACGTCGCAGACGTTCGTCTCGCGGATGTCCATCAGGCCGAAGACCCGGTCGCCGCACGACCAACCCTCGACCCCGGGCCCGACCTCGACGACCATTCCGACGCCGGTCGTGCCGGTCTCCCAGGGCGCCTCCGGCGTCGGCACGCGCGGCGCCTCGTCGGAGGGTACGAAGAGGCGCCTCTCCTGGTCGAAGCGCTGCCCCCGGAAGGCGCCGCCGTCGAACATCGCCGTCGTCGTCCCGTGCTTACCGGAGGCCCACTCAGTCTTCACCCGCACCTGGGTCGGCTTGAGCGGCGGCTCTTCGTAATCGAGGATCGCCACGTCATAAGGGCCAACAAACGCCAGTCTCTGTCTCTTGGGCATGTTGCGTCGCTCCTCACACGAAGGTGTTATCACCAACCCTATTGTCGCCGTCTTTGTGCAGGTTCTGCGTTACAGTCCCAAGTCCGATACGTTACGGTCCGGACGCGCCTAATAACAATGAAGCGAGAGTACGTTCGCATATCGCATAATGCGCGTGCATGATCTCGGGCAGCGAAGTTGACAACGTGACTGTTCAAAAGCCGGGACATAGTGTAGACTAGCGGCAGGAGGTGAATACTATGCGTCTCAAAGTCCGCTTACCCAAAGTCGAACCCGATGTCTACGAGATGCCGGAAACATGCCCGTATGGGTGTGGCAGCACCCATTTTCGCCCCCATGGCCTGAAGGGGGAATCCAAACCAGTGCGGGATATCGGATGCGATCACGTGGTGGCCTATCGGTACGAGTGCGTGCGTTGTAAGCGGACGTTTCGCGTCTATCCGAAAGGGATCAGCAAAGGAACGCAGCAAAGTGAACGGCTGCGCGCGATGACGGTACTGCTCTACGTGCTGGGGTTGAGTTATGGGGCGGTCGAAGACTTCACGATGGCGTTGGGCTGCGGCGTGTGCAAGACGACGGTGTACAACAATGTGCAAGCTGCGGGCGTCAAAGCGCGGCGACAGCAACGCCAGAGCGTGCACGAGGGGGGCCAGCGGCCGGTGATCGGAGCGGACGGCACCTACGTGAAGATCAAAGGGGAGACGGTGGGGATCGAAGTGGTGGTGGATGATCAAACCGGGGAGTTGTTGGGGCTGGATCTCATCACTAGCGAGAATCATGAAGACATCCTGCGCGTACTCCAGGATGTCATGGAGGACGTCGCCCCCGAGGTGTTGGTGACCGACGACCACGGCGCTTACCATGACGTCATCGATCAGACGGGATTGGCCCATCAGATCTGTCGGAGCCACGTGAAACGGAACGTGGATGCTAAAGCCGAGAGTGTCGACAAGCATCTGGAGCACCCAGAACCGTTGCCGAAGGAGGTAGACCTGACCCCGGAGCAAGTACGCGAGGATCTCGAACAGCTGAAGTGTTGATCCGGGAACGTCCGCCGGATGGCGAGGTAGGGGCGCAGCATGCTGCGCCCCTACTGGCAGAGATGTATGACCGCTATAAAGATGTGCCCACGCCCGCGGCCGGGGCGCGACATAGCGTATGGTATCGTGCCCGCATGATGGTCACCCATCTGGGGTTACGATGGCGCTGCTTGACGCTGGATCAACACCGTGACGACCTGGATGGCACGAACAACGCCTGCGAGCGTCTGATCGGCTGGTGGATCAAGGAACGCTATCGGACAATGCGCGGCTATAAACGTGCGGCATCGATCAAGAACGTGGTGACGTTGACCGCGCGGATCGGCGCTCATCCTGATTACTACGACATGACGGAACTGGTCGCTTAGGCACAGCCAATAAGGATTCTGCCTGACATCTTGCCTATCCTTACATTCTTTCCCAATCTCTAACAGCAATGAAGAAGCAGCGAGTTGTCGATAGGTAACTTGAGAGCGGAAGATAGTAGGGCCTTGTGCTAGTTGAAGCTCATTGACAAAACGTCCTCCTGTGAGTAT
>JBNGCP010000124.1:2161-8142 GCA_049974845.1 Anaerolineae bacterium | reverse complement strand
AGATGCCGGCGGACGGGACACGCAGCTACGTCCTGAGCATCGGTGCGGGCCAATTCATCGAGGTCAACGCCGCACCCAACGGCGAAGGGCAGGCGTTACGGATGTCTATCACTGGCGCCGACGGAGAGGTCATCAAACCGCTGGGCGAGGCCCACTTCCGGGGCGTGGTGCCGACGACGCAGGATTACGTCATTCGCCTTGAGGTCGCCGAGGCGGCGGGTGCATCCAGCGTCGACTATGGCCTGAGCGTCCTCATTCCGGTGCGGATCGCGTTCCGGCCGGGCGACACCTCCGCCACCTTCGAGGACCGGCTCCAGGCCGGTGCAATGCGCCAATACGCCGTCCGTGGGCTCGCCGGTCAGATGATGACGGTGGACGTCACGGCGACCGGGGGTGAGGTGCGGCTGATCATCTGGGGCGCCGATGGCACGGTGCTGATGTCGGGGACCGTCGTGGGCACGACGTTTGAGGGGCCGCTACCGTCGACGCAGGACTACATCATCGGGGTTCAGGCCAGGGGCGATGCGCCGGCGGTGTACGTCCTCGAAGTCGTGCTGCCGCCGTCGGGCGGGCCCAGCCCGACGCCCGCACCCGAGACGGCGATGCGCCTCACCTTCGCGCCGGGTGCGACCAGCATCAGCGTGGACGATCAGGTGCCGGCCGGCGACGTCAACCGCTACGTGCTCGCGGTGACGGCGGAGCAGTTGATGGAGGTCGCTCTGTCGCCGCAGGCAGGGCTGCGGATGGAGATCATCGGCGAGGACGGCACGGTGGTGAAGCCCGAGGGCCCGCCCTTCTTCAGGGGCACGGTGCCCGCGACGCAGGACTACGTCATCGCCGTGGCGAGCGAGGCCGGGGCCGTCGACTACACGATGCAGGTCATCATCCCCATGCGCATCGTCTTCTCGCCGGGCGGGACGACGACGGAGGTCGAGGCCACGCTCCCGCCCTTCACCACGGGCCACTACGTGATCCGCGCCCTCGCAGGGCAGACGATGACGCTGGAGGCAGCCGCAACGACGGGCGAGGTCATCCTGATCGTGTATGGGGCCGATGGCACGGTACTGCAGACCGATCACGCCGGCGCCAGCAGCTTCAGCGGCATCCTTCCCTCGACGCAGGACTACCTGATCGACGTCCGGTCCGTGGGCGGCACGACCGCTAACGTCGCGATGACCGTCGCCATCCCACCCCCGTAGGCGGCAACCCTTGTGGTTGCCGTCGGGCAGGCACAAGACCTGCCCCTACTGGACGCGCAGGGATTGGACCAGGGCGTCGAGCAGCGCGAGGTCGGGCGTGAGGACGCTGGACGGTCCTGCCTCGAGCCTCGTGACGACGTCGTCGAGATAGGCCCCGTAGTCCTCAGAGAGCTGCGCGTGCTCTTCGGCGGTGAAGTCGGACCACGATTGTCGCAGGTCTGAATGGGCGACGGGCATCGAGATTGAGATGTAGTGGCGCCCATCGCCGCTGATCCCCTGCACGCTGTAGGTGAGCGTCTCGTTGATGATCGGCGTCGTGTCCTGCGCGTACGTCGTCAGGAAACGGATGGCGGTGCCGTCGTCGGGCAGTGCCAGATAGGCGGTCCGCGCGTGAAAGACCTGCGCCGCACAGACTGGTGGCAGCACGGGAATCGACGCCAGGGTATCGGGGTCGGGACGGTCGCGTAGGATCGACCGCAGCTCGGCGATGAGCTCGGCGGCGTTGGGGCTCAGCGCCTCCAATGGCTCAATCGGATAGACCTCGATGCGGGGTTTGTCATAGAGCCCGGCCTGCGGGTAGCCCTGGAGCTCAATGTGGATACGCTCGGGGAACGCCCAACCAGCGCCGGGGACCATCCCGAGCTCCTCGGGCGGCAGCAGCTCAGTGGACACGCCGGTGGCGAGGTCGGGATCGTAGCAGAAGCTGACGCCCTGGAAGGTCACGTCGGGTACCTCGCAAGCCGCACCGGGTGAGCGCGAAGGGGCGGCAGTCGGTGCGGGCGCCGCGCTCTCGACGGTCGCAGTGGGCGCGGGTGGATCGGTGGGAATCGGGGTCGGTGGCACCGGCGTCGCCGTCGGCACCGCGACGGGGGCCGGCTGCGACGTGGGCGTGGGGGGAAGGACGACGTTGCACGCCAGGGCCACCAGCGCCAACGATGATGCCAGGGTCAGAAGCCGATACCGGACGGTGACTTCCATGACGACACCCCCCCTCCAAGAGCTACGTGCAACGCACTTCACGCCGTCTATCGCGGCCCGACGCCGCGAGCGCGGCCCAACGTGAAGCCTAAGTGCGTTGCACCTTTGAACGCGATCCCCTACGCCAGGTCGCGGATCCGCACCTCGATGCCGTCCTCGTCGGCGAGCAGGTCGACGAGCTCCTGGGGGTCGGTCGAGCCGTAGTGGTAGGGATAGACGACGCTGGGTCGGAAGGCCTTGGCCGCGTCGGCAACCATCTCCGGCGTCATCGTGTAGGGCAGGTTCATCGGCAGGAAGGCGATGTCAATGTCCTTCAGGTCCTTCATCTCCGGCGTGTTCTCCGTGTCACCGGCGACGTAGACGCGCACATCGGCGAAGGTGAGCACGTAGCCGTTGCCCTGGCGCGGCCCGCGCGGATGGAAGGGCTCGCCGCTCGGGCGCTTGTGCACCATGTTGTAGGCGGGCACGGCCTCGATGATCACACCGTCGAAGTTCTCGCGGTCGCCCGGGCGCATCACCGTGCCGCCCTCAAGCTGCTCCGCGCAGGCGGCAGTGTAGATCATCACCGTGTCGGGCTTTCGAATCTTCCGCAGCGCACGGGGATCCAGATGATCGCCGTGCTCGTGGGTGATCAGGACGAGGTCGGCCTTGGGGAGCGCGGCGTAGTCGGCCACCTGGCTGTAGGGATCAACGTGGATGTGCTTGCCCTGCCACGTGAACATCAGCGTGCCGTGGCCGAGGAAGGTGATCTCGAGATCCCCGGCCCCCGTCTCGATCACATCGGTCTCGTGAGTCTTTGCCATCGATCTAGCCTCCTTGTCGCACGCATAGAGTCTGTACGCCTAGTGCCCCGCATATCTCCGGGCACACTGACTAGTATAGGCCAGATCCAGGCAATCGACCAACGCCGAACCTCACAGGAACAGGCGCCAGTAGGCCGCATAGAGCACGAAAGCGACGCCCGTCGCGACCACGAGCGCCAGGTGGATCCGTGCCGCCGCGGGCCCTGCGTCCCGGCGCCATGCGACCACCGCGAGAACGGCGGCGACGGCCATCGCTATGGCGACGAGCCAGCCGCCGAGCGTCACCCAAGGCGCGCCGAGCAGACCGGCGAGGGCGGCCTCATCGACCATTCGTTCAGGATGACAGAAGAGGGCGGCCTGAGCCGCACGCGCGGGCGCGGGCCGGGTCTCAGGGATCCAGCCCCTACTCCAGCTCCAGGGTGGTGAGGAGTAGCGCGTCGCCCTCGAGCTCGACGCCGTCGTCGTACACCGGCAGGCGGTCGCCGTCCGCCGCATAGAGGCCCACACGGACGTCGTAGCGGCCCGGGGGCAGGGGATCGAAGGGATGGGGGTCGGCGATGACCTCGCCGGGCACCCACGTATAGGTCGGCTTGGCGCCGCTGCCGGGCCAGCCGTCGTGCTGCGTGACCAGCGGCGCCAACTCGCCCGGACGCGTGATGTGCACGAAGACACTGTAGGGCACGTCGGTCGGCTGGGCCGCCTGCCAGTAGAGCACGATACGGAAGGGTTCACCCGTGGCGACCTCGTCGGGCTCGAGGCGAAAGCCGCGCAGGAAGGCGATGCCGTCCGCGCTGTCGCTGCCAACGACATCCCCAAACTCCGCGACCCGTGGCGTCAACGACGCCGGCGGCGCGAACACGCGCTCCACGTCGATGCGCACCGTGGGCCCGCGCCAGACCGCCAGCTCCTCGCCCGTCGCGCCCTCGGCGGCCGGTTCGACCAGCGCGACGGTCAGCGGCGCCTCCGTCGCGAGCGCGCGACAGCTGATGGGGAGCTTGAACTGCGTGAGGAAGCGATCCCCGGGCTGCCACTGGTCAGGCGCGAACTCCGCCGCGGGCAGGAGCTCCACCCTTTGATCGCCGACGCTGAGGCGCACGCGATACGCGGCGGGCAGGGACGTGGTGATCTCCCAGAAGAGCCGGCCCCGCAGGCTCTCGCAGGGGTGCACGGTACCGGTCTCGAGCCGCAGGCCCAGCAGCTTCAGCGGAACCTCCAAGCTGGTGGCCCCGTCGGGCAGCTCGACGGGCTCGATCTCCTCGGGCATCGCCGGTGGTGACTCAGGCCGGTCGAGGGTCACGGTGCCCAGCGTGACCTCGGGCGAGCGCTCCCCGACGAGCGTGTAGGCCAGCGCGGTGACGGTGTAGGTGCCGCAGGGCGCGCCGGTCAGGAGCGGGACGTCGAAGGCGCCCAACACCGGCGTGTCGGGAGGCCACCGCTCGGGCCGGTAGTCGCCGCCCCCGGGCGTGCCGTCGCGCTGGCCCCAGGGGTTGCCCGCCGCATCGTAGACCCGAAGCGAGACCTGATAGCTGCGACCCTCGTGCACGGCGGGGTCGGACGTCGTCCACCACGTGCGGACCGGGATCGGTTCATCGGCGGGGCAGCGCTCCGCCGGGAGGGTGGCGCCCCAGAGACGGAGGCCGGGGAAGAGCGCCACGTCGGGTTGCGCCGTCGTGGAGGGCAACGCTCTGAAGTTCGGCGTCTCGGTCAGGGCGTAGTGGCGCAGCTCAAGGCCGTGGAACGCCGGGAGCGCGGTGCGCTCGCCCACGTCCGCGAGGAGGGTGCCGACGATGTCCGTGGGATCGGTGACCTCGGCCAGCCATCGGACGACCCAGACGCCGGACGCACCACCCAGGTGGGCGTTGAGCAGCGGCGCGGTGTTCTCGTAATGGAGGACGTGGGTGACGTCGAGGAGCGGATCCTCAGGCAGGGGCAGCAAGCGCTCGTCGGACCCGTAGTAGCGCCAGGCCGGGGCGACCGAGCCCGTCTCGATGATGACGACCTCGTCGTCGGCCCGGTGCGCCTCCACGTAGGCGACGAGCCCGCGCCAGTCGTCGTTGGCGTAGGCCGGGTTAAGGAGCAGGTTGGCATCGGCGACCACGAAGGCGGCCCCCGCGAGCACGACCCAGAGCCGCACGGCGGCGGCGAGCCAGCGGCGGAAGCGGCCCTGCTGGCGCTGAGGCCAAGCCGCGGCGAGCGCCACCACGAGCGAGGGCGCAAAGATCACGGTATGCTGCAGGTCCCACTTGGGGATGTTGCGGAAGAGGACGCTCGCCACCATGAGGGGCGGAAGGGCCGTGAAGAGCGCCCACAGCGCGGCGAGCAGATGCCCCCCGGCGAGGATCGGGCCAAGGACGGCGAGAATCACCATCCCGCCCCCGATGTAGCGCGCCAGCGCGGCGGGCTCGAGATAGCGAAAGAGCGTCACGCCCTGGAGCGCGCGGGTGAAGAACGCCGCCGGGGTCAGCGTGCCGGGCCAGTAGCCGCGGTTCTCGCCGAGGTGGCCCAGGGCCGGGATCAGCCAAGGCAGAAAGAGCAAGGCCGCGGTCAGGGCCGGGCCGATGAAGGCGACGACGTAGGCGCGGCGGGCGGCGCGATCCTGGTGCAGAAAGAGGAAGACGAGGACGAAGATGCCCTGGCCGATCAACCAGAAGCCGGAGAGGACCACGGTGTAGAGCGCGCCGAGGGTCAGCGCGCCCCAGGCCCACGCCCAGCGTCGCCGGTAGCGTGGCGGCCCCACCAGGGCCTCGACCAACGCCATGTCGGCCAGGAGCGTGAGGCCGAGGAGCGGCCCATACATGCGCATCTCGCGCGACGCCCACAGGAGCGGCGTGGCGACGGCGAAGAGCCCCAGCGCGATCAGTCCGTGGCGCCGATTCCGGGTCAGGCGCGCGACAAGCCGCCCGCCCGCCGCCACCGCCAGGATCCCGGCCAGCGCCGAGGTGGACCGCATGGCGAGCTCGGAGGTGCCGGTGAGGTCGGCCCACACGCGCCAGAGGAGGTA
>JBNGCP010000124.1:0-2061 GCA_049974845.1 Anaerolineae bacterium | reverse complement strand
CCGGAGACCGGGCGGGCGGGGTCGAGCTGCGCCAGCGCCACGACCATCCAATAGGCCGAGATCAGGAAGAGGAAGAAGAGCAGCGAGAACCCCACGGCCTGCGCGTGCTGGAAGGGGTGCAGCATCCGCTCCAGGATGTCCTCCAAAACCTCCACGGGACGGGTGAAGACGTCCCAGCTATTCCAGCGCAAGAAGCGCCCCAGGTAAATCCCGAAGCTCCCCAGCGCCAGCGAGCCGAGCGCGAAGGCCCAGCCGGTGAAGGGCCCCGCCATCCGGCGCACCACGTCCTGCATCAGATAGAGCGAGACGAGCCCCAGGTAGAAGCCGGTCCACGCGAAGCTGATGAGCATGATCATATCGTACCAGAAGGGGGCGTCACCGGTGTCGCGCAGGTGCATCAAGTCGGTGAGCAAGTAGGGCGCGTTGGGAAAGAAGAGAATCCACAGGATCGCCGACACCACGACCAGGGCGGTGGTCAAGCTCATCAGGCGCCGGTAGAGATTGAAGGCAGCCAGCGAGCTGATCAGCGGGAGCCACGCGAGAAAGAGGTTCCAGGCGAGGCCGATGTAGCCCATGTTCCGCGCGTAGGCCATGCGCAGCGCCAGGAAGACGAGACAGAGCCCACTGGCGAAAACGAGCGAGGCGAAGACGGCGAGTTGGCGCTGCGGTGATACGGCTGCAGGAGGCGCATCATATGATGATGCAATTGCGCTTACAGCATCAGTGTGTGGTGCGATCTGCCGCCCATCGGGCGACGGCCTCGCACGATGCGAGGGGGGCCGATGTGCCGGTGACGTCATGGGAGCCTCCTGTTAGCTGATTACATATCGGGCGACGCGCCCTCGCGGGGCGGGTCGAGCGGGCAGATCTGATCGAGCGTCATCCGCTCGGTGCCGTAACCGTACCATTGGAAGAAGACGCCGCGCTCGGGATCGGCGGCGACGACCTCCTCCATCTGCGCGCAGGCCTCGACGGCGTCGCCGGTCTCGCGGTAGACGTCGAGCAGGGTCTGCGCGGCCTCGAGGTAGATCGTATCGGTGACGAGCTCGTGCGCCCGCACCTCCGCCAGCACCTCAGCCATCGCCTCGGGCTCGTCTCGCAGCGCGTGAACGAGCATCACCTCCACGCCGGCGTAGCTGACGATCCGCGCCTTATCGACGGGCTCCACCGGCGCCGGGATCTCGGTGAAGTTGGGGGCTGCCATCACGTCGCCCGCTAGCGACAGCACCGCATCGAGGTCACCCTCGGCGAGGGCCGCGTTCGCATCCAAGATCCGGTAGTAGGCGATGTCGGAGTCCTCGGGCACCTCCTCGACCAGGCGGTAGGCGCCATCGAGCCAGTCGAAGACGAGGCGACGCTGCCGTTGCAGCCCGGCCCCGACGGAGCCGAAGGTACCACCCTCCATCACAAACTCGAGGGCGCCGTCGTCATCGAGGTCCGCGATCGTGAGGTCGGTGTAGGCCTGGGTGATCGGCTGAGCCGCCAGGTCCTGCCACGCCCCGCCATCCCAACGCCCGACGATCAGCGAGGTAAAGCACGTGTGCGCGCCGCACTGCTCGGTCTGGATCACCACCTCGGTGACGCCATCGCCGTTGACGTCCTCGACGAAGCGCACCTGGGGGTTGCTGACGTCGAGGATGCCCTCCACCCCCTCCCGGATGAGGTGCACGGGCCGGAAGAGGCTGTTCTCCATCTCAAAGAGCACCAGGTAGGTCGGGCAGAAGGTGATCCCGCACCCGCGGCCCGGCAGCGGCAGGCTCATCAGCCACTCGACCTCGCCGTCGTCGTCGACGTCGTAGTCCGAAGCCCAAACGGCGGTCTCGAGCCGGTCGGCCTCCGGCGCGCCGGGCTGGGACCAGGCACGCAGCCGGTCCAGCGCCTCCTCAACGCTGGGGCTGCTGTTGAGCACGGCCGTGGCCAACTCAATGTATTTGCGCGTCCAAGCGACCTCATCCTCGGTGCCCATCGGATCGTAGGGAGGCGGCGTCGGGTTGAAGTCAGGCGGCGGCGGGGTCACCGGTCCCGACGGCACGAGCGCCTCGCCGGGCAGCGGCGTGGGCA
>JBNGCP010000123.1:0-8285 GCA_049974845.1 Anaerolineae bacterium | reverse complement strand
GCGTTGACCTGGCCCGCGACTGCCCCCTCCGTTGCGACGATCAGCCGATCCTCGAGGATGGCCTGCAGGGAGAGCTCCTCCAACAGTCCCACACGGCGCCGCTGCTTTCTCAGCGCTGTGAGAACGTCCTCGCGCCGCACGACGCTCTGGCCCTCCTGAGAAGCCCAATAGTGCGCCTCGCGGACGAGATCCGCGATGTGGCCGAACTGCGCGCTTAGCCGGTCCTGATGCTCGACCCACCGCGCGCCAAACTCGACGACCCGCGCCGCCGCGTCCGCTGTGAACGGCAAAAGCCCCTCGCTGTGACAGAGCATTCGGATGAAGCGTACGTAAGCGCGCTCCGTCTCTGCGTTTCGCTCGACCTCGGTGCGAAAATCGCCCTGCACCTTGAAAAACTTGCCAAAGTCCTCATCCAGCTCGTAGAGCGTGTAGAAGACCTCGGGCAATCCGACCAGCACGATCTTCACCGCCAGCGGAATTGGCTCCGGCGTCGGTGTCACGGTCCGGACTATGCGCCGCCCATCTGGCGACTCGATACGGACCAGCTGCTCGGACAGCGCCTGTTTGAGACCTGGCCAGGCATCGTACTCATCGAGCAGCGCCGTCGCGTCGATAATCAGATATCCCCCATTGGCCCGATGCAGCGCGCCGGCACGGATCAGCGTATGATCGGTGACGCTCACGCCGTATCGCATATCGTACTCCACAGCGCCGAAGAGCCGCTGTGCCGAGGGACGCTCGACCACGACCACCGGGGCCCCCTGGAGCTCGCTGTTGTCCACGAAAAGGTTCACGCGATAGCGCTTGTTCAGCGGCACATCGAGCAGCGACCCGCTCTCCAGCTCCTCCCTCACCAGGTCGGGAGATCGAAAGAGGCTGACGTGCGTCAGAATATCCTCGCGCACCTCGTCGACAAAGGTCTGCACCTCGGGCTGGTCACCGAACGCCGACCTCAGTTCGTCCATCAGAGGCGACAAGGTGAAGTCTGCCACTTCCCGATCGAGACGATCGATCTCGGCCTGGACCTGGCGCTCGTGATCGCGCAGATGGCGCATAGCATCGTCCAGCAGGTCATCCAGATACTCCAGATTCTCCTGGACGCGGGCCTGCTTCGCAGCATCGAGCTGACTGATCGTCTCCGGAGACAGCAGCTCGCCCTCGCCCACGGGCGCGATGTACAATCCCGAGGGGGAGCGCACCAGGACACAGTCACGCTCGCGACAGGCCGCGTCGACGGACGCCAACGCCTCCCGTTCAAGGGCACGGTACTGCTGCTCCAGTTTCTCACGTGCTGCCGCGTAACGATCGGTCTCAAAGGCTTGCTGAAGCCGCTCGGGCAACGCCGCACTAAAACGCTCCATACTGGCGCGGAACTGCCGTCCTCGTCCGGCAGGAAGCCGGATCGCGCGCGGGCGGCCCGGATCGGAGAAGCGGGTGACGTAGACCCAGTCATCGGGAACCGGTTCGCTGGCGGCTTTCTCCTCGACGATGCGCCTGATGATCGACCGCCGACCAGAGCCCGTCGGGCCCATAACGAAGACGTTGAAACCGGGGCTGTGGATGTCCAGGCCGAAACGAACGGCCTCCACCGCGCGGTCCTGGCCGATGATCCCGGGCTCAAAAGGGAGGTCATCGGTGACATCGAACGAGAAATTCGACGAGTCGCACGCACGGCGCAGTTGATCGGCCGAGAGCTCTGGCATAATAGCTGGCTGTCTTATATGTCCCATCGCAGTATCACCCACAGAGGGTAGAACCATCAATATGATGCAGAGAACTGGAGACGAGCCGTCATCGTCGTGACGGGCCCTCTCCAGTCCCGGTCAACTCATCTCCATTGCTGAGCTCAGGCTATCCCAACGCGCGGGACGCTATGCGAGACGACGCGTGATCGATCCAACGCCTGCTGGCGCAGATCGACCGGGCAAATCGCGTTCTTACCGCTGCCCTAAGTGCATGGGCATCACCACGTGGATAAACGCATCGTCCCCAACCGCCCGCACCACGCCGGGGTTCGTCGGTGAGTTCAACTCCAGAGCGATCTGTGGTGTATCCAGCGCCGAGAAGACGTCGATGAGGAAGCGCACGTTGAACGCAATCTCGAGGCCATCTCCCTCCACGCTTGCCATAAGCCTCGTCGAGCCCTGGCCCGACTCGGACGAATCCGCAGCTACGGTCAACTCGCCATCGTCGATACGCAGGCTGACGATATTGGCCACATCGCGGGCAAAGATCGCGGCGCGCTTGCAGGCCTGGAGAATCTCCTCCCGGCCCAGCACCACCCGGGTCTTGTGAGAGCTCGGGATGATTCGGCGAACGTCGGGGAAGGTCCCGTCAATGAGCTGCGAGTTGAGGACCGTGTCCGGCATCTGGAACAGGATCTGATTGTGCGGGCGCGTCGTCGACACGTGCACCGGTTCTTCAACACCGCTGGTGATGCGCATCAGCTCCGACAAGGCCCGCGCCGGGATGATGACGTCGAAAGCCGAAGGAACAGGCTCGATCAACGGTATCTCGCGAAGCGAGAGCCGGAAGCCGTCCGCCGCTGCCAACGTCATGCTATCACCCTCGAACTCCGCCAGCACGCCCGTCAGCACCGGATGGCTCTCATCGGTAGAGGCGGCAAACGTGACCTGGGTCAGGCCGGTGTTCAGATCGGCGGCCTCGACGGAGAAACCGTTGTCGGCATCCGGTTCGGGCACCAAGGGGAACTCGTCCGCCGAGATGCCGCGAAAACTGGCATTGACCGAGCCGCAGCTCAGCTTGAGCGTCAGCGTCGACTCATCCAGCGTGAGCACGACCTGTTCAGGAGGCAGGGAGTTCGTCAAATCGACGAAGTTGCGGGCCGGAACGGTGATCTCACCCTCCGTCTCCACGCGAGCACCCACCCAGTGCACGATGCTCAGCTCCATATTCGTGGCAGCCAGCTTGAGCTGACCATGGTCCGTAGCAAGCAACACGTTGCCCAGGATGGGCATTGTGGTGCGAGACGGGACGGCCCGTCCGGCTATGCTTAACCCCTTAGCAAGGTTTTCCTGAAGGCAGGTGAGTTTCATCGAGGGCCTCCTGATAGATCGAAATCATACAAGTCTGGTTTGCACCAAGTATAACCCAGACTCCATAGAGCACAAAAGCCCACCGCGTCACATCAGACGCGCCGAGCTTGCCAGACACGGGCAATTGCTCACCACCCGGCTCAAGCGGGAGCGGGATGCGGGCTCTGAGTCTCCAAGACCAGCTCGGTGGCGGCCGTCGCCAGCCCTACCACCAGCCAGAACAGCGTCACCGAGTGGTGAAAGTCCAGACTGAAGAAATAGTGATCGAAGATACCGCTGATGGCTCCGCTCAAGATGGCAGTGTGCAGACCATACCACAGGGCTTCGAGCTGCGGGCGACCGCGCCCCTGGTCTCGGTGTTGCCAGAAACGCCAGAGCACCATGCCGATGACGACGAGAAAGGCGAGCAGGCCGATCAGGCCCATCTGAGCGGCAATGATCAGATAGAGACTCGCCACGGCAACGTAGATGTCAATATCCGGCGCCCCCGTGAATCCCACCCCGAGAAATGGATAGCGCTGGATCAGGATGAAGGCATCCTTGTACTCCCCCATCCGCATCTGCGTCGAGAGATCCTGACCCCTGAAGCCCTCGATGAAGTGCCCGATCAGTCCCTGCGTCCAGGGCGAAACGAGCACCACGACGACGGCCACCAATATGAGGATCAGCAGCTTCCGGTAGCGCATCAGGCTGATGACCGTGACCGCCAGCGCGACCCCGACCATCGCGCTTCGCGAGACAGTGAGCACCACCCCCAGCCCGAGCACGCCCGCCAAGAAAAACGCGGCGACCCGTGGGATAATCGGGCGCTTGGCCACGAGCTGCGGCGCCAGCATCGCAAGCCCGAAGTTCAGCAAGCTCCCGAGCACATTCGGATGGACTGAGGTCGCCGTCGCGCGCTTCATAAGCGACGGATCATCCCGGATATACCAGATGACGCCAGGACCAGTGGGGTAGCCGAAGCGCCCGAGCGCCGACAGGATCCGTATGGTCAGCGTCTCCGGTGTGACGTAGAGCACGATGCCGAGCAGCGCAGCCGCCGCGGCGCCAAAAACGATCCATCGCACGAGACGCCTTAGCCGGTCGACGTCGCGAACGGTGTTGACCACGAGGTAGAAGACCCCGATGCTGAGCAACACCTCGGCGAAGTGACGAATCAGATAGGTGGTCAATGCACCGTGGGATAGGCCAGCCACGAATGCGACCACAGCCAGAAGCGTGAAGGCGAGCACTGGAGCGCCGACGGGCGTCGCGATCAGCTCCTGATCCTCACTAAAGAGAAATGAGAGGAGCCACACTCCGAAGAGACCAACCAAGGCCAGATCGAGAAAGGTCGGCGTGAACCCAATATCGAACGGCAGCGAGCCAAAAGGAAGCAACGCAATGATGGCGATGACACCGGCGTACGCGACGTCAAGATCGCTCAGGATCCATCCAGCATAAACGAGGCCCGCGACGAGCGCCGCCACAGGAAGGGCCCCCACCTCGGCGATCAGCCACCCCCCACCCACCCCGACCAGCGCCAGAACCAGCGTGACCAGGACAAGAAGCGGCCAACGTCGCCGGTTGAAGACCAACCGGCCGACAAGCCTCCCCTCCAGCAGGTCCTGTATCTGCGTACGCCATTCCACCATCATAATCTCGCTGGATTATACCGTTGGCAATGTCGCGGTCAAGACAAATACAGCGCTCCCGCAACAACGATTGATCCCTCGCCGCCGGACAAGCGACTCCGGAAAGGCGCGTAGCCAGACATGGTAGGGACAATCATACTTATGGCAACCGCAATTGTGGCAACGACTTGCAAAGACACAAGATCTATGGTAATCTTGTACTGTGATATAGGAAGAGTCACCCCATCTAGCCATCTAACCCGGGAGGGATATCCTATGTTCGACAACCTGCTAGCCAAAGGCTTCACGGTCTTTGCCCAGGCGATGGTCAAGATCCAACCCATCTGGGATAAGTACAAGGCACTTATCATGCTGATTGTGGGCCTTCTGATCGGATGGTTCCTGCTCGGCTATGGGCTCTTCCCGGTGCAGTGGACCGATGCGACACCCGGTCACCTTCACGAGCAGTACCGATCGGCCTATCTGGCGTTCTCGGCCGAGGAGTTCTACCGAACGGGGGACGTTGGGCTGCTCCAGAGTCGCCTTGGTCTCGACCTGGCGACCCGCCCTGGTGTTCGGATCGGTAACATTCCCTGGCTTGCCAACGAGAGTAAGCTTACGGAAGACCTCGAAGCTGCCATCGAGCGGGCGCCGCAATATGAGTTGGAGAGCTACCTCTCCGGTCTGACCGGTCTCCAGCAGATAGCCACCCAAGACGAGGGCATCTTGATCCCCGAGGAAGCTCCGGCTGAGGAGGGCGCAGCCCCGACGTCGTTGGCCAGGATCCTGCGAATTGTCGGCATCGCGGCGGTTGTCTTGCTCGTTGTCGGTGCCGCCGGGGTCATCTGGTATTTGGTTGCCGCCAAACCCAAAGAGCGCGTGACCGCCGACGTCCCTGCAGGTGCGCGCGGCACGGTTCCCGAGGCAGCCGTCACCACCACAACAGCGGCGGATCAGCCGGTCAAGTCCTTTAGCACCCCGTATGTGTTGGGTGATGACTACTTCGATCCCTCCTTCAGCATCGAGATTGGGACGGATTTCCTCGGTGAGTGCGGCATCGGGATCTCGGAGACCTTGGGGGCCGGGGATCCCAAGAAGGTCACGGCGTTCGAGGCGTGGCTCTTCGACAAGAGCGATATCCGAACGGTGACCAAAGTGCTCGCCAGCGAGTATGCGTACAATGACCCAGATCTCCGGGCCAAACTGGAGCCCAAAGGCGAGGTCGTCATGCTGAGGCCTGGGGAGGAGGTCGTTCTCGAAACAACCGCGCTGCGCATCAAGGCGCGGATCAGAGAACTGGAGTATGCGCAGGGCGCCAATCTACCTCCGAACAGCTTCGTGCAGAAGATCAATTTCGAGCTGCAGTCGTGGGTGAAGCAAGTCGACGCGGCCGGCATTGAAGAGGACTACGGTTAGGTCGTTCCCGCGCAACAAGCTCAGTCCACACAGCCTCCCGTGAAGTCAGCGGGAGGCTGTTTCTTTGCCCCAATCGCCGGCTCGCAGCCGCCAGAACTGACCAGCAGCCTTGCCCCTCAGCCAGGACCCGACCCGCCGCCGTCCCGTCAGGGTTCGGGCGTCGAGATGACCTTCGCGCCGGCAGGAGGCGTATAGCCCGGCCCATACTTGTAGCGGGCCGGCCAAGGTATGAACTCGCTCACGAACTCGTCCTCATAGAGGACGTTTCCCTCTGCGTCGTAGACAATGCGCCCCAGCACCGCATTCAGGCCGTTGTGAGCCGTCTCGATTTGCGAGGCACTGCCTGCTGGATGATCGGGATCATACTCATAGACCGACGGCCCGGGCGGGATCGGATCACCCCACTCAGGACCGATCTGCTCGACAATGCGTCCGTCCTTCGTGCTGTAGAAGAGAAACCTCAGCCGCGAGCTCGCCGCATCGACCTCGGTGCGAATCAGAATGTGATAGGGCGTATCATTCTTGAACCGGAAGTCTACCATTGGCGAGTAGATGGTGGCGTCAAACCCGGGGCCGAAGCCGCCGATCTCATAATAGCTCACCCGATAGGCGTGAGGCCATCGCTCGACAATGGGGTAGCCGCCAAAATAGGCGGCCCGGAACGCCGTCGTGGCCACTTGACAAATCCCTCCGCCGACGCCCGGAACGGTGCGGTCCCCGATGATGACGTACGACTCGTCGTAGCCCTCTTCGGGGGTCACCTCTCCCAGGTGCTCGTTGAAGGAGAAAATCTCCCCCGGCGCCACCAGGACGCCATCGAACTTGGACGCGCCGAGACGAATGTTCCTGTCGCGTGCCGACGAGGATCCGGTGAAGTAGGACTCCCCCACAGCGACCAGCTCGGTCACGCCAAGATCCTCAGCGGTGATCGTATCCGGGATCTCCGGCGGCAGCTCGTGAATCACCAGCGGCACCAGGTGCTCACCGGAGCGAACGCGCTCATTGATGCGCGTGACCGTAGCCGCGACATCCAGCTCACGTCCCATCACGCTTGGCTCGACCACCTCCAGCTCGATGGTGGAGGTATCAAACTCAAACACGGCATCCACCGGCTCTCGGTACAGCGCCGCCGCCAGCGGAGCGAGGAACTGTGCCAGGGCGGCGCCCTCCAGCCCCACCTGGACCTCATCGCTTTCCAGCCGGATGCGCAGCATCCTGGCCAGAACATCCTGTGAGACCTCCCAGGACCCCGGATCGCCCTGCGAGGGGCCGGGCACCAGCAAGGTAAGGGGCGACTCGAGAATCTGTTCGGCCATCGCCAGGGCCCGCTGCGCCTGTTCGTCGCTGATGCCCGGGGCGAGATCGGTCGTGGGCAAAACCACCTCCACGGGCTCCAGCGCGTAAAGATGTGGGCGCAGGGTCTCAAGGGTCTGCGAGATCTCAACACGCCGGCCAAGCCCCCCTGCCACCAGCTCCACCTGTGATCCATTCAAGCGAACGGCAGCATCCTGAGGAGGCCGCTCGATCTCGCCCGCCACAGACGCCAAGGCTTCCTCGGCCTGCTGCGAGTCCCAGGTCAAGATCGGCGCGTACTGGTCACCGTCCAACATAACGCCCAGACGTGCGGCCAACGCATCGATCCGACTGCCCTCGACATGCCCGGCCTCATACGCACGAGCAACGGTCGTCTCGGTGTCGATCGAGACACCCAGCCTCGCCGGCGAGTAAGACCAGCGCTGCCCGTCCGGGCCTATTAGGACAACCAGGGGCTCGCGTAGGGGTAACTCCGCCTCGAGGCGCTTCACCGCTTCCTCCTGAGTCATGCCGCCGAGTGGCACGTCCCAGACCCACACACCCGGGACGATACGCCCATCCAATCCCGGCCCCAACTGCCAGCCGAGGATCGCCACAATGATCATCTCGACGGCACCCAGCACAATCAAGAAGCGCGACATAGTCTTCACCCCACGTTAAAAGTCGTGCAACTGCCTAAGCCTGGATGGACAACACCGACCTGGCGCCGCGAATCGCTGCAACCGCGCTCCGTCAAGGGAAGCAACGCAGAAAACCTCCAATCCGCAACCGATCCAGCATATTTCGCCGGTCCGAAACCGCCGTTGAGGCAGAAGTCTACTGCAAAACGCCCGAACGACCAGGTCAGCTCAATGAAAGCGCACATCGCCCTCGCGGACGCGAGGGC
>JBNGCP010000122.1:4684-8527 GCA_049974845.1 Anaerolineae bacterium | reverse complement strand
TTCGACCTACGGTGGTCGAACAAGACAGTTCGACCTACGGTGGTCGAACAAGACATCCTTCGGCGCCTGCAAACGTCACAGGCTCGCTCAGGACATGGTTCGACCTACGGTCTGACGGCCTCGCGCGCGTCTATTCCTCGTGGGCCTTGGTAGCGTTGGCGACGAGGGGCCGGGCCAGGTTGACGAACTCCGTGGGGATCACGAACTTGGTGGACTCCCCCTCACCCAGCGCCTTGAGCGCCTCTAGATACTGCAGCGTCAGGGTCTTGCTGTCGACGCCCTGCGCGACCTTGTAGATCTCGTTAAGCGCCTGCGCGAAGCCCTCCGCACGCAACATCTGACCTTGGCGCTCGCCCTCGGCGGCCAAGATGGTGGATTCGCGCTCACCCTCGGCGCGCAGGATGGCGGCCTGCTTGTCGCCCTCGGCCCGGGCAATCGCCGCTTCGCGCTCGCCGTTGGCCTCGGTGACCGTCGCGCGCCGGTTCCGCTCGGCGGCCATCTGGCGCGTCATCGCCTGGGCAATGTCGGCGGGTGGCACGACCTCGCGGATCTCGACGGCCATCACGCGGATGCCCCAGCGGTCGGTGACGTCATCGAGCTTCTCGTGAAGGACGCGGTTGATCTCGTCGCGTTTGGAGAGCACGTCGTCGAGCTCCATCGCGCCGACCACGGCGCGAAGTGTCGTGATCGCCAGGCCGCGGGCTGCCCCGGTGAAGTTCTCCACCTCCAGCACGCTGCGCTCCGGGTCGATGACCTTGTCATAGACCAGGAAGTCGATGCTGACCGAGGCGTTGTCCGCCGTAATGCACGTCTGCGGCGGGACGTCGAAGAAGACCTCTCGCAGGTCGACGGGGGTGGCCCGATCGACGAAGGGGATCAGAAAGACAAGCCCCGGCCCCCGGGCCCCCAGCGAGCGCCCCAGGCGGAAGACGACGAGGCGGCGGTACTCCGGCACAATCCTCACGGCCATCGCGAGGATGACGGCGAGAGCCAGCAACAGCACGATCAAGATGATCAGATCCATAGCACTCTCCTTTACGTGTTCGTGGGGGCGTCTCGTTCCTGAAGGTTAGTGTCCTTTGCCACCGGCTCAGCGGCCTCGACCAACAGGCGAACCCCCGTGATGTCCCTAACGCGCACAGCACTCCCGGCGGGAATAGGGTCATCGCCGATGGCGATCGCGCTCCACTCCTGCCGGTCGACGCGCACCTGACCGGTGGGCGTCAGGTCGGTGAGGGCGAGGCCCTCCCATCCGATGAGGCGCTGGGCCCCCGACTGCGGCGGGCGGCGGATGGCGAGCAGAATCGCCCTCAGCACCAGCAGGCTGAAGCCGATGATGATCAGGCCGACAAAGGCGATCAGCCACGGACTGACCCGCACTGTGGGCAGGGCCGGTGAAATCGGCCTGAAGGGCACGAAGAGCAGCAGCGATCCCAGCACAAAGGGGACCAGCGCGACCACCGAGACGATGGCCTCGGTATCGGTGAGCAGGGCGACGACGAAGAGGACGGCGGAGACGGCGAGCAGCGCGACGCCGACCCAGTTGACGGGCAGGTTGCCCAGCCCGAGGAAGGCGATGAGATAGGCGACCACCGCGCCGATGCCCGCGATGCTCAGCCCCGGATCGGCGAGCTCGGTGAGCAACAGGAGGGTGCCCACGGAAAGCAGCAGATAGGCGAGGTTGGGCTCGGTGATGACGTGGTAGAAGCGCTCGCCGATGTTCATCGGCTCGTCGTCCACGAGCTTCCCGCCGGTCTCGAGGGTGACGTCGTCGACCGTGCGCCCGTCGAGCTGGCGCAGCAGGTCGCTCAGGTCGGCGGCGACCACGTCGATGACGTTGAGCTCCAGGGCCTCTTCTGCGGTGACCGAGAGGTTCTCGCGCACCGCGCGCTCGGCCCAGTCGGCGTTGCGGCCTCGCTTCGTGGCGATGCTGCGGACCAGAGCTGCGGCGTCGCTGGTCACCTTCGCGTCCATCACGTCGCTGATCTCCTCGCCCAACGGGACGGGGTGGGCCGCGCCGACGTGGGTGGCAGGCGCCATCGCCGCGACGTCGGCGGCCAGAAGGACGAAGAGCCCTGCGGAGGTGGCCCGGGCGCCGCCGGGGGTTACGTAGACCACGGTGGGCACGGAGCTCTGCAATAACAACTGCACCATCTCGCGCATCGCCGTCTCCAGGCCGCCGGGCGTGTCGAGCTCGATGACCACCAGCTCGGCGTCTTCCTGGCGCGCAATCTCCAGCCCGCGCGCCAGGTAGCGCGTCGTGAGCGGGTTGATCACGCCGCGGATCTCGAGGCGGAGCACCGGCCCAGTGGCGGCCTGAAGGGGGGCGGTGACAGCAAGGAGCAGCAGGCCCGTCAAAGCGACGAACATCAGTCTGCGTTTCATCAGAATCCCCCTGTAACCATCATCCTGCGGTGGTGGGTGGACACGACGTTGCGGCGCGCAAGCACGTGACGGCCTGGCAGCGATAGGCGAGACGGCCCGACGCGGCGCAGGCCGAGGTCCAGACTTAGACGACGAGCAGGGCCATGTCCTCGCCGAAGAGCCCGATCCGATCGCCCGGGTTCAGCGCCACGTCCCCCTCCCAGTTCCAGACGTCGTCCTGGGCCTGTGGATAGCGCAGCCAGGGCGCCATACCGTTGCGGGTGACGAGGAGGCTGCCGTTGAGGAAGACGGTGTAGAGCTCCTCGGACTGGATGCCAAGGCGCTTGACGAGGGAGCTGAAGGTCTCGCCGGGGCGCGGCTCGATGTGGAGCACGCGCTTGTGACGCGCGGCTTCCTCCGAGAGGCGCCGCGCGAGCTGGCCGTAGACGTGCACTTCAATCTGTTGTTCGTTTGCCGAACGCGTGACCTTTTTCATATCCATAGTGTAGCACAAAATCCGCCCAAGTGGGGCACCCCGCCGTTGCCCCCTATGCCCTCTGACCGGTGGGCTCCGACGGAAGCCACTGGATAGCCACAGTCCCCGCTACCGCCTCAAACTCCGGATCGCCCGTGATCAGGACGCCTTCGACACTCAAGGCCAGCGCGGCAGCGAAGGCGTCCGCATAGGCGAGGGGATTCTGCGCCCTGATCTGCGCCGCCCGCAGGGCCAGCTCCCGACCCGCCGCCACCCATTCGATGGGGGCCGCTTCAAGGAAGCCAAGGACTTGATGGACCTTTGCTCGGCCCCATCGGCGCTCGATGATGTAGGCGACCTCACCTGCATTCACCCAACTCATCAACACCCGGGCCTCTTGATCCTCCGACCGCCGAAGGATCGACGCAACTTCGTCACTACCGGCCTCGCCGCCCAGCAGGGCCAGTACGGCGTAACTGTCAAGGACATAGGTGTCAGGCATCCTCCGCCTCCTCCTGAGCCCGGTCCTGTTCCCGCATCGCGAGCAGGTCGGAGGTCAGCGATGGGCCTTCGGTGAGCATGCCGTGCAGCGCGTCGACGGGATCCTTAGGCAACGGCACCAGGGCCAACACCTCCCCGTACTCCACGATCTGGACGTGCGTCCCCGGCTCCACGTTGTGCTTCTCGCGAAGCTCTTTTGGGATCACGACCCACCCTTTGGATGAGACTTTGACGGTATGCATATGCCACCTCGTGATTGCGCTGTTATACTGAATACACAAAAAGTATACCACCGTTCTGCTAGTATTACAATACCTTTAGTTGTATAACTTGAGCGCCCCAGTGTGGGAGACCGATTGGCTTCCCTGCAGTGCGGCGAAGGCGCAGGTCTGCCGCACAGGGGCGTTGTGAAGGCTGGGCTATTGGGTATATACTGGGGGTGGGCAGATGACTGACGATGGACAACCAAGACCTGATGGCTGACGGCTGACGGCTGATAGCTG
>JBNGCP010000122.1:0-4584 GCA_049974845.1 Anaerolineae bacterium | reverse complement strand
GCTGACGGCTGATAGCTGGCAGCCACGAACTGAAGACTATCCCCCCTGGAGGACACATGGTCAAAATTACCTTTATGGGTGCCGGAAGCACGATCTTTGCGAAGAACGTGCTGGGCGACAGCATGCTGAGCGAGCCGCTGCGCGACGGCCATATCGCGCTCTACGACATTGACGGGGAGCGCCTGCGCGAGTCGAAGCTAATGCTGGACACGCTCAACACGAACATCAACGACGACCGCGCGATGATCACGGCGCATCTCGGCGTCGAGGAGCGTAAGGCGGCGCTGGACGGCGCGGACTACGTCGTGAACGCGATCCAGGTCGGCGGCTATGAGCCCGCCACCGTCATCGACTTCGAGGTGCCGAAGCGGTTCGGGCTCCGCCAGACCATCGCCGACACGCTGGGCATCGGGGGCATCTTCCGCGGCCTGCGTACCATCCCGATCTGCCTGGACTTCGCGCGGGACATGGAGGAGGTCTGCCCCGACGCCTGGTTCCTCAACTACGTGAACCCGCTGGCGATGATCACCGGCGCGATGCTGCGGGCGTCGTCGATCAAGACGGTGGGGCTCTGCCACTCGGTCCAGGTCTGTGCCGCCAGCATCCTGAACCGCGTGGGCATGCTCGAGGAGGTCCAGAAGCTCCAGTGGAAGATCGCGGGGATCAACCACCAGGCGTGGCTGCTGGAGATCACCGACGACGGAAAGGACCTCTATCCCGAGATCAAGCGGCGCGCGAAAGCGCTCAACGAGGCCGCGCTATCGGGGGAGGGGCCGAAGCACCCGGATATGGTGCGCCTCGCGCTGATGGACTACTTCGGCTATTACATCACCGAGTCGTCGGAGCACAGCGCGGAGTACATGCCCTACTGGATCAAGAGCCAGTACCCGGAGCTGATCGAGCAGTACAACATCCCGCTGGACGAGTACCCGCGGCGCTGCATCCGGCAGATCGAGCAGTGGAAGGAGCGGAGCAAGGAGCTGGTCGATAACCCCGAGCTGAGCCACGAACGGACCCACGAGTACGGGTCCTACATTATGGAGGCGATGGAGACCGACGTGCCCTTCCGCATCGGCGGCAACGTGCTGAACACCGGCCTGATCCCGAACCTGCCGGAAAAGGCCGTCGTGGAGGTGCCGTGTATGGTCGACCGCAACGGCGTGCAGGGCTGCTACGTCGGCGAGCTGCCGGAGCAGCTGGCTGCGCTCAACCGCACCAACATCAATGTGCAGCTCCTGACCATCGAGGCGGCGCTGACGCACAGCCGCGACGCCATCTACCACGCCGCGGCCCTCGATCCGCACACGTCTGCCGAGCTGCCGCTTGACCAGATTCGCGCGCTCTGCGACGCGATGCTCGAGGCGCATGCCATGGAGGAGGACTACGCTTGACACTACGCCTGACGGTACGCTTGAAGGCCGATTGCTGACAGCCCAAAGCTGACAGCTTATAGACAGGAGGTACCCATGAGCAACATCGGAATGATCCATTTCCAGGTCGGCGGGACCGACGGGGTCTCGCTGGAGATGGACAAATGGCGGATGGTGCTGGAGGAGATGGGACACAGCGTGTACTATTGCGCTGGCGACCTGGGCACCGCCGACGGGACGCTGATCCCGGAGATGTTTCATCATCGCGAGGACGCCCACCGGCTTTACGAGAACACCTTCATCGCGTTGGAGGACTATCCCGACGAGGCCGCCTATCGCGCCGAGCTCTACGGCAAGGCCGAGGTCATCGAGGAGAAGTTGCTGGCGTGGGTGGACGAGAAGGGGATCGATTTCCTGATCCCGGAGAACGTCTGGTCCGTCGCCGCGCACCCCTCGGTGGCGATCGCGGTCACAAACATCATGCGCGAGCGCGAGCTCCCGGTGCTGGCGCACAACCACGATTTCTACTGGGAGCGCCAGGACGGGGTCGCGCTGACCTGCGCGACGGCCATCGAGTACGCGCAGAAGTACCTGCCGCCGCGTGACCCGCTGGCGAGCCACGTCACCATCAACAGCCTCGGCCGGCAGGCGCTGCTGGCGCGGAAGGGGATCGAGGCCACGGTGGTGCCCAACGTCTTCGAGTTCGAGGAGGGGCCCTGGGAGGTCGACGACTACAATCGGGACTTCCGTGAGCGGATCGGGCTGCGGGAGAAGGACGTGATGGTCCTCCAGGCCACGCGCGTAGTCTCGCGCAAGGGCATCGAGCTGGCCGTGGACTTCGTTAAGGCGCTGGACGCACCGGCGCGCCGGGCCGAGCTCGAGGCGCGCGGCCTCTACAACGGGCAGCCCTTCGAGGAGGACAGCCGGATCGTCCTGGTGCTGGCTGGGTACACGCGGGATGACACGACGGGCTACACCGCGAAGCTCCGGCAGAAGATCACGGAGGCCGGGATCGATGCGTTTTCCGTGGCGGATGTCGTTGCCAGCCGTCGCCAGACGCAGAACCTCGAGAAGATCTACTCGCTCTGGGACACCTACGTCTTCGCCGATTTCGTCACCTATCCAAGCCTCTGGGAGGGGTGGGGGAACCAACTGCTGGAGGCGCTACGGGCGAAGGTGCCCATCATGCTCTTCGAGTACCCGGTCTACAAGGCCGACATCAAGGACAAGGGCTTCCGCGTCGTCTCGCTGGGCAGCGTGGTCGCGGGTTATGACGATCGTGGTCTGGCGCGCGTCGCGCCCTCGGTGATTGAGAAAGCCGCGGATCAGGCTGTGGAGCTGCTGACCGACGCCGAGCTGCGCCAGGAGGTCGTCGATCACAACTACGCCCTCGGCCAGGAGCACTACTCGCTCACCTCGCTGCGCGACTATCTGGCGCCCTTGGTGCCGGGGTAGGAGGGATGACATGGGCCGTGAGACGGCGCGGCGCATTGTGGATCATCTGACCTTTCTCTATGGCGCCGACCGGGCCGGCGAAATCGGCATGGAGCTCTTCGCGACGCTCGACGACTTCGCCGAGCGTCACCCCGAGCTGCGGGAGGACGTTCCCGACGCCAGCCAGCGACTGACGGAGCGCGATGCGATCCTGATTACCTACGGCGACCAGGTGCAGGAACCGGGCAAAGCCCCGCTGGCGACGCTGGCAGAGGTCTTGGAGACCTACGGCGCAAGCGCCATCACCGGCGTCCACATCCTGCCCTTCTTTCCGTACTCCTCGGACGACGGCTTCAGCGTCATCGACTACACAGAGGTGAACCCCGACCTCGGCGACTGGTCCGACATCGAGCGGTTGGGCGAGTCGTTTCGCCTGATGTTCGACGCCGTGATCAACCACATCTCGCGGGAGAGTGACTGGTTCCAGGCCTTCCTGGCGGGCGACCCCGAGTTTGCCGACGCCTTCATCGTCGTGGAGCCCGGGACCGATCTCTCGGAGGTCGTCCGGCCCCGCGCGCTCCCGCTGCTGACGGCTGTGCAGACCGTCGAGGGCGAAAAGCTGGTCTGGACGACGTTCAGCACCGACCAGATCGACCTGAACTTCGCCGATCCCCAGGTGCTCCTGCGCATCATCGACGTGTTGTTGCTCTACGTGGCGCACGGGGCGGAGATCATCCGCCTCGATGCCATCGCCTACCTGTGGAAGAAGATCGGGACGCCGTGCATCCACCTGGAGGAGACGCACCGGGTGGTCAAGCTCTTCCGCGCGGTGATGGACGCGGTGGCGCCGGGTGTGATGCTGATCACCGAGACGAACGTGCCCCACGAGGAGAACATTTCTTACTTCGGCGATGGCACCGACGAGGCCCAGCTCGTCTATCAGTTCCCGCTGCCGCCGCTGGTGCTGCACACACTGAGCACCGGCGACGCGAGCGCGCTGACGGCGTGGGCGGCGGAGCTCGAGCCGCCGTCGGACCAGACGACGTTCTACAACTTTCTGGCGTCCCACGACGGCGTCGGCGTGCGCCCCGTCGAGGGCATCCTGACGCCGGAGGAAGTGCAGGCGATGGTCGACCGCACGCTGGCGCACGGGGGCCACGCTTCGCACAAGACGAACGCCGACGGCTCGCAGAGCGTCTACGAGCTCAACATCTCCTACTTCGACGCGCTCAGCGACCCGGCGGGCGGGGAGCCGCTGGCGGTACAGGTGGCGCGCTTTATGGTCTCGCAGTCGATCATGTTGGTGTTGCAGGGCGTGCCGGCGATCTACGCCCATAGCTTCTTCGGGTCGCGCAACTATCCTGAGGGCGTGGCGGAGACGGGGCGGTATCGCTCGATCAACCGCGAGAAGCTGCGGCGCGACGAGCTCGAGGCAGCGCTCGCCGATCCGGCGTCGCTGCGGGCGCGGGTCTACAGTGCGTACCACCACCTGCTAAGCGTGCGGAAGGGCCAGCGCGCCTTCCATCCGAACGGGCCGCAGCAGGTCCTGGACCTCGGCCCGGCCCTCTTCGCCGTGGTGCGCACCGCGCCCGAGGGCGGCGCGCCGGTGATCTGCGTGCACAACGTCACGGACGAGACGCAGGAGACGGCGCTCGACCTGGCCGCGCTGGAGCTGCCCACGGCGGCGTGGGAGGATCTCGTGGGCGGCGAACGGTTGGAGGCGGTGGGCGGGCTGTTGTCCTTGGCGCTGGAGCCGTACCAGATCGTGTGGCTGGCGCCC
>JBNGCP010000121.1:4384-8622 GCA_049974845.1 Anaerolineae bacterium | reverse complement strand
AACCCCAAAAACAACCCATGCTCGACGATGCCCGCGCGCATCCCGAGCGCCTCCGCCAACCCCTCCAAATCGGAGATGGGGCCAAAGTCGCAGTCCAGGATATAGTTCCCCTGATCGGTCATGAACTGCGAGCGGTCGTCGTTCCGTCGCACGGAGACCTCGGCCCCCAGGCCGGCCAGGTACTCGAACTGCGAGCGCCATCCGAAGGGGACGACCTCGACCGGCACCGCCCACCGCTCGCCAAGGCGTTGGGATAGCTTGGTCTCGTCCACGACGATGACCTCGCGCCGGGTAGCCTGAGCCACGATTTTCTCGCGCAGCAACGCGCCGCCGCCCCCTTTGATCACGTTGCAGGCGGGGTCCACCTCGTCGGCGCCGTCGATGGTAACATCGATCACCGGATGGGCGTCCAGCGTGGTCAGGGGAATGCCCAGCTCACGGGCGTCCTGCTCTACATCCAGGGAACATGGCACGGCGAGCACGTCGCGCAGCTCCCCGGCGTCCAGCAGGGCCGCAAGCTTGCGGATCGCAAAGATCGCTGTGCTCCCATGCCCCAGCCCCACCACCATCCCCGACTCGATGAAGCGAACGGCATACTCCCCCGCCGCGCGCTTCAACGCCTGAACGTCTTTCGTCATTGCGTGCCGCTCTCCTCTGATCCGACGATATGATCTCCAACGCCCGCGATTGTACGCCCAACCGGCGGGATCCGCAACACCAACAGCCCCGCCAGGATCACCGGATAGTACCAGACCTCCCAGGGATCCTTGCGCAGCCAGAGCACGTGCCAGACGTCGAGCGCAGCAGCCAAATAGATTAGGCGTTGGAACGGACGCCAGAAACGCCCCATTCTGACCCGCAAACCCTGCAGCGAGGTGATGCCCAACGCCGCCAGCAGCAGAAAGGCGCCGAATCCAATGAGCACAAATGGCTGCTCCAAGACACCAGTACGCAAGAGCGCGCGGTCGAAGCGGTAATCCCATCCGATAAAGGTCAGGAGATGGAGCGCGGTGTACGCCAATGCCCACAAGCCCAGCGGGCGGCGGGCGCGTACGACGCGCCGGAGCCCCGTGATGGCGGCGACCGGCGTGCAGGCGAGGGAGAGCAACAGGAAGGTGATGGCCAACCGCCCGGTCCGCAGCGTGACCGCTTGGACGGGGTCGATGAAGAATCGGCCACTTCTCAACGACCAGACCAGAAGCGCCAGCAGGGTCAATCCGCCGAGGTGCACGAGGAGACGGAGCCAGTTCCTCGTGAGCCAGTCGCGGGCCCTAGCCATCACCGATACCAGTCCTCCGAGTCGAGGTTATCGTAAAGCTCCGCGACTTCCTCAGCGTAGCCGTTGAAGTAAAGCGTCTCCTTGCGGCGATTCGCGCCGATCAAGCGCTCCGTCGCCTGGGACCAACGCGGATGCGGCACCTCGGGATTGACGTTGGACCAGAACCCGTATTCATTCGGGCCGGCCTTCATCCAGAAGGTCTCAGGCATCTCCTCCACCAACTCGATCTTGACGATCGACTTGATGCTCTTGAGCCCGTACTTCCAGGGCACGACGAGCCGAATGGGGGCGCCGTTCTGCGGCGGGAGGTCGCGTCCGTAGACGCCCGTGGCCATCAGCGTCAGATCGTGCATCGCCTCGTCCAGGCGTAAGCCCTCAACGTAGGGCCACGGATAGGATCGTGAAAGCCCCGGCATCTGCTCCTCATCGAGCACCGTCTCGAAGCGCACATACTGCGCGCGCGACGTCGGCTCCACCTCTCGCAGCAGGCGCGACAGCGGGAACCCCATCCACGGTACAACCATCGACCAGGCCTCGACACACCGCAGGCGGTAGATGCGTTCCTCGATCTCGAAGGCACGCAGATCGTCGAGATCATAGGTCTTGGGATTGTTCACCAGGCCGCCCACCTCAACGGCCCACGGAGAAGTGACGAATCCGTCCGCCACCTCAGCCACCCGATCTTGCTGGAGCGTGAACTCGTAGTAGTTATTGAAGCCCGTGACCGAGGCATAAGGAGTGAGTGGGGTGCCCAGCTCGTCCGTTCTGTCTTCAGCGGGCGTGGGCGCTGGTGGCGCCGTTTCCTGCGCTGTACCCGCTTCCGTGGGGGTCGCCTCGGCCTGCGGCTGCTCGCGCGGCAGGCTCCTGCACGCGGCGAGGACCGCCGAGCCGGCCAAGAGCTTAGCGGCCCCCTTCATAAACCGGCGCCGCGACCAGTAAACGTGCTCCGGCGTAATCTCCGACGACCGTATCGTCTTCATCACTATAACCTCCCTGGATCCAACGCTATAGCAACAGAGGTGCACCCCGACCGCTACCCCAACAAGTATTTCGCGGCGGAGCACACGCGTAAGTATACGCGTTATTCCCTCGGTTTCCACAACAAACGCCAACAAGCACCTTGATTCGTGCGGCTCCTGCCCTACAATAGGCGTGCACTCGCACGGCGCGCAGCCGCACTCACACAGGAGAACGCTCTATGCAGACCGTCCAACTCGGCATCGTCACCGTCAGCCGCCTGATCCTCGGAGGCAATCCCTTCAGCGGCTTCTCGCACTTCACCCCAGCGCTCGACCGCGAGATGCTCAACTGGTACACCACCGCCCGCATCAAGGAGACGATGCGCCAGGCCGAAGATCTCGGCGTCAACACGTTTCTGGGTCGCGCCGACCGCCACATCCAGCGCACGCTCATCGAGTACTGGAACGAGGGCGGTGGCATCCAGTGGTTTGCCCAGACGGCGCCGGAGTTCAGCAGCCTCTCTCGCAACGTCGCGCAAGCTATCGCGACCGGCGCCTCCGCCGTCTATCTCCACGGCGGACAGATGGACTTTCTCTACGCCCAGGATCAGCTCGACATTGTCAGGGGGTTCGTCCAGCAGGTGAGGGACGCTGGCGTTGCCATGGGCGTCGCGGGCCACAACCCGAGGGTCCACGCCTGGGCCAACGAGAACCTGGATCTCGATTTCCATATGTGCTCCTACTACAATCCCACGCCGCGCGATAAACACGCCGAGAACATCCCCGGCGCCAAGGAGCATTTCGACGACCGAGATCGCGCCGCGATGGTGGCGACGATCCAGGAGCTGCGCGCCCCTGCAATCCACTACAAGATCTTCGCCGCCGGGCGCAACGATCCACAGGAAGCCTTCGCCTTCGTCGCTAAGCACCTGCGCCCCCAAGACGCCGTCTGCATCGGTGTCTACACCAAGGACAAGCCCGACATGCTCGCCGAGGATGTCGCCTTCTTCGAGGAGGCGCTGGCGTCCGCCTGACCGCTGTCAGCCATCAGCCATCAGGCATCAGCAACTGCAGACGGCAAACGCAAACCCATTCTGAGTCACTCGAGGAGGTCACAAGACCATGTCATATCCCGAAACACCCATCGAAATCAAGATCGCCTACATCGGCGGCGGAAGCCGGTATTGGGCTCAGATGATCATGGCCGATCTCGCGCTTACGCCCGAGCTGACGGGCGAGATCGCGCTCTACGACATCGACTACGACGCAGCGCTCAGAAACGTCGAGCACGCTAAAGAGATCTACGGCCATCCCGAGGCCAAGACCACGTTTGAGGTCAATGCCTATCGCAACGCCGAGGAGGTCTTCAGAGGTGCTGACTTCGTCATCCTCTCCATCCTGCCGGGGCCCATGCAGATGTTCGCCAACGACATCGACATCCCCAAGAAGTACGGGATCCTTCAAACCGTTGGCGACACGACGGGGCCCGGCGGCATCAGCCGCGCGCTGCGCTCCGTCCCGATCTATCTGGACTACGCGCACCAGATCATGGATCTCTGTCCTAACGCCTGGGTCATCAACTACACCAACCCGATGACGCTGTGCACCTCGGCGCTCTACGCCGCCGAGCCAGAGATCAAGGCCTTCGGGTGCTGCCACGAGGTCTTCGGCACCCAGCATATGCTGGCCGGACTGGTCCAGGAGCACTTAGATGTCCCTGCACCGCCGCGACAGGAGATCAAGACCGATGTCGCAGGCGTCAATCACTTCACCTTCGCACCTCGGGCTACGTGGCAAGGCGAGGATCTCTACCCGCTGCTCTACGAGGAGATGGAACGGGAGGGTTTCTGGCGCGACCGCACCGAATGGTCGCTCGAGGCCAAGGCCAACGGCTGGTGGTTCTCGTCGCAGCGGCTGGTGGCCTTCGATTACCTGCGCAATTTCGGCGTGCTTGGGGCCGCCGGCGACCGCCATCTCGCGGAGTTCGTGCCCTGGTACCT
>JBNGCP010000121.1:0-4284 GCA_049974845.1 Anaerolineae bacterium | reverse complement strand
GCATTCAGGGTGCTATCGATCCAGCCCCAGCAGAGCGCCTCCTCGACAGCCTCCTCATAGTACAGACCCGGCGGCGGCGTGGCCTTCTTGTTGATCAGGACCCACACCGCGCCGTCCAGCGTATGGTGCCAACGCAACCACGCGCGCCATGCCACCCGATCGTGGAACTCCAGCCATCTTGGCGTCTCGGTCATCGGGCAACTCCTCTCACCCCCCTATGCTTACTCCATCCGCGCACATCCCCGTTGGCTGGGGCGACAAGCACGGTCACCAACCGAACTCACTGAACACAATGCCCGCTTGGTACTGCCTCAGTCCCGATTTCACATAGGGGATCATGTCGCTCGGCAGAGACGAGAGAGAGAACCACCGCAGATCGTCGCACTTGTCAGGCTCCCGATTGGCGATCTCGCCGGCCCAGCCTTTGACCAGGAGGAAGAAATCGATCCGTTCGTCATCCGACTTACGGTGCATGACGTGCACGACCTCCAGGTCCGCAGGACGCAAGCAGACCCCGACCTCTTCCCAAGCCTCACGGATGGCTGCTGCAATCACCGACTCACCGGCATCCACGTGCCCAGCCGGAACGCTGTATTTCCCGTCGCCCCAGCCAGTGTTGAACCGTCGCAACAGCAACACCCGTCCACCGCTCAGGAAGAGCAGATGGACGGCAACCGGGAATCGACTCCGCTTCATGCTCTTTCGCAGTGCCCCACGCCAATACTCCCTCGCATAGATGAACGTCATACAGATTCTTACCCGATGCAGGCCGTTCGTCAAGGCCTCGATCGCTCACCGCTCACACGCTTTGCATTTTGCCGAGTTGGCCTAGACTTGATCACGAGATATAAGACCAACCACCACACGAGAACAGAAACCAATAGCCGATTACCGACAGGCTTCGCCTGCTTTGAAAGGAGCACCCATGTCCAAATCACGAATCCCCATCGCCCTGCAGCTCTACTCCGTCCGTGAGGCGTGCCAGGAGGACTTTCCCGGCACCCTTAAGGCCGTGGCCGAGATGGGCTACGAAGGCGTGGACTTCGCCGGATACTATGGCTATGACGCCAAAACCATCCGGTCGATGCTCGACGACCTCGGGCTCGCCGTCGCCGGCTGCCATACGGCGCTCAGCACCCTGATGGGCGAGGAGTTGGGCGCAACCCTTGAGTTCAACCGGATCCTGGGCAACCGCTACCTGATCGTCCCGTGGATTCCCGAGGACTATCGCGACTCAGTGGAAGCGTGGGAGCGCACCGCCGAGCTCTTCAATGAGATCGCGGCCAACCTGGAGCCCGAGGGCATGTTCACAGGCTATCACAATCACCACGTCGAGTTCACGCCCTATGAGAACGGCCAAACCGGCTGGGACATCCTGGCCAGCAACACCAACGCCCACGTCGTGATGCAGCTGGACCTGGGCAACGCGCTCCACGGCGGGGGCGATCCCGTCACCTATCTCAAGCGCTATCCCGGCCGGGCTTTGACGCTCCATCTCAAGGAATACGCCGCCGGTAAGGATAAGGTCCTCATCGGCGACGGTGACGTCGCGTGGCAGGAGGTCTTCGACGTTGTCGAGAGCCAAGGCGCCACCGAATGGTACATCGTCGAGCAGGAGAACTACCCCTATCCCCCGCTCGAGTCGGTCAAGCGCTCTCTCGACAATCTCAGAGCGATGGGGAAATAACACGAGTTAGCAGGAGCAGCTATGCCCAAGACCTTCACGAATCCAATCCTGCCAGGCTTTTATCCCGATCCGTCGATCTGCCGCGTCGGCGAGGACTATTACCTGATCAACTCCTCGTTCGAGTACTACCCCGGCCTGCCCATCCACCACAGCCGCGACTTGGTGCATTGGCAGCAGATCGGCCACGTGCTCGACCGTCCTGAGCAGCTTAACCTGGACGGCATCCGGCCCTCCGGAGGGCTCTTTGCCCCGACGATCCGGCACCACGATGGCGTTTTCTACGTGATCAATACGCTGGTGGATCGCGATGGCGGGCGCGATCACTATGGCAACTTCGTGGTCACGGCGAGCGAGCCCGAGGGACCCTGGTCCGACCCGCTTTGGTTGGAGGACGCGCCCGGCATCGATCCCTCGCTCCTATTCGACGAAAACGGGCGCGCCTGGTACGTGGGCAACCGCCATGCCTTCTACGGCCACTATCCGGGCCACTGCGAGATCTGGCTGCAGGAGCTGGACGTCAACAAGATGCAGCTCGTCGGCGAGAAGCACGTCCTCTGGGATGGCGCGCTGAAGGGCGCCATCTACGCCGAGGGTCCGCACCTCTACAAGATCGGTGATCTCTACTACCTGATGATCGCTGAGGGCGGGACGGGCCACGATCACGCCGTGACCATCGCCCGCAGCGAGTCGATCACCGGCCCCTACGAGCCCAACCCGCGGAATCCGATCCTCACCCACCGCCACCTCGGCAAGGACCACCCGATCGTGGGTACAGGCCACGCAGACCTGGTGCAGACGCAGTACGGGGAGTGGTGGATGGTGGCGTTGGCGATGCGGCCCTACGACGGCTACTTCTACAACTTGGGTCGCGAGACCTTCCTGACCCCCGTCATCTGGGAGGACGGATGGCCGATTGTGAGCCCTGGCGTAGGGCGAATCGAGTTCGAGGCTGCAGCGCCCAACTTGCCAGAGCATCGCTGGCCCTCACAGCCGGCATGCGAGCACTTCGAGACCTCGGCGCTTGCTCCCATCTGGAACTTCCTCCGCACCCCGCGGGAGCCCTTCTGGAGCCTGCGCGAGCGGGCGAGCCATCTGCGACTCTATCTGCGTCCCGAGCAGCTCTCGCAGTGGGTGAACCCGAGTTTCGTCGGTCGACGCCAACAGCACCAGAGCTTTGCCGCTCGTGTCGCGATGGAATTTGAGCCCCAGGCCGAGTCAGAGAGCGCCGGCGTGGTGCTGCTGCAAAACAACGATCACCATCTGAGGTTCGTCTGCACGCAAGGCACCGATGGTCAACGCATGGTCCGCGTCATCAAGCGCATGAAGGGCGTGGAGACGGTGCTCGGCGAGCAGCCGTGTACCGCAGGACGCCTCTACCTCAAGGTAGAAGCCCGCGGACAGGATTACGGCTTCTTTGCCACCACAGTGCCCGAGGTCTGGACACCCGTGGCTGAGCACGTCGACGGGCGCCTGCTGAGCACGCCGGTCGCCGGGGGGTTCACCGGCGCTTACGTTGGGATGTACGCCAGCAGTAACGGCCAGCCTAGCGAATCCTACGCGGACTTCGACTGGTTCGCGTATCAGCCGCTATAGGCCTTACTCAAAGAGGCGACTGCGGAAGTCAACGAGGATATCCCTCATCAGGCGAAGTGAGGCACTCAGCTGCGGCTGCTCGTCGAGCGGAAGCACGATCTCGATCGGCATCCGCACCGGCATCTCGACCGCGAAAGGGAAAACCATCTGCACGGGCACCGTCAAGGTGGTGCTCACATCCACAGCGGTATCCACGTAGACGCTGGTGTTGACAGGGACCCGAAAGGTCTGCGGACCGATCACGGGCACGTTGATGACCACCGGCACCACGCCCTGAAACGGAACACTCCCCTGGAAAGGCACGGTGCCCTCAAAAGGGAAGCGTATCGTCTCGCTGATGGGCACCGTGCCTGAGTAAACGATGGTATCGGAGAAGACGTAATCGAAGGCGAGGTCTCCGAGGCTGACGTCGTCCAAGACTGCGATGGACGCATCTATGATCTCACGTCCCTCTTGCTGAGTGGCGAGGAGCCGCTGCACCAGCAGCGCATTGACCGCCAGGGAAAGCAGGGCCAGCAAAAACGCCGCAATCGCGACGGCGGCAAGCAGCCCGATGAAAGCGCGCCTGGGGGTTCCGGCGGAGGACTCCTCCGATGCGTGGATGGGTGCGCCGGCTAGAGCGCGCGTTGACCCGTTACGCCCCACCGGACCTCCTGGATGGCGGGACGTCTCCGTCTGAGCATGGCCACTTACAGCTCCATCTGAAGTCTGCGTCTCGTCCATCTAGTCTCAGTCTCCTCTGATACCGTGATGGCATAGGCTGGCAGGTGCGATGTCAACCGCGTCCCAACCCAGAGGGTTCCTCACTCGTCAGGTGCCGGGTTGATCAACAGCAGGCGGCGCCCCACTGGGGCTCCATCAAACCACGTCCTTGCGCTTCTGGAAGAAGAGGATGGCCACCAGCAGGACGACGTCGATCACACCCATGTGGATCCAGCTACCGAGAACGCTAGAACCTGTTATGAACTTTCAGCCATCAGAGTGATGAAGCGACGGGCCATTAG
>JBNGCP010000120.1:6585-8793 GCA_049974845.1 Anaerolineae bacterium | reverse complement strand
TTTTCGTTTATTGTCGGGGTGGGTTCTCATCTGTCGACTATAGTATAACCGAAAACGTCGGAAAATGCAAGACCCAATGGTTAGGAAGTTTTGGAGCGCATACAAGCCTGAATCTAACCCACAAACCTGCCTTGGTTGGAATCTCGTCGCAGCTTTGGGTTGCGTCGCTTGATGGACGGCAGGGTGTGGGGTGCTAGGGGGTGCGGCGGTTGCTGAAGGTGCGTTGGGTGAGGAACAGGCCGAGGATGAAGGCCGCGGCGCAGACGACGTAGACTGAGGAGACGGGGGCAATGGCTACGAGGGCGTAGGCGAGGAGGGGGCCGAGGGTGGCGCCAGTGTCGCCGGCAGTGGCGAAGGCGCCCATCAGCGCGCCGCGGCGGGCCTCGGGCGCCAGACCGCCAATCGCTGCGGAGAGGATGGCGGCGCCGGCCCCGGCGCTGACGGCGCCCAGGACAATGGCCAAGACGATGAGCGGCAGGCTCTGCGCGACCGCCAGCCCGACGAAGCTCGCCACGCCAAGGGTGAGCGCCAGGGTCATCGTCGATCCCCGGCCCGCGTGCGCGTCTGAGATGCGCCCGGCGATGGGGCCGGCAACGGCGGCGATCACCGAGCGGAGCGCCGACACGATGCCCGTCGCGGAGGCGACGCCGAGGGTCAAGGCGCCGATCTGGACACGGTCACCCAGTCGCTGGGCCAGCAGGAGGTTAAAGGTAGAGAGGGCGACGCCCTCCCCGGCGAACTGGAAGAGGAGCACCAGGAGGAGCACGCTGAGCAGGCGCGGGGAGGCGTGGAGGGCGCCGCGGGCGCGTTGAGCGAGCCGCGCGAGGGCCTGTCGGAGGGACAGCGTTACCTCAGCGCTGTTGCGGGATCGCAGCGCCTGGGGCTGCGTCTCAGGCAGGAAGACCGCGGCGACCAGGAGCCCCAGGGCCGTCGTGATGGCGTAGAGGCGCATCGTGGCCTGGAAGCCGACGAGGTCGACGAGGACGCCGCCGAAGAGCGGGCCTATGGCGAAGCCGACGAGGATCCAGGCGTTGTAAGCGCCGCTCAGTCGTCCGCGGTTGGTCGACGTACCGATGTCGTGGATGATCGCCATCCCACCGACGTTGAGGAGGGTCCAGGCCGTACCCCAGGCGAGCCGGGTCAGCAGGAAGGGCCAGAAGCCGGTGGCGACGCTGTAGCCAAAGGTCGAGACGGCGCCGAGGCCCATGCCCAGCAGGAAGAGGCGGCGCCGTCCGACGCGGTCGTAGAGCGTGCCAATGAGGGGGTTGCCGGGGATGCGGATCAAGCGATTGATGCTGAGCATCACGCCAACCGCGCCGATGCTCAAGCCCACGGTGTGGCGCTCGCTTGCCAGGACGGCGTAGAGGGTGAGATCGCCAAAGAGCGACAGGCAGATCGCCAGGCCGAGCGGGAGCAGGACGCGCGTGGGTCGACGCGGCCCGGCGATCACTGCGGGATGCGCCAGCCGCCGCCGACGTAGAGCTGCTGACCCGTGAGCCAGTGGGCTTGCTCCGAAGCGAGGAAGACGATCACATCGGCGACGTCCTCGGGCCGGCCGACGCGGCCCAGCGGTGTACCGGCGGCGATCTCCGCTTCCTGTTCGGGGGTGATGTAGCCGGTTTGGATAGGTCCGGGGGCGATAACGTTCACCGTGATGCCGTAGCGCCCCAGCTCGACGGCAGCCGAGCGGCTGTACGACTCAATCGCGTGCTTGCTGGCGGCGTAGCTGACGTTCTCCGGATGGGCGTGCGCGGCGTCGGTGCTCAGGTTGATGATCCGGCCCCAGTCGGCCTCGCGGTCGAGAAAGCGCCGGACGTATTCGACCATCATCAACGCGTACGCGCGCGCGTTGACGGCGAAATGGCGGTCGATGCTGTCGGCCGTGGGGATCTGAACTGGGAAGCCCTCGTCGGTGACGCGGGCCGGGTCGAAGGTCTCAAGCGCGTCGTGGGTATGGTTGTTGACCAGGACGTCCACGGGACCGAGGTGGGCCTCGCAGTCATCGAAGAGTGCGGGAATGGCTGCGGGGACGCCGAGGTCGACGTTGCGCGCGACGGCCCGCCCGCCGCGCTCGCGCAGCTCGGCGGCGAGCGCCTCGCCTGATCGCTGCTGACGGGCGGCGTAGAGCCGCGTCCCGCCAAGCCCTGCGGCTTCGGCGGCCTCCAGGTCCTCGCGGCTGTAGGGTGAGGGCGGCCGGTAGTAGGCGAT
>JBNGCP010000120.1:0-6485 GCA_049974845.1 Anaerolineae bacterium | reverse complement strand
GGCACGGGGTTGTTGAGCCAGACGTCGACGCCGCAGACCATATCGGCGGCCAGCTCCTGATCGTAGTCCTCCACAAAGGCGATCCTCCCGGCGAATTCAGGATCCTGGGCACGGCGGAAGATCTCCTGGATCAGGCGCTTCCCCTCGGAGTCGGCGGGATGGGCTTCGCCGGCGAAGATGATCTGGACGGGTTGCAGGCGATCGGTGACCATCGCTTTTAGGCGCTCCAAGTCCTGCATGATCAAGGTGGGACGTTTGTAGGCGGTGAACCGCCGCGCATAGCCGATAGTCAGCACATCGGGGTCGAGGAGCGCGCCAAAGGCCAGGATGCTGCTGGCGGCAGCACGATCGTCGTGCCAGCGCATGCGAGCACGTGCGCCGATCTCGGCGAGGAGGTCGGTCTTGAGCTCTTGATGATCCTCCCAGAGCCGCCGGTCGGGGATGTCGTCGACAGCCTCCCAGATCTCGGCCTCATCCTGTCGCGCGACCCAGTCCTCACCCAGGGTCTGGGCGAAGAGCCGATGCATGTAGGTCGCGTCGACCCAGCTCGACACGTGAACCCCGTTGGTGATGGCGTCGATGGGGATCTCGTCCTGGGGCTTGTCGGGCCAGAGGTGCGACCACATTTCGCGGGCGACCTCGCCGTGGCGCTGGCTGACCGCGTTGCGCGCGTTTGCCATCCGCAGCGCGAAGACGGCCATGTTGAAGCCGGCCTCAGGGTCCTTGGGGTTGGCGCCCAGCTCAAAAAACCTCTCGCGGTCCACACCAAGGTCATCTAGGTAGCTTCCCAGGTAGCGCTGCATCAGCCGGAAGGGGAAGACGTCGGTTCCGGCGGGCACCGGTGTGTGGGTCGTGAAGACGGTCGTCGCGCGCACATCCGCCAGCGCGTCCTCCAGGGCCTTTCCCTCGCGGAGGCGTACACCTAGTCGGGCGAGCGTCGCGAGCGCTGCATGCCCTTCATTGAGGTGCAGCGCCGTCGGCTGGATACCCAGGGCCTCCAGCGCCGCCATCCCGCCCATTCCCAACAGGATCTCCTGGCGGAGTCGCTGCTCGGGGTCGCTGATATAGAGGCGGCTGGCGATGTCCTTGTCCCAGGCGCGATTGCCGTCAATGGCCGGGTCCAGAAGATAAAGCGATACCCGCCCAACCTTGACCCTCCAGACGTGGACGTCGACCTGAGGGCTCAGGGCCGGAACCGTCACACGCAGCGGCTTGCCGTCCTCGTCCAGGATCCGCTCGATCGGGTTGTAGGTCCGGTCCAGGGTCTCCTCGACGTCGTCCTGCCAGCCGTCCTCGCGGATGCGCTGGTGCACGTAGGCCTGGCGATAGAACATCCCCACGGCGATCAAGGGCACGCCCAGATCACTGGCCTCCTTCAGGTGATCGCCCGCCAAGATGCCGAGACCTCCGGCGTAGACCGGGAGAGAGGAATGGAGGCCATACTCGGCCGAGATGTAGGCGAGAGGCGCATCAACCTCACCGCACTGGTCGGTGAACCATCCCTCGCCCGATGCACACTCCTCCTCATAGGCGGCGACCACAGCGTCGTAACGCTTGAGGAAGGCCTCGTCGTGCGCAGCGGCTGCCAGCACCTCCGCCGGCAGAATTCTCAGCATCTCGATAGGGTTGCCGTCGCTGTCGCGCCACGCCTGATGGCTGAGGCTGCGGAAGAGCCGCTGAGCGTCTGGATGCCAGCTCCACCATAGGTTGTAGGCCACGTCCTTTAGGCCTGCAATGCGTTCCGGGGGATCAGGGATCGGGTCCCAGGCTTGACTCATCTTAGTGCCTCCTTCGGGTTGGGTTGACGATGAACACTTGGACGATGGACGACGGGGCCCATCTCCTTCAGTGTAGTCGAGCGTCGGGTGCGGTGGTCGCTGGAGTGGGTTAGCTCCGGTGTTGGGATGCGTTGGGTGGGTTGGAATTGCGTGGGGACGGCCTTCACCTAGGGTGAGGCGAGAAAGCTGCGCACTGCCTCGTTGAAGCGCTCGGGTCGTTCCACCATCACGTTGTGGCCGGCCGCCTCGATGACGACGAGCTGCGCGTCGGCGAGGCGCTCGCGAGCCGCGACCGCGTCATCAACGGGCACGAGCTGGTCCTCGGCGCCCCACAGGAGCAGCACCGGCGCCTTCACCTCGTCGAGGCGCGCCTTGATCGCCGACCGGACCTCGTCACGGATCCCCAAGGGGGTCGCGAGGTTGCGCACGGTGGAGAGATAGGCGCGCTGGGCGCCGGGCATGGTGATCATCTCGTAGTTGTGCTCGATCAGCTCCTCGGTGACCATGGTTGGGTCGTGGTAGAGGGCGCGCAGCGCCTGCGCGGTCTTCTCCCGGCGGGGCCGCAGCAGGAGCTCGCCGACGAGCGGGAGCGCAACAAGCCGCAGCGAGAAGCTCATGTGCTCTCCTATGGCCGCGCCGTCGGCGACCACAAGCCGATCGACGCGCTCGGGATGCTCGATGGCGAGCCGCAGGACGATGGCACCGCCGAGCGAGTGGCCCAGCAGGTCCGCACGTGAGAGCGCCATCGCGTCCATGAAGGCCACAGCAAAGTCGACAAACGCCTCCAGCGTGTAGTCGATCTCGGGCTTCTCCGTCCGCCCGTAGCCGAGCAGGTCGGGGGCGTAGATGTGGTGCGCCTCGGAGAGAGCCTCGATGTTCCGCTCCCAGGTCTCGACGGAGGCGCCGAGGCCGTGGACGAGGACCAAGGGTGGACCCTCGCCCATCTCCCAATAGCGGGTGCGCAGGCCGTCGACCTGGGTGTAGCGATCTAGCGGCTGTGTCATGGTGTCGCTCCTTCTCTATGCCCAGCTGATCAATCAGCGGGTGTATATCGCCATAGCGCCGGTTCGTCGGGCTGCAAGAGCCAGATGGGGCCGTCGCTAGGGGCGTCATCAGGATGGGGGGCAAGCTGGCAGGTGAAGCCCTCGGCCTGGTAGACGAGGGTCGCGGTCTCGCCCTCGATGCGGTAGAGGCCGTCGCCGGCGCAGAGCCAGCCGACGCCGGTGGCGTCAAAGGCGAGGCCGGTGGGCGTCTCGTCGGTGATGAGGGTCCACGCGCCGTCACGCACCTGGAAGAGGAGCGCGACGCCGACGTCGCAACTCGCGCCGCCGCACGGCGCCATGGTCACCCAGGCGGTGTCGTCGTCGGAGAGCGTCAGGTCCGTGACGTAGCCCCAGCGGAGCTCTTCGGCGAGCTTGACGTCGGGGTGTGGCAGGGTCTCCCATCCCTCGCCCGGCGTGTAGCGCAGCAGGTCGCCGTCGACCCCGGCCCAGATGCGACCGGCGCCATCGACCTCGATGTCCTCGATGCAGCCTGATCCGACGACCCCGGAGTCCCGCCCGTGCCAGGTCTCGCCGTCGAACCAACGGGCGCCCTGACCCGTGGGCCCCGGGCCCATCCAGGCGCAATCGGTGACCCAGACGTCGCCGGTGCTGTCGAGGGCGACGTCCCGAAGCCGGAAGCTGTAGCCCATCTCGACCATATCCTCGGATGGCGTGAAGCCCACGTCCTCCGGTGCGAGGACCGTCCAGCAGTTGCCGTCAAAGACGCGCACGTCGGCCTCGGTGGCGATCCACACTTGGCCCTGGCGGTCGATCACCGGCGCCTCCGAGATCGTCGCGTAGGGGCCCTGTCTGATGAGCCCGGCGGGCGCCCAACCAAACTCGGGACCGTAGTCCACCCAAGCGGCACCGCCCTGACCCACGATCGTCTCGCCGTCAGCGGCAACGGCCCACGGGCGTCCGGCATCGCCGAAGCCCACCAGGACGCCGTCCTGCAGGGCGTCGAAATCGGTGTGCTCCGCCCACGAGCCGCCGCGCTGCGAGAGTACGGCGCCGTCGGTGGCGAGCCACAGGATGCCGGTGGGCGCCGCGCGCAGGTCGCGGATCGCGTCAGCGCGGACGGCGGGCGCGGGGACGAAGGGGGTGAAGGGGCCGATGGAGCCCGCCGGTTCGTCGGAGGGTTCGGCTTCGGGCGTCGCGGTCGGGGGCACCGCTATTGCTGTCGGTGCGCTCTCCTCGACGGGCGTCGGTGGGAGGGGCGTCGTCGTGGGCACAGAGACGACATCGACCACAGGGGTGGCGTCGTCCGCGGGCGACGAGCTGCTGCCGGTGATGAGGCTGCAGCCGAGGAGGATCAGGGCTAGCGCGGTGGCAAGCAGGCCGCGGCATCGCCGCGCTAGGCTGTTTCGATGTGAACCGTTGAGGGTCTGCATGTCACAGCTCCCTTCGTAGGCGCCATAGCGGCATCAGGCGCCGGTCCGGCGGATGACGACCACCGGACGGTGCACGGCCCCCAGGTCGTCCAGAGGCCGGTCGAGGTCCCAGCTATCCCACCAACCGATGAAGTCCCAACTCGGCTGGTGCTTCACGAAGGCCAGGAACTCCTGAGGATAGATCTCGCGCTGGTGCGCCACCTGATGCAGGACGTGGCGCGTGCCGGCGTCGTTCACCTCCATGGTCACGTCCTCCTCCATAATCTGCTCGACGGGGCTCACGAGGTGGGCACGGTAGGTGGTCTTGACCTCGATGTCACCCCGGCGCTGGACCCAGATATCGTGCGTCGCCGTGCTGGGGGCGCAGTTAATGGTCCAATCGAGCAGGTAGAGGCCGCCGGGATGCAGGGCGCGGGCGACGTTCTCGAAGTGGCGGGTGAGCTCCGCGGTGGTCACGACGTAAAGCGAGCCCAGGAGGACCATCGCGAAGTCGACGGGCTTGGCTAGCGCGAAGTCCGCGAGATCGCTCTGGACAAAGGTCGCACGAACCCGGTACTGCTCAGCCCTGCGCCGGGCCGCGTCGAGCATGCTGGCGCTGTAGTCCAGACCCACGTAATGGTATCCCCGCCGCGCTAGCTCAGGCAGGTGGGGTGCCGAACCGCAGCCAAGTTCGAGGATGCGCTTGACCGGGATCTGGCTGTAGCGGTAGATGAGGCGCTCGATCGCGTCCACCTCCGCTCGAATGTCGCGGAAGCTGTAGGCAATCTCGAAATACTCGGGGTGATCGTAGATCTCGGTCACAGCGCCTCTCTTCTCTAAGCCAGCACGTCGCGAGCCGCCTGAAGGATGCGTTCGACGTTGGGGAGCACCTGATCCTCCAGACCGCGCGCGTACGGGATCGTGCTCTGTGCACGAGTATAGATCAGGTTCGGCGGGGCTCAAGCGGTCTGCGCGGGCGAGGCGGGCTGCTCGGGCGCGCCCCCCCCTCTAGCCCTTCGGCTTCGCTCAGGGCATGCTCTCCCCTCCGTGAGCAGGTGGGACGGGGACAAGCCCCCGGAGGGGGAGAATCGGAACACAGAAGGAGGCGGTGCCCGAGCTGCTGGCTAGTGAGTGAGGAGGGTGGTGGCGCTTAGGAGGACGTAAGTTGTGCCGGAGACGTAGCGCCTCAGACGCACCCAGCGGTCGTTTGCACGGAGCTGTTGGCGGAGGGCGCCGATGAGCAGGGTGTAGGTCACGTTGGTGAGCATGCCGGCGATGACAAAGCAACCGCCGAGGACGAGGGTCTGCGCGGCGACGTCACCGCGACCAGCGTCCACGAACTGCGGAAGAAAGGCCAGGAAGAAAAGGGCCGTCCTCGGGTTCAGGACCGCGACGAGGAGTCCTTGGCCGAAAACGCGCGCGGTGCTCGCGGGCGGCATCACCTCGTTTGTCTGGTCGGCATCGGGCGCGCGCGGGGAGAGCAGGGTGCGCAGCCCGAGATAGGCAAGGTAGAGCGCGCCGGCGATCTTGACAGCGGCGAACGCTCGGGGGGATGCGGCGAGCAGGGCGGAGAGCCCCAGTGTAGCTGCGAGAACGTGGGTGAAGTCGCCGAGGCCCACGCCCAGCGTCGAAGCGAGCCCGGCGCGCCGTCCCTGATGCAAGGTGCGGGCGATCGTGTACAGGATGACGGGGCCCGGGATGACGAGGAGAGCCAGGGCCGCAGCCATGAAGGCCACTAAGGTGCGGGGCTCGGGCATCGCGCTTCTAGGGGAGTGCCAGCTTGACCGCACGGGTGGCGATGAGGGTGGGCATAGAGTGCGACAGGAAGTCTTCCTCGGCGTTGCTCACGGTATCCTCGTCCCTCTTCCACGCCTCGCGGTGGTATGCTCTGACCTTGACCATGTGGGTACCTCCGGGATCTGCAGAGAGAGGGCACCGGCAACTGCCGGTGCCCTCTGTAGATGGTCGGGGCATGCGGATTTGAACCGCAGACCTCACGGACCCGAACCGTGCGCGCTACCAAGCTGCGCTATGCCCCGAAGATGCTCGACGGTGTTGTCCGCCGAAACGGATGCCGTGTGTATCACAGCACGACGCAAATTATACAGGCATTGTGAGATTTGGCAAGCGCGAAGCGCTCTTGACGCGGATCGCGATTTGCCATGGGGGGAGATCGGAGTATGATAGCGGGCGCTGTAGGCGGTTGCAGACAGTGGGGCACCTGAAATCTGGCCGTGGCGGGAACGGCGGGGCGCTTGCTCCCTCCGAGAGAGTGGGGCGTTCGGGCGCGCCGC
>JBNGCP010000119.1:0-8816 GCA_049974845.1 Anaerolineae bacterium | reverse complement strand
TCGTACAGGAGATGATGGAGGCCTTGCTGGAGAGCGCTCGAACCGGTCGCGAAGTCCGGATGGACTGAGGAAGGACGAAGAGAAGCATGCATATCGCGGTCACAGGGGGTGTCGGCCAGATCGGCACCGAGACCCTGGTTAGCATCGACCGGGCCCGTGCCCTCATCGGCTTTGAGCCCGCGCACTCCATATCGCAGCACTTCTAGGGAGGATCTATGTCACAGCCAAACATTCTCATCGTGATGACGGATCATCAGCGCGCTGATACCGCGCTGGCCGAGCACCCGTCGATCACGCCAAACCTCGATCACCTGGCGGACGAGGGGGTGACCTTCACCAACGCTTACTGCCCCTCGCCCCACTGCTGTCCGTCGCGGGCGACCTTCTTCAGCAGGCTTTATCCCTCCCGCCACGGCGTTTGGAACAACGTCTGCAATCCGCAGGCATTGAGCCGGGGCCTCAATACGGGCGTTCGCTTGTGGAGTGAGGACCTCGCGGAGGCGGGCTATGATCTACACTTCACCGGCAAATGGCACGTGAGTGTGGAGGAGTCGCCTGCCGATCGTGGTTTCACAGAGCATACAGTCAGTGCGTCAAAGGGGACGTTGCACGGCGTGCGATGGGGGCACTATCGGGCGTTGGCAGAGGAGCCTGACGATATGCAGCGCGGCGAGGGTGAGATGCTGCGACCGGGTTACGGTACCTACCGCCTGTACGGGAATTCAGAGCGCCGCGGCGATCACGATCGCCGTGTGGTGGAGGAGGCGCTGGAGCTGCTCCCCAAACTGGCAGAAGGGAAGGGGCCCTGGGGGCTGTACGTCGGGCTGACTGGGCCGCACGACCCCTACGTCGTGCCGCAGCGCTACCTCGATCTCTATGAACTCGACGAGGTGCCGCTGCCCCGCAGTTACCACGACGAGCTGTGTGACAAACCCCGCATCTATCAGCGTATGCGCGACATGCGTTTCGGCCAGCTGTCGGAGCGTGAGGTGCGGGAGGCGGTGCGCCACTTCTGGGCTTACTGCACCTACCTCGATGATCTCTTCGGCGAGATTCTCAAACAGTTAGAGGCGACCGGCCAGGTGGAGGATACGCTGGTCCTCTACATCTCGGACCATGCCGACTATGCCGGCGAGCACGGTCTCTTTGCAAAGGGCATCCCCTGTTTCCGGGGCGCTTACCACATTCCCGTCGTGGTTCGCTGGCCCAACGGCATCCGCAATCCCGGACGCCGCATCGATGTCTTTGTCTCCGAGGCAGACTTCGCCCCGACCTTTATTGAAGCCGCTGACTTGGAAGTGGATCGCGCCTTCACTGGTGCCAGTCTGATGCCCTTCCTCCGGGGGGAGTCTCCTACGAGCTGGCGGGAGGAGATACACACGCAGTGTAACGGCGTGGAGCTCTACTACACCCAACGATCCGTGATGACCCGAGACTTCAAGTACGTTTTCAATGGCTTCGACTTGGACGAGCTCTATGATCTGCGCACTGACCCCGATGAGCTATGCAACCTCGCCGCCGATCCAGCGTATGAGGATGTGAAGCGCGAGATGCTCGGACGGATGTGGCGCTTTGCCTATCAGGAGGCCGATACCGCCATCAATCCCTACATCACCGTCAGTCTCGCCCCTTACGGCCCTGCTGAAGCCTTTCGCATTTGACGTGGAGCGTCCAATTGCGCAGTCAAACATACGCCGGTAGACTCTATCAATGAATGAGATTCACGTCTCGGAAGCCCGCTGCTGCACCCGAAGAGAGGCCAGGAAGCATGTCTGCCAAACCATCCTATAAGAACGCTATCTGGATCCTCGGCGACCAACATCGAGCGCAAGCGCTGAGCTGCAACGGGGATCCCAACCTATCTACACCGAACCTGGACCGGCTGTCGGCGGAGGGGCAGAACTACGAGTGTGCCGTTTCCGGCTACCCGCTCTGCTGCCCCTTCCGCGGATCGCTGCTCACGAGCCGCTACCCCCACGAGGCGGTGCCCGGGCATGAGTATCCCCTTCCTGCCGATATGCCTACCGTCGCCGATGTCTTCAACGACCACGGCTTCGACACCGCCTACTTCGGAAAGTGGCATCTCGGTGGGTTCAAGGAGCGGGAGGGTCGCGCCGCGCATTATATCGTTCCGCCGGATCGACGCGGTGGCTTCGATACCTGGATTGGTTATGAGAACAACAACAGTCAGTGGGACTGCTGGGTCCACGGCGGTGAGGGTGAGGATGCATTTCACGAGCGCCTGCCGGGCTACGAGACGGATGCCCTCACTGATATGCTCATCGACTACGTCCGCCGACAGGGCGAGGCTCGCAGGTCCGGCGATGGACGCCCCTTCTTTGCTGTGCTTTCCGTCCAGCCTCCCCACAACCCCTATGTAGCGCCGGAGCCCTGGATGTCTCGTCACATTCCCGGGCAACTCAGCCTGCGTCCCAACGTGCCTCCCGTCGAATGGGTGGAACGACGCGCGCGGCGCGAGCTGGCGGGTGCCTATGCTCAGATCGAGAACCTCGACTGGAATGTGGGGCGCATTCGTCAGGCGCTGGCGGAGGCCGGCCTCGATCTCGACACCCATATCGTCTTCTTCTCCGATCATGGCGACATCCACGGATCCCACGGACAGTTTCTCAAGACGGCGCCGTGGGAGGAGTCGATCCGCATTCCCTTCATTATCGGCGGTATCCATCCCCGGTACGAGGGTCGCTCAGGGCGTCCCGATGTGTTGATCAACCACGTCGACATCGCGCCGACGACGCTGGGGCTCTGTGGCATCGACAAGCCCGGGTGGATGCGAGGCCACGACTATTCCGGTGTGCGCCTCCCTGATCGTCCTCAGATGGAAGCACCCGACTCAGCCTTCATCCAATCGGTGATCCCCACCGGGCACGGCGACAGCGTGGATCGTCCGTGGCGCGCCGTTTTGACCCGCGACGGGTGGAAATATGTGGCCTTGGAGGGGCAGCCCTGGTTGATGTTCAACCTCAACGAGGATCCCTATGAGCTTGTGAACCTGGCGCATAACACGAAGTTTGCTGCCGCGCGTCGGCGACTGCAGGCGCGCCTGGCTCAATGGATGGCGGACACCGACGACACCTTTGAGCTTCCCAAGCTCTGAGGGGGGCAACGCCGGCGGGGCGCGTCCAGGGTGGATGGGGGCCTGCGCCAGGTGACGTGATCTGGTGTGATGTCCCTCGTTCCTTGGTGGCGGAAATGCGGTATCATGAATGTCGTCTCTTGTGCGCCGGACCGGCGCCTCAGACTGTGACAGATGAGGACACATATTTCTGACATCAGAAGGAGTCATATAGGATTATGGCAGGTAGCGCAAAGAAGTGGCAGAAGCCAGCCGTTGTCTTCCAGCCCAAAGTTCACCGCGAGATGCTCAGAGGAATCCGCCAGGTTGTCGATGCGGTGGAGCCGACGCTCGGGCCGTTTCCGCGCATTGTTCTCTACGACCGGACGATCGGGGACACCGGTCGCGTCCCAGAGCTGCTCGATGACGGCGGAACGATCGCTCGCCGCATCATCCAGATCCGCGGGCGCGATGCCGATGTCGGGGCAATGCTCGTTCGCAACGTTCTCTGGAGCCTCCGCGAGGATGCGGGGGATGGCACGGCGACGGCTGCCGTGCTCTTTCGATCGGTCTATGAAGAGGGCCTGCGCTATCTAACGTCCGGCGGTAACGCTATGCGGCTGCGCGTCCACCTTGAGCGCGGCCTGCGCGAGATTCTCGACGAGCTCGATAGCATGGCGATCCGGGTCGAGGGTGAGAAGGACCTCTCAAGGCTCGCGACCGCGATCTCTCAGGATCCCGAGCTGGGCGAGATGTTAGGAGAGATCTTCGACATCATCGGCGAATATGGTCGCCTCGAGATCCGCAAGGGTAAGAGCCGTGGCTACGAGCGCGAGTATGTCGAGGGGATGTATTGGAGCGGAGGGTTGCTCTCTCGTACGTTGATCACCGATGTGGAGCGACAGCGCACTGAGCTGCAGAACGCGGCGATCCTCATGACCGACCTGGACATCGAGAATCCACGCGATCTGGTTTCCGCCTATGCTGTCTGTCTGCGGGCCGGCATCGAGGGCCTGGCTATCATTGCCCGCCGCATGTCCGACGTGGCGATTGGTATGCTGGTGCTGAATCGGGAAAAGGGCAAGATCAACGTCCACGCGATGGGGATCAAAACCCCCGGAAGCACGGTGGATGATCAGCGTGCCAACTTGATGGATATGGCCGTCCTGACTGGAGGGCGGCCGCTCCTGAGGGCCGCTGGCGATGCGCTGAAGGACATCAAGCCATCGGACCTGGGACAGGCGCGCCGGGTTTGGGCCGATCGCTCGAACTTCGGCATCATCGGTGGCAAGGGCGATCCGCGTCAGCTGCGCGAGCACATCGCACACCTGCGCCGGCTCTATGCCAACACTCAGGATCTCGACGAGCGGAAGGGCCTTCAGGAGCGCATCGGGAAACTGATGGGCGGCTCGGCGACCCTCTACGTGGGTGGCATTACCGAGACCGAACTGGACTACAACAAGACAGAGGCACAGCGTGCTGCGGATGCGATGCGCGGCGCGATCCGCGAAGGGGTGGTGCCGGGTGGGGGGGCCGCGCTCCTGGCTTGCCAACCCATGTTGCACGCGGGCATGGCTGCCAGTGAGGAACCCGAGGAGCGCGCTGCTTACCGTATCCTCCATAGCGCTATGGAGGCTCCGCTCCGCGCATTGTTGCAGAACACCGGCTACGAACCCGGCGAGATTCTGGCGCAGCTCGACGCGTCGGATCCGGCTGTGGGCTTCGATGTGGTGCAGGGGCGGATCGTGGACATGCAAGAGGCCGGTATTCTGGATGTCACGACTGTGGTCAAAGCGGCCCTGCGCAGTGCGATCAGCAGCGCGGCGATGGCCCTCACGACTGACGTCTTGGTGCATCGAGCCGCCGCCCCTGAAGCCCTGAGCACGTAGTCCTATCACATTGCCTTATCACCTAGAAGGGATATCTATGCCTGAGGATACCTTGTCTGGAAATACCCTCGACGAAACGGCTGAACTTGCCGATGCCGAGACTGACATCGTCTATGCGTTGACGTGTTCCAAGGATCTGCGCACCTGTTTCGCGGCCCGCACCACGGGTCTCTATCGTTCGACGGATGCGGGTGAAAGCTGGCACTATGCCTATGGATCTCTGGAGTTGGAGAGCCCGCTGCCGACTACCTCGGTGGTCCTGACGCCCAACTATGACGGCGACGAGCACGCGACCCTCTTCGCCGGCGTGCCGGGAGGCGTCCTGCGATCCCTGGATGGCGGCGAGACGTGGGCTGCGACCGTCCTGGACTCGCCGCCGCCGGCTGTTTCGGCGCTGGCTATCTCGCCCAACTTTGTCGAGGATGGCGTTGTGCTCGCGGCAACGACCGAGGATGGCATTTTCCGTTCGGCGACCCGTGGCACCCACTGGGCGCGCTGGAACTTCGGCTTGTTGGACCTCAATGTCTTCAGCCTGGCGATCTCACCGGCCTTCGCCGTCGACGAGACGCTTATGGCGGGAGTCGAGAGCGGCGTCTTCCGGAGCACCAACGGTGGGCGGGCGTGGCGTGAGGTCGAGCTCTCGGTGGGGTTCGAGCCGGTCATGAGTTTAGCGCTTTCGCCGCACTATGACGAGGACGGGACCGTCCTCGCGGGCACAGAGACACAGGGATTGCTCTTCTCCGACGATGATGGCGAGAGTTGGGTCCGCCTTGGCGCGGACATCATCAAAGACCCCGTCAATGGCCTTTTGCTCTCGCCGGACTTTCCTGACCAGCCGACCGTGTTGGTCCTGATGGAGAGCGGGCTCTGGTTATCGCGTGATTGTGGACGTGACTGGGTTAAGCTAGAGCAGGCGCCAGCAGGGCTGACTGCGGTCTGTGCGCCGGCAGGATTGATGCCCGGCGCGTCGTTGCTGGTCGGTTGCGTAGGTGGGGAGGTCGTGCGCCTGGAGCTGGATGTCTAGCGGGTGTCGATCCCGGCATCGATCAGTGGACGTGATGTGCAGGAGGGTCAGATGAAGAAGTGGGAAGAGATGAACATTCATCCGACGGCGGACATCCACCCTTCGGTTATCCTCGAAGGCCACATCACTATCGGCGCCTACACGCGCATTGACGCGGGCACCGTGATCAAGGGCGACGTGACGATCGGCCATCACACCTTGATCCGCTGCAACGTGGTGATCCGGGGGCGCAACGAGATCGGCAACTACACCCATATCTATGATTCCGTCTGTATCGAGGGTGGGCGTCCCGCTAACGTCGGTGGATCGCTCGCCGAGGAGCCTGATCGGTCGAGCATCGGTGACGAGTGTTGGATCAACCACGGCGCCACGATGCACGGCACCCAGGTCGCCGACCGCGGCGCGGTGGGGCTTAACGCCTGCTGCGATTACGCCACTCGCATTGGCGAGGGCGCTATTCTCGGAAACGGCAGCGCCACCAACGTGGGTCAGCGCATCCCCGCAAACGCGCTCGCCGAGGGTGTCCCGGCTCGGATGACCCGAGAAAACCTCACTGATCAGGATCGGCAACGCTATTTCGGCGTGCTGCCGTCCGCCTGGACGCACTACGAAGCGGCTCAGATCGAGGCTGACATCAAACGCAAAATGGACTTAGAGGCCTAGCGCGCCCTATTCCTCATCATCCGCGTCCCCGAACAGATTGTCAAGGGCCTTGCCCCACACGTCGCTGAGGGGCGGTATGAAGGGCTCTGCGTCGAACTCCTCCTCGACCTCGGCCATGTAGGCACGGACGTCCAGGTCGGGCATCTGCTCGTCGAGCTCGTCGATCTTTGCGTCCATCGAGACCATCAGCTCGTAGCTCTGCTCCTCCAACTCCGAGAGATCGATCTCCAGGTCAAACATATGGTTGAAGCGACGCATTACATCGTACCAGGCCTTGAAGTCGTGTTCGATGCTGATGGCCTGGACCAGGTTTGAGATCTCGGAGAAGTTGTAGGCCGGGACGAAGGCGTAGAAGACGAGGAACTCGAGGTCGTGAGCTTCCGCGGCGTCGATCAGATAGGTGCTGATGGTGGTGCCCCCCTCATAATCCGAGAAGCGCACAGCGTATCGACCAAGCTCCTCGCGCATTTGCGGGAGGCTGTACGCACATGAGACCTCGCGGTCCTGATCGTAAGGAATGGCTCCATAGACCCCGCCCACCGCCCCGACACGCTTCACGCCCAGCTCCAGCACGGCGTTCAGCAAAGCTTCTGCGTAACGGTCGGCCCGCATATGGGGCTCCTCGCCCAGAAAGATGACCAGGCCCTTGTCCTCGTTACCGGCGTAGTAGAATTCGTTCTGTGGCTTCTTCAGTGCTTTCCGGTATCCGTCCTCCAGCTGGATCTCGGGGCGCAGGAAGTGATGCGCGCCCGGCAACTGGAAAAGATAGAAGCCGTCATCCTCAATCTCGCCGATCTTTCTGGCTTCCAGCTTGTGGACGAGATAGAGTGGCAGCCCTGATGAGATCGCTCCGGCGTCGGCCCACTGATGCCAGCCCGCGATCATATAGATCTCTTTAGCTTCCGGTTTCTCCCACAACGTTACTAGCGGATCATCCATGGTTGCGTTCCTCAGGAACCTACTTCACAGCTATAAGCTTGAACCTATTCCGACGGCGTCAGCGTGATCATTGCCGTTTTTTTATTATACCGCAAGTCGTTCCTTTATGCCCTGTGGGGTTGGCCCTATAGCGTCTTGACGCTGACACCGTTCTGCTGGCTGACGGTGTAGGGATTCCGCAGCGGTCGCCCGAAGCCCTCGGCCTCGATCTCCATCTCGTCGCCCGGGCTGAGCACCACGCCGGCGGCAAAGCTGAGCGTCGCGGTCCCAAAGAAGTGGACATGCACGTCGCCCGGGCGGCGGAACTGCCGGTACTTGAAGTGGTGATATTCCAGGTTGGCGATGGAATGCGACATATTTCGTTCTCCGCTCAGGAACGGCGCCTCCCACACGACGTTATCGTTGCGCAGGATCCGAGCCGTGCCCCGCACGTCCTGTGGAAGCTCTCCCAACCGCAGCTCTGGTCCGAAGGCACAGGGGCGGAGCTTGGAGTGGGCCAGGTAGAGGTAGTTTTGCTTCTCCATCACGTGATCGGAGAACTCATTGCCCAACGCGAACCCCAGGCGGTAGGGGGCGCTGTCGAAGCCGATAACGTAGAGTCCGGCGATCTCCGGCTCCTCGCCGCCATCCAGCCCGAAGGAGGGGCTGATCAGCGGACGATAAGGCGCGACGATGATGCTGCCGTCGCCTTTGTAAAACCACTCAGGCTGGACGCCTTGCTCGCCTGCGGCCGGCTTGCCTCTCTCCAGACCCATCTGGAACATCCGCATGCTGTCGGTTAGCGTCTCGTCCGCGGCCTTGTGCATTTGGTCTCGGGCGTCTGCGCTTCCCAGATGCGTCAATCCGGTTCCGGTGACCAACATATGCGCTGGATCCGGATGATCGAGCGGCGGCAAGATGCGACGCTCGGCAATCAGATCGGCGTAAGCGATGGTGCGGTCTGTCGGTTGGTCGCTGAGGATCTGGGCGAGTGACCGACCGTTGCGAATCGCCTGCAGCGCCAAGTCGTAGAGTGTCTGCTCCCCGGAGAGCGCGTCGATGGTCTCGCTGTCCCGGACGATCCCGACTCTGTGAGCGCCTTCCAGTCCACGGTATTGTATGGTGCGCATAGATGATTCCCCCCTTCCTTGTCACGCTGCTCCGAAGCCTACAACGGGCTCCCACAAAAGGCAAGCCCCTATGGCTTCCCCCAGGCATTTTGAAAGCCCTGTGAAGACGGCGCCCCAGA
>JBNGCP010000118.1:0-9128 GCA_049974845.1 Anaerolineae bacterium | reverse complement strand
ATCGACGAACGTCACTGCAGCGGACATTCCCCATCGTAGGCCCGGCACGTTCTCATCCAGTTCGATGATAGCCGGATAGGTGACATCTCCATTGACGTCCAAGCTCTGCTGTTTGATCTGGACGACGTGCCCCGACCAACGGCTCTCCGGCATCGCATCCAATGTTACCTCGACCGGTTGTCCTTCGTGTACGTGAACGATGTCGAGTTCTGTCAGGTCGGTGGTCTCGATGCGCAGGTGTGTCAAGTCCGCTAGCACCACCACGGGCATGCCCGGCGCCACGGCCTCCCCTGGTTCGACGAGCACCTGGGTGATCGTGCCCTCGAAGGGTGCATGTAGCATCGTACGCGCCAGCGCGATCTCCGTCTCTGCCAGGTCGGCCTCGGCCTGCTGGACGGCGGCACGGGCGACGGCGATCGATTCCGCTGTTGGACCGGCCTCGGCCAGCGCAAGGCCTGCCTCAGCGGTGGCGACCTGTGCCTGTGCTGCGCGTACGCCAGCGTTCGCGGCGCGCAATCGTGCAGCATAAGCCACCGGCAGGGCTGCGAGCCGCGCCTCTGCAGCGGCGATTTCGACGTCGATCGCGTGCATCTTGTCGAGCAGGTCATCCCTTCTCTCGAAATCCTCGTCGTCCTCTGCCCAGCGCGCTTCGGCCTCGACTTGACGCCGCCGGGCGCGGGCCGCTTCGAGCACGGCCTGCACGCCGGCAGTCTCGGCCTCAAGGGCGCCTGCGGCGAGCTCGTCACGCGCCGCCGCGGCCTGACGGAGCGCGGATCTTGCGGATGCAAGGTCGGCCTCGGCGACGGCGACCTCCTCTGCGCGTGGACCCGCCTGGGCGAGGCTCAGTCTGGCTTCGGCGGACGCCATCTTGGACGCGGCGTGAGCGACCGCTAATGCCTGCAGATTATCGTCGAGCTTGACCAACGGATCGCCGGCAGCGACCTCGTCGCCGGTTGAGACCAGGAGTTCACTGACTTCGCCCGCCACAACGAACTGGAGTGCCGAAGAGCGCTCCGGCGCGACGGTGCCCTCGACCAGGATCGTGCGTGCCTCCTCGACCTGCGGGGTGTCTCCTTCGAGGTCAGCGGAAGCCGCCACGGTCCCGTCCATGGCCTCTGTGTGTGGTGAGTTCGCATCTGTGGCTCCGACATTCCGTGCCTCGGGCGCCGCTACCGTGCCGCGCGCCGATGCGAGGATCAGGCCTAACAGCACGATTCCCACGATACGATTTGCGATGCGCTTCATACGGATCCCCTTCACCGTGACACCGCCTCAATCTCGATCTGCGCGGTCATCCCCCAGCGCAGCCAGGCAGGCATGGCCTCCAGCTCGATCGTCACGGTGTACAAAACGTCGCCGAATTGTGGCATCCCCTGTGGGTCGATGCGTACGACGGTACCCTGATGCTGCTCATCAGGCATCGCGTCGAAGAAGACCCTCACCGGCTGCCCGACGACGACGTCCACGATATCCAGTTCCGTCAGATCGGTAGTCTTGATCTGAAGCCGATCGAGCGTCGCCAGCGTGGCCACCGGCGTACCTTGGACGACCGTATCGCCCGGCTTCACGGGAAGGTCGGTCACCGTTCCTTGAAAAGGGGCCGCGATGCGGTAACGTGTCAATAACTCCCGTGCCTGCGCAAGGGCGGATTCGGCTTCCTGCACGCCCGCCTCCGCCACGGCGATCTCCTCGGCGCGGGCCCCTGCTTCCGCCAGCGCAAGCTGGGCCATAGCGGCGTCGCGGTCCGCCAGTGCCGATTGCACATCGGCGCTCGCCGCGTCTGCGCGCGGATCTATACGCGCCTCGGTCATCTGCAACTGCGCTGATGCGGCGAGCAGGCCTGCATAAGCCGCCTCCTCCTGGAACCGTGTTAATTCCTCGTAGGTTCCCAGCGCCGGGCAGTGCTCCTCGCCGCCCCAGGTATAGCACGTCATCGTGTCCTCGTGGGCTGACTGCGCATCCTCATGCGTCAGTTGCGCGCCAAGGACCTGGGCTTGTGCATCCAGCGCGTCCGCCTCGTCCAAGCCGGCGGTCTTTGAATCCCGCTGCGCTGCAGCCTGGGCCACCATGGCTTCGGCGGCGTCGGCCTGAGCTGCGACGATGGCGATCTGTTCCTCGCGCGTCCCGGCCCGTGCCTGATCCAGCTGCGCTCTCGCTGCTACCAGACCGGCCTCAGCTTGCTGAATGGCTGCCTCGGCGTCAGCCGCATCAATGTACACAAGCCGGTCGCCGGCGGCGACCGCATCCCCCTCCGCCACCGCCACCTCGCGGATGGTGCCACCCGCCGAGGCCTGCAGGGTCACGGATCGCGCCGGCATCACAACGCCCTCAGCCCGGATCCCCTCATTGTGTGTCCGAACCACGGGCGGTACCGTTGCCGTCTCCAGCGGCGTGCCTGAAGTGTTTCCTCCTGCGCAGCCGCTTACCACTATTATTAGGGCCACGAGTGGAATCCCCAGCCCCCAAAACCACCTTCTCATACGATAAGCACCTCTCAAAGTATCTCTATTCATACGCCAGCACCTCGCGAATCGTCAGCCGTGCCGCGTTACGTGCGGGGAGCAGGCTGGCGATGATGGAGAGCGGGATCACGACTACCAGCCAGATGACGAAGCCCTGGAACGCGAAGGCCGTCTCGGCCGGCGTACTGAAGATCGCCAGGCTGATCACGTTGGAGAGAACCCGACCAATTGGCAGCGACAGCAGCGCGCCGACAAGGTAGCTGATCAGGCCGATGATCAGACCCTCGACAATCACCAGTTTGAAAATGATCGCGTCGTGCGCACCGATGGCGCGCATGACCCCGATCTCCCGAGTGCGCTCCATCACGTTCATCCCCATCGTGCCGGCCAAGCCAATGGCGCCGACCAGCGCCGTCATCAGCGCCATTACCAGTAGGATCTTCGTCACGATCCCCACCAGGCGGGGAATTGATGTGCTGAGCGTCTTCCCGGCCTCCACCTTCTGCACCTTGTAGCCGAGGCTGCGAAAATGCTCGGTGACCTGAGCTCGCACGCGCTCCTGGTAGGTGAGGCTGTGCTCGTCGGTGACGATCCGGTAGCTTGACGCGTGGTAGGGTTGTTTGAGCAGATTCGCGATGTAGTCGTAGTTGGCATAGGCCACGAGGTCGGTGACACCAGTGTACTGGAAGATGCCAACGACAACCCATTCGTCCTCACGGCCCGCGACATCGAGGCGTAAAGTGTCCCCTACATGCAGGTCTGGCAGCGAGTTCCAAATGGCCTCGTTGAGCACGACAGCATTCTCGTCACCGGGTAGAATCCAACGCCCCTCGATAAGCAGCGGCTCAACGAGCTCGCTATCAGCCGGCGGCGCGATGATGCCCAGGGGGTCGGGCGGCGTCCCGTCATCCCGAATGAGATCAGCGCCCGTCATCGCCCAGACCTCAACATCTGCGACGCCGGGAATGCTCGAAAGCTCACCTACTACCTCCTCGATGCGATACATCTCGGAGAAATCCAGCGTGATGTCGGCGCCGAAGTAACGCGTCATCGCCACTACCGTCTTATCCAGCGCTATCTGAGAGCTGAAGACCCCAATGAAAACGGCGCCGCCCAGGGTGAGCGTGAAGAGGGTCAGTGCCAAGCGTTTCTTGCGCCGAAAGGTGTTGCGAATCGAGATGAGCAGTGGGCGTGAGAGAGCGCGGATGCGACCCAGTAAGCGGTCGATCCAGCTCCTCCCCGCCTGGCCATCGCTCAGCCCTGTGCTGCTCAGGGCATCGCGTACGGTTGTCTGTGAGCCCTTGAGCACCGGCGCCAGCCCGGCGATGGGGGGAAGCAGCAAGCTCAAGACGATTTGGATGATCACAGCCTGCGGAATCGGCCGGAAGGGTTGCAGCCGGAAATTGATGATCTGAGCGGCGAAGCGCGTCAATTCATACGCCCCGATGGTGCTCGGCGGCACGGCGATGATCAGCGCCCCGGCTCCGAACGTCGCGATCAGCAAGAGATAGAGCCCGACGATCTGGAACCGCCGCGCACCCACCAGCTTCATCACGCCGATCTGACGGAGGTGCTGCGTAAGAAGTGCCGACATCGTGTTGGCGATCAACGAACTGCTCAACAGCGCGATGAGCGCCCCGACGATGATCAGGACCCACAACAGCGCCTGGATGATACCACCAAAAGGGTGCTCATCGGAGCGAGCGACCTCGGTTTGATAGACGGGATAGCCACTCTTCTCCAGACGATCGGTCACCGCGGTGCTCAACTGGCGCAGATGTGCTTCGTCGTCGCCGCCCTCAGCCGCGGTGACGAAGAGCTTATTCATTGCAACGGGCGTGCGCAGCCAAGCCAACGTCTCTAGCGTGACATAGCCGCGTAGCCCACCGACCACGGTGTTGTAGAGATCCGACTGGTCCATCGCGGTGCCGACGACCGGCAGGGATCGACGGGTGCCGTCGGGAAGCTCGATCTCGACAACGTCGCCCAGGCCCCGATCGAGCTCGTCAAGTGTCTTGTGCTCGAGAATAAGCTCTCGGTCGTCGGGCACGGCTGCGCCCGCCATTGGGAATCGCCGGTGGATGTGGATATCGGCGTAGTCTGGCTGTGCGACCAGCACGAGCGTGTCCCACTCGTCCAATCCATCGCGGGCGCCCGTGCGGACGCGGACGGTGATCTCGCGCACGCCCTCAGCGTGAGCCACGCCGTCCATGCGACGGATGGCCTCGAGGAGGTCCTCTCCAAAGGGCACCGTCAGCACGGTGACGTTGGCGGGATTGCTCGCCTGATAGCTCAGCGTCAAATCCTCGGTGAGGATCACGTATGTGCCGGCGATCACCCCGATGGCGAAGACGCCCACGGCGATGGAGGCGACCACGAGCAGGGATCGCGCTTTGTTGCCCCACAGATCTGCGAGCAGCTTCTGCCAACGGGGCCTGAGACGAAACATGGTCACAGGTCTACAATGGCCCCAGAACCGGCGCGGTCGCCGCCTTGGCCTCGGCACGTCGGGCGCTGACGATCTCATCGGCGACGATAGCGCCGTCGGCGATGCGCAAGCAGCGTGAAGCGCGGTGGGCTAACTCCGTGTCGTGGGTCACCATCACAATGGTCTTGCCGCGCTCGGCCAGCGCCTCGAAAATGCCGAAGACGACGTCCGCGGCGCGGGTGTCGAGATTGCCGGTCGGTTCGTCGGCGACGATGATCGGGGGATCGTTAGCCAGCGCTCGCGCCACCGCTGCGCACTGCTGTTGACCGCCGGAGACCGCGGAAGGCATCTCGTGCATCACGTCGGCGAGCCCGACCTGTGCCAGGAGCTCGGCGGCGCGAATCTCGCGCATCGCTGGCTCGTACATATCGCAGAAATCCATCGGCAGCATCACGTTTTCGAGCAGTGTGAGCATCGGGAGGAGCTGGTAGAACTGGAACACAATCCCCAGGCTTCGCCCGCGCCACCGGGAGCGCTGGCTCTCGTTCATCTGATGAATCTCAGCGTCCATCACGATGACCTCACCGGCGCTCGGATGGTCGATGCCCGTGATCATATTGGCTAGGGTCGACTTGCCGCTGCCCGACCTGCCGACGACACTGACGAACTCGCCCTCATAGAAGTCGACGTTGAGGGGCGACGCGTTTCCGCCGCCCAACGCCGGGAAGTCGCCGGCGGGCGTCTTGAAGATCTTCACAATGTTGCGCATCTGGATGATGGGGTCGCCGTCTTGTCCGCCGCGCCCCTTCGTGTCTCGCTGTTCAGTTTGCACTGAGACCTCCCCACGCAGGCACAGCGCGGATAGGCGAATCCAGGATCAGATCGATGCCGTCGCCGCCGTGATCACCCTGCGGATCGACCAGCTCCCCGTCCTGGAGCGTCAGGCTGCGTGTCGCTCTCCGGGCCAGGCTTTCGTCGTGGCTCACCATCAGGATCGTCTTGCCGGCTTCGACCTGCTCGGCGAAGAGCTCATAGACCTCGTCGGCGGTCGTGGAGTCCAGATTGCCGGTAGGCTCATCGGCGACGATGATCGGCGGGTCGTTGACCAGCGCCCGGGCGATAGCCACCCGCTGTTTCTGTCCCCCGGAGATGCGGGTCGGCGGCTTGTGCATGTGGGCCTCCAGACCCACCTGCGCCAGCAGCATCTCGGCGCGACGGACGCTCTCCTGACCGCGATAGATCCCACAGAGGTCCATGGGCAGTAAGACGTTGTCGAGGAGTGACAGTTGTGGCAGGAGCTCGAAGGTCTGATAGACAATGCCGATGGTGCGCCCGCGCCAGAGCGCCATCTGGCTCTGATCCAGCGTGTGCACCGGCGTGCCGTCGACCCAGACCTCGCCGACGGTGACGGTGTCCACGCCAGTAATCATATTGACGAGCGTCGACTTCCCCGCGCCGGACTTGCCGACGATGGTGACGAACTCGCCTCTGTAGAAGTCTGCGGTGATGCCTTTGAGGGCGGTATGTTCCCCCGCCGCCGAGCGGTAGGTCTTGACGACGTTCTGCAGGCGAACGAGTGGTTGCTCTGGTGAAAGTTGTCTATTCATTCTCTCCTGACTCTCCACGTTCTCCGCTCCAACTCTCCCCTCTGTAAGTAGCTGGGACGGGGACACGCCCCCTGAGGGGGGTAGAACCCGAGAGGACATGGTGCTGCTGTGCCTGTGCATACATCTATTGGAGGGTAACACGCATCGGCGGGGCGACGTAGTGTCTGGCGTCATCGGTTGAGGGGCCTTGATATGACTCGAGTCATATGTCCGCGGTGTGACGTGTGGTGGATGTCATTACTGCAATTGGGCGCGGTGTGCTATGATTCACGTATGGACCGTGATCATCTGGAGCCTGGGCTGCTGCCCCTATTTCGGGCCTACGTCGTTGTGCGCGCGCTGGGCCTGGCGCTTGTCGCCGGCGTGAAATTGCCGGAGCTAGAGACGATCCTGCTCAGCGACATTCTCGTCACGGCGGGGCTCTACCTTGTCGAGACGGCCTTTCTGCTGGGCTATCTCTTCTGGCATGGCGGTCCGCGCAGGCTGGGGCGCTGGTACCTGCCCGTCGCGCTTTTCGTCGCTGCTACCGGCCCGATTCTGCAGATGCGGTACATCTTCAGCGTCTACGCGGTCGAGGATGCCCTGGACTTCTGGTTGATCTTCCCGTTCCTGGCCGTGCCGCTGATCATCACGGCCTGGCAGTACGGGCTGCGGGAAGTGTTCATCTACAGCGTGGGCACGACGGTCTTGGAGCCGGCGATTGTGGGATGGATCGCCAGCACGCGCCCGGTCACCGTCTGGTTTGACGGGCGTATGCTGATCGCGCGGATGCTCTTCCTCCTTGCCATCGGTTACATCGTCTGCTATCTGATGACCGAGCAGCGTCAGCAGCGGCGGGAGCTGGCCGAGGCCAATCGCAAGCTGATCCGCTATGCTGAGACGCAGGAGCAGCTTGCCCGGCTTCACGAGCGCAATCGGTTGGCGCGGGAGCTGCACGACACGGTCGCGCACACGCTGAGCGGGTTGACGGTGCAGTTGGACGCCCTCGCTTCGCTCTGGGAGCCCCCGTCTGCTCAGGCGCAGCGTCTGTTGAGCCACGCGCTTACCACCGTGCGCACCGGCCTTGAGGAGACGCGTCGCGCGCTCGGAGATCTGCGCGCTGCGCCTCTGGAGGATCTGGGGCTGGCCCTAGCCATCCGCAACCTCGCCGAAGACGTTGCTGCGCGGGGTGACCTGAGGCTGGATCTGGACGTATCCGACGAGCTGGGCACGCTCTCCGCCGACGTGGAGCAGGTCTTCTACCGGGTGGCCCAGGAGGCGCTTCGAAACATCGTCAGGCATGCCGACGCCCGGTCCGTCCAGGTCCGGCTACGCCGCCGGGACGGAGAGCTGGCGCTCTCGATCATCGACGATGGGCGGGGCTTTGTGCTGGAGGAGGCGGCAGCGCTCGATCGCTTCGGGCTGCGGGGCCTGCACGAGCGCGCTTCGCTCGTCGGCGGGACGCTGGAAATCGTCACCGAGCCGGATCGGGGGACGCAGGTGAGGTTGTCGGTCCCTATCGGGATGTGATGCGTATGGGTAAGAGGAAATCGGACGTGATTCGGGTGCTGATCTGTGACGATCAGTGGATCGTCTGCGAGGGCCTTGAGGCCATCCTCGACGCCGACCCTGAGATTGAGGTCGTCGGCATTGCGGGCGATGGCGCCGAGGCGCTCGAGGCGGTCGGTAGGTCGCATCCTGACGTCGTGCTGATGGATCTGAAGATGCCGGTGATGAACGGCGTCGAGGCGACCCGGCAGATCAAGATGCGGCATCCTGCTGTTAAGGTGCTGGTGTTGACGACCTATGGCGACGACGAGTGGGTGCTGGATGCCATTCGAAGCGGGGCCGCCGGCTACCTGCTCAAGGGCACGCCCCGGGCGACACTGATCGCCGCCGTTAAGGGTACGGCGGCGGGCGAGACCTACATCGACCCCAAGGTCGCGGGGCAGCTTCTTCGACAGGTCACCCAACCCAGCGAGCCCGCGGAGAAGTCGCGAGTCCTGGCGAAGTTGAGTGATCGAGAGCTGGACGTGCTCCGGCTGCTGGCGCAGGGGCTCAGCAACACCGATATAGCTCAGCGCCTCTCGCTCTCGCACGGCACTGTGCGCAATTACGTCAGCGCGATCCTCACCAAGCTCGACGTCGAGGATCGGACCCAGGCGGCCCTCCTCGCGCTGCGCCACGGTTTGTCGTGAGGGCGACGGACCCCCCAATTCCTACCAAAGGAGAAGGCAATGATCATCAAACAACTGGACGATGTCCCCTTCGTAGGTCTGTCCGGCTACGATAACGTGCGGAAGCAGGTCGTGCTCGGCCCGGACGATGGCTCGGATGAGATCATGCTACGCTACTTCCGGCTTGCGCCTGGGGGCGCCAGCCCGCACCACGCTCACGATTGGCCGCATCTGGTGAAGATCGAGGCCGGTGAGGGCGTCGCGATCGACGCTGAGGGCAACGAGAACCCCGTGCAAGCGGGCGATTTTGTCTACGTGCCGGACGACGAGACCCACCAGTTCCGGAACACGGGCGCGTCATCCTTCGAGTTCATCTGCATCGTGCCGCGGCGGGGGGAGTCGTGAGCGAGAAGAGTTCCCTTCAGCGTCTGCGCGGCGCCAATATGGACATCGACCTGGTCACGCCGGAGGGCGC
>JBNGCP010000117.1:0-9285 GCA_049974845.1 Anaerolineae bacterium | reverse complement strand
GACAAAAACCTACCCATCGTCCTCGCGAGCGCGGAGCCTCTGCGATCACCCGCCCGTAACCTGCAACACGCGTCAACTTGCCAGCGGCGTTGAGTTGGATAGAATGATCCCGGATAGCAGGATAAAGGCAATCTATGAGCGAGACACATACGCAAGACAGGAAACAAAAGGCGGTCCGTGCCGTCGTGCGGGGAGCGGTGCAAGGCGTGGGATTTCGCTATTTCACACGGGTCAGCGCGGAAAGGGCAGGCGTCTCCGGCTGGGTTCGCAACAGAGAGGATGGAGCGGTGGAGATTCGGGCAGAAGGGACTGAGGATCGACTCAAGCAGTTTCTCAAAGCCGTCCGCCGCGGGCCAACTCACGCCCACGTGACAGACGTCGACGTGAAATGGGAGCCCCCCACGGGGCGGGATCGCAGCTTCAGGATTCGATATTAGCCAATGTTCCGCAAGACTGAGAACATGGCTTGGGCGGTTCTCATCGCCGCTTTCTTGTGCTGTGTAACGCTGGCGGTCGGCGCGCCCCTGTTGACACGGTGGTTTCTCCTGACGAGCACGCGACCGCTGGAGATCATGCTCGAGCCAAATGGCGGCGATATCCGTTATCAGGCCCCCGGCAGCAGCGCGGCCTTCGTCGTGGAGGGGCAGTCTCCGATCGAAATCGAGACGCGCGGACGCATCCAAAACGAGAACGGCAGTGACGCGGTGATTCTCTTCTACCATCCCGATCAACCCGATGCGCCCGTCGGCACCATCCGGCTCCTCGGACAGAGCAGCCTCGTCATCGGCAAAGCCTCGACGCCGCGATTCGCGCTCAGTAAGCTTCCCTACCATATGGAAGTGACCGTCGAGCAGGCGGTGAATATGAGAGTCTCCGTGTCGGGCGACGGTCGCGACGCAGAGCTACGCGTGCAGACCCCCCAGGGATTGGTAAATCTCGAGGAGGGCTACTTCCGGCTGGCCGTCGAGTCGCAGCAGACCGACCTCTCGGTCAGGTCTGGCCGCGCCACGCTCCGAGACCCGGCAGACGGCAAGACGTTGGTCCTGGTCCCCCTGCAAGGGACCCAACTCACCGAGAGCGGATTGGGCGATATCTACGTGGGGGAGCGTGATATCCTCAGCAGCCGCAACGGTGACTTCCGGGAACCACTTGATGCCTATTGGATACGAAACACGGACAAAGCCGTTCCCGAGGAGAACGCCGGCACAATTCGTCAGATCCAGATCGGTGATCAGGATGTCGTGATCTTCGAGCGGGTTGGGCAGTTCTGGGCTGAGACCGGCATCGAGCAGGTCATCAACCAGGACATTCGCGAGTTCCGATCACTGCGGGTGTTGGCGCGGATCCGCATCAGCACCCAAACCCTGCCCGTCTGTGGCACACTGGGCACCGAGTGCCCGATGATGATCCGACTTCAGTTCGTGGATCAAGAGACCGGGGGCTTGCGCGAGTGGCTGCAGGGGTTCTATGTGATGGAAGGCGAGTATGAGCCCTTCTGCCAGAGCTGCGAATGGAAGGCAGCCCACGAGGAGGTGCCGCAATACGATGTCTGGTACAACTACGAGTCAGAGGATCTCCTTCCACTGCTCAAGGAGCGAGGCATCACGCCGAGCGCCGTCTACTCCGTGAAGATCTACGCATCCGGCTGGACCTACGATTCCCGCATCGACAACATCGCCATTCTGGTCGGCGAATAGCCGTCACCCAGACGAGATTGGAGCCATCTTAGCGTGCCTAAGCCCTCTGTGTACCCCGTCGGCAAACTTCCACAAGCGGATCTGATTGCGTTGCTCAATCGGGCACTGCCGAGGCCCGATCCACGCGTTGTCTTCGGACCGGGATTGGGACGCGACGCTGCGGTCATCGACTTCGGCGATCGCTACCTAGTCGCGAAGACCGATCCCATCACGTTCGCAGCCGATGACATCGGTTGGTATCTGATGCACGTGAACGCCAACGACATCGCCTGCTTAGGGGCGCGTCCCCGTTGGTTTCTCGTCACGGTTCTGCTGCCCGAGGGCAAGACCGATCGCGCAATGGTCGAGACCATCTTCGATCAGCTACGGGATGCGGGACAGGATTTGGGAATCAGCGTCGTGGGTGGTCACACAGAGATCACTCACGGCATCGACCGTCCCATTGCGATCGGCGCCATGTTCGGCGAGGTCGCCCCGGACGAGTTCATTCGGTCCGATGGCGCGCAGAACGGCGATGCTTTGATTCTGACCAAAGGCATCGCGGTAGAGGGCACGGCTATCGTGGCGCGGGAGCTGGCCGACTCGCTCTCGAAAACGCTGGATGATGAGCTGATCGCCAGAGCAGCGTGCTTTCTGCACGACCCAGGCCTGAGCGTCGTCCAGGACGCGATGACGGCGAAGCGCGCGGGCGAGGTGCACGCGATGCACGATCCCACGGAGGGTGGCGTCGCCACCGGAATCCACGAGCTGACGGGCGCCGCGGGCCTGGGGGCGGAGATCGACGCAAGTGCCCTGCCCTATTTCCCGGAGACGCTGGCCATCTGCGAGCAGCTGGAGCTGGACCCCCTGGGCCTGATCGCGTCGGGCGCGCTGTTGATCGCTGTGGCGCCAAGCGATGCCGAGGCCGTCGTTGGAGCGCTGGAGGCGGAGGGCATTGCAGCCGCGGTCATCGGCTCGATCCGCCAGGATCCGCGCGTGGTGCTTCGGGACAGCAACGGCGTTCGGCCACTCCCGAGGTTTAGCCGAGACGAGATTGCCCATCTCTTTGAGGCCCCCACTCCGTGACCACACGCGGCCGTGCAGGGAGTCTCGCGCGCCCGCGTGGTACGCAGCTGTGAAGCGTCTCCACCGTGAGGCTAGCTATCCCGAGATCCCCCCCGATCGGGAGGACGGCAGCAGCTCGTGGGTTCATCGAGGGCTTATCCTCAGTGGACGGTTGGGGCGAGTCTCGCCATTGGCACTGCTGCCGTTGTGGGTCGGGCTGGCGCTTCTGATGGGCTGGCTCTGGTGGCCACTATGGCTCGCCGGCGCCGGTTTTGCCCTTATGGTCGCGCTGGACGCGGCGATGTTGGCAGGCCTGCCCAAGACGCGCCGCTCCTGGGGACCGGTGACTCCGCCGCTACTTGGCCTCGCCGTGGTGCGACTTTTGATCTTCGCCCTCGGCCGCCTGCTGGGTGGTGGCGGCCTCAGCCTGGCCGTCATAGTATTGGCGAACCTCGCGTTGAGCGGCGTGGCCTTCTACGCCACGTGGATCGAGCCTTTCCAGATCCGTCGCACAGAGGAACGCTTCCGCGTGGCCACTTGGGCATCAGGTGAGCCGGTGCGCGTGATGCACATCTCAGACATCCATTTCGAGGGCGCATCGCTGCGTGAAGCGCGGTTGCTGGACCTCGCCCGCGAGGAGAAGCCCGACCTGGTGCTGCTTACCGGTGACTATCTCAACCTGTCCTCCGTCTACGATCCCGCGGCCCAAGAAGGCGCCCGCCAGCTGCTCGCGCAGTTGGCGGCTCCCCTGGGCGTCTACGCGATCACCGGCAGCCCTGTCGTCGATGTTGCGGGGATTGTGCCGGAGATTTTCGACGGCCTCGACATTCACTGGCTCGACGACGAGGCCGTGCCGGTCGATGTTGGCGGGCGTGACCTCTGGCTTTTGGGTGTCCGCAACACCTATGACGAGGAGCGAGACACGCAGGCTTTGGAGAAACTTGCCGCCACCACACCCACGGAGGCATTTCGCATTCTGCTCTATCACACCCCTGACCTGATGCCGATAGCCACGGGGCTCGGCGTCGAGCTGTACCTCTGCGGCCATACCCATGGGGGTCAGATTCGGCTGCCCGGCTACGGCGCCGTCGTGACTAGCTCGCGCTGGGGCAAGCGCTACGAGCAGGGACGATATGAGGCGGGCGAGACCACACTCTACGTCTCGCGCGGATTGGGCCTGGAGGGTCTGGGGGCGCCACGAGCACGCTTCCTCGCGCCGCCTGAGGTCATCGTGTGGGATCTTGAGCCAGCTCAATCATTGAGCAGTGCCCATTGAAAAACACGCGACCTGCGGTATGATTAGAAGAGGTGACGGGACTCAAGCCTGAGCGAACCAGGCGGTCGCGTCTCAGACCGTACACCGCTAGTGTCGGCCACTGAGACGAGGAAAGTCCGGACTCCATAGGGCACGATGCCGGGTAATCCCCGGGCGGGGCGACCCGCGGACAGGGCCACAGAGACAGACCGCGACCCTGGGCTTCCTAGAAGCCTAGGACGCAAGGGTGAAAAGGTGGTGTAAGAGACCACCGGCGTGCCGGGCAACCGGTGCGGCCAGGCAACCTCCATCGGGAGCAAGGCCAAGCAGAAGGAAGAGCATTGCGCTGAGGCACGGCCCGTGCCCCTCTCCGGTCAGCGCCACCAGAGTCTGGTGGACGCGGTCGGGGACAACCTTCGGGTAGGCCGCGCGAGGGAGCGGGCAACCTCTCCCCTAGATAGATGATCGCCACGCATCCCGGCGGGCTCGTGAGAGCGAGCTCGTGGGTCGCGACAGAATCCGGCTTATCGGTTCGCTCAGGCATTCCCGTCTCTTGCAGGGTCCATACGTCCCAGCCTCAGGGACAGACCCTCAAAGACAGCTTGCAGAAGTTGCTTATCCCCTGATCTGTGGTATGATTTTCCCGTACGTTCAGACGGACTTTCTGCCCCTGGCGTAGGACCAGGGGCAAACCCATGGGAAGGAGGCATTGCCGTCTTGGAAACGCGAAATTACGAGTTGATGTTCATTGTCAGTCCTGAGTTGGATGAGGAGGCGTTGGATAGCCTTCTCCAGCGTGTTCAGCAGTATCTGGAGAACGCCGAAACACAGGTGTTCAGCCGCAAAGCCTGGGGATTGCGACGCTTAGCCTACACGATCAAAGGGCAGCGCGAGGGTCGCTATTTCCTGGTCCTCTTCGCAGCACGTCCCGACGTCATCAGCGAGCTTGACCGCAACCTGCGTGTTAACGAGGGGATCTTACGACACCTCATCACGCGCGCAGAGGGCGTAGAGGTTCCCGAAGGCTCCGAAGAGCTGACCGAGGAGGAGCCCGAGGCCGCTGCAGCCCCAACTGCGGAGGCGTCAGAGGCGTAAGTCATCTTGCAGGGATCACCGTGGCTGTGCCATGGTGACACCCGCCACCACCCAGGTTAAGGAATCTCCCCCATGACACGAGGCCTCAACAAAGTAATGATCATCGGGCATCTGGGGCGCGATCCCGAGATGCGTTTCACCTCAAGTGGCCGGCCGGTTGCGTCATTTAGCGTGGCCACCGTGCGCGGCTGGACGAACAGCGATGGGGAACGCCAGGAAGAGACGGAGTGGTTCCACGTCGTGACTTGGGGTGGGTTGGCTGAGCTATGCAAGAAGCGCCTACATAAGGGCTCTCAGGTCTACGTGGAGGGACGGTTCCAAACCCGTTGCTGGGAGGGGCCTGACAGTGAACGGCACTATCGCACCGAGGTGGTCGCTCAGGAAATTGTCTTTCTTGACGATCACGACTACGGTGGTGACATCGAGACTGAAGACGATTTCAACACTACGGAAACATATTGATTTCCGGGCCGCAGGTCAAACGCAGTTTGACCCGTGGGCCAAACACAGTTTGAGGCCAAACATAGTTTGAGGCCAACCGTGGTTTGGCCGTACTCTCAAAAAGCAAGGAGAAGTGAAGCGTGAGCAATTACAGAGGACGACGTCGTTTCTCAAGGCGTCGGAAGGTTTGTGAGTTCTGCGCTCAGGAGATGGATCACATCGACTACAAGAACGTGTCGCTGTTAGAGCGGCACGTGAGTGATCGAGGCAAGATCCGACCGCGACGTCAGACCGGCACGTGCGCCAGGCATCAGCGACAGCTCGCCATCGCGGTGAAACGAGCACGCCATTTGGCTCTGCTCCCCTTCGTCGCCGAGCTTGAGCGCTAGATTAGCTACGACATTCCCGCGGGCATAGGAGTTCCTATGCCCGCGGCTGATATCAAGACAGGGAACTGAATGACTAAGCGAAAAGCACCTCAGAAGCGGCTCACTCGCCGGCAACTGGCGCGACACGAGCGTGAGCACCGCGCTCAGCGCCTGATGACGTGGATCGCAATCGGCGTCGGCGTGGTCATTACCGCGATTCTGATCTACGGCGTCGTGACGGAGGTCTTCATCAAGGCACGCCGCCCTGTCGCACGGGTCGGCGAGGAGACCATCACGACCAGGCAGTTCAAGGCACGACAGTCCTACGAGCGCTGGATGACCGAGCTTGAGATCTATCAGTACCAGACCTATCTTTCGCAGCTGAGCGCGCAACAACAGGCAGCGACGACAACGCCGGAGGAGGAGGATCAGGGCAGCGATGACTACACGGATGCCCTCATCCAGCAGCTTCAGCTTCAGCTTAGCAGTCTGGAGCAGCAGCTCTCGGCCGATATGGCCCCCGTCTACGCCGGGCAGGTACTGGACGCGATGATCGAGGAGATCATCCTGCGTCAGGAAGCCAGCAAGCGCGACCTAAACGTCTCCGACGAGGAGATTGACCAGGCGATCCAGCTGATGCTGGGATACGATCCTGAGGCGACCAGTGCGTTGACCGAGACGGAGACCCTCACCGACACGGTAGCCGCGCCACCGCAGGAAGACTTTGAATCATACTACGAGCAGTTCCAAACCAACGTGCTGGAGGTTGCACGATACCCGGAGGAGGATTTCCGGGAGACGGTTCGGGCCAATATCATACGCGAGCGCATACAAACGGAGCTGGCAAAGGAAATCCCACAGGTTCAAGATCAGGTCGAGACGACGATCTTCACCGTAGGAACCGAGGAAGCCGCCGAGGCTCTGCGCGCACGTATTGAGGAAGAGGGCGTCGATCCCGAGACCATCGTGGAGGAGTTTAGCGACGATGAGGACGAGATGACCTCGGGATACGCGCTAGGCTGGCTGCCGATGGGCTACCTTGGGCCCCAGATGGGAATAGAGGTAGAGCAAGCCGCATTCAACACCCCCGTTGGACAGGCATCGCAACCTGTGGTAGGGCAAGACGGTCAGTACTACGTCGTCTACGTGAGCGGCCACGAAGAGCGCGAGCTTGGTGAGCAGCTCCTTGCCCAAGCCGAGCAAGAGGCCTATGAAGGGTGGCTGGCGAAGATCAAGGACGAGCGGGTGGAGTATTACGATTGGGAAAGCGCGGTCGTAACCGAATAGACACCGACTGTGCAGCCTTAAGGATAGATCGATCGGGCCCTCACGTGATGTGAGGGCCCGGTTTTCCGTGGGGATAGTACGGCCTGGAGTTCTGCGCTCAGACACTGCGTCTGGCCTCAATCACATTGGGGAGCTGCTCGATCTTCGCCAGGATGCGGGTCAGCGTCTTAAGATTGGGAACATCCAGCGTCATATAGACGGGGATGATGTTATAACGATCCCGCTTCCCGGTGCTAAGCGCGCCCAGGTTGATGTGGCGATCGGCCACGACCCCAGAGATATCGTGGATGAGACCGGACCGATCGTAAGCCGTTATCGTCACCTGCACGCTAAAGGTGTGTTCTTCCTCGCCCCACGAGACCTCGATGAGACGATCCTGATCTTCCGTGGGCATGTTGAGAACGTTGGGGCAGTCGCGGCGATGGATTGTGACGCCGCGTCCCCGAGTGACGTATCCAATGATCTCCTCGCCTGGCAGCGGATTGCAGCACTGCGCCAGATGGGTCAGGACGCCACCGGTGCCCCGGATGTGAATCCCTGTGGTCTCGATCTCCGGGGCTGGCGGCACGGCCCCCTCTTCCCACGTCTCCTCCTCGATCTCGCGCTCACGCACGACCTGCTCGAGGCGGCTCACCACAGCGTCGCTGCTGAGGTCCCCCATACCCAGCGCAGCCAGGAACTCATCCAAGGTGCCAAAACGTCGCCGGAAGAGCTCGGCGACCTCTTCCTCAGCAAGTTGCAGGGAGAGCCGCTTCAGTATCCTCTCCAGCATCTCCCGACCCCGGGCGATGTTCTCCTCGCGTCCCTGGCGGCGGAACCACTGACGGATCTTCTGGCGCGCGCGGCTGGTCTTAATGTAGCCCAGCTCCTCGTTTAGCCAGTCGCGGCTCGGCCCGCCCTTGCGCCCCACAATGATCTCAACTTGGTCGCCGGTCTGCAGCTGGTAGTCGAGATTCGTCCAGCGACCATTCACCCGAGCGCCTCGGCAGCCGTGCCCGACCTCGGTGTGGACGTAGTAAGCGAAGTCAAGAGGCGTGGCGCCCACCGGCAGGTCGATGACCTTGCCCTTGGGCGTGAACGCAAAGACGCGATCCTGGAAGACGTCGAGCCGGATCGAGTCGATGAAGCTACGCGCGTCCCTTGTTTCATGCGTCAGCTCCTGAACGCTCTCGCGAATCTCGGAGATCTGCTCCATGAGCTGTTCGTTGACGTGAACCCCGCGCTCCTTATAGCGCCAATGGGCCGCATAGCCATACTCGGCGAAATAGTCCATCTCATGGGTACGGATCTGGATCTCAAGCGAGGAGCCATCCGCCCCAATGACGGCGGTATGGAGGCTTTGGTAGCCATTGGACTTGGGATGGGCGATATAGTCATCGAACTCGCCGGGCACCGGTTTCCAGAGCCGGTGGGCGACGCCGAGCACTTGGTAGCACTCGGGCTCGGTATCCACAATGACCCGCAGCCCCTCGACATCGTAGATATGGGCAAAGGGGACGTTCTTCCGGCGCATCTTGTGATAGATGCTGTAGATGTGCTTGGGACGTCCCGTGATCTCCGCGACAATGCCGGCATCGGATAGCGCTTCCTGCAGAACCTGAGTATGGCGCTCGATCCGGTCCTCTCGCAGCTCACGGCGCGTCGCCAGCAAGTCAGCTAGCTGATAGTACGTCTTGGGATTCAGGTGGCGGAACGACAGATCCTCCAGCTCCGCCTTCCAAACCCAGATGCCCAGGCGGTTCGCCAGCGGGGCAAAGATCTGAAGGGTCTCCCGCGCCATCCGAATCTGGCTATCGGGCCCCAAATACTCGAGCGTACGCATATTGTGGAGGCGGTCGGCCAGCTTGATGAAGATCACGCGAAGGTCGTCATTCGCCATCGCGATCAGCAGCTTACGCATACTCTCGAGCTCGCGCAAGTTTCGATCGCGGGCATCGTCCTCCTGGACCCGCTTCTCGACGCGCTCCAGCTTCGTCACGCCCTCGACGAGGACCAGGATCTCCTCGCCGAACTCCTCCCGGAGCTCCTCACGGGTGACGTCGCTGTCCTCGAGGACATCATGTAACAAGCCAGCGGCGATCACCGCTGGCTCGAGGTT
>JBNGCP010000116.1:0-9662 GCA_049974845.1 Anaerolineae bacterium | reverse complement strand
TGGTCCGCGCGCCGGAGACGCGGCGCCGCCGCGTCTCTACAACGACGGGCTGTGTCCGGACGGGGGCTGGTCGTCGCATTTGGCTCGTGTGATGGCGCTATGGGGCTGGGCGATAGTAGCGGTCCTCAAACCACTTTCCTGGGTTCTTGACGATGTATTGCTGGATCCGCGTCAGTTCAGCCTCATCGCGGATGACGCGATCGTAGAAGCGGGCTTGCCAGCCGAAATCGGCGTGCCCGAAGTCGCGGATGCGTTTGGTGCATGTGGACTTGATCTGTCCGATGATGGTGCCCAGGGTACCGGCTTGGCCTTGCGGCGTTGCAGGATCCTCAGGCCCGCCGGTGATTCCCAGGATACCGTGAACGTGATTGGGCATGATGCACCAGGCATCGAGCTGCACGTTGGGACGTACGTAGGGGGTGCGCAGCCATTCCTCGGCGACGATGAGGCCGCGGGGCGACACGTAGGACTCGCCGTCGATGATGTTAGCAAGCCAGCACTGGTGGTCGCGCGTGCAGAAGGTGACGAAGTACCAGGCGGGTGTGCGGTAGTCCCACCCTGCAAGGCGAGCGCTCTCGACCCGGTACTTGCCCTTGTAGTAGTGTGCCATGTTTCGTCCTCCTGTTTCTATGGCGGGGTTTTGTAGAGACGGGTCGGTGACCCGTCTCCTGCACGGGGGAGCGCCGTCGCAGGCCGGGGTCGGGTTCGAGATGGGCTCCGCGGTCGGAGACGCGGCGCCGCCGCGTCTCTACAACGACGTAGCGTGCGCCGATTCGTCTGCTGGGCGGGACATTGGCGTCGGGCGAGGTATGCCTCGGTCACGGGGTGGCTCCGCGGTCGGAGACGCGGCGCCGCCGCGTCTCTACAACGACGTAGCGTGTGCCGATTCGTCTGCTGGGCGGGACATTGGCGTCGGGCGAGGTATGCCTCGGTTACGGGGTGGCTCCGCGGTCGGAGACGCGGCGCCGCCGCGTCTCTACAAGGACGGGCTGTGTCCGGACGGGGGATCGCTGCGTCTGTACGACGACGGTGGGCGAGCATCGCGCTGGACTATGGCGACCAGCCGGGGTTCACCCGCAGGGTGTCGAGGTCGACGTCGGTGACGTAGGGGACGAAGCCGGCGGCGCGGGCGGCGGTGTAGGCGTGGTCGATCCAGCGCTGTTCGGTGGCGTAGTCGACGGTGAGGACGAGCTTACCGGCGTCGCGGATGGCGGCAGCGGCCGCGCGGTTCTCGGCGCACCAGTCGGCGGCGCAGGGCTCGTCGGTCGCCAGGACGTAGAGCTCCTCCATCCCCAGACCATCGATGGCCTCCAGGTACCCGGCATAGGCGTGGAGCTCGGGGGCGTTCTGGGGCACGATCTTGAAGGTGGGATCCCGCATCCGCGCGTGGTCGGCGATGCGCGCTAGGAGCGCGACCATGCGGCGCGCCAGGTCCTCGCGATCCGTGCCCGCGGCGTCGGCGGGGATCTCGGCGTAGGCCGTCACGAGATCGAGATAGGCGCCGTCAAACCCGGCATCGAGCGCGCGATCGAGCCGTCCCCGGACGACGGGCCACCACCGCTCGTCCCAATAGGCGACGTAGTGCTCGCCAGGCCACCCCTCGACAGGTCCTAGCTTCAGCGTGTCGGGGATCTCAGGCCACTCGGGGCGGTAGTCCTCAATCGCCCCGATCTCGAAGTAGGCGAGGACGAGCTTGCCTGTGGCCTGCACGGCGGCGATCTCTCCCGCGGTGAAGGTGCTCTCGCCGCCGTCGCGACTCAGGTCGATCACGGCAAGGTCGTAGGCCGAGGCCGCGATCTCGTCGAGACGGTCGTCGGGATAGCCCGTTAGCTGGTAGACCCAGCTGTCGACCTCCGACCAGCGCCGCTCGCGTGTGTCGGTCATCGTTGTCGGTGAGGGCTCAGGCGACGGGGTGGGCGTTGCCGGGGGTGTGCAGGCCATAGCGAGCGTCGCGATTGCGGCACTCGCGATCGTGAGCGCCAGGAGGCGCAGGCTGGCGCTCCACGACCTGTGGCAGTGCGCTCCCCGTGGGTCCCTCACCCGTCGCCTTCGGCGCATGCATCGGCCCTCGTCAAGCCGCGGTCCGGCTTCAGTCCGGCCCCGGCTCTTTCTGCGTCGCGGGCCGTGCCGAACCGCCCGCGTGAAAGGCCACGATGGCGAAAACCGCCGCCATCACCAGGAGGCTGATCAGGTTGTAGAGGGGATCGAGATGGTTCGATATGATGAGCGCCGGGGTCTGGAGCGCGGAGTTCTCGTAGTTGATGAGCAGCGCGACGAAGAGGTTGTTCGCGGCGTGGGCGCCGAGGGCCAGCTCCGCCGTCCCGTCTCGCAGCGTCATCCACGCCAATAACGTGCCCAGGCCGAAGTAGTAGAGCATCAGCAGCACCGGCGCCTGGGCGACCTCGGGGTTGAGCAGGTGGGGGAGCGCGAAGAGCATGCCGTTGATGGCTGCGGCAAGCCACCGCCACGGCACGAGCCGGCCCGTGCCTTGCAGGAGAAGGCCGCGGAAGAAGAGCTCCTCCGTCGTCGTCTGCAGCGGCGTGAAGATCAGCGCCAGTGGGAGAAAGAGCAGATAGCGGCCCACGTCGACGTTCTGCCACTGGAAGCGCCCGGGATAGAGCAGCGCCTCGACCGCGGCGGAGAGCGCCGCCCCGAGCAACCAGAGCCCAAACCCGACGCCGATCCGGCGCCAGCGCACGCGGGAGGCCGGCGTCACCAGCGTGCGCAGTGGCCGCCGCAGGAGCACCCGCACGGCGACGAAGATACCGAGAAGGAAGAAAGGATGGCTCAGGTTGGGCAGAAGATACTGGCCCAAGAGCGGCTCCACGCCCTGGAGCCCGCTGGTGGTGGGATCGAGCCGCGTGGCGGGGTCCCCGTCAAGCTCGGCCCACAGCCACGCCGTCAGCAGCGGCCCCGCGCCGAGCACCTGCCAGCATCCCAGCGCCGTCAGCAGGCCGAGGATCCAGCGCCAGAGGGCGTTTTTGCCTCTTTCGGTAGCTTCGATGAAGGTCATGTCAGGTGTCAGCCGTCAGCCATCAGCAAGCGATAGGAGGGAGAAGCAAGGAGTAGGAAGTATGGAGTAGGAAGTACGATGACGGAACACACCTCCGGCTTCAGCGCTCCAACATCCAACATCCAACATCCAACATCTAACATCCAACATCCAACATCCACCTTCCGGTATCCGGCTTCCGACCCTTACCCCTCGTCCAGATGCAGCACAAACGACCAGCCCTCGCCGGCGTGGGTGGCGCCTTCCTCGACGGGGAAGGTCAGCTCGAAGGTGTTGGTGCCGGACCAGGGATATTCGGCCGAGAACCCCTCGGACACGACGGTCACGTTTTGCTGCCCGTCGGACTCGATGGCGAGGTCGAGGAACGCCCCGTCGCCCTCCTCGCGGCAGAGGCCGTCGATGGCGACGTCCATGTTAAAGGAGACGCTGAAGGAGCCCCACTCGCGCACCAGGGTGTCGGCGTAATCGAGGGTGCCGTTGCCCTGCACCTGGTACGGCGGCGTGGTCGCGACGGCGAAGGGCACGGTGCCGACGGCGACGGGCTCAAGGCCGACGGCTTCCGACGGCCCGACGAGGACCTGGACCTCGATCTTCCCGGTGAGGCCGCTGCAGAGGCTGGGCGCCGGCGTCGGTGTGTGCGTGGGGTCCGCCGCCGCGGGCGTCTTGGTGGGCGCGCGGGTCGCCGCTTCAACCACGCTGACCTCTGTCGGCGTGGCCGATGGCGGCGCTTCTGGCGTGACCGTCGCGGTCGGCGTGGGGGTCGGGGTAGGGGTCTCCGTCTCGGCGGCTGGAGACGGTGAACAGGCGTAGAGAAGAAGGACAACCAGGATGAGAAGCCGCGCGATCGAGCGTGAAGTCTTGGTGGGCATGACGCACCTCCTTGAGTTGCGCCCATCATAGTCGTGACGCTCCCCGTGTCAAACCTGGTAGGGGCGATGTCCAGGAATTTTGCGAACTCAAGGACTCTGCCCGTATCTCCGTCGTCATCTGCTCGTTAGTCATAATAGGGTTTAAAGGCGGTTTGAGCCCCTCGGCTGGAGGGCCGGGGTCGTGTCATTAATGACCTCAGCTTCTCCAATTTGGTCATGCTAAAGCGCTCCTGAGGTGATGTGGAACGTGTGGGGTTATAATGACCCCGATCTGTAACACTTCTTGCCTTGACAGGTCTGGATCGGCTGGTTAAAATAGAGTTAGGGATCAGGGCGAGGGAGATGACGGACTATGACAAGACGGATGCGCCGTAGATTGAGTGGGCAGGGCCTGGTGGAGTTTGCGCTCATTCTGCCTGTGCTCTTGATGGTTGTGCTCGGCATCTTCGAGTTTGGGCGGATCCTGTTGATCTACAGCAACCTGTTCAACGCTGCCCGTGAGGGGGCGCGCTATGGCGTTACGCACGCCCGCGATCACATGGACATCTGGAATCGGGCTGCGGATCATGCTATGCTGGTCACGCTCACCACGGATCATCTGGAGGTCAACTACGACACGGGTCCGGGTGGCGAGCCACGCGACTCGAGTAATGTCACGGTTGGGGACCGCGTGCTGGTCTCCGTCACCTACCCGTTGCGCCCGATCACACCGTTTTTTGATCCCCTGATTGGTGAAGTCACGCTGCACACGCGAGCGGCGCGGACGATCCAGCGCCTGGGCACACTTACTGTCCTACCGCCGCCAGGCGAGGGACCCGCACCGGGAGACCCGGAGGATCCGGGTGATCCCGAGGATCCAGCAAGCCCGACGTTGACGGTCGATCCGACCTGCGGTCCTCCGGGGACTCAGACCCTTTCGGTCTCCGGCAGCGGCTGGACCGGTGACGATCGCGTGGACGTCTTCTTCGATAGCGACAAAAAAGAGAATAACACGCAGATCGACGGCGGGAGCTTCAGTTTCTCGATCTCCGTCGACGCGACCGAGGGCACCTATACGGTAAGGGTCGACGGCCGGCAGAGCGGGACGTCGCTTTCTGAGACCTTTACCGTCCCGTGTCCCACGGAGGAGCCACTTGCCGATATCGCGATCGCGGAGCCGGTCAAGGAGGGCGATAGCGAGATCCTCGGTACGGCCGAACCGGGTGAAACGGTCACCTTGACGATCGATGGCGTTGAGCAAGGGAGCGTGACCGTCGACGGCGACGGAAACTTCATCTTCTCCGCTCTGACCCTCGTGGAGGGGCAGATCGTGGTAGTGTCAGGCTATGGCATAGAGGATACTGCCCTCGTTCAACCTCCGGACGCGATGGCACCCGTGGAGATCTATGTGCCTGTGGAGGCCGGCGACACCCGAGTGATCGGCGAGGCCGAACCCAACCAGCAGGTCCGCCTGTTGATCGCCGGGCAGGACGAAGGTACAACAACGGTTGATGCCGATGGATTCTATGTATTTGAGGGGCTCTCTGCCTCGTCCCTTGAGGCCGGGATGATGGTCAGGGTCGAGGGCGTTGGCGATTACACTGAGTGGGATGAGACGACCGTCGAGGGTATCACCGTCCGCAGCCCCATCACGATCACCACGCCGCTCTACGCTGGCGAGACCGTGGTCACCGGCTACGCGGAGCCCGAATACGCGGTGACCCTGCGCATTGTCCAGACGGGATTGCGGCGTACAGTGGCGGTGGGCGCCGATGGCACCTTTGCGTTCGCGGACCTACCAGCACTGGTTGAGGGGCACACCGTCGTGGTGGAGGGCTACGGGGAGCAGGACAGCGCCATTGTCGGACGCAATCCCGATGAGGCCTATATCTACATCGATGAGGCGTGTTTCGCATCGGGCAACCAGTCCTTTGTCGTCCACGGGCGCAACATCCCCAGCAATCCCAGCCAGTATAAGAAGCTCAACTTCTATTGGGACGGGCAGCTTGTCGACACGGCGTCGTTCTCGCAGAGCTTCGACGAGACCCTCAGCGTAAACGTTGCGGAGCCGGGTCCCCACACGCTGCGCGTCGACGTGGTGGACAACCAGGGCAACGTACAGCTATCCATTCCGGCGATCTTGATCCCGCTCTGTGAAGTGGTCGCCGAGCCACCGGATCTTGTGGTGACGGGTTTGTCGGTCATAGATGATCCGTTGCCGGGCACGTACGAGCGGGTGCATCTCTCCGTCTCCATCGCTAACATCGGCGAGTCCCACGTGACCTCGCTCTTCTGGGTTGATCTCTTTGCTGATTTCGATCCCGATGCGCCGCTGACGAGCACGACCAGCATCGATTATGTCGCGGTCAATGCGTTGGCAGCGGGCTCGACCATCACCTTCACGATGTACGTGCCTGATGGCTTCGAGACGACCGGGCAGCACACCCTGGCGGCGATGGTTGACACGTGGAACCAGATCGCAGAAGCCAATGAGGACAATAATATCAGCGCGACGGCGACGATCACCATCACCGAGGAGAACGAACCGCCCGAACCGCCGGAGGTTGTTGAGGGGCCCACGGGGGATATCGCCGGTGAGACCTATGTGGATAACCAGCCGACCGCCGGCATCAGCATCTACTTGTACGCACCGGACGGACGGCTGACGGCCTCAACCCGGTCGGTGACAGACGGTGTTTACCAACTGAACGACATCGCCGTAGGTGAATACTCGTTGGTTGGAGAGTATCGCGAGGCCAACGCCTATGCGATCAGCACCTCGGCGATCACTAACACTGAGGGATTGACTTGGGCACCACTCTATCTGACCACCATCGAGGGGGACACCCAATGAGTATTCGCCGATGGCTGTGGTTCATTTTCACCGCGCTGGTGAGTGGCGCGCTGCTTGCTACTGCAGGCGCTATGATTGCGCTGTCTGCGTCCTGGGACAGCGCGGACCCAGTAGCGGCGATATCGGCCGATGAGGACATTCTGAAGTGGGGCCGTCCGGCCCTGGACCTGGGCGCGAACAGCGCATCGGTTGTCTGGGCGGGTAGCACGATCACTCCTGGCATCTATACGGCGCAGCGCGTCGGGGGGGCGTGGGTCAAGGACTTTATGAGTGCGACCCTCACTGCTTGGGCGCCCGACATTGCTGCGAGCGGGGAAAAGACGATAAAGGCGTGGATGCATGGTGGAGAGCATCTCAACCCCGCTGAGCCCTGGTCGCTTGTCGTGCAGGTGGGAAACGGCGCTGTGGAGACCATTGCCACAGACCTCTACGGAGAGGGGCTGCCCAGTGTGGCGATCGGCGATCGCGGCTTTCATCTCGTCTGCGCTGCCACAGATGCCAAGAGCGCGACGGGCGCCTTCTACCCTGATCTCTACTACACGTACCGGGCATTCGATGCGACGGGTTGGAGTCCACTCCAGGTCGTGGTGTCTCACGACGCGGTCCTTGCCGAGAACGCGATCGCAGGCGGTGTCGAGAATGCCAGGGTGGCGCTGACCGGTTCCACGATCCACGTCGTCTGGGAGCAGAAGCAGATAGTCTTCGCCGGCAGCCCGCAGCTCGAGCATAGCATCTGGCACATCGCGGGCACGCTCATCGGCGGAGATGTGGACTGGGGCACGCCCACGCGCCTCTCCCCTGCCGACCAGAGGATTACCGCGCGGCCGAGCCTTGCGGCAGGAGAAGATGGGAGAGTGTTTGTTGCCTGGACCGAGTTGGTGGGCTTACGCGGCAATCCCGAAGCCCAACACGTTCACTACCGTGCCCTTGACGATGCCGAGTGGATGCCACTCAACCCGCCCGGTCAACCAATTAGAGTTAATGGCCGGTTGCCCAACAAGGCCGCTGTCGCAATAGCGGTGCATGATGATGTCGTCTGCGCAGTGTGGCACGGCTATTATGACGGTGACCCGGACACATTGGAGGACATACATCTGCGCTGTTCTCACGATGGGGGCGAGACATGGGGAACGCCAATGATCGTTTCCGAGAGCGGTGGGTCCTTGTCATCGATCTTCCCTACGCTTGGTTTCGATGACCGTGGACGTGTCCATGTGACCTGGACAGATTACCTGCTTGAGAAGACCGGCTTCGTTCCTTACCAGGTACTCTACCGCAGGGGTGAGGTATGGGAGGGGGGTCTGGTCTTCCTGCCGCTGGTGAAGCGATCGCCGTGAGCCGAGATAGAATCATGCAGAAAGACGCACTGGTGCGGGTGGGCCTGATCGTCGTGATCGTGGCGCTGGTGGGTGTCGTGGTCCTTTTGTCTCTCCAGCTCGTGCCGCTGCTGAGTTCGGCGAGCGCCGCGCCACAGGCGGCACCGACCCGGTCGGCGCTGGTGACGTCGGAGACGTTGCTGGTCGAGGCGGCGACGCTAGCCGAGGAACGCGCCAAAGCGTGGAGCGAGGATGCCGCGCTGATCCGCGCTGAGGGCAGCTGGGTCGCATCGGCGGGATGGCAGCAGGTGAGGACGCCGCCGGTGGCCTGGTCATTCTCCTTCTACGCACCGTCGCGCGGGCAGCTGGCCTCGGCCTCGGTCCGCGACGAGGCGGTGCTGTGGGTCGAGCCGCGGGAGATTCCAATTGTGCCGGCGACGCTCCCGGACTTTCCGCCGGTCTACGGCGTGGACGCGGCTTGGATCTCCTTTCTGGCGGCGGAAGGCGACGACCTGCTGCGGGCCCATCCCGATGCGGTGGTCCACTTTGTGTTGCGACCTCAGGATGGGGCGCCCACCTGGACCGTCTCCGCACGGCAGGGTGAGGCGCTCGTTGAGGTAACGATGGATGCTCAGACCGGGACGGTGAGTGTGCCCTGAGATCATCCATTCTGGCAGTGCGTGGTATTGAGTTCAAGAGAGGTCGGTGTATGGAGAGAACAAACAGCGAACAGACGCGCGGGCAAAGCCTCGTCGAATTCGCCCTTGTTCTGCCTGTCCTGTTGCTTGTGTTGCTGGGACTGGTGGACTTCGGGCGCGTCTACTACGTGACGGTGTCGCTCTACGACGCGGCGGCGGAGGGGGCAGCCTATGCAGCCGTGCACCCTGACGATCTGGCTGAGATCCGCGTCCGCGCGCAGGACGCGACCTCGCAGCTGGTGACCCTCCAGGCCGACGATGTGAGCGACCCGGTCTTTGCGGCGAACCCGCCGCAGCCAGGCACACCGGTCACCGTTACGGTCAGCTATGATTTTCAGTTCTACACACCGGTGGCGACGATGTTCTTTCCCGACGGGACCGTGACGCTGCGCGGGGAGGCCGTCACGTCTGTCATTACCGGTCAGTGATCTCTGCGCTATCAGTCGCGCGTCGGATGGCACTGGGCTTGGCAAGGGGAAGTGAGGAGATAGAGATGAAAAACGAACGTGGACAGGTGATCGTCTTTGTGGCTTTTGCGCTGGTGGGCCTGATCGCCATAACGGGCCTGGCGATCGATGGTGGGCGCCTGTACCAGGCGCGGCGCCAGTCGCAGAACGGCGCCGATGCGGCGGCCTTGGCCGGCGCGCGGGTCATGGCTAGCCATCGGTGCAATCCTCCGAGTGACCTCGATGCCCGTGTGGAGACGGAAGTGCTTCAGTACGCGGCGCAGAACAGCGTGCTTAATGATGGCGTCCATGGTGCTGTGATGGCCTGGTACGTGCGACCAGCGGTTGGCGGTGATGAGGATGAGACTGAACGGCTCACACGAGTCGGAAGCGTCGGATCGGTGTCGGAGATCATGGGTGCTACCGGTATTGAGGTCACGACAACCATCTCCGAACCGACAACGTTTATGCGCATCACGGGTCAGGA